>CAITTG010000052.1 GCA_903895255.1 uncultured Verrucomicrobia subdivision 3 bacterium
CCTGCCCACCATTCATGGACATGCCGGCGATCTCTATTTCGGCCGGCTCGGCGGCACGCCCGTGCTCGTGCTCAGTGGCCGGGCCCACTATTACGAAGGCTATTCCATGGCCACGGTCACCTTTGCCATCCGCACCCTCGCCGCCTGCGGCATCCAGGATGTCGTCCTGACCAATGCCGCCGGCGGCATCAACCGCCGGTTCCGGCCCGGTGATTTCATGCTGTTGACCGATCATATCAATTTCATGGGCGCCAACCCCTTGCGCGGTCCCAATGTGCCCGGCCTGCCGCGCTTCGTCGATCTCACCGAAACCTACGACGCCGGGTTGCGCGCCCTCGTGCTTCAGGCGGCGAAGGCCACCCGGCTGAAGTTGCGCTCCGGCGTGTATCTGGCCGTGAGCGGCCCCAGCTACGAAACGCCGGCGGAAATCCGCTTGTTTGCCCAATGGGGTGCGGATGCCGTGGGCATGAGCACCGTGCCCGAGGCCATCGCGGCCCGGCACTGCGGCGTGCGCGTGGCTGGCCTCTCCTGCATCACCAACGCCGCGGCCGGCCTGGGCCAGACCACGCTCTCCCACGCCGAGGTCCTGGACACCGCCGAACGGGTCAAGACCACCGGGGCCCGCCTGTTGGAAACCTTCGCCCGGCTTTATAGTCAGCCGCCCATTGCGGTTAAATCGGTTAGCTAATATTATGACTAAAACTGTGACTCCGGCCGAACTCATCCACGCCGCCGCCCAGGCCCGGCTCGGCGCCGTCGCGCCCTATTCCCAATTCCAGGTCGGCGCCGCCCTCCTCACCGCCGCCGGCGAAATCCTTGGCGGCGCCAACGTCGAAAGCGCCAGCTACGGCCTCACCTGCTGCGCCGAACGCGTCGCCCTCTTTGGCGCGTTGACCAAGGGCCGGCGCGATTTCACCGCCGTCGCCGTCGTGGCCCGCGCCCCCGGCGGCCCCATGCCCTGCGGCGCCTGCCGCCAGTTGCTCGCCGAATACGCCCCGCAAGCAAAGGTATACGTGGCGGACAGCGACGACCTCGCCTGCGTCCGCGAATTCACCGTGGCCGGCCTCCTGCCGGAGGCCTTCGTGCTCGTTCCCTGATCGTCAGCCGGTCTAAATTAGATTATTTCAATTAGGGGGTTGACTAATGCCGGGATAATGGTTAACGTTTCTTATGCAGATCGAAAGTTTGAAGGTTTTTTGCGACCTTGCGGAGACGGAAAGTTTCACCAAGGCAGCCCAGATTAACAGCGTCACGCAGTCCGCCGTGAGCCAGCAAATTAGCGCCCTTGAACGCACGTTCAAGTCCCTGCTAATTGAGCGCAGCAAAAAGAAATTCCGCCTCACCCGCGAGGGCCAGACCCTGTACGAATACAGCAAGCAAATCATCCAGACTTATGAGTCCCTGCACAGCAAATTGCAGGAGCTCAAGGATATCATTTCCGGCACCATCCGCGTCGCCACCATTTACAGCATCGGCCTCCATGACCTGCCGCCGTATGTCAAAAAGTTCATGAAGAGCTATCCGACGGTGAATATTCACGTCGAATACCGACGGGCCAACCAAGTGTACGAGGATGTCCTGGGCAACGTCGTGGATTTGGGCCTGGTTGCCTACCCCACCCGCGATCCCAAGCTCGAAATCGTGCCCCTCCGCAAGGAGCCGCTCGTGCTCATCACCCATCCCCAGCATCCCTTTGCCCGGCAGAAATCCGTGAAACTCAAGGCGCTCGCCGGCCAGAAGGTCATCGGCTTCGAGCCCGACATCCCCACCCGCAAGGCGCTCGATAAAATCCTCAAGGAATACGACGTCGAAGTGAAACATGTCATGGAATTCGACAACGTCGAGACCGTCAAACGCGCCGTGGAAATTGATGCCGGCATCTCCATCGTGCCGCAAGGCACCGTGATCCAGGAAATCGCCAAGCAAACCCTGGTGGCTGTGCCGATTGATGACGGCGATTTCTTCCGTCCCCTCGCCGCCATTTACAAGAAGAACAAAGTGCTGTCCCCGGCCATGAAGCAGTTCCTGGCCATTCTCAAGGACCAGCCCTGAGCGGCTCCTCGACTCGCAACCTTTACCCCCCCGCCGCGCCTCGCGCGGCGGGCTTTTTATTACTGTTAGCGCAGGTTTCAAAACCGGCAGGCTGTGCGAAAGCATGCTGCCGTGCGACCCACTAATGATCCACCGCTTCGGCAATCGATGGCCCCATCACCCGGGAAATCTAAGTTATGCGGCAGCCGGATGCGACCGCCCCCTGCCTAAAAATTTCCTTTTCCGCTTGGTTTGCCCTCCGCCCGCCTTTTAACCTGTCCCTAGCATGGATTGCATTCGTCGCGCCGTCATTGATGTCGGCACCAACTCGGTCAAACTCCTGGTGGCCGGCGTGGCCGGGAACCAGGTGACGCCCGTGCTCGAGGAAAGCCACCAAACCCGGCTCGGCAAAGACTTCTACGAAACCCGGATCCTGCAACCCGCGGCCATTGCCCGCACCGCCCGCGCGGTCGCTGAGCTGGCCGGCCAAGCCCGGGAATTGGCCGCCGTGTCCATTCGCGTCATCGCCACCAGCGCCGCCCGCGAAGCCAAAAATCCCGGCGATCTGACCGCCGCCATTCACGCTGCCGCCGGGCTCCCCACCGAAATCATCTCCGGCGAACAGGAGGCCGACTGGTCCTTCCAAGGGGTGTCCACCGAGGCCCGCTTTGCGGGCGACTCCCTGCTCATTCTCGATGTCGGCGGCGGCAGCACGGAGTTTATTCTGGGCCGGGACCGCCACCGGCTGCTGGCCCGCAGTTTTCCCCTGGGCACCGTGCGCCAGTTGGAAACGTTCCCCTTGAGCAATCCGCCCACGGCGGTTGAAGCGGCCGCCAGTCGTGACCGACTCCAGGCTTACCTCCGCCAGGAAGTGCAGCCCCATCTCGCCGCCCTGCTCCACAGTGAGGCCCTGCCGGGCCCCTTGCAACTGGTCGGCACCGGCGGCACCACCAGCCTCCTCGGCCGCATGGAACTCCAACTCGCCAGTTTTGACCGCGACGCGATCGAAGGTGTGCAATTAAGTCTCAACCGCCTGCGCACCCTGCGCGACCTGCTCTGGAGCCTGTCGCTGGAACAACGCCAGCAATTGCCCGGCCTGCCCGCCAACCGCGCCGACGTCATCCTCACCGGCGTCGCCATTTACACCGCCGTCATGGAGGTCTTTAAAATATCGCAACTCCGCATCAGCACGCGCGGCCTGCGCTTTGCCGCCTTGCTGGACGTTCATTCGTGATTCGTTTTCCCTGGAATTTTCCACCGTCGCACTGGCGTTGCCCCCTGGTCCCGTTTAAACTCTTGCCATGCGCGTCTTGATCGTTGGCTGCGGTTACGTGGGCCTGCCGCTCGGAGTGGAACTCGTCCGGCAGGGACATTCCGTCTTTGGCCTCCGCCGCAGCGCCGCCGCCGAGGCCCAATTGCTCGGCGCGGGCATCACCCCCCTCTCCGGGGATGTCACCCGGCCGGAAACCCTCGCCGCCCTCCCGCACGACTTCGACTGGGTCGTCAATTGCGTCGCCTCCGGCGGCGGCGACGCCACCGATTACCGGCAGATTTATTTGCAAGGCACCGCGAACCTCCTCGCCTGGCTGGCTCCCCACCCCCCGAAAAAATTCGTTTACACCAGCAGCACCGGCGTCTACGGCCAGAACGACGGCTCCGCCGTCAAGGAAACCAGCCCCACCGAGCCCGAGGCCGAAACCGCTCGCGTGCTCGTGGAAACCGAGCAACTCCTGCTGCGAGCCTTTGCCACGCAGCGCCTGCCCGCCGTCATCCTGCGTGTGGCCGGCATTTACGGCCCCGGCCGCGGCTACGCCTTCAAGCAATTCCTCAAGAACGAGGCCCGCATCGAGGGCGATGGCTCCCGCGTCATGAACATGATCCACCGCGACGACCTCATCGGCTGCATCATTGCCGCCCTGAAAAACGGCCGGCCCGGGGAAATATACAATGCCGTGGACGATGAACCCGTGACCCAGGCCCATTTCTTCGGCTGGCTCGCCGCCACCCTCGGGAAATACCCGCCCCCCAGCGTGCCGGAAAACCCCGAGGCCACCCGCAAACGCGGCGTCACCAACAAACGCGTGTCCAACCGCAAGCTAAAAATGGAAATTGGCTGGCCCTTCCAGTATCCCAACTTCCGCATCGGCTACTCTGCCGAAATCCTCGCCCTCGAACGCGCCGGCGAACTGGAAATCGAAGTCGAGGAACGGTGAATACTCCCTGTTAAATCGAACTTGGGAGCACCGATGGACGCGTATTTTGGCCACTGAATTCCCCTTTGCAATGCCGGAAAAAAGCACGTAGTGTGTAGCATCTTGAAATGGACAGAGAACATACAACGCTGGCAGCAGCTTAAGGCTGAGACCCAGCAAGACATTTGCTGGCGGAGGATTCCCCGCCAGGTCGCTCTTTCCATGGCGTTCGAGCGAGAAAGCGTTGACCTTTCATGGCTGGAGAAACTACACCGCCAGATGGCGCCACCCGGTTCATCGAAACCACCCGGGGCGTCTTAAGTTATACCCAACTCGCGCCGTTGCTTGCCGAGCGGGTGCTCGCCGTTGAACGATCCATTGCCGCCGATGCGTACGCTGCTCAACGTCCGGCGAGCGATTTGATCCTTCAGTTTCATTTCCAAATTGCCGGGGACTTGGTGCCGGCTTGGGCCGGTCGCTGGCGGACCAACGAGGTTCGTGTCGGGCGGCATCAACCGCCGCCCCCTCACCGCGTCCCGGTCTTCATGCGTGATTATGGCGAGGATATGTGCCTGCGACTGGCGAATGCGACGGGGCATCTTGATGAATTGCTTCTGGAAACCCTTGCTTTTGCCGAAGGCCGGCTGCTTTCCATTCACCCGTTCGCTGATTTCAATGGCCGGGTTACCCGTTTGTTTCTGCGCGAATTGCTGCACCGTCTGCAATTACCCCCCGTTGACTTGGTGCCCATGGACGCCGCCGACGAAAAACATTACTTTGCCGCCCTGCAATCAGGTGATTTGACCGACTGGAAGCCACTCATGAATATTTGGCAGCAACGTTTTGAGCAATATAGTGATGTCCCTTCCCGTGAGCCCCTTGAATAAGGTTCTTTTTAGCCTTTAGCCTTTATACTTTAGCCTTTCCTCCCCCCCTCCTCCACGGCCGTCAGCATAAATTTCACCGTCGTCGCGCCCGGTTCCGGCTTCACCGGCTGCACCCGCGCCGGTGGCTGGCGCTGCACCGTTGCCCCCTGCCCCTGCTCATAAAACTTCAACACCTGCGAAAGCAGCACCAGCCCGAAAAAGAGTGCGAATACGCGCTTCATAAGCCTATAAACAGCGGTTGCTTAAAAAAGTTGCGCGCCCCGGGCGAACCCCGCCCCGCGCGGCCCGCGTCCCGCTAATTCTTTTGCAACAACCGGGCCTTCTGCGCCTCGTACTCGGACGCCGAGATCGCCCCGCTATTCCGCGCCGCCTGCAAATCAATCAATTGCTGCCCCAAGGTGGGACCCGCCGCGGCCGTATGACTGCCACTGCCCAGCGACAGGTTCAAACAACCCGTCAGCAAACACAGCGCCGGCAGGGCAATCAACAGAGGAGTGAGCACGTTTTTCATAAGCATGATTCTATGATGGCTTGGAGAACTGCGGACACCTTAGCAACCTCCTTTCCCCGAGCAAACTATAAATTCCCGTCGAAAATGGAACGCTGTCCCTGCCGCAGCCCCCGGGAGCCTCTGGCCCAACCGTCCCCCTGACCCCTTAGTAAACGACGTGAGGAGTTTCTAATTAAATGCCCCCAATCCGCCTCGCCCTTTGATGATTGAAAATGGATTATTCCCTGAATCGTGGATATTGAAATTTGCAGTTTTCCCTTCCCGGCGTGGCCTCAGCACTGCATTTGCCGTGTGACTGAGAAATTTAAATCCACCGCGCCGTCCGCAAATCCATTCGTCCTATTCGTCCCATCGGTCCCATTGCTTATTCTCTGGAGGTTGGCAATTGAACCCCCCCCCTCTTTCTCTGCCTTTTTTGCTGCCAAAAAATAATTTAATAAATTTTGGACCCTGGACAGCCGTTGTCCAGGGTCCCCCGCTAAACTGCGGGAAGATGAATGGTAAAAACCGGATCGTTGACCAGGCCTTCCACCCCGCTCCCGGGGCGGTCCGTCCCGCGTGCCTGCCCGGTTACCACCGAGCCATCCGTCCCACCTCGTCCCGCCCTCACCGCACAAAAACCAAAACCTCAACCAATTAACCATGAATCCCTCAAAAACCTCATTAATCCCCGCCCCGCGCGAAATCTTCAAGATTCGCGCACTGTTTCAAACCAACCCTGCCAAAACCCACCTCTCAAATCCAACCATCGCGTTTGACTATTCCCCGGCCATTGCCTAAGATACTCGACCGAATCTAAAAAAACGAATTATGCCGCCCAAGTCTCCTGAAAAGGAAAAGACGGAAAAGTCCGCCGAGAAGCCCGTCGAAAAAGGGGTAGAAAAGTCCGCGAGCGAGCCCAAGGTCCCGGGACCGCACCAACGCGAGCTCGATGCCGCCATTTCTTCGATCACCAAGGCATACGGCGAAGGCGCCATCATGCGCCTCGGCGATGCCCAGTCCCGCGTCAAAATCGGCGTCATCCCCACCGGTTCCCTGGCCATTGACCTCGCCCTCGGCGTCGGCGGCATTCCCCGCGGCCGCGTCATCGAGATCTTCGGCCCGGAATCCTCCGGCAAAACCACCCTCATGCTCCACGTCATCGCCAACGCCCAAAAAACGGGCGGTCTGGCCGCCTTCATTGACGCCGAGCACGCCCTCGACCCCGCCTACGCCAAAAAATTGGGCGTGAACCTGGATGACCTCCTCGTTTCCCAGCCCGACTCCGGCGAGGAAGCCCTCACCATTTGCGAAACCCTCGCGAAATCCAACGCCCTCGACGTCATCGTCGTCGACTCCGTCGCGGCGCTCGTCCCCAAGGCCGAGCTCGAAGGCGAGATGGGCATGGCCACCATGGGCATGCAAGCCCGCCTCATGTCCCAGGCCCTCCGCAAACTCACCGCCGTCTTGAACAAATCCAAGACCACCTGCATCTTCACGAACCAGTTGCGGGAAAAAGTCGGCGTCATGTTCGGCAACCCCGAAACCACCCCCGGGGGCAAGGCCCTCAAATTTTACGCCAGCGTGCGCATCGACATCCGCCGCAAGGACACCTTGAAAGACGACGCCGGCAACGCGATTGGCAACCATGTGAAAGTCAAAATCGTGAAAAACAAAGTGGCCCCGCCGTTTTGTGAAGCCGAGTTTGACATTATTTACAACCACGGCATCAACAAGGAGGGCAGCATTCTCGAAGTGGGCGTGGCCGACGGCGTGGTGGACAAAAAGGGCGCCTGGCTCCAGTTCGAAGGCGAACTCATCGGCCAGGGCAAGGAAGCTGCCCAGAAGGCGCTCGTGGAAAAACCCGCGCTCGCCAAAAAG
Organism: uncultured Verrucomicrobia subdivision 3 bacterium; assembly: GCA_903895255.1. GTDB lineage: Bacteria > Verrucomicrobiota > Verrucomicrobiia > Limisphaerales > UBA11358 > UBA11358. The sequence goes on from CAITTG010000052.1 coordinate 7,482, forward strand.
ATTGTGGATGCTATTCTCGCCAAACGCGCGGTGGTCGTTGCCGCTTAATCAATAGAACTCTTAGATCGCATGAACAGTATTTTAGAAACCGATTTGGACCTGGAAAAACTTTTCCTGCCCTCCTGGGCCCAGGAACAACCGCCGACCAACCGCTTTGAGAAATATACCGGCACTGAAGGCGACCAGCCCGAGCGCCGGCGCGGCGGTTCGCGCGGTGATTCCTTTGGTGGTGGCGGTGGCGGCGGCCGCCCCCGCACCGGTTCCGGTCCCCGTCCGGGCGGTCCCGGCGGCGGTGGCAGTGGTGGTGGCGCCCGCTTCGGCGGTGGCGGTGGTGATCGCCGCCAATCTGGACCCCGGCGCGATGACCGCGGCGGTGACCGTTTTCAACGCCCCGAACGTCCGCCCGCGCCCGCGCCCCTCGTGGAGCTCGCCGTCTCGATCGTTCCCGTTGAACACGGCGTGGAATCCCTCGCCCGCCAGATCCGCGTCACTGGCCGCGCCTATCCGCTCTTCCAGATCGCCCAACTAGTGCTCGACAAACCTGAGCGCTACAACGTGACCCTCGCCATTCGCAAGAATGCCGATGGCACCCCCAAGCAACCGCTCTTCTCCTGCGCCCTGGACGACACGCCCTGGCTCAGCGAGGACGAAGCCGTCGCGCACATCCTGAAAAACCATTTCGCCACATTCTACACCGCCGAACGCACCCCCACAGAACCGCCCAAGGGCGTTTACACGTTCGTGGCCCAATGCGGCGTCAGCGGCGTGATCCTCGGCCCGCCCAATCATCACGATTACCAGAACCAGCTCCACAAGCTGCACAACGAACGCTTTTCGCGCATGCCCTTCGAGGCCTTCAAAGCCCGCGTCAAAATCGTCCGCGAAGAAGCCGTCGTTAAGAAATGGGTGGAAGACCAGAGCTTCAAGACTGAATACGTCTGCCTCAACGTCCCCGAACCGCTCCGCCTCGGCTCGCTCGAGGATGTGGAAAAGCATTTCCGCGCCGTCCACAAGGACGCCATCGTCAAGGCCGTGGACACCTACACCATCGCCGGCGTGCCCAGCCGCACCCTCAAGAGCCATGAGTTGCAACGCCTGATCCGTGCCGAGTGGGAACAGCAAAAGCATTTCCCGCTCCCGCTGGCCACCAGCCTCAGCCGCTCCTTCGCGTCGCACGGCCTGCATTTCTTCAAGGTCAACAAAACCGTCACGCACGTCGCCGTCGCCCGGCCGCAATACTTGGATCTTGATGCCAGCCCGGTCTCCGAGAACATCAAGCGCATCGTTACCTACATCAACGAGCATCCGAAATGCTCCCGCCGCAAAATGGTGGAAGCCCTCGCCCCCGCGCCGAAGGTGACCGTGCTCGAAGTGGCCCCGGACGCCCCCAAGGCGCCGACGCCCGACCAGGCCGAGCCCACGCCCGAGCAGACGGCTTTGATTGCCGATCTGCACTGGCTGGTCCACCAAGGCCATGTGCTCGAATTCGCCGACGGCAAGTTGGAAACCGCCAAGAAACCGGCGCCCAAACCCGTCAAAGAACCCAAGGCGCAACCCAAGGCCGAAGCCGCCGCCGCTGCCCCCGCCGCTCCGGTGACCGAATCGGTAGCCGACATCATCGCGGAAGCGACGGCCGCCCCGAAACCCGCCGAAGCCGCGCTCCCCGTGGCCGACGTGAGCGTCGCCCCCGACCTGGCCGACGAAGTTCCCGTCACCGTCCCCGAGGCGGTGGTGGCGGTCGAAACGCCCGTCACTCCGGCGGCCCCGGCGGAAGCCCCTAATCAAAATGTTTCCGTGCCGCCGGTTTCGTGATAGTCTTTTGAAATGAGTTTTACCGAGCTCGGCCTGGCCGAGAATATTCTGCAGGGCATCAAGGCGATGGGCTACATCGAACCGACGCCCATTCAACTGCGCGCCATCCCCCTCGTGATGGCCGGCCGTGACGTCATCGGCAGCGCCCAAACCGGCACCGGCAAAACTGCCGCCTTTGGCCTGCCCATCCTCTCCCGCCTGGGCCATCCCGCCCCCGGTCCCCGCGCCCTCATTCTCGAACCCACCCGCGAGCTCGCCGCCCAAGTCGAAACCGCCATGCGGGATTATGCCCGCTTTTCCAACTTGAAGATCACCGTGGTCTACGGCGGCGTGGGTTATGGCCGCCAAACCGATGAACTCAAGGCCGGCGCCGACATCGTGGTGGCCACCCCGGGCCGCCTGCTGGACCATCTGGAAAAAGGCACCCTCCGACTCGACAAGGTGGAGTTCCTCGTGCTCGACGAGGCCGACCGCATGCTGGACATGGGCTTTCTGCCTGACGTCCGCCATCTCGTCGAAAAATGCCCGCGCCAGCGCCACACCGCCCTCTTCTCAGCCACCATTCCTCCCGCGATCGAAACGCTCATCAGTTGGGCCATGCACGATCCGGAGACCGTGGAAATCGGCGCGCGCCGCACCCCGGCCGAAACCGTCAAGCACGTCATCTACCCGGTTTCCGACACCCAAAAATCCGACCTCCTGCTCCGCCTGCTGGACGAGGTTAAATACGACTCCGTCATTGTTTTCTGCCGCACCAAGCACGGCGCCGACCGCATCGCGGGCCTTTTGAAGAAGAGCCAGCACGCCGTCTGCGTGCTGCACTCCAACCGCACCCAGAAGGAACGTGAACAAGCCTTACAAGGATTTCGCGACGGCCGGTTCGAGGTGCTCGTGGCCACGGACATCGCCGCGCGCGGCCTCGACATTGCCGACGTCAGCCACGTGGTGAATTACGATGTCCCCCAGCACCCGGAGGATTACATCCACCGCATCGGCCGCACCGGCCGGGCCGAGGCCAGCGGCGACGCCTTCACCATCATGACCGCCGAGGACGCCCCGCACGTCTTCGCCATCGAACGCTTCATCAACCAGAAAATCGCCCGCGTCAAGTTGGAAGGTTTCGACTACCGTTATACGGTGCTATTCGAGGAGGGCAAGCCCGGCCAGCCCAAGGGTGGGTTCCCCGGCAAGGCCCGCGGCGTGCGCGTTCACGGCGGCTACCACTTCGCCCCCGGCGGCCGGCGGCGTTAGACCGTTTTTGAAATTTTCGGCGGCCGCAAAATCCCTCAGGGACGAAAAAGTTATGAGCCTGGGTGACGGGGGAAAACGAGCATCCGCAAAGGGAATTATTTGCGCAAAATCCCCAGCCTTTTCCTGGCAGGCTAAACTCAGATACAGCGGTAAAGACACTTTTCTCCCGCGCGTTTCCGCCCGACCAACTTAGGGCTGCCAGACTGCCCGGTAAAACCCGGGAATGGCTGGACCACTGATCTTGTTGGTGATCGTTAGAACATTTCCGGCCAGGGTGTTGGTCGAAACCGGATACCAGGCGAGGTTCAGGTTTCGGGTGGATTGAATGACGTACGGCACTCCCGGCTGGCCCCATAATTGAAACACAAACTGCCCGGGCACTTGGGCCTTGGGCACGACCAGTTGGGGCGCGGAGGGACTGAGTGACAGCACCGTGGCGGAGTACGGTGGAAAGCTCAGATTGAAATTGGTTCCCATCCCGCTCAGCGTGTTCGTGGCAATGTCCGGCGAGCCAATCCCGGTTTCCGCCGCGTTGTCCTGCGGCATGCCGTAGGAATACGCCACGCCCGTGGAACCCGGGACATACCCTCTGACCGTCAGGGCTGCGGTGAGATTGGTGGCCGCGCTTTTGTTAATCACCAGCAGGGTCAGGGCGCCATTGGCGCGCTGGACGGCATACGTGCCGAGCAGCGGGTAATCATTCGTCACGGTCACCGCGCGGTCGCCGCCTTGGGCAAAATGTGGCAGCAGTTTGGCGACATAATATGTTGGGTAACGGTTGGTGGGCGTTCCCAAATTATAGACGATGCCGCCATCATTAACCAGAAATCCACTGGCATTTGTCCGCCAGCCGTAGAGGGCGTTGTCGGAATTAGTGATGGCACCTCCTCCGTTGCGCATGTCCCACCACAACCGCGAATCAAACTCCGTCTGCATGATCTGACCCACATTGTCAGCATACATCAGCCCGCCCACCAGGCTGACGGACGTGCAGTTCCCCGCCGTGCCGGATTCCGTCGACTCCAGCGTGACATTCGTACCCGCGCTGCCGAGGTAATCGGTGAGCATCTGGCGCAAGCTGGCCGCGTCCCCCGCCCAACTATTGAAATAGAGCAGGCCCGCAGTGTCGCCGTCACCGGGCGCATATTTGTGTTCGATGAGAAAATCCGGGGTGATGCCGTTGCTGCGCATGTAGGTCAGCATGACCGGCGTCCAGCCGTTGTGCGTGACCCCCGTGCGCGGGTTGACCACTGGATGATTGGTATAATTAGAAGTCCCATCTTCGGTAATATCCGCCACCGCGCCGACTTTGATGGTTGGGTCCACAGCTTTCATCTGGTGGTAGTAATCGGTGAAGCGCATGGCATAAGTCCACGGATCATGCGGCTGCCAAGGCGCGTTTGTATTGTTGTCCTCCTCCCAACTGCCGCCCACCTCATTGCCCACTTCCCAATATTTGAACCCGCAGTGATTGGTGACATTGAACATTCGCACCCCATAGGCGGCCTCCCCCGCGTCGCTACTGCCGTAATTGACGATGATAAATGCCTGCGCGTGCGTGTTCGTGGCCAGGGCGATGAAGTCGGCGGAATACGAACCCCAACCCCGGTATTCATTCGTCCAATGATAACCATCCCCCCAACTGCCCCCCGGCCAGCGCAGGCACGGATTTCCCAAGTCATTCAAAATGCCGACGGAGGTCGGCGTATTTACGTTGCCGTCCCACGCGACTTGGTTGATGCCGAAGAGATTGGCCGGGACCGTGCGCACGGTGTTCGTGACGTTGACCCCCACCCTGACCACCGCCGGTGGCGGGTTGGCGGTGAGGGTTATATTGGCCAGATAAAAACTGGGCTGCGCGGAACCGCCATTCCAAATCTGCAAACCGCCCAAATTGGTGATGTTCGCCACTCCCAGCGAGGCCAGCGAACAGGTGAAGGGCTGCCACTGGTTGGTCGGAGCGGTGAGGCTCACCCGGGGGCCCCAAGTGGAGCCTTGGGCTGAAATGCCCACGTATTGTCCCCCGGTTGGGCCGCCGTTGATCCACAAGGTCAAATTGGTGTAGAGGGAGGTGTTGATGGGATCATGCACCAACCACCACGCCTGATAACTGCCGGAGGCAGCGAACACCATGCAATTGGTCAACCCTGCCGGCCGGTTGTTGGTGGGCACAGCTGATGTGTTCGTCGCGTAGTGATTGACCCAGCCCCAATCCTGCCAGCCGTTGTTTAACATCTGGCTGTAAACGAGCAGGTAGTCATTGGTGGGCTCGGCGCTTGCCATGGAAGCAAGCCCGCTCCAAAGCAGCGCGGCGGCCAGCCCGCCGGCCCACCAACTCCGTATTATGCCCGGCCGGGAGGACAATTGAATAATTACCATTGGTTTCATTATTATAATTACGTTGCCAACCTGCGCTTGGATGCCAGCCATGCATTTCCCACGCGGCTTACCGCTTTATTGCCGCAGGCGATAGAAAACCGTGGGCAGGGTCGCATCCATGGCCACCACCCATTGATTAACGGCGGCGGAACCGGCGACATCCACCCACCCGTTCCCCAGCGCGATGCCGAGATCGTTGGTTTGCGCCTGCAAGGTCCAGCCCAGATGATCCACCGGCCAGGACAGGGTCAAGGTTGAGCCACTCACGCTGGCAAGCAGATTGGTCGGATTGGTGGCGGACGTGACCGTCAGCGTGCCGTTGACGAAACTAAAGCTGTAATTTGTGGCGGCCAGCGAGCCCACAGGGCACACGATGACATAATTGCCGGGCGTGCTGGTTGCGGTGGCGCTGGTCATCAGAACGGGCGCGCCGGTCACTGCGGAGTTGAAGGTGTCCCCGTTCACAAATCCGCTGTAACTGGCGGTGAGCACCGGATTGGGAGCGCCGTAGGGACGGTTCGTGCTGTTGGCGGTCACCGTCAGCACCGCCTTGTTGACGGTTACTTTCGCGAAATTGGTTGCCCGGCCCACCTCATTGGTCACCACCACGCGGTAATTGCCGCTGCCCGAAACCATCGGCAGGTTGGTCAGCATTTCATATACCGCACCCGGAATTGCATTCGTATGGTTGTCAAACCACTGCCAGGCCAGGGGGCCGGTGCCCGTTGTCACCGCCGTCAGCACCAATGGGCTGCCATAAGTAACGGTCGTAACCGATGGCGCGACACTGACACCCGGGGTGGCCCCGACGACCAGGGTGCCGTTAACGGCTAGTTGGGAAGTATCCCAAGCCAGCCCCGTTCCCGGAGTGGTCGGTTTGATTGCCGTGAAGGCTCCGATGTAATGACTCGCCGTAAACAAGGCAAATGAATTGCCGGCGACCAGAGCGGGACCCGGGTTGCTTAGGGTCAGGGTGCCGCCATAAACCATCGTTCCCGTGAGCAAATGTGAACTCGCCCCGGTGCTGTTGAGCGTCAACACTGCATTGCCCGCCAAAGTCACCTGGTTGCTGACCGTCAGTGGAAGGGTCAGGGGCGACACATCCAGGGTTCCGACGCTGGTTACGGTGAGATTAGTGCTGGCCAGCTGCGCTCCGCCGGTCATGGTAAGCGTGCCGTTGCTCACCGTCGTGCCGGCCGTGAAGGAGTTCTCGCCCGACAAAACGAGATTGCCACCCCCTGACAGGACCAAGCCCCCCGGGCCGGCGATGGGATTGGCCACCGTCAGGGTGATCCCCGAGGCGAGGGCGAGCGTGGCGCCGTTGGTCGTGAGCGTCACCCCGCTATTACCGTTGGTCAAGGCCAAGCTGGCGGACGGGGCGAAAACACCTCCATCGAGCACGAATTGCGCAGGGTTAAAGCTGGCGGGATTGCCGCCCAAGTTGGTTTGGGAACCGGCGGTGAGGGTGACATTTTGGCTGATTATCAAGGGACCAGTAAAGGCCGTGGCATTGCCGCTGTAAGCAATGGTGCCAGGGCCGAAATTATTGGTGAGGGTGCCCGTGCCGCTCAGGATATTGCTGAGCACCAGCGTGCGGGTTGTGTCCGAGCCAGCTTGGAATGCACAATTGCTGGCGATGACCAGACTCCCGGCGAGGACAAAAGTGGTGCCGCTCACCGCCTCGTTGATCGAGCCCCCCGCGTTGGTGCCATTGAACAGGGTATAAACCGCCCCGCTGGCGCCTTTCAAATTTAGTGCGCCGCCGGGTTGAATGGTCAGCGCATCCCCGGCAAAAGCCGTGCTGCCCCCGTTTGCCGGGGTGCGCAGGGTGTAGGGTCCGGTGAAATAATTATAGTTGGCGGCGGGCCACTGCCCGCCCTGCCAGTTGGCTTGCGCCAGTCCCCCGCTGTCCGTCTGGGCGTCAAAACTGGAGTAGCCCAAGCCATCATTGGCGACCAGGGTGATACTGGGGGCGCTCTGCAGGGTAAGGGGGGCCACTGAACTGGTCGTACTGCCCAGATAATTGGTGACAATCACGCTGTAATTGCCCGCATTGGCGGGTGTGAGCCCGGTGAGCGTCAGCGTGGCATTGGTGGCAGCGGGCAAGAAGTTGGTGCCGTTAAAGAGCCATTGATAATACAGCGGCACGCCACCGGACGCGCTAGCCGCAAAGGTCGCGCTGCCACCGTAGGCAGCGGTTTGGCCGACCGGCTGCTGCGCGATGACCGGCACCGCGGGAGGGGCATAGGTAAACGTGACCACCGTGTAGGGCTGGAGGGAGTAATTAAAAACGCCGTTGGTTACCAAAACCGGACCTTGATTCGACAGTGACAGTGTGGCGGAGGTCACCCATTGGGTTAGGGCGCCGGTTGAAGGGAAATTGGTGAGAGTAAATGCCTGATTGACAGTGATGGCGTTGGGATTGGCGGCCACAATCACAAAGTTGGCGGAATTGGTATCTTTGTAAGCGGAGACCAGCGCGGCACTGGTGTTGGTCACGCCAAACCGGTAAAAATTGGGCCGCACAAACAGGCTGTAATTACCCATCACGTACAAGCGTCTGGCCGGATTGGCGGTGTTGTCCGCAATCGACCCGGTGCCGCTCCCAGTCAGCCACCAATAGTGGTACGCGCTGGCCTGGGCCACGGTCAAAAAAGCGTGCATTTCCTGTGCCAGTTCCAGTCCATTAGTGATGCTGTCATCCGTGCCCAGGTAATGCTCCGTTTCCCAGATCGTCTTGGGGCACGGCGTGCCAAACGCCGTCACGGCACCGACCCCGTTGTTGTAGTTGTGCGCGGCCAGAATGCCCACCAGGCTGGCGGTGTTGGTGTCACTCATGGTGTTGGTGGCCAGGTCCCATTTCCAGAATTCATCCTCCGGCAAAATGATCTTCGTGTTTGCGAAATTGCTCGCCACCAGCGCCGCTGCCAGCGCAGGCACATAGTCATGAATTTGCTGGGAGGTCCAGAGGCAGGATTCGTAATCGATGGAGACATCCGGCTCGTTCTGCACCGACACGGCATAAAGATTAACTCCATAGGTATATTTCATCGCACCCACGTAGCTGGCCACCTCGCTGGCCAGGGCCTGATTGTTGGCCGGGGTGTCCACGTAGCTGCCGCCATTCACGGTATTGGTATTTTTGAAAATCACCGCCGGACTCCACGGCGTGCTCCATACCCGGGCTCCCCGTGCCTGGGCGAGTTGGGCGATGGTGCCTTCGCCGTCATCAATCACGCCGCCGGGGGCGATGCGCGTGCGCAGGAAGGACAACCCCACCCCTTTGTTGGTGGAGAACAACAAGTCCGCATCCGCGGTCGTCATGCCATTATACCACGCGCATGAGGCACCAAAGCCATCGATGCGCTGCTGCGTGTTGGTATAATTCAACACGGCCGTCCCTGTATTCGTGGCCACACCCACAAATTCAATATTGTCCACCCACAGCGTGCTGGGGCCGACCAGGCCCGCGCCCCAGATATGGATAAACATATTGGCAAGGTTGTAAAGATTGGCGTCCGTGCCGACGTTAAGGGGGATGCTCACATGCACCCAGTTGGTGTTGCTGGCCGCCACAGTGACACTGCCACCTGGCCAGTAATCCTGACCATAACTCGGCGTGCCCATGCCAAATTGCACGGTGCCAAAATTGCCACTGGTCGTGGCGGACCCGGCGGCAAAGCGGAGGTCGCATTGAAAATTTGTGTACAATACCCCATTCAAAGCCGGACTGATGCCATTGATGCCGTTCCAAACCGTGAACTGATCGGTGCTGACCGGAAAATTGTTGGTGATTTTCAGTGAGCCCGAGTTCGGGTTGTTATTGGCATCGCTGGTGGGGTCCCAGGACAGCCCGCGAAACGCGCCGCCGAACCAGTTGGCCCAGACCTTCCCAATTTGCCCGGCGGCATAACTATTCGTGCCCGTGCCGGCGGGATTAAACGCATCAATCACATTGGTCACGGTTTGCGCCTCCAAGGCAGCTGCGGTCGGCAGTTGCGCCAGCAGCACCACGCCAAGGACGAGCGCAGGCACCCGAGTAAGCAGATTGGGTTGCGGGCTCATCGGAAAATTTACCGGCCAGCGCGACAGCAAGCCACGGCACAGGGTTAAGATTCGCATGGATAATAAGTTGTCTGTTACTATCGCACGCGTGCGCGGTATTACAAATACGACATATGACGTATGAAACTCCGATCACCCTGCGCCGGCAAGCCTCCAAGGCTGCGAACCAGTCGCGAGGTCTGAATAGGTTTGGCGTCAATAAAACTAACTCTGGTCGAGAGTGAGCAGCCGGTTTGGACCCCAAATGAAAAGATCCACCCGGGGCCATGGCCCCGGGTGGATCGGCGCTTCAACAATAGGAAACTTATCAGTGGGCGACGACTTTAAAGGAGCGGCTGCCCGTGGTCGGCGGTAGTATTCCGGTCCAAACAATCGCATTTCCCCTGGCCGTGAGCGTGGCCGCCACGCTCCAGCTGACCATGTAGTTGTCGCTATAAAGCACCTGATAAGTTTTTCCACTCGAGGTGGCAAACCCGAAGGTGTAGCGCGGGCTGTTGGGAATGCTGTTGTCCACCGTTATCTTGGTGAGCGTCAGGCCGCTCGCTGTATTGGCCGTGGGGGCCGGGGGGACAAAGCCGATGGCGTAAACGGTGTTGGTGAATTTGGCTCCGACGGAACTGGCAAACTGGAGCAAGAGGGTTTCACTTCCCCCGGCCGGAACATTGACTGCGAATTGGGCGTACGGCAAACCGTTGGTGACTCCGGTGGCGTTGTTCAGGGTGACATTAGCGGTCAAATTACTCACCAGCAACTCAATGCCGCGAACGGAAGCGCCTGGATTATTCACCACCACTTTTTCTTCGTAAAGGCCGGTCAGAAAATTTAGCGCCGGGCTTCCGGCCGAAATTTGCACCGGCGACACTACTTGCTGCACGCTGGTGGTCGTGGTCAGATAGTCCACCGTGTTCGCCGGGGTGAAGATGGCGGTAAGCGTGTTGGTGCCCACAGGCAGCACGGTCCCGACGGAAGGGGTGTAGGCAAAGCTGCCGGCCACCGTGGTCGTCGCATCCAGTTGGTTCGTGGCCAGCGCCGCGCCATAAGTGATGGCGGGGGAGCTTGACCAATTGATCACCGGGCTGATTTTTAGAATGGTCAGCGTGCCGTCGTTCAGCGTTACCACATAATTGGTCGCCAAATGGCGAGGGTCCACCAGCGTGGGGATGATGGAATTGGAATAAACACCCGGCGCGGTGCCCGCCAGGGCGGAACTGGCATAGGTGGCGGTAATGTTATCACTGTTCGTTAGCCCGCTGATGGTTCCAGTGAACGCGGGATTGGGCGTGTTAAATACCCGGGCGACATTCGCCGCCGTGATGGTCAGGGACCCGGGCAGCACAACCACCTGGGTGGTATTTGTCGCACTATTGTAATCAACCGCGTCCGTGGGCAGAAACACCACGGTCAGAGTGTTGGTTCCCGCGCCGAGCACCGTGCCCGCCGGAGGGGTGTAAACATAGTTGCCCGGGATGATGCTGGGTGGTTGTTGGGGTATCGTACGGGGAACCAAGCCGGGACGAGGCGCTGACCCCAAAGCCTGGGCATTCAGTTGATTCGTATCCAAGGGGGTGCCATAGCCAATGGCCGGAGGTTGGGTCCAATTAATTCCCGGAGTGACCTTGGTGATGGTGAGGGTGCCGTTGTTAGTGATTATCGTGTAGTTTCCCAGCCGGTTCTGCTCATCAACCAGTCTAAAGGTGATCACACCGGGGTAAACCCCCGCCGCGGGATCATAGTCCAGGGTGCTGTAATAACTGGGTGTGATCACATCCCCATTGGTCAAGCCGGTGATCGAACCAGTGAATTCCGGGCTGCTTTGACCATAGGCGCGGCTGGTGTTGGAGACCGTTACGGTGAGGGTGGCCGGTAACACGACGATGCTGAGGCTCTTGGTGGCAATGCTGTAAGCCACCAAGTCCGTCGGCGTGAACACGGCAGTGAGCGTATTGGTTCCGGTATTGAGCACGGTGCCATTGGTCGAGGAGTAGGCGAACGCTCCCGGAACGCTGGCCTGGGCATTCAATTGATCCGCGCCTAACGCCGTCCCATAGATTATTGGCGCCGGGGAGTTCCAGGTAATGACTGGTGCCTGCACGGGCGGTGCGGCTTTGGGCGTGAGCGACCAGAACACCACGGTATTGGCCGTGTTATCCCCCACATACATGCAAAAGTTCGTTTTGCCCGGCAAAAACTGGCCGGTGATAATCTGCGCGGCCCCGGTGCAGGGCAGGGTTTGACCGGCGCTAAAAATGCCGCTGCCATTGTTGGTGAGAATCAACACGGAACCGCCATCGTCCGTCACGGAGCACAACAAATCCGGGTGACCTCGGCTATACACATCCGCCGCCGTCACATAACCAGGGTTGGCCCCCACCGGCAGGGTGGCGTATAGGCCATAGACTCCGCCCCCATTATTGGTCAGAATCGTAAGTGTGTTGTCACCTCGATCGGCCGTCACCAGCGCATACTGGTTGTCACCAATCAAATTAAATACCGCCTGAACACATGCCGGCTGGGCGCCCACGGACAGCGTCGCATTGGTGAAAAACCGGGCGGGCGCGCCATCGCCGGCCGGGAGGTTGGTCAGAATGGTGACGCTGTTCGCGCCATCGTCGCAGTAAATAATCGCAGGTTGGCCCGTGCCGAAGAGATCCGCCGAGGTGAGGTGCCTGACCTGATAGGAGGTGCCCACGTGCGTGTACAGCCCGAAAGTCCCCGCCCCATTGTTCGTCAGGATGGCCAAACCGCCATTTCTCAACCAATCGGAGGTCACGATGGCATAAGTTCCCGAATTAATCAGGCCCGGCACAGCGATTGCGTTGAAGGACACGCCCTGATCCGCCGGAATATCGTTGAAAGACTGGCTGACGGCCAGTCCCCCGCTGCCGTTATTGGTAAAGATGTTAAACTCATTGGCCCCGCTGCTGAAAGCGTGCGTTGTTCCGATAAACGCCGGGTTGCCGTCACCCAGCAAATTGGTGACCTCCGCGATGAATAGCGGTCCGATGCCCGTTACCAGTTGGTTGCTCGTGCCGTCGTTATCATAAATGGTCAAAGTGCCCGGTGTGTATTGCGCGGTCCCCTGGTCGGCCGTGATCAATTGGAAACCGCCGCCCGAGGCGACACTAATGGGATATTTTCCGGCCTGGAAAACACTGTAGGACCAACCGGGTGGCGTCGCCGCAAGCGCGGGGTCTTGGGTGATCACCTGCAGGCCCGAGCCATACAAGGTCACCACCAGAGCCACATTGGTGCTGCCATCCAGGCTGGCTGGCACCACTTGGTACCCATAGTCATTTTCCGGAATGTATTGGTCCGGCGTAAACACCCCGCTGCCGTTGTTGGTCAGGGTAAGTAATTGGGAATCATTACTGTCGGAGCAGACCAGGTCCAGATGGCCGCGGCCAAACAGGTCGACGGCAACCACATCCCCCGCGCCGCTGCCCACGGCGAGCGTGGCATTCAAGCCATAAACACCGCTGCCATTGTTCGTTAAAATGGTCAGGGTGTTGTCCCCCTGGTTCACCACCACCAGGGAAAACTGGTGATCCCCGATCAAGTTCGAAACCGCCGTGACAAAGACCGGGTTTTTGCCAACCGCATAGGTGGCATTCGTATAAAAAACCCCGTTCCCGGCATTGGTGTAAATGGTGAGGGTGTTGTCGGAGCTATTGACACAAGCCAGCGCGGGCTGGCCGCTGCCAAACAGGTCGGCGGCAGCGGGCTGTTGCGGCGAGCCCCCGGTGGCAATTTTCGTGAACTGGCCAAATATCCCGCTGCCATTGTTGGTGAAAATGGTCAGGGTATTGTCGGACGAGTCATCCTCCACCAGGGAAAACCGGTTGTCACCGATGAGATTAAATGCGGATGCCAACCCGTAGGGACCACTGCCAGTGGGGAGTTGCTGATAAACTCCCAAACCCGTGGCCGGACTATTGGTCAAAATGGTGAGGTTGTTATCTTCGTAGTCCACATAGGCCACCACCACCCGGCCATCGCCGAGTAAATTGGTGAACATGTTCACCGCGAATGGCTCGCTGCAATTTGCCGGCGAAACATCGTAGGCGTAGGCCAGCTTGCCGGTCCCGTCGTTGGTGAAAACCGACAGTGTGGAGTAATCGTAATTAGCCTGCACCGCGACCGGATACCCCGTGCCCAGCAGATCGCCCACGGCCAGCGTGTAGGAATAATAATCGGCGCCGGAAACGGAGACGGAAGCGTTGAATCCCTGCACGGGCTGGGCCATGGCGGCGGCCGCGAAGGCCAGCCAGACGGCGGCTAGCAATCCAAATAATTTAATCAATTTCATGGTGGTTGACGTTGTGAATAGTTGCTCGTTTATTATGAGTTTATTTTGATCTGCCGCTGATTTTCCAATCTTTCAACCTTCAGTCCGGCTGGGCACAGCCCTGCCAACAGGCATTTTTTGCCAGAGCATGAATGTATAAGTCAATCTATATTTAATATGGGCTAAAAGGCTGATTGCTTCAACCCTTTTCAGGCAAAATTTCAAGCCGGCCGAAAAATATTGTCTACCAATGGTTTGCCTCCCTGAGCCAGCACTCGGCGGGTGGTTAAGCCTTCGTAATGGACGGCCTTTGCACCTCATTGCCCGCCGCCGGTCGCTTGCTTGCCCGCCTGGCAACCAAGGTTGCCCGCCCGGCCGGCGGGGCTTTTCCCCATCTTTAGTGAATTAAAAATAGTTGATAAGAAAATGTGACAGAGCTTGGCTGCCATGGCATATTGCCGTGTCAAATGGAAAAGCATTTGGAGATGGAGCTGGACCGGTTGCGGCAGCAATTGCTGCTAATGGCCAGCCACGCGGAAAATGCCGTGAGCCTCGCGCTCCAGGCATTGCTGCGCCGGGACCATGAGCTTGCTCTTCAGGTCAAGGATAACGACCGCATCATCGATCAGTTTGAAGTGGAGATCGACACCGAGGTGATGCGCTTGCTCACCAAGGCCCCTCTCGCCACGGATTTGCGCCTGGTCACCGTGGCCATGAAAATCTCCCAAAACTTCGAGCGCATCGGTGACGAGGCCTCCAAAATCGCCAAACGTGCCCGCGACCTCAGCCTCGAACCCCCGCTCAAACTCCAACTGGATTTGCCCCGGCTGGGGAATCTGGCCCTCGACATGCTCAAAGCCGCCCTCGACGCCTTCAGCCAGCGCGACCCCGCCGCCGCCCGCGCCGTCATTCCGCGCGACCGCGAGGTGAACGCCGTGAATCACGAAATTCATGCCGCCCTCGTCAAGCACATGATCGAGAGCCCCGACCACATCAACCGCTGTCTGCACTGGCTGGTCGTGGCCAAAAGCCTTGAACGTATCGCCGACCACGCCACGAACGTGGCCGAGTACGTCATTTATTTTTGCGAGGCCCGCGACATCCGCCTCACCAGCCGTTCCCCTCAAATCGCCGCCGGCTGGGAAACCCCGCCCGCCACCACCATCACCCGGTAAGGCTATTTTCGGCGCCGGGCAAATGCCCGCGGCGACTGGCCCATTTCCCGTTTGAACACCCGGGAGAAATGGTAAGGGTCACCGAAACCCGCGCGCCGGGCCACCTCCTTCACCTGGCATCCGCCAGTCAGCAGCCATTCAGCGGCACGGTTGATTTTCTTGCGGATTAAATACCGGTACGGGGACGGATAACCATGGGCATGGAACAGCCGGCAGAGATAAGACTTGTCCATGCCCGCTGCGCGCGCCACGGCGTCCAGATCGGAAAATTCCAGATGCCGGGCGTCCAGCAGGTCGCGGCAGGCTTCAAAGGCCTGGGTCGGCCCGTGGCCCTTCACCGTGCTGGGCATCTGCGCGCCTGCGGTTTTCCAGATCAGGATGCGCAGCAGCCCGGCGCAGATGGCCGGCGTTGTCCGCAGGCCGCGCCCGCCTTCGGCCAGCAGCATTTCCAGCAGCGCCCGGCAGCTCTCCAAGTCGGGAATCTGCCCGGCCTGGCCGGGCGCCACCGCGCCGGCGCGCAACAAGCCCGCCGCCTCCCGCCCGAAAAAATCCAGAAAATATTTGCGCAGTGGATTTTTGGCGTCGCTGCGGATGTGATGCCGGGTCGTGGGTCCATAAATGAACACCACCCCTGCCCGCAGGGGAAAGTCCTGTCCATCCAGACCAACCGTGCCGGCGCCCCCGGTGATATATTCGAGGCCGTAACACGGAAAGGTTGAACGTTTCAGGGAGTAATCCGGCCGGCAGATTTCATAGCCCGTGCAGGCCACATGCAGGCCCGGGCGCGACCGCTCAATGCGCTTCTCCAAGTGACAGTAACGCGACTGGCTTACCTGGACCGACACTGGCGGGATGGCGTTCGCGGGCATGACAAAATGTCAAGAATATCCATCTTTTTGTCAACCCCAGCCATTCCTAATGACTTCATTAATGATATTGTTTCATTATGAATCCGCCTCGCTGTCCGCCCGGCAACCAAGCCCCCGGCGCGTTCACTTTGATCGAATTGCTCGTGGTCATCGCGATCATCGCCATTCTCGCGGCCATGCTGCTGCCCGCGTTGAGCCGGGCCAAGGACAAGGCGAAGGCCATTAGTTGCGTGAACAATCTCAAGCAACTGGGGATCTCCCTGACCCTTTACCGGGACGATTACCAAAGTTGCTATCCGCCCGGGCTGGACCCGCAGGGAGCTTATTGGATCTGGCCGCCGTTGTTGCGGGCTTACACCTCCAAGGCCACGGACACGCGGGTTTTCCGATGCCCCTCCGCCCCCGACACGGCCGAATGGATTCCCACGTTTGGCGGAGGCCTTCCGGCAGCCTATGGCTACCAGGCCAATGAGGTCCGGTTAACTCCGGGCGGCGGGAGTTTCATGAGCTACGGCTACAACTGCTGGGGATCAGTGGATAAATATCCCGTGTATGGGCTCGGGGTTTATGCCGGCGACACCGCCGCGGGTGATCCCCCGGTCAAAGAGAGCAAAGTGATTAAACCCACGCAAATGATTGCGCTGGGGGACAGCAACTGGAACGTGAATTCCGGTGGCGACCCTAATTGGAGTGGATTTATCGGTGCCTACGCGGCGCGGCAGTGGCCGCTGGATTTGCATAATCTGCGCGCCAATATTGCCTTTGCCGATGCTCATGTGCAAACGCTGCCGCGCACTTCCTTTGTCCCTGCCCTGCCGTATAACAAATACCCCGGCGGTGGCGCGGACGTCGCCTGCGCCCTCTGGAATAGCGATAATCAACCGCACTATTGACCCATCCCCGGCGCGACCCCCGACCCCTTCACTGCCGCGTGGGAAAGCCCGCCCGCCATCGTCTGGAGGTAAAACTGTTGGCCATAAACGCCGGTCCCACGCGGCGGCTGCCCATGCATGTCTTACAGCTTGAGCGGTGAGGCAACGAGTTTATTATATTCCCCCCCCCTCTAAAAAGATTTACACCGCTCCTCCGCTTCGTTAAACCAAGCCCCCCTGATTTAAATGAACGAAGCTCATGTTTTGAAAATCGCCGGCGAATTTAAAATCGCCCCGCGCCACGTTGCCGCCACGGCCAAATTGTTCGCCGAGGGCGCCACCGTCCCCTTTATCGCCCGTTACCGCAAAGAAGCCACCGGTTCGCTGGATGAGGTGGTCGTCACCGGCATTCGTGAACGCCTGCTCGCCCTCGCCGAACTCGACCAGCGCCGCGCGGCCATTCTTAAATCCCTCGAGGAACGCCAGCTCCTCACCGATGCCCTCAAAACCGCCCTCACCACCGCCGAAACCGTCACCGCCCTGGAAGACATTTATCTGCCGTACCGCCCCAAGCGGCGCACCAAAGCCACCATCGCCCGCGAACAGGGCCTGGAACCGCTCGCCGACTGGCTCCTGCTCCAGCTCGTCACCGGCGATCCCGTCGCCGTGGCGCAAGCTTATGTCAGCACCGAGAAGGGGGTCCCCGATGCCGCCGCCGCCCTCGCCGGTGCGCGCGATATTCTCGCCGAACGCATCAGCGACGACGCCCGCGCCCGCGCCGCCCTGCGCGAGTTGTTTCACCGCGAGGCCGTCGTCAAATCCAAAATCCTCACTGGCAAGGAGGCGGCCGCCGCCAAGTTCAAGGACTACTTCGATTGGAGTGAACCCCTCGCCACCATCCCGAGCCACCGTTTGCTGGCCATCCGGCGCGGCGAGAGCGAGGGCTTCCTCATGATGCGCATCGTGCCGCCGGAGGAATCCATCCTCCCGCTGCTCGAACCCCTGTTCGTGAAGGGCGCCGGTCCGGCGTCCGAACAAGTCCGCCTGGCCGTGGCCGACAGCTACCAACGCCTGCTCAGCTCCGCCATTGAGGTCGAAATGCGCATGGAATCCAAAAAAAAGGCGGACATCGAAGCGATCCGCGTCTTCTCGGAAAACTTGCGCGAACTGCTCCTCGCCGCCCCCTTGGGCCGCAAAAATGTGCTGGCGATTGACCCCGGCTTCCGCACCGGCTGCAAAGTCGTCTGCCTGGATCGCCAAGGCAAATTGCTGCATCACGATGTCGTCTACCCCACGGCCGCCTCCGCCGGTTCCCTGCGCGAGGCGGGCGAGGCGCTGCTCAGCATGATCAAGGTGCATCAAATCGAGGCCATCGCCATCGGCAACGGCACGGCCGGGCGCGAAACCGAGACCTTCATCAAAGCCCTCAAATTGCCGTCCACCATCCCCATCGTCATGGTCAATGAAAGCGGCGCCTCCATCTACTCCGCATCCGCGGCCGCCCGCGAGGAGTTTCCGGACCACGACCTCACCGTGCGTGGCGCGGTGTCCATCGGCCGCCGCCTAATGGATCCCCTCGCTGAACTCGTCAAGCTGGACCCCAAATCCATCGGTGTGGGCCAGTACCAGCATGACGTGGATCAAATGGCCCTCAAACGCAGCCTCGACGACGTCGTCATGAGCTGCGTCAATGGTGTTGGCGTTGAATTAAACACCGCCAGCAAGCAACTGCTCGGGTATGTGTCCGGCCTCGGACCGCTCCTGGCGGAGAACATCGTGGCCTGGCGGAACGAGCACGGCCCCTTCAAGTCCCGCCAGGACCTGCGCCAGGTGCCGCGCCTCGGGCCCAAGGCCTTTGAACAGGCCGCCGGGTTTCTCCGCCTCCGCGAGGGCGAGCATCCCCTGGATGGCAGCGCCGTTCATCCGGAAAGTTACCCGCTTGTGGATGCCATGGCCCGCGACCTGCACTGCACCGTGAAGGATTTGCTCAAGGACAATTCGCTGCGCCAGAAAATTCCCCTGGCCAAATACGTCACCGAGGCCGTGGGCCTGCCTACCCTCACCGATATTCTGGCCGAGCTGGCCAAGCCCGGCCGCGACCCCCGGCACCAGTTTGAGGTTTTCAGCTTTCAAGCGGGCGTCGATAAAATGGAAGATCTAAAGCCCGGCATGCGACTGCCCGGCATCGTCACCAATGTCACCGCCTTCGGCGCCTTCGTGGACATTGGTGTGCATCAGGACGGCCTTGTGCACGTCAGCCAGCTGGCCGACCGCTTTGTGAAAGACCCGGCCGAGGTGGTCAAGGTCCATCAGCGGGTCATGGTCACCGTCGTGGAGGTGGATTTGCCCCGCAAACGCATCGCCCTCTCGCTGAAAGCGGTTCCGGTCATGCCAGCGGCGGTTCCTGTCGGCAAAACCTCGCCGACCGCGCCCCGGCCGACCCCCGGCAAACCCCGGCCGCCGTCCCGCCCCCAACCGGTGGATTGGTTTACCGAGGCCTTGAACCGCTCCAAGACCAATTAAACCGCCGTTTTGCAATTAATTTCATTAATTGACCTGCGCCCCGGATTAGCCTAGACTCAAATTCCTTTTGCGATATGAAAATTGTTGTATGTGATCCAATTTCCCCCAAGGGAATCGCGCTGCTCCAGCAACGCCCTGAATTCGAAGTGGTTGTGCTGCCCAAGCGGCTGACCGAAGCGGAATTGATGCCCATCGTCGCGGATGCCGTCGCCCTGGTGGTTCGCTCCGAAACCAAGGTGACCCGCAAGGTCATTGATGCCGCGCCCAAATTACGTGTGGTGGGCCGCGCCGGCGTCGGGGTTGACAACGTGGATATCGAGGCCGCCACCCAGCATGGCACCGTGGTCATGAACACGCCCGGCGGCAATACCGTCACCACGGCGGAATTGAGTTTCGCCATGCTCCTCTCCCTGGCCCGCAAAGTGCCCCAGGCGGCGGCCACCATGATCGCCGGCAAATGGGATCGCAAACTGTTCCAGGGTATCGAATTGTCCGGCAAAACCCTCGGCGTCCTCGGCATGGGCCGCATCGGCACCGAGGTTGCCAAGCGCGCAATTGCCTTCGGCATGCACGTCGTCGCCTACGACCCCTACCTCACCGAGGAACGCGCCAAAGCCATCGGCGCCACCCTCGCCGAAAGCCTCGATGATGTTTACCGGGTCGCGGATTTCATCACCGTCCACATGCCCGTGACCAATGAAACCAAGGAAATGCTCAATGCGGCGGCCTTCGCCAAAATGAAGCCCGGGGTGCGCATCGTCAATTGCGCGCGCGGCGAAATCATTTCCGAGACCGACTTCATCGCCGCCTTGGAATCCGGCAAAGTCGCCGGGGCTGGCCTGGACGTGTTTGCCGTGGAACCTCTCCCGGCGGATCACCCCTACCGCAAGCAGCCCAATTTGATTCTCACGCCCCATTTGGGTGCCAGCACCGAGGAAGCCCAAGAAAAATGCGGTATCGAAGTGGCCGAAGTCATTGCCGGCTATCTCCTCACCGGCGAAGTCCGCAACGGCGTGAATCTCCCTTATCTCGACGCCAAGACTTACGACCAAGTCAAACCCTACCTGCCCTTGGGTGAGGCGCTGGGCAAATTGATCGGCCAGCTCGCTCCGGCCGGTGCGGACCGCATTTACATTTCCTATGGCGGCCACGCCCGCCTGTTGCCCAACGTGGACCCCGTGACCCGTGCGATTCTGCGTGGTTTTCTGGCCTTCAGTGACCTGAAAGACGTTAACAACGTCAATGTCCGCGCCGCCGCCGCCAGCATCGGGCTGACCGTCGAGGAAAAGAAATCGGATGAGTCCGTCACCTTCAATGAATGGGTGCACGTCCAGCTTTTCAAAGGCACCACCAAGCTGATCTCGGCCGGTGGCACCTTCTTTGGCTCGCCGAACAATCCCCGCATCGTCCGCCTTTTCAGCTCCCCGGTGGAAATTCCCATCACCGGCACACTCCTCCTGCTGAACAACAAGGACCGCCCTGGGATCGTGGGTTACCTTGGCACCCTGCTCAGCAAGCACAATATTAATATCGCGAGCATGAGCTTGGGCCGCGATACCGCCGGCGGCAACGCGCTTACTGTGCTGAGCCTCGACAGTGCCCCTTCAGCGGCCGTGCTCGCCGAACTTCAACAGGATAAAGACATCAGTAACGTTAAAGTTGTCAAATTGTAAGCTTTTGTACTAATATTCATCTCCAACTACCCTCATAATGAAGCAATTCACGCGTCAAATGTTCTCCGTTGCCCTGGCCAGCCTGATGCTGGGTACGGTGGCCACCCGTGCCACGAGCGCCACGCCGGCTGCCACCGCTGCCACCAACGACAATCCGACTGATGCCATGACGGCTCTGTTTGGGGATCCGGTCATTGCCAAAGGCACTGGTTTTGAGATCAAGCGGAGCGCGCTGGACCAGATCATGGTGGGGGCCAAGGGGCAGGCGGCGGCGGCCAACCAGCAATTGCCCGCTGATTTTGAAGCGCGTGCCTTGAACCAGTTGATCACCATC
This sequence comes from uncultured Verrucomicrobia subdivision 3 bacterium, assembly GCA_903895255.1. Taxonomy (GTDB): domain Bacteria; phylum Verrucomicrobiota; class Verrucomicrobiia; order Limisphaerales; family UBA11358; genus UBA11358. The sequence goes on from CAITTG010000052.1 coordinate 28,720, forward strand.
CAACTCCTGTTGCAAACCGCCACCGACGCCGACCGCGCGGCCGGCCAGAAGGACGCGGATCTGCAATACACCAACATTCTCAAACATTTCGGCTCCGTGGAGGCGTTTGAACGTCAGTTGAAGGCCGTCGGCATGACCATGGACGAATTGCGCACCAAGGCGCTGCAGGAAGCCACCGCCAAGGCCGCCCTCAAACGCGATCTGAACGTCACCGTGACCGATGCGGAAGTGCTCAAGTTGTACACCGACCGCCCGGCGGATTTTGAAGAACCCGAGAAGGCCCATGTGCAGCATTTGCTGCTCATGACCATCGACCCGGCCACCCAGTCCCCACTCTCCGCCGACCAGGTGGCGGCCAAGCGGAAGCAAATTGATGCCCTCCTCGTGCGGGCCCGCGCTGGCGAAAACTTTACCAACCTCGTCATGCAATACTCCGAGGACCCCGGCTCCAAGTCCACCGGCGGCGAATATAATTTCGCCCGCGGCCAGATGGTGCCCGAGTTTGAGGCCGCCGCCTTCTCCATGACCAACGGCCAGATCAGCGACGTGGTCATCACCAAATATGGCTTCCACATCATCAAGCTGCTGGGCAAAACCCCGGCCAAAAAAGTGGAGCTGGCCACGGTTTCTGATGACATTCGCAACTATTTGATCCAGGAAAAAATCAGCAAACTCGCTCCAGCCTACATCACCAAATTGAAAAACAACGACAATGTGGTGATTGTGGATGCCGATCTCAAAGCCAAGCTGGATGCGGCTGAAGCCGCCGCCGCTGCTGCCGCCGCAGCGGCCGAGAGCAATCCCGCCGGCGCCGCCACCGGCGCGCCGACCCCGGGTGGCTCCAATCCTTGATGCCGCTTGCAGGCTTGCCAGTTTGCCCCGGGCGGGGCATGTTATGGGAAGTTATGAAAAGTAAAATTGGGTTGATTCTCCTCGCCTTGGTGGCGGTGGTCCTTGCCGTGTCCCTGCTCTACACCAAAAAGCAGGCCGATGACAAGCAGGCCCGGGACGCCAGCACCATTCTGGACTTTTCCAACCAATGGTCCAAGGCCAGCCTGGACGTGGACGAACTCCAGCAGGTCAACCTGACTCTTAATCGCGACCTCGCCACCAACCGCGCGGTTCTGATCGATCTTTCCAACACGCTCACCGAGGTCTCCGAGACTGTGACAAACACCAAGGCGGCCCTCCAGACCGCCCAGGATGAAATCACCACCCAAAGCACCAAGATCACCGACTTGCAGACGCAAAATCAGGAATTGGATGCCCGCGCCAAACGCATGTCGGACCAGGCCCTGGAGTTGACTAACACCATCATTGCCCTCAACGCCCAGATCAGTGACACCGTCAAAGCCCTCGCCGCGAGCAAATCCGACAATTCCTTTCTCGAAAAGCAATTGCAGGAGCTGATGGCCGCCAAGGCCGAGCTCGAGCATAACTTCAATACCCTGGCCGTCGTTCGTGACCAAGTCAGCAAACTCCGCGCCGAACTCATCGCCGCCCGCCGCCTGCAATGGATGAAAGCAGGCACGGATGTTCAACTTAAAGGAGCGCAACTCATGGTTCAGTATCGCGATGGGGGCACCAACCGCGCCTCCGCCCTGGGCACTAATTACGGGCTAAATGTTGAAATCGGTTCGGATGGTTCCGTCAAGGCCCTCCCTCCGGGCCAGTCCGCCACCACCAACGGTCCGGCCACCAATTCTCCGGCGCATTAAGCAACCTTTGGGTAATCTGTCTCCGTTCCCGTCCGTTTTGTCCTATGCCTACCTACGGTTATAAATGTCAAAAGTGCGACCACGAATTCGAGGTCGTTCAATCCATGTCCGCCGCGACCCTCACCGTCTGCCCGAAAGAACTGTGCGGCCAGAAAAAATGGGGGCGTGGCCAGGTGAAGCGCCAGATCAGCGGCGGTGCCGGCCTGCTCTTCAAGGGCACCGGATTTTACATCACCGATTATCGCAGCGATAAATATAAAGAGTCCGCTAAAAGTGATAAAGCCCCGGCTGCCGCCCCCGCCAGCACCCCGGCGAGCACCCCCGCCGCCCCCGCCCCGGCCAGTACCCCGGCCTCGGCAGCCAAACCCGCTGCCCAAACCGCCAAAAAATGAATCCGGCCCGGAGACCCCCCGCCGCCCTGCCCAACCCTGCAGGGCCGCCCGGTCCCCCTTCTTCATTCTTCATTCTTCATTCTTCATTCCTCCTGCTGCTCCTCGCCCTTCTGGTCCCCGCCCCAGCGCGCGCCCAAATCCTCCCCGGCGACAGCCAGCTTGCCCTGAGCTACTCCGGCCAGTTCGTCATCACCGGTTCCGCTGATAAATCGCCGCTGCTCAGCCTGCCCGCCGTTACCACCAATGCCGCGTTTATCAACCTGGAACCCGCCGTGCTGTCCGTCTCCTCCGAACGCATAAAGCAATCCCTTTACCGGATGCTCGGCCTGCCTTCCGTCCGCGACTGGCAGGGCAAAATTTACCTGAACCTGCACCCGGCACTGTGGACCGATGAAAACGTCACCGTCATGGCCCGGCCCATTGACCAAACCTGGAGCTACCACGTCCAGTTGCCGGACGTCGTCCAGACCGACCGCTTCCTGCGCGGCATGACGGGCGCGTTGCTCCTGGAAATCGCCAATCGTCATAACACCGCCAACGGCCATTGCGCCAACCTGCCGGCCTGGCTGATTGATGGCTTGTCCCGCCAGTTGTTGCAGGATGAACTTGCCCGCGTGGTGTTGACCGTGCCCAACTCGCCCCTAAACCTGCCGGATCGTCCGCGCAAGTCCGGCCAGGAACGCAACCTTGACTCGCTGGCCACCGCGCGCCAGATCCTCCGCAACCATCCCGCACTGACCTACGACCAACTGGCCTGGCCCAGCGAAGACCAGTTGGCCGGAGCCGATGGCGGCGTTTACCACGCCAGTGCCCAACTCTTCGTCGCGGAAATCTTAAAGTTAAAAGATGGACCGGCCCGCCTGCGGCAAATGCTCGAAATTCTACCCCGGAACTACAATTGGCAACTTGCCTTTCAATCCGTCTTCCGCCAGGAATTCCCCCGGCCCCTCGACTTGGAAAAATGGTGGGCCCTCACCGTCATCGATTTCCTTGCCCACGAACCCGGTCCGGCGTGGACGCCCACCTACAGTGCCAGCCGCTTGAATGAATTATTGCAAGTGCCCGTGGCCATCCGCGCCTCCTCCAACTCGCTGCCCACCCATGCCACCATCCCGTTGCAAGCCGTCGTGCGGGATTTTAAACTCGACGAACAATTTGCCATCCTGGAAACCCGCCTGCGTGACCTGCGCGTGGCCCAATTCCGGATGTCCAGCCAGTTCATTGCCCTCAACGACGAATACTGCCAGGTGATCGCCGGTTATCTCGGCGAACGCCTCGGCCCCGCTCCGCGCGCCAGTTCCGCTCATCACCCCGTGCCCACCCCGGTGCGGCTGAAACCCGCCGAATATGTCCGCCGCTTGAATGCCCTTGACGCCCGCCGCCAAACCGTCGAAGCCGCCGTCTACCGCAACACCCCGCCCGCCTTGTAACCGGAGCAATCTACCCCCCGTTTCTTCATTCCTCATTCTGCCTTCTTCATTCTCCCTTCACTTCCCCATCTGCCCCCGCGTCACTCCGAGTTGATTTTGCAACTTGAGCTCCCGCCAAAGTTCGGTGCCAGTGATCTCCCCGCGCAGAAGCTGGCGGTATTTGGTGATCACGCGCTCCACCTCGGCGGCGGGTTCGGCCAGAAATTCCACTCGGAAATGCCGCACTCCGAGCGCGAGCAGGCGTGCCACATACTCCGCCCCGGTCTGGGTTTGGGAATTGAACACCGTGTTGCGGCAGCCGGCATCCGCCTTGAGCATATGCTCGGCGCCCACCCGGTCGCGTAACTTCACCTCATGTCGGTCGCACGGGCGGCCACAGTTGGTATAGTCCGTCCCGCTGGAAAGAAAGGCGCAGAAGACGCAATGTTCCATGTGAAACATGGGCATGTGCTGGTGGATGGTTACCTCAAACCACCCGGCCGGCGCGCCCTGCACCAGCGCCTCCAATTGCGGAAAATTCAGGTCGTAGCTGGCGGTCAACCCCTCCAGTTGATATTTGCCTTTGAAATACCCGGCGGTGTGGTGGTTGGCCACATTCAGGGAATAATCGCCGCGTTTGCGGTCGCCCGCAAAATAGCTCAGGTGCTCGTAATTGCGCACGAGGTAGCCATCCGCCTGGCTCGAGCGGACTTGTTTGAGAATCCAGTCCTCACCGGTTTTAAAGACCCGCGGCGGCGCAACCCAGATGGTCGGCGCGCGGCCGCTGGTGCCGGGCAGTTGGCAGCCATACGCCGTGTGAAAGAGCGTAACGGCCTCGCGGTATTTCTTCGGATCCTCAAATTCGCAATAAACCGTGGTCACCCCGCAGCGCAGGATGGCCTCAAGTTGCTCGAGATTTCGGACCAGCACGATCAATTCCGGGGTGGCCAGGGCATCGGCATTCTGAGCTCCAGCCAGCTCCGTTGACTGCGTCAACTCCGTCGGCTCACCCCGCCCGTTGTTAATTTGCCACCGCTGCGGCAACGCCCGCTGGCGGTCGAGTTCGGCGACGAGGTCGCGGCGGAGGCGGTTGAGCTCGCTCAGGGGCACCAGCACCGCTCCCGTCAGTTCATTTTGCAAATCGCCCAGGTGAAAAGGGGTGCCGCCCAAGCGTCCAAGTTGTTCGCGCAGCCGCTCCGTGGTCAGTGGCTGCTTGTCGGCCACCACCAGGGGCATGGTGGAATCCGCCCGGGCGACGTGCCCGCGTTCGTCGCGGGCGATCAGTGTGAGCGGCTGGCCCGCGCTGCCATGGACTTCCAGGTCCATGCGCCGCTGGTATTTCGGCGCGTCACCCGCAAAGGTTTGCCGAATGGTGCGTTCCAGTTCCGGATCGCTGGTCTTCCACACCTTGTCGCCGGGGCGCACCCGGAAAAAATTAATGTCGCCATGCCCGAAGCTCAGGCGCGTCTCCGCCCCCCGTGCCTCCAGTTGATACACCCGGCCGCCCTCCTCGGGTTGGTCCGGTTTGCCGGCGTCGAAGACAATGCCGTCACCGGCCTTGAGCGGCGCTTCGAGCCGGAGCGTGACCCGCTGATCCTCCACCCGGCTGACTTCGCCCAGATACACGCCCCGCTTTTTGCCGAAGCGCGCATGGACCAGCGCCTGGTTGTTGACGCCCTCAAACCACCCGGTGAACAGCCCGCGCGAAAAAGCCATTTCCATGTCGTAACGCGAAGTGGCCCTGGCGTCCCCGCCCGCGGCTCCCGCCGCATGGCTCAACCGGTTGACATAAGCCCCCGTCGTCACGCCGCAGCGATCCAGCGCCTGCCGGTAAATGCGGGTGATGTTCGCCACGTACTCCGGTGTCTTGAGCCGGCCCTCAATTTTCAACGAGGCCACCCCGGCCCCGATGAGCCCCGGCAGCACGTCCAGCCCCGCCAGATCCTGCGGACTCAGCAAATACCGCCGGTCGCCGAGCGGCACCAACTGGCCGTCGGCCACCAATTCATACGGCATGCGGCAGGCCTGGGCGCACTCGCCGCGATTGGCCGAGCGGCCGCCCAGCGATTCACTGGTGAGGCACTGCCCGGAATATGCCACGCACAGCGCGCCATGCACGAACACTTCCAGTGGCAGCGCCTGTCCGGCCCCGCCTTGCGTTGTGTTTTCGGCCGCGCGGATTTTTTCAATCTCCGCAATCGAACATTCCCGCGCCAGCACCACGAGCTGGCACCCCAATTCACGAGCGAACGCCACCCCCGCCGCGCTCGTCACCGTCATCTGCGTGGACGCGTGAATCGGAAAATCCGGCGACAGCGCCCGGATCAACCGGCAGATCCCCACATCCTGGACAATCGCGGCATCCACCCCCGCCGTGATGATCGCGCGGAGGTACTGTTCGGCGTCCGCCAGCTCGTTTTCAAACACCAGCGTGTTGAAGGTCACGTACCCGCGCACCCCGCGCCGATGCAGAAATTCCATCAGCCGGGGCAGGTCGGCCACGGTGAAATTATTGGCCCGCATGCGGGCGTTGAATTTTTCGAGCCCAAAGTAAATGGCATCCGCGCCATTCTCCACCGCCGCCCGCGCGCAATCCCAATCCCCGGCCGGCGACAACAACTCCGGCCGCCCCGGCTGCGCAGCCGGGCTCTCGGGTGCCGCCGCAACGTCGGGGGCAATGATGGATGTGACAGACATCGGCTCGAATATACTCCAAAACCGGATTCACGCTAAAGGTTAAACCTGAATTACGCGGTGGTTTGGGAAGGGGCGACGGCCCGGCAAAATCCCAACCGACATCGCCATCAACTCCCTTGCCGGAAGCGGATTCCAAGTTTAGAGTGGCCGGGTGATTACTTTGGCTACCGATACCATTTTGCCCGATTCCTCCATGCGCGCCGTGCTCGCGGCCTTCCCCGGTGCGCAGCGCGCCCTGTTCCGCCGCTACCACATCGGCGGCTGCAGCAGTTGTGGGTTCAGTCCGGATGAAACCCTCGCCGGGGTCTGCGCGCGCAATGGCCACCTCGACACCGCCGAGGTCCTGGCGCACATCCAATCCAGTCACGAACAGGACGCCAAGGTCCTCATCTCCCCCCGGGAACTTGCCGACCTCATGAAAAACGATCCGGCCGTCAAACTCGTGGACGTCCGTTCCCGCGAGGAATTTGAGGCCGTGAACCTGCCCGGCTCGGTCCTGCTGTCCCAGGCCGTCATGCAGCAGATCATGGGCAGTGGCTCCAACACCGCGCCCATCGTGGTCATCGATCACGCCGGCAAAAACGGCCTGGACGCCGCCGCCTACTTTATGGGCCACGGCCTGCAAAACGTTCGCTGCCTGCGCGGTGGCCTCGACGCCTGGGCCCAGGAAGTGGACCCCCAGATGCGCCGCTACCAGCTCGGTTAAGCCTGCCCTGGCCCCCTGCGCACGGGTCCATGACCCGCCGCGCGCCGCCTCGCTGGCCAGTGTCGAAATGAGCCTGCGGCTTCATCCAGCCAGGGAAATGCCCCACCGGCAAAATTTTCTTTTGACAGCCCGGCTTTTTAGGCTATTATTATGAGTAGTCCTACCCCTCGGGGTTCGGACCCGAATGGCACCGGACCCGAATAGCGTGTGCCAGTTGGAGGTTCTTTGACATAGTCATCAAAACCGGGAGGGCCATCTCCTGGAGGTCGGCAACCCGCTGGTTTTGAGATATTTAACGAATTAACATTTTAAACATTTAACCGCTTAACCACAAATCTTGAAGATTCGCGAAGTTGTCGCCCGCAAAATAAAGTCGCCTTTTCCCGCAAAAGTGGCAAAATTTTTTCAACTTAAGCAAACGCCATGGATATCCGAAAAACTGTCATTACCGCCGCCGGCCCCGGCCAGCGCACGCTCCCCTTGCAAACCCTGGTGGATCGCGACGGCAAAACCAAGACCGCCCTCCACATTATCATCGAGGAGGCCCTGCAGTCCGGCGCGGAGGATATTTGCGTGGTCGTCCATCGTGGCGACGTCGCCGCCTATCGCGCCGCCGCCGGGGAGCATGGCAAACGGTTGCATTTCGTGGAACAAGGCCAGGCCCTCGGCTACGGCCACGCCGTCTGGAGCGCCCACGAATTTACCGGCCCGGATCCCTTCCTGCTGCTGGTGGGCGACCATTTATATCTCAGCCGTGAGGCGCGCAGTTGCGCGCGGCAGTTGGTCGAAGTGGCCGCCACCGAAGCCTGCGCGGTATCCGCCGTGCACGCCACCCATGAAAGCAAGCTGCCCTATTATGGCACCGTCGGCGGCCGCCTCGCGGAAAACCGCCCGGGTCTATATCTGGTGTCCGAAGTGCTCGAGAAACCCACCCCCACCGTTGCGGAACAGCGCCTCATTGTGCCCGGCTTGCGCGCCGGGCATTACCTGTGCTTTTTTGGGATGCATGTCCTGACCCCGGCGGTGATGCTCTCGCTCGGAGCGGAAATCGCCGCCGGCCGCACGGCCAGCCTGAGCCAGACCTTGTCGCGACTGGCCGTTCAGGAGCGCTATCTGGCTTTGGAACTGGCCGGACGGCGCTTTGACATTGGTTTGAAATACGGTTTGCTCACCGCGCAACTCGCCCTGGCCCTCGCCAGCCCGGCCCGCGCGGAAGTGCTCGCTGGAGTGGTGGAACTGCTCGCCCAGGAAAGCCAGTAACCGCCCGGCTCGGATCTTAACCACCCCTCCCCATGGCCAGCCCTCTCATCGACATCATCACCTCGGCGGACCCCGCCATCCGCAACCAGTCGCTCGACGCTGTCTGCGCCACCGCCACCGCCACCGAACTGGTGGCCGCCTGCGCCGAACTGGACACTTTCCGTCGCGCCAGTGACAATCTTTACGAGCGCGTCCGCGCCCTGTTTTTCCTCTACGCGATCCATCGGTTTCACCTGCCCGCCAAGCTGCCGGCCGGGGCGGCGGGCATGATTCCGTTCAAGGGCTTTGAACACCTCCTGCAACGGCGTTTCGAGGAGGCGCTGGAACAGTTTCTGGCCGTGCAAGCTGGCAGCGGTCCTAGCGACGCGATTTCCAGCGCGCTAGCCTCGGTGTATCAGCGGATTGCCTTTCAGACGCTGGCGGACCAGGTGCGGCGGAGCGTCCGTTCGGTGCGGGGCAACCAATGGATGTTCCGCATGGGCCACCCGGCGGATCATCCCCTCCGGTTGCGTCCGGAATTGCTGGTGCGCGGTGCGGATGGTACCTATCCGGTTTTGCGCGAACTAACGCCGGTGCGCATGGATTTGAGTCACTCGGGCTGGAGCGACATTTTTTTCTTGGGGATGGATTTCCCGGAGGGCGCGCGGGTGCTTAACATTTCTGTGGACCTCGGCGTGCACGGTCGGGACGCCGCCACCAAGCCCCCGGTGGAAGCCTGCCTGCGTGTGATTGATGAACCGGTGCTGCGGTTGACCAGCGTGGATCTCGGAGCGACCGTGGACATCAGTAGTCTGGCTGAGGTATTTGATTTTGCCCGCGACTATCTGGGCCTGCTCAAAGCGGCGGTGATCGCGGCCGGCATTGTGCCCCCGGGGATCGAGGGCTCCGGCCTGAATCTCGCGGACCTGCTCGCCCGGGTGGTCGGCCCTGGCCGTGGTTTGGAACTGGTCAGCCATGTGAACGACATTCCCAAGGGCTCGCGCCTGGCGGTCTCGACCAATCTCCTAGCGTCCTTGATCTCCGTTTGCATGCGCGCCACCCGCCAGGCGGAGTCGCTCACCGGCGAACTGGCGGAGCCGGAAAGACGGTTGGTGCTCGCCCGCGCGCTGCTTGGCGAATGGCTGGGCGGTTCCGGGGGTGGCTGGCAGGATTCCGGCGGCGTTTGGCCGGGCATCAAACTCATAACCGGTGTGGCCGCCATGGCCGGCGATCCGGAATGGGGCATTAGCCGTGGCCGGCTCATGCCCGCGCATCAAATCTTCGATCGGCAAATGGTTTCCGCCGCCACGCGGGAGCGGTTGCAAGACAGCTTGGTGCTCGTGCACGGCGGCATGGCGCAAAACGTCGGGCCCATTCTCGAAATGGTCACGGAAAAATATCTGCTCCGTTCCCCGACTGAATGGACCGGCCGGCAGCAGGCGCTGGCTTTGCTAGATGAAATTATTCAAGCCTTGCGCGGCGGCAACGTTCAGGCGCTCGGCGGCCTGACCACGCGCAATTTTTGCGAGCCCATCCAGACCATCATCCCCTGGGCCAGCAACGCCTTTACCGAGACCGTCATCGCCGCCGTGCAGGCGGAGTTTGGCGCAGATTTCTGGGGCTTCTGGATGCTGGGCGGCATGTCCGGCGGCGGCATGGGCTTTATTTTCGCGCCGGCGCGCAAGGCCGAGGCACAAAAGCGCCTGCAGGCCATCCTGTCGCAAACCAAGCACGACCTGCAACATGCGCTCCCCTTTGCCATGGAACCGGTGGTTTACGATTTTGCCATAAACGAGCACGGCACCCGGGCGGAACTGCTGGCGGGGGGCGACGCCCTGCTGCCGCGCGGCTATTACGCGCTGCATGTTCCGCGCTGGTTGCGGGCCGATCCTCAAAGCCTCCCGCGGCCGCAACGTGCCGAGCTGGATAAATTCAGCGCGGCCTGCCGCACCCAGCCGGAATTTTCCGGCATGATGCAAACCCTGTTTGATCGACTGCTGCCCCGCTTGAAAACCAATGCCGGCCGCCAGCAAAGCCTGGCCGAGTTGCTCGAACAAAACGGCTTTGACCGCGTGCAGCACGAACAAATCCGCGAGGATTTGAAAAATAACCGCATTGGACTGGCCCAAAACCGCTTGCCCGCCAGCGCCGACATCCGTGATGTGCAGCCCGGCGATGTGCTTTCAGTCAACGACCCGCACGACGAGGGACTGCGCCGGGCCGGTCTGGCGGCCATCGCGCGGGGGGAGCTGGCCATCGTCACCCTCGCCGCCGGAGTGGGCAGCCGCTGGACCCAGGGGGCTGGTGTCGTCAAGGCGCTGCATCCCTTCTGCAAATTTGCGGGCCGCCACCGCACCTTCATCGAAACCCACCTCGCGAAAAGCCGGCGTATCGCCCAGCTCGCCGGTGAGCCTGGCCGGCTGCCCCATATCTTTACCACCAGTTACCTCACCCAAGCCGCCACCGCGGAGTATTTGGAACGCTTGAACAACCATGGCTATCCGGGTCCACTGTTGCTTTCTCCCGGACGCTCCATCGGGTTGCGGATGATTCCCACCGTTCGGGACCTGCGTTTTTTATGGGAGGAAATGCCGCAGCAACGTCTGGACGAGCAGCAACAGAAAGTTCGCGCCAGCCTGCGCGCCGCCCTGCTTAACTGGGCGGCCACGACCGGCGAGGGTGCCGATTACACGGATAATCTGCCCAGCCAGTGTCTGCATCCCGTGGGCCACTGGTTCGAGGTGCCCAACCTCTTGCGCAACGGTGTGCTGGCGAAATTGCTGGCCGACCAACCGCAGTTGCAACACCTGATGCTGCACAATATTGACACCCTCGGGGCGGACGCCGATCCCGCGCTGTTCGGCCTGCACCTGGCGCAGGATGCCGGGCTCACCTTCGAGGTTATCCAGCGTCGCCTAGAGGACCGCGGGGGCGGGCTCGCTCGCGTGAATGGCCAGGCCCGCCTGGTGGAGGGGCTGGCCATGCCGCGCGAAGAAGACGAGTTTCACCTGCGTTATTACAATTCCAACACCTGCTGGATAAGCATCGACAAGTTGCTCGCCATCTTCGGCCTGCAACGTGGTGAACTGGGTGATGCCGAGCGCGTGGCGGCGGCCGTGCGCGCGGTGGCGGCCCGCATGCCGACGTATATCACCATCAAGGATGTGAAGAAGCGCTGGGGCCACGGGCAGGAGGATGTTTTCCCCGTGAGCCAGTTTGAAAAACTGTGGGTGGACATGACCGCGCTGCCGGAAATCAAGACCCGCTTCGTTGCCGTGCCCCGCGCGCGCGGGCAGCAACTCAAGGATCAGTCCCAACTGGACGGTTGGCTGCGCGACGGCTCGGCAGATTATGTGCATCGGCTGTGCGCGTGGGGTTGACGACCGGTAAGGTTTTCCCTTATGCGCCTGAGGGTTTGCAGCCCTTTTGAATCAGGGTTGTCCCAATTGTTGCTCCTCGGGAGTTAGCGTAAATTGTCCACATGGATACAAATATTGTCAGTCACGCTCATCCCGCCGAGAATGGCAGCCACGGATCCTTGCGGGCCGATTTCGCCGCTGCGGCCACCAATAACAATGGCAATGACAGCGGAAATGTCAACCGTTCACTGGTGCAGGCGCTCACCACCTCCAAAATTTACCGCGACTACGCCCGTGCCTTCGGCGACCTCACCGGCCTGCCCCTCGCCCTGCAGCCGGTGGAGACGTGGCAACTACCCCACCACGGTTGCCGCAACGAAAACCCCTTTTGCGCAATGATTTCCCGCACCAGCCGGGCCTGCGCGGCCTGCTTGCAGTCCCAGGAAAAACTCTGCGCCAAAGCCACCCACGAGCCGCACACGGTCACCTGCATGGCGGGCTTGTGCGATACGGCCGTGCCCGTGCGGATGAGCGACCGCCTGATCGGTTATCTCCAGAGCGGCCAGTTTTTCAAGAGCAAGCCGGATAAAAAGCAGTTTGAAAAAATGCTGGCGCTGGCCGATGAATGGGGGTTGCAAGTGGACCGCGAAAAACTGCGCGAAGCTTATTTTGCCACCAAGGTGATGTCTCCCGCCCAGCAAAAAGCCGCCCTTAAAATGCTCACCATTTTTTCGCAGCATCTGGCCATGATGAGCAATCAGGTCTTTATCCAGCAGGAAAACTCCGAGCCGCCGGTCATCAAAAAGGCGCGGGATTATATTCAAGAGCACCAGGGCGAAAAGCTCTCGCTTGGCCAGGTGGCCCGGGCGGTCAACATGAGCACCTTTTACTTCTGCAAGACGTTTAAAAAGGTTACCGGCATCAATTTTACCGACTATCTTTCGCGCGTCCGGATTGAAAAATCCAAAAACCTTTTGCTCAATCCCAATCTGCGGGTGAGTGAGATTGCATTTGAAGTCGGCTTCCAGTCGCTCACGCATTTCAACCGCGTGTTCAAGAAAATCCTCGGCCAGTCACCGACCGATTACCGGGCGCAATTACTTGCCCACTAAGCCTCACCCCCATCCTTGTGAGGCGAAGTCGTCCGTTTGAGGTTGGCAGCGGCGGGGATTTTCCCGATAGTGAGTTCATCGGCACGATGAAAGACTATCGCAAAATGTCCCGGGCGGAATTGTTGCAATGGATTGGGCAATTCAAAGCCCGCCAGACGGCGCGACAAAGGGTCCGGCAAAAGGCGTCCTCCATGGCATTGGATGACTCGGATGCCCGTTTGCAGGCCATTCTGGCGACGGCAGTAGAGGGCATTGTCACGATCAACGAGCGCGGGGTCATCGAGGCATTCAACCTGGCGGCGGAAAAGATGTTTGGCTATGCCGCGGCCGAGGTGATCGGCCAGAACGTCAAGCTGCTCATGCCCGAGCCACATCACACCGAACATGATGGATATCTGGCCAATTACCGGGGCACGGGGCACGCCCGCATCATCGGCATAGGTCGCGAGGTCGCCGGCCGGCGCAAAAACGGCGTGGTGTTTCCCATGGATTTGTCTGTCAGCGAGGTGCGGTTGGCCGACCGGCGCATTTTCACAGGCTTCATTCGCGATATCACCGAGCGCAAACAACTGGAAAAGGAAATCCTCGAAATCAGCGAGCGCGAGCAGCGCCGCATCGGCCACGACCTCCACGACGGCATCTGCCAGCACCTGGCCGGCATCGAGCTCATGAGCCAGGTGCTCGGGCAAAAGCTTGAGCGGCGTTCCAAGGACGGCGCGGCGCGCGCGGGTGAAATTGCCAGGAATGTGCGCGAAACCATCGCCCAAACCCGCGCCCTGGCCCGCGGCCTTTCCCCGGTCACCCTCGAGGCCGAGGGGTTAATGTCCGCCCTCCAGGAGCTGGCGCAGAACACCGCCAAAATCTTCCGGGTGGCCTGCCACTGCGAATGCGAGCCCCCGGTGCTGGTGGCGGACCAGGCCGTGAGCACCCACCTCTTTCGCATTGCCCAGGAGGCGGTGTCCAACGCCCTCCGCCACGGAAAAAAAGTCCGGCGCTTGACCATTCAACTGCGCAAAGATGACAAGCAGATTGTCCTTAGCGTGAGCGATGACGGCACGGGCTTTCCGCCTGCCCAGGCGGCGGCCAAAAACAAGGGCATGGGCTTGCGCATCATGCAGTCCCGCGCCGGCATGATTGGTGGCACGCTGTCCATTGGCAACAACCCCGGCGGCGGTGCCACGGTGACCATCGCGGTGCCCCGTGCCGCTCCGAGGAGGACCCATCATCATGCCCGGTAAAAATAAAACCACCGCCAAAAAGGTGCTTATCGTGGACGACCATCCCATGATGCGCACCGGCTTGGGCCAGTTGATCGACAACGAGCCGGACCTGATCGTCGCGGCCGAGGCGGATAATGCCCGCCAGGCGCAGGAAGTTGTCATCAAAGAACCGCTCGACCTCGTCCTGCTGGACATTTCCCTGCCGGATAAAAACGGCCTTGAAGTCATCAAGGACATCCGCTCCCTGAAACCAGGCCTTGCAATTCTCGTCGTTTCAATGCACGACGAATCCCTTTATGCCGAGCGCGTGCTGCGGGCCGGGGCGCGCGGTTACATCATGAAACAGGAAGGCGGCAAAAAGTTTCTCCAAGCCATCCGGCGCGTGCTGGAAGGGGGAATTTATGTCAGTGAAAAAATGTCCTCCCGCATCCTGGAAATTTTTTCCGGCCACCAGGCCAGTCCCCCGGCTTCCCCCGTGGCCCGCTTGTCCGACCGCGAATTTGAAGTGTTTCAACTGATCGCCCGCGGCAGCGACACCGCCGCCATCGCCCGGCAATTACACGTGAGCGTCAAGACGGTGGAGGCTCATCGCGTGCACATCAAGGAAAAGCTGCAGCTCAAAACCGCCAACGACCTTGTGCGCTTCGCGGTCCGCTGGATTGAGACTGAGGGAAAAAGTTGAAGATTGTCCCTTTCCCCGCACGACGCGCACTTGACCCGGGCGCCACTAAATGATGACAATGACTCATGGCTACCAACGCATTGCAAATTGAGAAACTCGTGTCCGGCACCGGCAAATCGCCAAAAAAAGGCCAGACCGTCACCGTTCACTATACTGGCTGGTTTACCGATGGCGGCAAATTTGACAGTTCGGTGGATCGTAACGAGCCATTTACCTTTGCGCTGGGCATGGGTCAGGTCATTGCCGGGTGGGATGCCGGCGTGGCCACCATGGTGGTGGGTGACAAGGTGAAGCTTACGATTCCACCGGAACTGGCCTATGGCCGGGCTGGCTATCCCGGGGCGATTCCCCCCAACTCCACGCTAATTTTCCAGGTGGAATTGCTGGGCATTGAGGGTTGAAGACGCTGTTATGATCGCGCCGCTCGAACCGCCGGCGAGCCACCAACTCTCCGCTGCCGAGGGCTGGTTGGAACTCGGTAATCCGGCCGAGGCCGCCGCTGAATTGGCGGGGTTGGACCCGGAATGGGCCGCCCATCCCTCCGTGCTTGAATTAAACTGGCAAATCGCGGCGCACGCCAGCAAGTGGGAAGCCTGCCTGGCGCTCGCCAGCCAAATGGTCGCACTGCACCCCGAACTCCCCGCGGGCTACATCCACCGTTCCTACTCGCTCCATGAATTGCAGCGCACGGCGGAAGCGCGCGACCTTTTGCAGCCCGCCTTGGATTTGTTTCCGGACGAAGAAATTCTGCGGTATAATCTGGCCTGCTATGAATGCCGTCTCGGCAATTTGCCCGGGGCCCGGCAATGGCTGGGGAATATTTTCCGCCGCAAGGATGCCATGACGTGGCGGCGGGCGGCGCAGAGTGATCCGGATCTGGCCTCCCTCTGGCCGGAATTGACCGAACTGTAAGGGCCGGGGGCACCTTGACAGTCCGGGTTTCCAGCCTATATTTGGGTTTTAAATGCAGTCCGAGCATATATCCGGCGGCAGCACTCTGGAGGAAGACCGTCGTTTCCTTTCCCTTAAAACCTTTCATTCTGCCGGGCGTGGTCCTTGGACGGGCGAATTGGACGCGGATTGGAATGATTGGCGCTGGCAGATGAAGCACCGCATCACCTCCTCTGCCCAGTTGCAAAGGCTGCTGCCGACGCTCACCTCGGAGGAACTGGCGGGGGCGGAGTTGACCAATCACAAGCTGGCCCTGGGCATCACACCTTATTTTTTTAACCTCATTGATTCCGAAGCCCCGCATTGCCCCATCCGCCAGCAGGTCGTGCCGCGCGCGGCGGAGGCACAAATTGCCGAATGGGAACTTAGCGACCCGTGCGGCGAGGACGACCACTCGCCGGTGCCGGGGCTGGTCCACCGGTATCCCGACCGGGTCTTGTTTCTCGTCACCGATCGTTGCGCCGCTTATTGCCGGTACTGCACCCGCTCGCGGTTGGTGAGCAATGCCAGTGGTTATGATTTTCATCCGGAATATGATCGGCAGATCGCGTATATTGCGGCGCATCCGGAGGTGCGGGACGTGCTGCTCAGCGGCGGCGATCCACTGCTCTTGAGCGATGAAAAACTGGAGAATTTGCTGAGCCGGCTGCGGGCGGTTCCGCACCTGGAATTTTTGCGCATTGGCACGCGCATTCCCATCTTTCTCCCGCAACGCATCACGCCGGAATTGTGTGCCATGCTCAAACAGTTTCATCCGCTGTTCATGAGCATTCACACCAACCATCCGCGCGAATTGACGACCGAGGTGCGGACGGCGTTGGAGCGGCTGGCGGATGCCGGCATTCCCCTGGGCAACCAGTCGGTGCTGCTCAAGCATGTGAATGATGATGTCACCACCATGCGCGCGCTGGTGCAAAAGCTGCTCATTTGCCGGGTCAAGCCCTACTACCTGTACCAATGCGATTTGATTGCCGGCTCGGCGCATTTGCGGGCGAGCGTGCGCCGGGGGATTGAAATCATGCGCGAGTTGCGCGGCCACACCACGGGTTACGCGGTGCCGCAGTACGTGATCGACGCGCCCGGCGGCGGCGGGAAGATACCGGTGAACCCGGAGACCGTGCTGAGCCACAATGCGGACCGCGTAGTGCTGCGTAATTACGAGGGCCGGGTCTTTGAATATCCCGAGGCGGCGGACGCGGGCCCAATCCGGCGCGCCAGGAAAATCGAAGAATATGAATTTATATGAGCCGGGGGCTCACCCTTTCCGAAACTCCTGCACGCTGCGCACGAAGTCGTCCGGGATGCCGAAATCAAACCTCTCGGCACCGGTCATTTCCAGCGCCAGGTAGCCTTCGCGCTGGCGCTGGATTTCCTGGGCGCGCGTGAGTTGAAACTCATTGTTGTCGCGGGTGTTGTTACGGATCATATCCGCCAGGATGTCATAGATTGACGGTGCCAAAAGATGCATCCCAAACCAGCCCAGCCAGGTTTCCGGGGGCAGGCCATCCACGTGCAGGCGGCCCTGCGCGGTGGCAAGGTCCGGTTTTTCCACGATCAGGGAGATGTCAATCAGGCGGGCATTATCCGCGCGGCGGGCGCCGGCGATGGTGCCGTAACCCTTTAACTCCCCGGCGGTGATGCGGTTCACGGCGGAGACGCTGCGGCCCCCAGAGACGGCCACCAACTGGGCCAGCTCACGGTACGGGGACAGGGGCTTCCCGCGGAACAGGTGGTCGCCCAAGCCCAGCAGCACAAATTCGCCATTGGCAAAAGCATGTGATTGGTAAACAGCGTGGCCGTACCCTTCCTGCTCGTGCTGGACGGCGAAGGTCACCCGTTCCGCAAAGCGGCGCATGTGGTCGGCCTCCTGCCGCAGGGCCGGGTATTTCTCTAGGCGCTTGAGGTAGGCGGGCCCAGGCCCGTTTAGATAGTCGCGCACCACTTCGTCCTCGCCTGGCTGAACGATGATGCAAATTTCCTCAATACCGGCGGCTTCCAGTTCCAGCAGGTGGTAGTGAAAGAGCGCGCGGGCGATACCATCCGGCCCCACCACGGGGAACAGTTCCTTTTTCACCGCGTGCGAAGCGGGGAAGTGGCGGGTGCCCAGTCCAGCGATGGGAATGACGGCTTTGCGAACCAGTGGTTTCATACGTTGGAAAGTCCCCAGCCTTTGGCGCCAAACACATATCGGCGGGCGCCGAATTCAATGGCCCCCGGCGAGGTGCCCTCAAAGATGTCCGGCATCTCCCCGATGCGGCGGGAATATTCAGTGGCAATTTGGGGCACATGCTCCTTGAGTGCCTCGGTTTTGCCGAAGATGGCCACGGTGCCGCCCGTGCCACCGCCGGTGATTTTGGCACCATAAAGGCCATTTTCCGGGCCCCGTTTGCGAACCGCGTCCACCAGGAAATTCACCTCGGGCACGGAGAGATGGCAGTTGTCGCGATAACTCTGGTGCGCGCCATACATGGCCTCGCCCGCAGTAACACAGGCGGCATGGTCACCTTTGCCAGCGGCGCGCAGCGCGGTAATGAAATTGAGCACGCGCTCATTTTCCTCGATGGGATGGCGCGTGGGCCCGGCGACGCGATAGGTGGCGTCCGGCTGGATGGTAGTGACGGGGTCGTCGTGGGTTTTATAATGGGCTAGAAACTCAGAGCCCAGCATGGTTTCCGGAATCTGGTTTTGAAATTCCCCCAACCATTCCGTCGTGGTGATTTCGGTGAGGTAATTTATTGCGGACCGGCCGGTGCGGGCGCGTATCTCATTGATGATTTTTTTCCCCATGAAGGCACCGATGCGAACATTCGCATAGGGATTGCCAGCCACGGAATGACGCACCATGGAGCTTATGCCCACGAAGCCGGTGCCCGGCGGGATTTCCACCTCGCTCACAATCTGACCCGGACGGCAGAGAATGTGCGTCAACTTGCCACTGCGCCCACTGGCGACCGCAATTTGGTCCATGATACCGCAGGGCGCGCCGACCACGTAATTCTCCGCCATCTGTGCCAGCCGGGCTAGGCGCGCGCCGGGCAGGTTCAGGCCCAGATAAGCATTCAGACAGGAAAGCGTGCCAATCTCCACCGCCGCTGAGCTACCGATGCCCACGTTCATGGGCACCCCGCTCAGTAGCAGGAAACTAAAGCCGAAGGGCAGGTTAATGGATTCCTCCTTCAACAGCGTGAAAATACTGCCCCCGATATACGCGGCCCACGATACCAGCGGGTTCGACTGGCATAATTCCCGGATCTGGGAATAGTCACCGACCGAGTCGCCAGCAGTGAGATAATCCAAGGGAATACGGGTTTCCACCGGCAGGGATCGCCGTCCCATTTGCATGGTGCGGATGCGCATCGTGCGGTCGGTGCGTGGCTGGAGCGCCATTAACATGCCGCCGCCCAGCACAGTCTCACAGACATTGGACCCGGAATAATCCGCGATCCCGCCCATGACATCGAGCCGGGCGGGCACGCGGCCGACCCATACCTCACCGCTATTGAAGAAGCCGGCAAACCCGGTGGGGTCGCTATTGGGTTTGCGCAGCAATTGTTCGAATTGCAAAACTTCCGGCGGCAGCGGTGGATTCATGAATTAATTTGGAGGTTTTTCAACGGTTTAATGATGTTTGAATATGCGGTTCCGATTTTTGGACAGGTACCAGACGATAAGGACGTTCAGGGCTAGCAGTACCAAAAGACCCAGTTCCGGATGGCGGAACACCTCCGGTTTTGAGCGGAGCGTGGGATCCATCGAAATCTGGCGGGAGAGTTCGTAAATCTCCACCGGGATGAAAAAAGCCGATTCGCCTATGGCCAGCCAGACCGCCCAATGCGTCCGGAATGCCAGTCCCAGCCCGCCTACCATAAGCAGCAGGCCATAAAACAGTGTGCCCACCTCCACCGCCCGGAGATTGGCCGGGGTAACCTTGTCCAACTGCCGACCGATATTGAGGAAGAATTTTTGCTCGGGGTCTAGGTGCAGCCAGCGCAGAAACTGGTCAAAGGCGTCGCTCAAGTCATGGCCCGAGAGCGCGAAAATACCCAATGCCGTTAACAGCAGCAACGTGCCTTTCGTCAACTTAATCAGGACGATGAAGTACAGCGTTGGGGCGGGCTTGACGGTGGACTTTTTTTTAACGTCGGGCATCAGCGGATTTGGGGTAGCAACCAGTTGACCAAGTCCCGGATGGCCAGGCGCTCCTGACGGCCATCATCGCGGTGACGCAGGGTCACGGTGTCCAGCAATTCCGGCTTTTCCCCCAGGGTGTCAAAGTCAATGGTCACACAGAACGGTGTGCCGGCCTCATCCTGCCGGGCATAGCGTCGGCCAACCGCGCCGCTTTCGTCGTAATAGACATTCATCCAAGGACGCAGCAAGTCGCGGACAGCCAGGGCTTTGGCGACCAGTTCCGGCTTGTTCTTGACCAACGGCAACACGCCGACCTTGATGGGTGCCACTCGGGGGTGGAAACGCAAAATGACACGGGTCTCTGTCTGACCTTTTTCGTCGGTCTTGCTGGATTCACTGTACGCGTTTGCAATCAAAGCAAGAATTAGACGATCAACCCCCGCACTTGGTTCAATCACGTGCGGCACATATTGGCCCTTGGCCAGGCCGTTGGCATCGTCGGTGGCCTGTTTCGCGGCGGCCTCGGGAGCCACGCCGGAGCGTTCCAGATAGCCTTTGCGGTTGTCGTAGTAACGCCGCCAGAGGTCGTCCGCCTTTTCCTTGGGCAATTTGCCCCAGGCGGCGCGGAGGTCGTCGTCAAAAACCCCCATGGGCTTGCCGGAAAAGCGGGCGTGCTGGCTGAGGTCGAAGTCACTGCGAGCCGCAATACCCTCAAGCTCCTCGCCCTTCAATTCGCCGTACTCATCCCGCTTGCTAAAGGGGAATTTGAAGAGAATATCCACGCAGGCGCGGGCATAATGGGCCAGCTCTGAAGGTGTCTGACGGTGAAATGCCAGGGTGTTACGGTCCAGGCCGATGCCCTCGTAAAAGCGCACCCTTTCCTCGACCCAGTATTGGTGCCAGGCCTGCCAGCCCCAGTTGGGCTGCGGTTCGCCGGGATGACCCGTGGTTGGTACTGTGGCCACCGCGCCATGAATGGCCTCAATCGCCTCATCTGGTTTGATGAAAAATTCAAGTTCCATCTGCTCAAATTCACGCGAGCGGAAGGTGAAATTGCGCGGGGTCACCTCGTTGCGAAACGCCTTGCCCATCTGGGCGATACCAAACGGCACCTTCTGGCGCGCGGTGGCTTCCACATTCTTAAACTGGGCAAATATAGCCTGGGCGGTTTCCGGGCGGAGGTAGGCAACGGCAGAGTCATCTTGGACCGGACCCACATAGGTCTGGAACATCAGGTTGAAGGCTCGGGGAGCGGTCTTTTCACCGTGGCATTCGTTGACACATTTACTTGGCTTTTGCGGGCAGGGAATTTCATCCGTCTGATCGGCGCGAAAACGGCCTTTGCACGTTTTGCAGTCGATCATGGGGTCGCTAAACGTGTCCACGTGGCCGGAGGCCTTCCAGATGGCGGGAGACATGATAATGGTCGCCTCGAGGCCCACCACATCTTCGCGTTGGCGGGTCATCGCGTGCCACCACAGATCCTTCACATTGCGCTTGAGTTCCGCACCGAGGGGGCCGTAATCCCAGAAACCATTGATACCACCGTAAATTTCCGAGGATTGAAAAACAAAGCCGCGCCGCTTGCACAGCGACACGATCTTCTCCATCTGCACATTTTCTTTGGGATCGGCCATAAGTTTGGTCTATCAGTGTTTGCGAAGGCGGGCATTATGTCAAGGAGTGGGGGGCGCATCCTGACTCGGATCCGCCGCGGTTCCTCCTTAATTCCAATCGCCATTCAAACCGCTGAGGCGCGGCTGAACACTGGGAGTTTCTTGTCAGAACAGGCGGTTTGAAGTCACCACTGAATCACTGAGGCACCCCATGTCAATCCAGCTCCGAAGACAACCAGCAAAATCAGATCTCCGCGCTGGATTCTTCCTGAGGCCACGGCTTCATCCAAGGCAATCGCAACCGAGGCGGCGGAGGTGTTCCCGTATTTATCCAAATTGATGAAGACCTGTTCCGGGGTCGCGCCGAGCCGATCGCTTACCGCGTCGATGATGCGGCGGTTGGCCTGATGCGGGATGACACACTTGATTTTGGTGATGTCAATCGCACAACGCCGCAACGCTTCGTTGGCCGCGCTGCACATGGCTTGAACAGCGTTCTTAAAGGTCTCCTTGCCGTCCATCCGGAGGAAGTGCATTTTGGCGGCAACGGTGTCAACGGTGGCCGGGCATCGACTGCCGCCGCCGGGCATCGAGAGCAGTTCGGCCTTCTGGCCATCGGCCCCCATGACCACGGTGAGAAGTCCTTGTGCGTTTTCCTTGTGTTGCAAGATGGCCGCGCCCGCGCCATCACCGAACAACACACAGGTGTTGCGGTCGGTCCAGTCAACAATGGCCGAAATTTTTTCCGCACCAATCACCAGCACCGTGTCGTAGGTGCGGGACATGATGAATTGCTGGCCGATTTCGAGCCCGTAAATAAAACCCGAGCAGGCAGCCTCCAGGTCAAAGGAGGGCACGTTGCGCGCGCCTAGTTTTTTCTGGACCAAGCAGGCCGTGCTGGGAAATGGCATATCCGGCGTGATCGTGGCCACAATGATGAGCTGGATTTGGTCGGCTGTGACTCCGGCCATTTTCATTGCCCGCTCGGCTGCTTTTACGGCGAGGTCGGAGGTGAACTCGTCCGCAGCGGCCACCCGGCGCTCTTTGATGCCAGTGCGGGTGGTAATCCATTCGTCCGTGGTGTCCACAAGCTTTTCGAGATCGGCATTGGTCACCACGCGCTCGGGCACGTAGGAACCGACGCCGGTAATGGAGCACGACCGGCCGACAAATTGATATTGGGCACGGGGATTGGTAAATTTAAAACTCATTGCGGGGAGGGAGATGAGGCTTGGGCGGCAGCCAGGATGGGGTTGGCCCGGGCAATTTCGTTGACGATGGTCTCGTTCACCTGGTGTTTTACGGCCTCAATGGCGACGCGCACGGCGCTGGCAACGGCTTTTTCGCGCGCGGAGGCATGGGCTTTGAAAACCGCTCCTTTGAAGCCCAGCAAGGGTGCCCCACCATAAACCTCCGGGTCCATGCGGCGGCGGATGGTGCGAAACGCTTCCTTGGCCAGGTAAGCGCCGATCTGGCGCTTGGTGTTCTGGGTCAATTCGCGTTTGAGCATGGAAAACATGGCCAAGGCCAGGCTTTCGCAAGTTTTCAACACGATGTTACCCACGAAGCCATCACATACGACCACATCCACATGGTCTTTAAACAAGTCATGACCCTCGACATTACCGATGAAATTCAGATCAAGTCCTTTGCAGAGGCGGAAGGCTTCCAGAGTAAGTTCATTGCCCTTGGAATCCTCGGTGCCAATGCTGAGGACACCTACGCGCGGTTTTGGACGACCCATCACCTCGCGGGAATAAACGCTGCCCATGACGGCAAACTGGGCCAAATGCAGGGGTTTACACTCAACATTGGCTCCGGCATCCAAAAGCACAAACTCATTGCCTTGTCGGGGTATTACGGTGGCAATGCAACCGCGATCCACCCCGGCGACACGACCGACTTTGAAAGTGGCCGACGCAAATATGCCTCCGGTATTGCCGAGAGAGATCAGGGCGTCTGCCTTGCCGTCGTGGACCAGTTCAGCCGCGCGTACAATCGAACTGTCACGCTTTTTGCGCAGGGCGTTCACCGGCTTGTCCTCCATGGTGATCACCTCGCTGGCGTGGACAACCTTCATGCGGTGGTCACGAAAACCCCGCTTGGGCAATGCGGCATGGATGGCGGACTGGTCCCCGACCAGATAAAGCGCGGAGATTTTTTTATTGTTTTCGAGGGCCATCCGGGCACCCTCAATCACTACCCCGCAACCATGGTCACCACCCATCACATCCACTGCGATTCGCATAGAGGAAGCGGAAAGGGAGGGCGGAAGGAGTTTCGCGCCCTGACTGAGGTCAAGCCCCGGCCGTGATGGTCAGAACTTGGCGGCCTTTGTAGAAACCGCACGCCGGACAAACCCGGTGCGGCACATACGGCTGAGCACATTGGGGACAGGTGCTGATTTGCGGCAGTTTAAGCACGCTGTTATAAGCCCGGCGCATACGCTGCCGGCTTCGAGATGGTTTACGCTTTGGAACGCCCATAAATCATTAAATAATGTTAAAATTTTACAAATTACCGACTAAAATTATCCATCAAAACTGCAGTCACAGTTCAATTACCGACTAAAATTATCCATCAAAACCGCAATCCCAGTTCAATGACTGACTAAAATTATCCATCAAAACTGCAGTCGCAGTTTAATTACTGACTAAATTTTTTCATCAAAACCGCAGTTGCGGTTGAATTATTGACTAAAATTATTACCGATCAACGTTTTCCACTAAAACTGCGGTTTCAGTTCCATTATCGACTAAACTTCCGACTGAAACCACGGTCGCAATTCCGTTGCCGACTGAACTTCCCGCTAAAACCACAGTTTTAGTGGGTTTTACCCCGCCCGAGCGGAGGCTGCGGTTGACACCGTTTAATTACCGGCGAACAGTTGAAACCAGACTCACAGTTTCAGTTTGTTCAACTCCGCCCAGGCGGAGGCTGTGGTCTCAGGCTTGGTCCCGGCGGCCGGGGCCTGATTTTCTTTCATTTTCTTCAAACCGGCACAGTCCGGTTCGCACAACGGATGTTGCGGAAATTCGAGTATCATATCTTCCCGCAGGAAGGGAGTCAAGTCCACGTTATCATTGTCAATGGGCACGGTTTCCTCGCCGGTCAGGGGCAGGTGGAGGGTGAGGTCGGGCAGTTCGAGGGGGCGGGTGAAGGCTCGCAGGCAGCGGACGCATTCGCACTGGAGCTCGGCGGACAAGCGGCCCCGGAGGAGGATGGCGTCGTCGACCATTTCAGCCGTGAGGTCGTATTGGACGGGGTGGTTGACTTGGAACATGTCATCGCGCAGGCCGAAGTCGAGCTCGGCCGGGGTGAGTTCGCCTTGCAAATAGAGGGTTTCCTGCGAGAGCAGGCGCAAATTAATGATTAAGGCCATGACTTTGAATGGCTAAGGGTTGGGCAGGGGGGCAAATTTTGCCTGGAGGGCGGCCTGGACGTGGCCTGGAACAAAGACGGCGACGTCGCCGCCGAGCCGGGCGATTTCTTTCACGATCCGGGAGCTGAGGAAGGTATAAGTATCCTTGGGCATCATGAAAATGGTCTCCACATTTTCATTGAGTTTGCGGTTCATCAAGGCGAGCTGGAATTCAAATTCAAAGTCGGACACGGCGCGCAGGCCGCGGACGATGGACTGGGCTTTTTGGCGGACCACATAGTTCACGAGGAGGCCTTCGAAGGCATCGGCCTCGACGTTGGGCAGGTGGCCGATGGATTTTTTGACGAGTTCCAGGCGTTCGGCCAGGCTGAACAGGGGGTGTTTATCCTCGTTTTTGGCGACGGCCACGACGACGCGGTCAAATAATTTGGCGGCGCGCTGCACCACGTCCAGATGGCCGTTGGTGAGCGGGTCGAAACTGCCGGGATAAATAGCCGTGCGCACAAGGGGCAAATTAGCAGGTTTACGGGGGAATTGACGAGCAATAAATCGGGCGGAAGGAGGGGGGGCGGGTGACGGGTGACGGGAATGGGGAAGGCGATCCGATGGGCGGGGTAGGCTAGGCGGCCGCCGGGGGAGGGGGCGGGGTTTTCCAGGGGACTTCGAAAATGCGGACGGCGGTGCGGATGCCTTTGACGGTGACGGGGGGGAGTTCCACGCAGGTGGCGGCGAGTGCGGGGTCGTGTTGCTGGAGATGGCGGTGGGTGGCTTCGCTGATGATGATGCGGCCGCTGCCGGAAACGCCTTCGAGGCGGCTGGCGAGGTTCACTTCGCGACCAAAGACGGTATAGCTAAAAATGTGGTCGGCGGAGCCCATCAAGCCGACAATCACGGTGCCGGTGTTGATGCCGGTGCCCAGTTGCAAGGCCCGCAGGGGGGCTTTGGGGGGCAAGCCGGCGGCGACGCGCTCGCGGTTTTCGGCTTCGCGGGTGACATTTTCGGCCAGGCGCGCCTCATTTAATTGCTGGATGGCCCGCTGGGCGGCGAGGGCGGCGCGGACGCAGCCGAGCGCGTGCGGGTCTTTTTCCAAGGGGGCGCCCCAGAAGGCCATGACGCAGTCGCCGATGTATTTATCGAGCGTGCCGCCATGGGCGATGACGGCATCGGCGACCTTGGCGAGGTACATGTTAACCGTTTCCAGGGTTTCCCGGGCGGATTCATCAAAACACTGTTCGGCCGCAGTGTGATCCAGTTGGTGGTGCTGGACGTGGTTCAGGACATTTTCCTGCATTTCATCGGTGAGGGTGGTAAAGCCGCGAATGTCGGCAAAAAACACGGTGACTTCGCGCCGGTTGCCGCCCATGGAAAAATTTTCCGCGTCGAGCAATTCATTGACGACGTCCGGGGAGACGATTTTGGAAAAGACGGATTTGACGCGGCGTTTTTCGCGTTCCTCGACCATCACGAGATACACCACGAGCAGGCCGTGTTCCACGAGCATGCCGCCCACCACGGGCAGGAACAGGGGCAGCCAATAACGCCAGACGATGTAAACGGCAAAGCACACCACAACATAGGCCACAATCAGCCCCGCGACCGTGAGGCTCGCAAAGACAATGCGGGAGCGCATCTGCCAGGTGATGAAGGCGACGGTCAGACCCAGGCAGCAAATGAGGGCGAGCTCCACGGGCAGGGGGGCGCGCTGAATGAACCGGCCGGTGATGAGGGAATTGGCCACATTCCAATAGGTGCTGACAAGCAGGGTGTCGTTTTCCAGGGGGGTGGCACCACGGTCGGAAAGGTCGTTACCCTCGGCGGCCGAGCCGACGATGACGATTTTGCCACGAAAATCGGCGCGCAAGCCATTGGTCTCGCCCGCGACCCGGTGCTTGTGCTCGACGAGCAGATTCTCCAAGGGCGCTTCCACAATCCGGGGGTCGCCATTGGTGAGTTGCCAGTCCACAAAGAAATTGCCCTGGGCATCCACGGGGATCACGCGTTCGAGGCTGCCGCTGCCGTGCAACACGATGCGGCCGTGGGGGAGGTCGAGCTGGGCTTTTTTCAGGTCAAGTTTGAGTTCCTGGGCGGCGAGGAGAATGCCCATTTGCCAGGTGGGTTCATCGGTAAAGGCGCGGGCGCGGGCCGGGACGCCGGGCGGGAGGGGGTCGCCAATCAGATCCGCAGGTTTGTAATTATTATCCGCGTCCACGGGCAGTTCCACGATATTGGTGCTGCCGTTTTGGGGCAGGAGAATTTTGCCGGGCAGGACCACGGCATGCTTCAAATCGAGATCGATTTGCGGGTCGGCGGCGACTTTGCGGAGGAGGGGATCCCAACGGCGCACCTGGCGAAAGGCGTGCACCTCGCGCAGGGTGCCATCGGAGTCTTTCTCGGTGGAAACATCGCCGACGGCGAGGGCGTTGGTGGCGAAGAGGTCCGGGGGTTCGCTCTGGGGGGTGGAGGCAATGATGACGTCCCCGGCTTGATGGTCTTCCAAGGCAAAATAATCGTCGGATTCCAGATATTTTCCGTTGGGCAGACTGACCATGGGGTGGTCGCGGCGCAACTCGCCAAAGATAATGTCGAACGCCACGGCCTTGGCGCCTTCCGCCGCGAGTTCCTGCACCAGCCGGCCGTAAATCAAACGGGGCCAATAGAGGCCGTAGTGATAATCCAAATAGGGATCATTTTTGATGGCGTCAATGGAGGAATCCTCCATGGCCACGAAGGCCAGGTTGGTGGCCACGGGGGCGGCAAAATGGAGAGCGGCGCGCGCGCGCAGATCGTAGGTAATGCGCTCCATGCGCTCCGCCAAATCCCAGCGGGGAAAGAGCACCGGGGAAAGGAGGCGAAAGAGGCAAACCAAAGCGATCACCGCCAATGCCAGCAGCACCGGCGTGCGCTTGAGGGGTTTCAGCTTCACATCCGGTTATTAAAGAAAAACCCAGAGCAACACAAGGCTGCTCTGGGTTTATTAAGCGGAGAAATGGTTTATTGGGCGGTCATGACCGGCGGCTTGGTCGGGTCCGTGGGGGTGGTGACGCCGCCAGAAATGGTAATGACTTGGCCTTGGAGGCCGACAATAACCAAGGACAGTGTGTTCACGGAACCGGATTCGAGCGTTTCCACGGCCGCAGTGGCCAGGGTGCTAATCTGGGAAATAAGGCCCTGGAGATTGCCGGTGGCTCCAGACTGTTGGATGGTGGCGGTCAACTGACCGATCAGTTGCTGGCTCAAGCTGAAGGACTGGCCGGGGCTGACCGTGACTTGCACGGGCGGGAAGGGGGTGCCATCCGGGGCGGTCACGGGATTGCCATTGGCATCGGTCACGGTGAAAGAGAGCCAGACGGTGCCGCTCAGCACGGAGCAATCGCTGCCGTTACCATCCGAGGACAGGGAAAACTGGGTGCCGCGCACAGCAGCCACGCCGTTCGGGATTTTGACGAAATATTCGGAGGAGGGGCTAACCTTGCGCACGCTGGCAAGAATGCTGCCTTTCTTGAGGTTGAATTCAGCGCCACTGATGCTCGTGGGGTCGGCAGTCGGGACCATGATTTTATCAATCCCGAAGGTGGTGTTCGGACGCAAACGGATCATGTTGACTTCCCGTTGGGGCAACACGTTGTTGGCGGGGTCGTTACGGGTGTCATTCTTAAGAGAGGTAACGTTGCGGTCCGCCTGGGATTGACCGACCAAAATATCAACGGTCGAACCGGCACCGGAGCGTACGAGCGATCCGGGCTCCAAAGATTTGCCAACCAAAGCGGGGTGCCAAGTGGAACCGCCATCCAAGGAATACTCGGCAATGCCTTGCACACGGGCAATGGTGACGACACCGGAACGATCGTCATTGGCCAGAGCGGCCAGATTCGCCAAGAGGGCCACAGCACTCAACACGGCAGCAAATAAAAGCTTGTAGTTTTTCATATCGACCTTTTTTATTTCTTTTTCAATACCATACAAATATAAGGGAGCTGGGTCAAATGTCAAAGCAATATTTGGGTATAAATTGCCTTGGACAAGGCGGTTTTTCCGGGGCGGCGGCGGGGAAAGTCCGCAGTCCAAGGTCTAATGTCGGGGAAGGGGCGAGGGGCGAGTGACGGGTGACGGGTGACGGGTGACGGGTGACGGGTGACGGGTGACGGGTGACGGGTGACGGGTGACGAGTGACGAGTGACGAGGGGCGGGTGACGAGGGGCGAGGGGCGGGCGAGGGGGGGATTTATGGCCGCAAAGGAACGCAAAGAAAGCAGAGTCTGGGAGGGGGATCCGGGGATTTTTTAACCACGAAGGACGCGAACAACACGAAAAGGGCGGGCGGGGTGGAAAGGGGAAACTTCAAAATCCAAACTTCAATATTCAGAGAATATTCAAGTTTCAAACTTCAAGCCGGGGCGGAGAAAAAATTAACGCAAAGGCGCAGAGGCGCAGAGGGCGGTTGCCTTGGGGGGTGAGGGGGATTACAGTGGCGGCATTGTGGATATCGCGGCGTACTGGTTGAAGCAACTGGCGAAGGTCAAGGTGGACCGGGCGTCGGGTGACCCCGCGCCGCACAAGCCGCTGTTGCTGCTGGTGGTGCTGGACCTGGCGGAGGCGGGGTTGCTGGAAACGGAGATGCTGCCGCTCAGCGGGGAACTGGCTTTCCGGTTCCTGGCTTACTGGACGGTGGTGGCGGCCCGACGCAAACAGCGTCCAGACCTGCGGCTGCCGTTTCATCATTTGAAGACCAGCGGGTTCTGGGCGGCGCTGACGCAGGACGGTCAACCGTCACCCAGCAACCGGCTTACGGCTTACGCCAAACTAGACAGTTCCTTCTTAAAGTGCCTTCACGAGGAAAAATTCCGAGACCAAGCGCGGCGATTGATCGTGACGAATTATTTCAATGGGGAGGAACGGGCCGGGCTGTGCGCCTTGCTGGACATTCCGGTGCCGGGCGAAACGCAGATGCTGCGCGAAACGGCGGCCATTGAAGCGGCGGCGGCGGTGGCGGTGGCACAGGGCCGGGAGGCGCGGTTCCGGCTGACGGTCATTCCCGCTTATAATTACACCTGCGCCCTGACGGGCTACCGGTTGGTGACGGTGGACAGCGGGAGCATTGTGGACGCGGCGCACATCCACCGGTTCGCCGACAGTCGGAACAACGATCCGCGCAACGGCCTGGCCCTGTGCAAAAACGCCCACTGGCTTTTCGACACCGGCCTGTGGACGCTGGACGACGATTACCGGGTGCGCGTGGCGGCCACGAAGTTTTCCGAATCCGGCGCGGAAGGGTTACGTTTAAAAACTCTGGAAGGACAGAAAATCCGCCTGCCGGCGGCCAGCCAGTACTGGCCGGACCCGGTGCATATGGCGTGGCATCGGAATAACCGGTTTAGGGGGTGTTAGATACAGCGTGCTTTACTTCGCCTCCCTCCTCTTTGAAAGCCCAGGTTTGCCCTGTGACTGATGGATGATTTCGGCAAGGAGATGTTCTGGCCCAAAAATTTTCTGCGACTGGCTTGGCCGGAGCTTGGTTGGCGGGGGCTTTTTAATCAGAAACTCGTCACCTCGTTTCCTACCAGATCAGGGTTTTGGTGGGTTGATGGTGGCCGGGACGACTGCCCAAAAGCGGAAACGATGGGGAAAAGTCCAAGGTCCAAGGTCCAAGGTCTAAAGTCGGGGAAGGGGGGACGAGGGGTGAGTGACGAGTGACGAGTGACGAGTGACGGGTGGATGGGGGAAAATTCAAAATCCAAACTTCAATCTTCAGAGAATATTCAAGGTTCAAACTTCAAGCGGGGGCGGGCGGGGCGGAGAAAAATTAACGCAAAGACGCAAAGACGCAGAGGCGCAGAGGGCGGAGTCCACGGTCTAATGTCTGAAGGCGAGGGGAGTGGGGATGGACGGAAAGGGTCTGGGGCTAGTCGCGGGCTTGGTCGGCGAGGGTTTGTTCGACGGCGGCGAGGCAGGCGGTGGCCATGGGGTTGTCCCGAGGCTGGAGTTGCAGGGAGCGCAGCAGCCAGGGCCGGGCGGCGGCGTAGTCGCCGTGTTGCATATAGAGCCAGCCCATGGTGGCGGCGGTGTAATAGCCGTTGGGATCGTGACGATCGGCGGCATCCAGTGTCCGCGTGGCTTCGTCCGGGCGGCCGAGGGATTCCAGGCAGGTGCCGGCGCGAACGTAAGCGGGGGCGTAATGGGGGTTGAGTTTCTGGCTGCGCTGGAACCAGGTCAGGGCGGTGGTGACGAGGGCGGCGTTGTTGGATTCCGCGCCAAAGGCGGCGGTGCGGTAATCTTCGCCGATGTCGTAAGCGTTGACGAAATTGGCGGGTTCCCAGGCGAAGGCCTGTTCGCGGGCCGCGGCCTGGGGGAGGGAGTTGGCGGGAAGCGCGTCGGCGCGGACCAGCCACCAGGCTTGGTGGCCGAGACGATAGGTTTGCCAGCCGAGGAAGACCATGACGGCGGCCAAAACCAGGGTGGAGGCGAGTTTCAAGGGGAGCCGGACCCGCCACCAATAACGGTCGGTGGCGAAACGGAGGTTGCTGCTGAGGAGGGCAAGCAGGGTGAGGGCGAGCAGGCCATCGGCGGGCACGTGGAGGTTAAAATCCACGAGGGAATGCACGGCCATGGCGGTGAGACCGCCGAGCAGGCCGAGAAAGCAGGCGAAGCGGTTGCTCAAACCGCTGGCAAAATCGCCGTCGGCCCGGCGCACCCGCGTCCAGGTCCGGCGGACGCCGAGGACGAAGAGCACGAGGCCGGCGAGCAGGAGGAGGCCGCCCACGAGTCCCCAGTCGGTGAGGAGGTTTAAATAGTCGGAGTGCACCCAGCCAACGCGCAATTGCACGTCGGGCGGGCGGTATTCATTGAAATACTCGTTAAAATGGGCGGGGCCGACGCCCCACCAGAAATGGTCGAGCCACATGCGTCCGGCGGCGGTCCAGACCTGGAGCCGGGAATAGATGTCGAGGTTCACGCCGCCCTCGGGACGGACGAGATGGTTGTCAAACTTGGAGGCGCGGGAGAGCCAGAGGCCCGCGGCGGTGGCGGTCCCGGCGGCGAGGAGGACCAGGGTGAGGGCGGCAAATTTGCGGTGCTGGCGATGGCCGAGGAGGATGAGGAGGACGACGAGCAAGCCGATGGTGGTGGCGATCCAGCCGCCCCGGGAAAAGGTGACGGCGACGCCGGCCAGCAGGACGACGAAGCAATAGCCGAGGAGGATGCGGGTGAGGGGTTCGAGGCGGCCAACCAGAATCAGGGCAATGGTCATGGGCAGGAGCATTTCCAAATAACCGCAGAAATGGTCGGGGGAAAAGAAGGGTCCAGAGGCGCGGCCGGGGTCGAAGAAGGGGACCCACCAGATGTGGGTGGCGTGGGTGACATATTGGGCGACGGCGTAGCTGGCGGAGACCATGGCCACGGTGATGAGCACGAGACTGAGGGTGAGGACGAGGTCCTGGTGATACGCGTTGTTTAGGATGGCCAGGAAGAGGAAGGTAAAGACGAGGACCTGGAGGAGTTCCTGGCGGCCGACGTATTCAATTTCGCAGGTGAAATAGCGGCCGACGGCGTAGAGGGCGAAGGCGAGCACGGGCCAGATGATGGGCGGGCAGAGGAACTGGGGTTTGGGGCTGCGCCACAGGCGCAGGATCCAGAGCGCGAGCACGCCGATGGTGAGGGCTTGCACGACGAGGAACCAGGCGCCGACGCCGGCGAAGGCGAGGGCGGTGAAAATGAGGATGGTCAGGATCAGGCCGAAGATTCCGCGGCGGCAGCCTTCATCCCAAGTTTCGTGGTGCATGCGGGAGGGTTAATTAAACACCGATGGACCGGGAACGTGACGTTTGCACAAGGTGGATAATGATGGCTAAAACGGGCTTTAAAACAAGGATAAAGGGGGGGACTAGCAAACTTCAAGCTCCAACCTCCAAGCTCCAGAGAATATTCAAATTCCAAGCATCAAGCTTCAAGGAAACGGATTGGACGCAGGGAACGCATAGGACGAAGGGATGGGCGGGCGGGAGGATGAAGTATATTCTAAAATCACAGGGTATGCGGAGGTGCCGCGGGTCACGGACCCGCGCGCCGGGGATGGTGGGGGGAATATTCAAACTTGAAACTTCACTATTCAGGGAATATTCAAGCTTCAAACTGGGGAAAGTCTACGGTCCAAGGTCTAATGTCGAAGAAGGGGTGACGAGTGGCGAGGGGCGGGTGGCG
The DNA here is from genome assembly GCA_903895255.1 of uncultured Verrucomicrobia subdivision 3 bacterium. GTDB lineage: Bacteria > Verrucomicrobiota > Verrucomicrobiia > Limisphaerales > UBA11358 > UBA11358. The sequence continues at coordinate 61,526 of CAITTG010000052.1, forward strand.
AGGGGAAAGCGGAAAGGGGAAACTTCAAAGTCCAAACTTCAATCTCCAAGCTGGGGCGGGCGGGGAGGCTGGCAAGGAGGTTCGGATTTATTCAGAAACTCCTTACGTCGTTTCCTACATTATCAGGGTTTCTTTGGGATCGTTGCGACCGGGACGGCCGCACTCCTTGCCTTTAATAGGCGCGGATGGTGCCTTCGTGGTTGAGGGGCAGGAACTGGCCGTTGCCGACGTATTGGAGTTCGAGGGCGGAGAGGGCGCCGCCCACGAGATACCCGGTGGTGCCGGCGGTGGTGGTGGAGCCTTGGGCGGAGGTCCAGAGGTTGCCGTCGCTGGCGGCGGCCACCAGTTTGCTGCCATCGGCGGAGCAGGCGACCGCGGTCCATTGGGCGTTGGTGGCGCCACTCTGGGTCCAGGTGTAACCGGTGTTGGCGGAGGTGGTCACATAACCGGGGCCGTTGTAAGCGGCGGCCAGCCGGGAGCCGTCACTGGAGGAGGCGATGGATTTCCAGGCCACCAAATTGGCCTGGTTTTGCTGATTCCACGTCACGCCACCGTTGGCCGAGGTGTAAATGCCGCCGCCGGTGACAGTGGCGACGAGGTTGGAACCATCGGCCGAGGAGGCGACGGCGGACCATTTTTTCAGTCCGGCGGAGGTGTTGGTCGCGCCGGAGACGTAAATGTAACCCCCATTGCCGCCGGTGGAGGTGGCCACCAATTTGGTGCCATCGGCGGAGCAGGCCAGGCCGGTGAAGGCGATGGAACCACTGGTGTAGGCGGACCAGGAGGCGCCGGAATTGGAGGAGAGGTAAATCAGGCCGTTGTAACTGGCCACAAACATTTTGGTGCCATCAGCGGAGCAGGCGCTGGCAATCCAGGGGGCCGCGCCGATGTAGGAGGTCCAGGAGGCGCCGGAATTGGCGGAAACGTACACCAGGCCCGAATGGCCGGCGGTGTCGCCGGCGGTGGCGAGGAGGTGGGTGCCATCGGCGGAGGAAGCAACGGAGGACCAGTATTGAGCGCCGACGCTGGTGGCGGTGGGGGTCCAATTAACGCCGGAATTCACGGAGAGGTAGAGGGTGCCAGCCGTGGAGCTGCTGGTCCCGGCGATCAGGTGGGTGCCATCGGAGGAGGAGGCGGCGCAGGTCCAGTTGCCAAAGCCGGGTCCGGCACGCTGGATCCAGTTCTGGCCGATGCTGCTGGCGAGGTTGCCGGCGAGGATTTGCTGGCCGGCGTTTTGGGCGAGGATCCAGCCGGCGGCGCCCGCCCCGGCGACTTTGAAGGTGTCGCCGACACTGGGATTGGCGGGGAGGGTGATGGTGACGGCGGTGGTGTTGTTGGTAACGATGAAGCCGAGGTTGGAACCGGCCTGGGCGGTGGTGCCGTTGACGGTGAGCCAGAAGAACGCGCCGGGGACGTTGGTGAGGCCATGGCCGCTGCCGGTGAATTGCACGGCGGTGACGTTGGTGAGGAAATTGGCGTTGTTATAAACGAGCGGGACATTGGTGGAGAGGTTGCTGTCGGGCAGCGTGCCGGTGAGGCTGGTGGCGGGAATGGCGGTCAGGTTGGAGCCGGTGCCGGAGAAGGTGCCGAACGCGGAGCCGTTGAAGGTGCCATTCAGGGTGCCGCCCAGCACGTTCGCGGTATTGGTGGCGGTGACGACGCCGCGAAAGGTGTTGGCGCCGGTAAAGACCTGGTTGCTGGTCAGCAGGGCGACGTTGGTGGAGAGGAAACCGATGGGGATGGTTCCGGAAATATTGGTGGCGGGCAGGGGTTGGCTGAGCTGGACGGCGTTGGAGGCATTCAGCGACTGGAGGGCGTAGGGCGTGGAGGTGAACGGCTGGTTGGGGACGAGGGCGGTGTAGGCCCCCGTGCTGCCATTGGTGCGCACGGCGATTTCGAGGAAGCGGGGGGAGCCGGGGAAGGCGGTGGCGCCGAAATCGACCGTGGTGAGGAACAGGCCGTTGGTGACGCCCACCGGAGCGTTGGTCACGGGGCCGGCGACGAGGTTGGTGTTGAGGTCAAGGAGGCGGAACCGCAGGTCGAAATTACCGGTGGCGAGGGCACCGCCGGTGGCGAGGCGGCCCTGATAGGTAAAGGCGGTGGTTTGGGCCGAACCGACTTGCAAACAGAGTGCCAGGGCAGCCAGCAGGCCGAGTTTGAAATTCATGCTATAGTTTTACCACACTTTGGCGGAGGCACAAGGCGGGAACGGGGGGAAAGGCGTAAGGGGGATAAGGTTAAACTTCAAAATCCAAACTTCAATATTCAGAGAAACTTCAAACTTCAAACTGGGGAAAGTCTACGGTCCAAGGTCTAATGTCTAAAGTCGGGGAGGGGGTGACGAGTGACGGGTGGCGAGTGACGAGGGGAAAGCGGAAAGCGGAAACGATGGGGAAAAGTCCAAGGTCCAAGGTCTAATGTCTGAAGGCGAGGTACGAGGGGGCGGGCGGAGAGAAAATTAACGCAAAGGCGCGGAGGCGATGAGGGCGGTTTCCTTGGCGGGAGGTTGGTTGGCGGGGGCTTTTTAATCAGAAACTCGTCACCTCGTTTCCTACTAGATCAGGGTTTTGGTGGGATGATGGCGGCCGAGACGACTGCCCAAAAGCGGAAACGTTGGGGAAAGGGGAAACTTCAAGCCTCAAGTCGCGGGGGGCCAGGTTAGAATCGCAGTAATATCGGCAGGGGGTAAGTTCGCGCGCCCGAGACGGGCGCACTCCGGGGGGCGCGACGCCGTGAGAGCTGCGTTACTTAAGGAGTGGCGGGGTGTTGGCGGATGATATAGTCGCGGACGAGGCGGCCGGAGGGTTTGAGCTGGTCGTCGGGCCAGGGGCCGGTGGGGTTGGCGCCGGGTTGGAGGGCGGCGGAGGTTTCGCCGAGGGCGGCCATCGACCAGTTGCAGCAACTGAGCTGGTTGGTGGCCAGCCAGTGCCACCAGAGCTGGGTTTCGGCCGCATCGAGCACGCCGCCGCCGGTGGCCTCGGTGGTGCCGTATTCGGTGACGAAGAGGGCGAGGCCGTTTTTGCGGGCGGCGGAGCCGCGGTCGCGCAGCCACTGGCGGTGGGTGGTGGCGTAGAAATGGAGGGAATAGGCGAGGTTGGTGGAAAGGGTGAGGGGGTTGAGCGAGGCTTCCGCGACTTGCTGGTCCCATTCGCGGCTGCCGCAGATGATGAGGTTGGCGGGGTCTTGGGCGCGGATCACGGGGATGACGGCCTCGTGGTAGGCTTTGATAACGGGCCAGGGTTCGTGTTCGGGTTCGTTCCAGGTTTCATAGATAATATTGGGGGTGTGGCCGTAGGCGGTGGCGACGGTGGTGAAAAAGGCCTGGGCGGACGGAATGTGGTTTTGCGCGCCGCCCATGGAATGCCAGTCCACGATGGCATAGATGCCATTGGCGATACAGGCGTCCATGACGGTGTGGACGCGGTTAATTTCGTTCGTGGGATTGCGCTGGTAAGCGCGGGGCAGAATGGCGATGCGAATCACGGTGCATTTCCAGTCCTGCGCGAGATGCTGGATGGCACTGGCGTTGTAGTACTGCGCGCCCTGGGGGGCCCAGCAGTAGAGGGACATGCCGTGCAGGGAAACCGGCTGGCCGGACTGATCGACGATTTGGTTGCCTTGGACGTGGAGGTGGCCGTGGCGGTCGACGAAGGTGGGGGCGGCGACGGCGGGGGAGAGCAGCCAGAGTGAGGCAGTACCAAGCATCACCAGCTTATGAAGATTATTCAGCATGAGATTTTAGTTTAAGGGTTGGTGGGAATAACGGGTTGAGGCCAGACCCAGTCGAGCGCTTTGAAGCTTAGCCAGCTATAATTTTTATAGCTATCGCCGTCGCTTGCGGCGGGATTGCCGCCATCATCTACGCCGTTTTTGCCCACGGAATAGAGCAGGAAGTTGCCATCGGCCTGAAGGCGATAACGCAAGGGCTGGCCGTCCACCGGATCCAGCGGAGTGGTTGTCAAATATGCCGGAATTAATTCCGAAAGGTGCGCGGGAAAATGTCCCTGGGCTAGTTTGAAACGCTGCAAGGCGATCGCGGTAATGGCCATTTGGCGGGTGGTCTCGGCAACCATCATTTTATCAGTGGTATCAGAAACTGCGCTTACCCCTTGAGACATGAGGGATTGAAAGGGGTCGTTAAAAAACAAGATGCTCTCCCAAACACCTGGCAAATCAGAGATGTGCAATGCGTCCAACGCGGTATTCTGGTTCGTGAGGGCAGTATGAAAACACCCGTTGGTGGTGACCAGGCGAGCCGAACCCATCAGCGCATCAAATCCCTTTAACGAACGCAATTCGTCAGGATAAGACCACCAAAAACGCCAAAGAAAGATTTCTCCCGCCGTGCGGATTCTTTCCAGCACCGACTTAGATTCGCCGGGTATGCCTAAAAAACTCTGCCGGGCCTTGGTTTCCAGATCCAAGCAGGCCTCGAGTTCGTCCGTGGAGTGGCGGTATCGGGTCAACATAATTTCGCCAAGCACCCGCTCCATGGCCATGGCATTCAGGTTGCTGCGTTTAAAATCCACCTGCTCCCAGTCGTGTTGCAGCAATGCCAATTCGGAGTCAGTGGCATCCGGTGATTGCAGGATATTCCATAAGCTGCTTTGGGTATTATATAGCATGGCCATCCGCACCCACTGGCAAACGACCATTCTTTGGTTTTGGGTGGCCAGGATCAGGGCCAGCAAGGCACGGTGATACTTGACGGCAGAAATTGCGTCCCGATGACGCAGACTGGAAACAAGGGCGGTCGTCAAATACTTTTCCGCTCTTCGCAAGTCAACCAAATGCAAGTTGGTGTACAGGCCAATATCACCGACCCCGGCGTCGTAGCGAAACCTAAAATCAAGATTGGGATGGGCAATTATCTGCCCGAGCAAATCCAAGGCGGTCTGATTTTCCACCAAGGCGGCCGCAACCGCTTTCCAGGAATTGGTGGATTGATATCCGACAGCTTCTGGCTGTTGCGAGCCGGCGGCCGCTTTTCCCGGAGCCGTTGGCAGCATGGCGTAGGGATGATTACTTTGCAAAAGACTGGTGTCATTTTGCAGCAAAGCGGCCGCCTGCAAAAATACAGCCGCACTGTTCTCAGTGGGCGGCACTGCCGGGGGCAGCACCTCAGCCAGGGTCATGGGTTCACCTTGCGCGACCAGTTGTGCGAGGTAGGCGTCGTTAACGGACTTTAAATGCAAGTGATAAAGCCCGGCGACGAACGCCATCAGGCCAAAAACCAAGCCGATCGTCAGCAGGATTTTATGACGCCGGCGCATGGTCTCACCCTTTCAGGAAGTAATTGCGCTGTTTCTCGCTGATGGGGAGGGCGAGTTTGGCCATGACGGCCAGCATGTCCTCCCAGACTTTGCGTTTTTCGGTCATGGCCTGGTTGCGCAGGAGGTAGGAGGGATGGTAGGTGGGCATGAGGGGGATGCCGCGATAGGTCTGCCAGGTGCCGCGCAGTTTGGTGATGCCGAGGGTTTTGCCGAGCAGGCCTTCGACGGCGGTGCCGCCCAGGGCGACGAGGACCTGGGGTTTGATCAAATCGATCTGCTCCTGCAAGTAGGGGAGGCAGGTGGTCATTTCCCCGGCGGTGGGTTTGCGGTTGCCGGAGGTTTGGCCGGGGGTGTCGGGCCGGCATTTCAGGATGTTGGCGATGTACACGGAGTCGCGGGTGAGGCCGGTGGCCTGGATGATTTTGGTGAGTAACTGGCCGGCCGCGCCCACGAAGGGTTCGCCCTGGGTGTCTTCATCGGCTCCCGGGGCCTCGCCGACGAACATGAGGGTGGCGTCGATATTCCCCACGCCGAAGACGACATTTTTGCGGGAGGAGGCCAGGTGGGGGCATTGGACGCAAATCAGGGTGCGCTCGCGCAGGGCGGCGAGGGCGGCGGCTTTGTTCGCGGGCGCGTCGGCTGAGGGAGACGGAGTGGGTGCGGATACGTTAGTCACGGCCGGTGCCGGAGCGGGAACGGGCGCCGCCACGGGCGCGGGCGCGGGTGGTTGGGATGGCGCAGCCGGGCGGGTAGGCGCGGGTTTGAAGGGGGAGGGCACGGTGGCGCGCGCGGGGGCCGGGGCCATTTGATAGGCGGGCGCGGGGCGCGGGGGCGCGGCGGAACGGCCGGAGGCGGTCAGGGAGCGCAGGGTTTCCGGGGTGACGGACACATGCTGCACGCCCCGGGATTTTAGGTCCTCCAGATGGCGGATGGTGGCGTCGAGCAATTGGTCATAGGCCGCGGACATGGGGGCATCGTAGCGGGAATGCGGGGAAGCGCAAAAATAATTTCGACGCCGGCCGGCAATGCGAGGAAGTTATCGCGGCCCTTCAGGCCGTCAGACTTCGGGCGGCAGTTTCCCAGCCCGCCGGGCCGGGCTGAGGAATGGCGGACCTTAGCCGGAGCCATGCAGTTGAAAAAGACTTTGACCGCAGATAAACGCAGATAAACGCAGATGAACGCAGATGAACGCAGATAGGGAAAGGGGAAACTTCAAAATCCAAACTTCAATCTTCAGAGAATATTCAAGCTTCAAACTTCAAGCCGGGACGGAGAAAAAATTAACGCAAAGGCGCGGAGGCGCGGAGGGCGGTGTGCCTGGCCGGAGGCTGGTTGGCGGGGGCTTTTAAATCAGAAACTCGTCACCTCGTTTCCTACAAGATCAGGGTTGTGGTGGGATGATGGCGGCCGAGACGGCCGCACTCCGGGGTGAGCGATCACGAAAACTTGTCTTTGCCGCCGGTTTTACGGATGCTGGCACCCGTATTCCTTATGAACATTGGACTGGGACTTTATCGCCACATGCTGACCCGGGAGAACTACCGCTTCGCGCGGCAGGCGGGCTGCACGCACATCATCGCCCACCTGGTGGATTATTTTCATCAAAGCAAGGACAACGTCCGGAAGGACCAGCCGACGGGCGGCGTGCACGGCTGGGGGCTGGCGGGGGATCCGAACAAATTGTGGACGGTGGCGGAATTGACGGCGATCAAGCGGGAGATGGCGGAGGAGGGGCTGACGTTGCTGGGGATCGAAAATTTTGACCCGGCGCACTGGCATGATGTGCTGCTGGACGGTCCGCGCAAGGCGGAGCAGCTCGAAAATGTGAAGACGATCATCCGCAATGTGGGCGCGGCGGGGATTCCGGTGTTTGGTTACAATTTCTCGATTGCCGGGGTGGCGGCGCGGGTGCGCGGGAATTATGCGCGCGGGGGCGCGGAGGCGGTGGGGATGGAGGGGGTGGATGACACGCCGATTCCCACTGGGATGGCGTGGAACATGATTTATGACCCGGGGGCCAAGGGCGGCGTGGTGACGCCGGCGACGCACGCGCAGTTGTGGGCGCGGTTGCAGGACTTTTTGGAGGCCATTCTGCCGGTGGCCGAGGCGGCGGGGGTGGTTATGGCGGCGCATCCGGATGATCCGCCCACGCCGTTCCTGCGGCAGCAGCCGCGACTGGTGTATCAGCCGGCGCTGTACCAAAAATTGCTGGATCTCCGGCCGAGCCCGAGCAATGCGCTGGAATTTTGCCTGGGCAGTCTGGCGGAGATGACGGAGGGGGATGTGTATGAGGCGACGGAGCAGTATAGCCGGCAGGGCAAGCTGGCGTACGTGCATTTCCGGAATGTCCGGGGCAAGGTGCCGACGTACAAGGAAGCCTTTGTGGATGATGGCGATATTGACATGTTGCGCATTCTGCGGATTTTGAAGAAGAATAATTACCAGGGCGTGTTGATTCCCGATCACACGCCCCAAATGTCCTGCGACGCGCCGTGGCACGCGGGGATGGCGTTTGCGCTGGGCTACATGCGGGGGGCGTTGCAGGTGATTGAGCAGGAATGAGTGGCGCGAGCGGGGTATGCACGTTTTGCGTAACTGTGCGCTGGTCCCGAGCGTCCATTCCGGCATCCACGATGGTTAGCACAGTTCCGAAACACGGCGACAAGAGCATGAAACAAATTTTTATTGGTGGGTGGTTGCTGACGGCGTTGGTGCCGCTGGCCACGGCCGAAGCGGCGCGTTGGACGACGGCCTTGGACGACGGCTGGCGTTTCACCACGGCGGCGGTGGCGGACGCGGAGCAGCCGGCGCATGATGATTCCGCCTGGCGGCAGGTGACGGTGCCGCATGACTGGAGCATTGAGGGACCATTTTCTCCCACGAACCGGACGGGGTGCGCGGGGGCTTATTTGCCGGCGGGGATTGGGTGGTATCGGAAACATTTCACGGTGCCGGAAAGCTACCAGCAGCGGCGGTATTTCATCCAGTTTGAGGGGGTGATGGCCAACAGCGATGTCTGGATCAATGGCTTTCATTTAGGACACCGGCCCTCGGGTTATGTGGGGTTTGAATACGAACTGACGGGGCACCTGAATTTGGGCGGGCGGGACAACGTGGTGACGGTGGAGGCGGACAATTCGCGGCAGCCGGCGTCCCGCTGGTATGCGGGCGCGGGGATTTACCGGCATGTGCGGCTGATTGGCACGGCCCCGGTGCATCTGGTGGTGAACGGGGTGTTTGTGACCACGCCGGTGGTGACGGCGGACGAGGCGCGCGTGCATTTTGAGACCACGGTGACGAATGCGGACCTCGCGCCGGGGGCAATCACGGTGCATACCACGCTGGTGGCCCCGGACGGGCAGGCCGTGGCGGCGATTGACACGACCACAACCATTACGAATGGCATGGCGGCCAGTGTGTCGCAGATGGTGGATTTCCCGCATCCGCAGCGCTGGGATTTGGACAACCCGCGGCTCTACACCGTGCGGACGGAAGTGCAGCAGGACGGTAAAACGGTGGATGAGCAGACGACGACGATCGGCTTGCGCGAGGCGAAGTTTGAAGCGGACACGGGGTTCTGGTTGAACGGGAAAAATTTCAAGCTCAAGGGCGTTTGTTTGCATCAAGATGGCGGGGCGTTTGGGGTGGCGGTGCCGATGTCGGTTTGGGCGGCGCGACTGGCAACGCTGAAGGCGCTGGGGGTGAATGCGATTCGCACGGCGCATAATCCGCCGGCGCCGGAGTTTTTGGATTTGTGCGACCGGCTGGGTTTCCTGGTGATGGATGAAATGTTTGACTGCTGGATGGTGGGCAAGAACTCGCTGGATGGGGCGAAGCTGCAGGATTATCACCTGTACTTTGCGGACTGGTCACTGACGGACACGCGGGACATTGTGCGGCGCGACCGGAATCATCCGAGCATCATCGTTTACAGTGCGGGCAATGAAATTCATGACACGCCGTTTCCGGAGCGCGCCAAGAAAATCCTGGCCAGCCTGGTGGCGGCGTTCCACGAGAATGATCCCAGCCGGCCGGTGACGCAGGCGTTGTTCCGGCCGAATGTGAGCGGGGATTATCACAATGGCCTGGCGGACCTGCTGGATGTGGTGGGGCAGAACTATCGGGAGAACGAGATTCTGGCGGCGCATGAGCAGGTGCCGGCGCGCAAGATTTTGGGGACGGAAAACCGGCACGACCGGCCCACCTGGCTGGCGTTGCGGGACCACGCGCCGTATGCGGGGCAGTTTTTGTGGACGGGGATTGATTATCTGGGTGAGACCACCCGGTGGCCGGAGATTGGCCACGGGTCCGGTTTGCTGGACCGCACGGGGCTGGTGCGGCCGCTGGCGTATGAACGGCAGAGCTGGTGGAGTGACCGGCCGATGGTCGCGCTCGGGCGCCGGCTGGGGCCGAATGACGCGATGCCGACGGACCCGGGCTATGGCGGCGCGGAGCGGCACACCCAGGTGGTGTTCGCCGACTGGTCGCCGTCCGCGCCCGGCGCCGAACCGCAAACCGTGGAGGCGTACAGCAATTGTCAGGACGTGGAATTATTTCTGAATGGGCAGTCACTGGGCAGCCAGCCCCGGCCGGCGGATGCCGCGCCGCGCGTGTGGCAGGTGCCCTTCGCGGCGGGCACCCTGCGGGCGGTGGCCAAAAACGACGGGGTGATCGTGGCCACGAATGAATTGCGCACGGCCGGCGCGCCGGCGCGCATTGTCCTCAGCACGGACCGGACCACGCTGACCCCGACGTGGGACGATGTGGTGACCGTGCGTGCCACGGTGGTGGATGACCAGGGCGTGCGGATTCCCCGGGCGGCGGATGACATTGCTTTCACGGTTGCCGGTCCAGGTGTCGTGGCCGCCACGGACAACGGTGACAATACCGCGCATGACCCGTTTGCCACGCCGCACCGGCCGGCGTATGGCGGCCAGTGCGTGGCCTTTGTGAAAGCCACGGCAGCGGGCGAGTTGGTCCTGACGGCCACCGCCCCGGGTTTGAAAGCCGATGCAATTACGATTCAAGCACAACCATGACATTCGATTTTTCAATGGGTCGGGGATTACTTTGCACCATGGCGGCCAGCCTGGCTTGCGTTCTGTCCTCCGGGCCACTGTGCGCCCAGGCGGTCACGCAGCCGGGGGATGGGGCGCTGACGCCGGCGCGGATCCGGCACAAACCGATGATGCCGGCGAATCCGGCGCTGCCGTCCCTGTTTATTATTGGGGACAGCACCGTGCGCAATGGCGAGGGCAACGGCGGCGGCGGTCAGTGGGGTTGGGGCGAGCCGATTGTGGCGCTGTTTGACACCAATAAAATCAATGTGGTGAACCGCGCGCTCGGCGGCACCAGCAGCCGCACGTATTACTTGAACCAATGGCCGGCGGTGGCGGCGCTGCTCAAGCCGGGTGATTTTGTGATCATGCAATTTGGGCACAATGACGGCAGCGCCATCAATGATGCCACGCGCGCGCGGGGCACGATCAAAGGGGTGGGGGAGGAGACGCAGGAGATTGACAACCTGATCACCAAGCAGCACGAGGTGGTGCATTCCTTTGGCTGGTACGAGCGGGCCATGATCACGGAGGCGCGCGCGCATGGAGCCACGCCGATGGTGTGCTCCTTGATTCCCCGCAACACCTGGCGGAATGGCCACGCCGCGCGGAATGCGAGGGATTATGCCGGCTGGGCCGGGCAGGTGGCGGCGGCCACCCAGGCGCCGTTTTTGGACATCAATGAAATTATCGCGCGCCATTACGACGAAATGGGCCAGGAGAAGGTGAAGGCGCTGTTCATCGCGGGCGCCGGTCCGCATACGAGTCTCGCCGGGGCGCAGACCAACGCTTTCTGTGTGGTGTCCGCCCTCAAGGCCTTGCCGACGGACCCGCTGGCCCCTTATTTTTCCGAAGCCGCCGCGGGGATTCCGCCGGCGGATTTGCGGCCCCTGCCGCCGGTGGTGGGACCCGCGCCGCTGAAGAATTGATCCGCCTTTTGCCATGAAACCTTTGCTTGCCAGTCTGCTGCTGTTGGCCACGCTCACGCTCCCATGCCTGGTGCGGGCCGCCGAGGATGAACGGCCGGTGGTGGACGCGTCCAAAGTGCGCGTGGAGGCTGCCGCCAACCCGGCGCTGCCCACTTTTCACATCGTGGGGGACTCCACCGTGCGCAGCGGCGGGACGGGCGTGGGGTTGTGGGGTTGGGGCGAGCGGATTGCGCCGTTCTTTGACCCGGCCAAAATCAATGTGGTCAACCACGCCATCGGCGGACGGAGCGCGCGGACGTTTTACACCGAGGGCCGCTGGGACAAGGTGACCGCCGCGATCAAGCCCGGCGATTATGTGATCATCCAATTTGGGCATAACGATGGCGGGCGGATTGGCGATCCGGCGAACAAGCACCGGGCGGACGGGCCGGGGCTGGGGGAGGAGACGGTGCCGGACACCAAGGCGGATGGCACGCAGGAACTGGTGCATACTTTTGGCTGGTACATGGCGAAATTTGTGGATTCCGCGAAGGCCAAGGGTGCGACGGTGATTGTCTGCTCGCCCATTCCGCACAAGCAGCGCTGGGAGAAGGGCCGGGATTTTGCGAACTTCGCCCAATGGGATCAGGAACTGGCCCAAAAGCACGGCGCGCAATTTTTCGACCTGACTTTGGTGGTGACCGCCGCTTATAAAAAGGCCGGGCCGGAAATCGTGGCGACCTATTTTGCCGACAAGGGCACGCATACGACGGATACCGGCGCGCAATTGAATGCCGCCTGCGTGGTGGCCGGGCTGAAGAGTTTGCCGGGCAATCCGCTCGGGCCTTATTTCTCGGAGAAAGGCATGGCGGTGGCACCTTATGTGCCCGCGACGGCGAGTCCCGCCGCGCCTGAACCAACGAAGACGGAGTAAGGCAGTAAAAACGAAATTAACCGCAAGATGAACGCAGATGAAAACGGGCGAGTTCCTCGCGGCCAGAGAAACTAAGATCTGAAAGAAAACCAATATGAAGAACTCCTCCTTTTTAAAGACCACCGGGTTGTTCGCGATCCTGCTGGCCGCTGCGCTGGCGGCCCCGGGGCTGACGAGTTATCAATTCAACTTCGGCAGCGACCCCAAGGCGGATTGGACGCCGGTCGCGCCCGCGAACGTCTATTCATCGGCCGCGGGGTATGGCTTTGAACCCGGCGCGGACTTGTTCCAAAGCGCGGGCGCGGTGAGCAGCGCCCAGCCGTTTTACTTTTCGGCCAAACTGCCGGAGGGCAATTATCGGGTCACGGTTACCCTGGGCGGCGAGGCGGCCGCCACCACCACCGTGAAGGCGGAGTTGCGCCGCCTTATGCTGGAAAAAGTTCCGTCGGCACCGGGGGCATCGGTCACGCGCACGTTCATTGTCAATCTGCGCACCCCGCAAATTCCGGGCGGCACCCATGTGCATCTAAAACCACGGGAAACCGCGAGCGAGATCTGGGACTGGGATGACAAGCTGACGCTGGAGTTTAATGGCGAGCACCCGTCGCTGCGCAGTTTGCAAATCGAACCGGCGGCGGTGCCCACGGTGTATGTGATTGGCGATTCCACCGTGTGCGACCAGCCGGCCGAGCCGTGGAACAGTTGGGGCCAGATGTTGCCGCGCTTTTTCAAGCCGGTGGTGGCGGTGGCGAACCATGCGGAATCCGGCGAAGCCATCAACAGCTCGCTGCATGCCTTGCGCTTCGCGAAAATCTTCAGCCTCATGAAGCCGGGCGATTATTTATTTGTGCAGTTCGGGCACAACGACCAGAAAAGCAAGGCGACGAACGCGCTCGCCATCTATCAGGAGAATTTGAGGCAGGTGGTGGCGACCACGCGCGAAAAGGGCGGCACGCCGGTGCTGGTCACCTCCATGGAACGCAAGGGTGGCCTGGACCATGACACGCTGGCTGGGTATCCCGACGCGGTGCGCGCGGTGGCGAAGGAGGAGAACTGTGCGTTGATTGATTTGAACCAGATGAGCCGGGTGTTTTACCGGGCGCTGGGCGATAATATCGGCCTGGCTTTCCAGGATGGCACGCACCACAACAACTACGGCAGCTACGAGCTGGCCAAGTGCGTTATTCTGGGAATTCAACAGGACAAACTGCCGCTGGCGGCGGATGTCGAGGATGGGTTTACGTTTGATCCCGCGCATCCGGATGACGTGACAACCTTTCACATGGCGGTGAGTCCGAATGCCTCCGCGTTAAAGCCGTTGGGGAATTGAAAACTGAGATGCGGGGAGAATAATGCGGCGCCCGGTTGAGACGCCGCTACGGGGGATTGAAGTGAGCCGGCTAACCTTGTTTGCTGGGACATCCGGGGGGATTTTATGGGCGGTGGGGGCGGAGGTCATGAGTTTCGGCTTCGCTGGTGGTCGGACGAAAAGCGCCGTCGACGCTAGAGCATTTCCATAAATGCTGTAGCGCAGCGTTGGGAACCCTGCGGGAAGCGGTCTTTTGGGTTTTGGGCTTCGTTTTGGCTCAGGCACAGACCGCAGTGGGTATGCGCCTTCGCCAAAGCCTCGCCAAAAAACCCAAAATCCCCGCTTCGCAGCGCGACATCATTTCTGTCAATGCTCTAACGCTCTGCCGGCGCAGTCCAAGGCGTTGGCAGGCGGAGGGATGACCGAGTTGAAGAGGGTGGCTTTTTAATTAGAAACTCGTCACCTCGTTTCCTACGAAAAGGTTGCAGAAATGAGGAGGGCGGACAGGTGACTGTCCGCCCTCGTGCTTTTAGAATGCGTCGTAGTGGCTAGGCCTTGGCGGTCAGCACGGTTTCGAGCAATTCATTCAGGCGCTTGAGCATGGCGCGGGGGTCGTCCAGCAGGCCGGCGGCGACGCGGGCGTTGTCGTAAACCTGCGCGGCGACTTTCTCGGCCAGGGCGGCATCGGTCGCGCGCATGGCGTTGAGGCGGACAATCACGTTGTTGCGCGGGTTGATTTCCAGGTCGGGCTGGGTGTCGGGAATGACGTCCTTGTCCTTTTGAATGGCCTTGAGCATGCGCTTCATGCTGGAGGTCATGTGGCGGTCGGATTCGACGACGACGGCGGGGCTGTCCACCAGGCGCTTGGAGGCGCGGACGGTGCCGACGCGGTCGGCCAGCTTTTCCTTGATCCAGGCGGCGAGCGCGGTGGCATCGGCATCGGACAAGGCGCCTTCGGCGGCGGGCGGGGCATTGATGTCCAGCTCGGCTTTTTCGGCGGCTTTCAGCGGTTTCTTGTCGAATTCATGGAGGTGTTCCATGACGAATTCATCCCACGGGTCGGACAGGAACAGCACTTCGTAGCCGCGGGATTTGAAGACCTCGTAATACGGGCTGCTCTCGGCGGTTTCGCGGTTGGCGGCGAGGAGGTAATAAATCTCCTTTTGCTCGGAGCCCATGCGCTTCACGTAATCGGCCAGGGAGGTGAGCTTGCCTTTTTCGGTGATGGAGGATTCGTAGCGGAGCAGCCGGCCGAGGGCCTCGCGATGGGTGTAGTCGCTGGCGACGCCTTCCTTCAGGCAGCGGGCGAATTCGGCGTAGAATTTCTCATAGAGCGCGGCGTCTTTCTCGGCGGTTTCTTCGAGAAACTTCAAGAATCGCGTGGTCAGCACCTTGTTCAGTTTCTGCAGGAGGGCGGAGTCCTGCATGGTTTCGCGGGAGATGTTGAGGGGGAGATCCTCACTATCCACCACGCCGCGCAGGAAGCGGAGCCATTCAGGGAACAAGCCCTTGGCGCGGTCCTGAATGAGGACTTTTTTGCAGTACAGATTGACGCCGGGTTCCATGCGGCCCATGCCCATGTTTTCCACGTTGCGTTGGGGCACGAAGAGAATGGACTGGATGGCCAGGGGGGCGTCGGCATTGAAATGCAGGCGCAGGAGGGGATCTTCGTGATCGTGGCCGACGTACTGGTAGAACGCGTTGTAATCGGCGTCGGTGATTTCGCTTTTGCTGCGGGCCCAGAGGGCTTGAACGGTGTTGAGATGGGTGCCATTCAGCTCGATGGGGAACTGGACGAAGCTGGAATAGCGCTGGAGGATGCGTTTGAGGGTGTTCTCTTCGGTGAAATCCTTGGCGTCGTCCTTGAGCTGAAGGGTGATCTGGGTGCCGCGCGGGAGGTCGGCGGCGGGTTCGATTTCATAGCCGCCGGCGTTCTCGCTGGTCCAGCGCCAGCCGGTTTCCCCGGGCAGATGGGAGCGGCTGAGGACGGTGACCTTGGAGGCGACCATGAAGGCGGAGTAAAAACCGACGCCGAACTGGCCGATGAGATGGGCATCGGGCTTTTTGCTCTCGGCGAGTTGTTTGAGGAAGGCCTTGGTGCCGGAATGGGCGATGGTGCCCAGGTTTTCCATGAGGTCGGTCTTGGTCATGCCCAGGCCGGTGTCGCTGATGGTGATGGTGCCGGCGGCGGCATCGGTTTTGACGGAAATACCTTCTTTAATGTCCGGCTGATAGATGGCGCCACCGGAGCTTTGCAGGAAGCGCAGCTTCTCGCAGGCGTCGGCCGCGTTGCTGACCAGCTCGCGGACGAAGACTTCACGGTCGGTATAGAGGGAATGGATGACAATATCCAGCAACTGCTGAATCTCGGCTTGAAAATGATGTTTTTCGGTCGTGCTCATAGATGCCCATATTAAACTTAATCCGGGGCGGGGACGTCAAGGGGGATGGCGTGGGGTGAAGTACGCAGGGAGGAGGGGGAAAGCTTCAAATTTCAAACCTTGCCGAGGCACGCTTCAAACTTCAAAATCCAACCATGGATAAAAAGTGACAGCCGACACTTGCGCTGCGGCGACAAAGTTCCCAAAATGGGAATTATAATTTGACGAAACTTAAACCAGCGGGGATATTATGCGAGTGATCAGTCGCAAGGCGTTGCGGGAGTTTGCCGGGAAGCATCCGCCGGCCAAGACGCCACTCGACGCGTGGTTTGCGGAAGCCAGCCGGGCCAGCTGGGCCAGCTTCGCCGATGTCAAATCCGCTTACGGCCATGCCGATGTGGTGGCGGGAAACCGGGTCATTTTTAACATTGGCGGCAACAAATACCGGCTGGTGGTGAAAATCGCGTACCCTTATCAAATGGTTTATGTCCGTTTTGTGGGTACGCATGCGGAATACAACCGGATCGACGCCCGCACTATTTAAAGATATTGCATCATGAAACCGAAACTTATCCGCACGGAATCTGATTATGAGGCGGCGCTCGGGCGTGTGGCCGCGCTCATGGAGGCGGAGCCGGAACCCGGTTCCGCCCGGGGCGAGGAACTGGAGCTGCTGAGCGTGCTGGTGGAACGCTACGAGGATGAGCATTTTCCGATGGACCTGCCTGACCCCGTGGCCGCCATCCGTTTCCGAATGGAGCAGCAAGGTCTGAAGAGCAAGGATTTAATCCCTTACTTTGGCAGTGCCAGCAAAGTATCCGAAGTCCTGGCCGGAAGGCGCGGACTCAGTGTGGCCATGATTCGCAACCTGGTGCAAGGATTGGACATCCCGGCAGAAGCGCTGATTGGCCGGCCCAAGGCTGCCTTCGCGCCGGAACCCGAGGCTTTGCAGGCTAACGGATAGGTCGCCGGCGGCGTGCCATGCGGCCTGCACCGGAACCATGCAATAGAACCGCAGCGTTTGCCTGGTCTTTTTGCGTAAGGACTGCTTCGTGGGGCGCTTCCAGATCCATCAAGGATCGGCTGCGCTCCTCACTCCTTGCCTTGCGGAAAAATCCGCTGCGCAACCACTTGCATCTCTATTGCATGGTTCCGGCTAAGGCTGACCATTTCGTGACCCCGGCGCGAGCATCCCCGCGAAACGCCGGCGGCGGCTCCGGGTGTGATATTCCCCCAGCTTTTTTTTCAGGATGAGCGCGAAATAAATCAGCAGGACGAACCCCAGACCGAAGAGAATGAACAGGTTGAAGCGGAGCTGGCGTTCATGATAGGTGGTGGCTGGCGGGAGGGGCAAATGCGCCACCGCCACGGCCACGCCGGTCCAAAACGCCAGCAATAGCGCGGCAAAAAGGGCCAGACGCAGGCGCAGCGGCCACCGCCGGCAGCCGAGGAAGCCGCCGCGGCGCGCGCCGATTTCCCCGGCGCGGGCGCGGATGTCGCCGATGGTGAGCGCTTCGTAAACCCCGATCATGGGCCAGACGAGCATGAACCACAGCACGGCGGTGGCAAAAATCTCGCGGCAGCTCAGGTACCACGCCGGCACGAGCAGGAGGGTGATCAGAATATGCTTCCGCCAATTGTGCTTGAGGAAGTCGAAGCCCATGACCAGGAAATCCATCGGCGCCCACAGGCACCGGTAAATCCGGTCGCGTTGTTTGAGCGTGAGGAAGAGGTTTTTGCGGGCCACCGCCAATTGCGGGCTGAGAAACAGGGCCTGGCGAAAATGTTCCTCGGCCTTGGGATAATTCCGCGCCTCGTTGAGGTAAAAGACGCCCAGATTATTGTGGGCTTCCGGGCTCTCCGGGTCCAGGGCCAGGGCTTGCAGGTGTGGTTCCAGCCGCTGCTGCAAATGGGTGGCATCCGTTTTGAGCCGGTCCAGCACCGGTGGCGCGCAGAGGGCCAGCAGGCGGAGGATGTCCGGATCGCCGGGATTCAATTCCCGGGCCCGGGCGGCATATGTTCTGGCCGCCACCAAATCTCCCTGGTCATAAAACATGGAGGCGAGGCAATGCCAATGCCAGGGATCGTCAGGGCGGATCGCCAGCGCCCGCTGGATGGATTCGTCGGCTTCGCGGTACCGTTTTTCCGCGAATAGCGCGATGGCGAGGAAACGGTGGGCCGTGTCATTCTGCGGTTCGGCGGCGAGCACCGATTGCAGGTGGGCCACCGCTTCGGCGGGACGCTGGAGATGGATCAGGGCTTGTCCCGCCGCGAGGTGCGCCGGCGCGTTTTCCGGATCAAGAGCCAGCCATTCCCGCGCGGTTGCCCAAGCCCGCTCCCACTGCCCGCTCAGGAGGAAGCGCGAGCAGAGCAGTTGGTGGTTGGGTGATTCAAAGCCGGGGGCGCTCATCACGGCGACATTATCGGCGGGGCAAGGGCATCTGACAATATCCAAGAACCGAGGAGTTTACGAGTTTATGGAGCAAAGCACCCAGGCGATGGCCGGCATGGGGCATTTTATTCAAAGCGTTATGCCAAAAATCGAATATTAATATCCGGCCCGGGCGGCTAGACTGGCGGCACCATGAATTCCCCCAAACTCCTGCGGATGCTGCTGGTTGCGATCGTATGCGCCATGAGCCGCCCAACCCGGGCAGAAACGCCGCCCCGACTGCCGGAAGTGGCCCTGCCCGTGTTCCCCGCGCACCGCGTTAATCTGGCCGATTATGGCGGGGTGGGAGATGGTCGGTCGCTCAACACCGCGGCATTTGCCCGGGCCCTGAAGGCGCTGGCGGATCAGGGCGGCGGGGAATTGATTGTCCCAGCCGGTTTTTGGCTCACGGGGCCCATCCAACTCGGCAGCAACATTAATTTACATCTCGAACGTGGTGCGCTGATCCAATTCTCCCGGGACTACCGGCGATATCCCCTAGTGGTCATTAACGTCAAGGGGGAACGCGCCGTGGATGCCACCTCGCCGATTTCCGGCCAAAACCTGGAAAATGTGGGGATTACCGGTGAGGGCATCCTGGATGGCGGCGGGGACGCCTGGCGCATGCTAAAAAAAGAAAAACTTGGCGAGCGCGAATGGGAGTCGTTGGTCAAGTCCGGCGGGGTGGTGGATGCACAGGGCAAAACCTGGTATCCCAGTCGCGAGGCGATGGACGGGGGAGAATTGGTGGGCCGCCTGCGCGCGGCCGGCTCGCAGCAACCCGCGGATTACGAACCGGCGCATCCGTTTCTCCGGCCGCGCATGCTGCGGCTCATTGGCTGCCGGAAGGTGTTGCTGCAAGGGGTCACGTTCCAGAATCCGCCGAATTGGACGCTGAACCCCGCGCTCTGCCAGGATGTTTCGATTTTGCAGGTCACCGTGCACAACTCCCCGGCGGCGCAAAACAGCGACGCTCTGGATTTGGAATCCTGCCAGCGTGCCCGCATCCAGGATTGCGTGTTTGAGGCGGGAGATGACGGCATTTGTCTTAAATCCGGCAAGGATGCCGTTGGGCGGCGCATCGGCGAGCCGACAGAGGATGTGCTGGTGGAGGGGTGCACGGTCTATCATGCGCACGGAGGATTTGTCATCGGCAGCGAAATGTCCGGCGGAGTCCGCAACGTTTGGGTAAACAATTGCACGTTCATGGGCACCGATGTGGGGTTGCGCTTCAAGAGCAGCCGCGGGCGAGGGGGGGTCGTGGAGCGGATTTTTGTCACCAACGTGCGGATGGAAAGCATGGGGGAGGACGCCATCAACTTCAACCTGTATTACGGGGGTAAACCGGCGCTTGAGGACGCGGGCACCCCGACGACTGACACGCCGCCGCCGGTGACCGCAGCCACGCCGCAATTCCGGGACATACACCTGGAAAACATTGTGTGCCGGGGCGCGCAATCGGCCATCCGGCTGCAAGGCCTGCCGGAAATGCCCTTGCAAAACGTCACCTTGAAAAATGTGGACATCACCGCGCAGCGCGGGGTTTCCGTCACGGACGCCGAGAACATTCAATTTGCCGGGGTGCGCGTGGAAACCACGGGCGGCGCGCCCTTAACGCAGCTCCGGGTAAAAGATTGCGTGCTGGAGTTGGTCAAGTAGCCGCTCCGGTGGCATCCATTGCTGGCAATCGTTTTGGGATAAAAAACCCCAACCGGACCGGGGTGTTTGGCCCGGGCGGTTGGGGTGTTAAGCGAGGAATTCCCTGCTCAGTGGGCGGCGGGAGTGATGCCGAGGGCCCATTCGATGCCACCCAACACATGCTGCTGGTAGGCTTTGCTGATGTCGGGGGTGTTCTTGCGGTCCTTGATGGCGGGATCGGTGTCCCAGAGGTCTTCGCGGTGGCCGAGGGAGGTGTAGAAGACGCGGCCCTGGCCGTAGGCTTTGCACCAGGAAACGGCGAAGTGGCCGGCCGCGCCGGTTTCGGGATGTTTGTCGAGAATCAAGAGGTCATGGACCTTGGTGGGGTCGTAGTTTTTAAATTGATAGATTTCCTCCTGGTTGATGTGGAAGGACTGGCCAAGCTGGGCCACGGCGGGGTTGCTGGGATCCTGCACGAGGCAATCGACGGGCACCTGGCGGCCGTGACGCTTGAATTCGCCGCCGAGCATGTCGATGTAGGGGGGCCAGCCGTGGAAGGTGTCGCTGGCGGCGTGGATGCCGATGAAGGCATGGCCGGCCTTGATCCAGTCGAGGAAGCCCTGGGGATCGGGCAACGGGAGGTCGCCGGTGGTGCTGGCGAAAACTACGCCGTCATAATTTTTCAGGGAATCCGGGGAAAGCTTTCGCAGGACCGCTTTCAAGCTGTCCGTCCAGGCGGCTTCAGCGGTCTGGTAGGCGGCCTGCTCGTCGGCGGAAGCGCCGGGTTTGGGTTTGGCCGGCTGGTTGGGCGGTTGTTGCACCAAGTCCACGGTGAAGGCGCCGCTCTCCGCGCCAAGCTGGGCGAGGATTTTTTCGGCAGTGGGAATGGAGCTGTGACGGAAACCGGTGGTGGTGGTGACGACCAGCAGCTTCTTGGGGGCGTCTGCGGCGTGCAGGGAGGTGACCGCCAGCAGGGCGGCGACGATGGGGGCGAGTATTTTCATTTTATTAATGGAGGGGTGGCCAGATTGAAAGGTTACACGGTTAAGTGGTGGCAGGCTCAAGGATCATTGACCAAGGGGATGGGACGGACCCAGATGTTGCGGAAGGAAACCGAGTTATTGTGGTATTGCAGGGCCAGCGGGCCGGTGGAACGGTGCTGCTTGTATTCGCCGGGCACGCGCCAGTTGGTTTCGCCGCGAATGGCCTGGTGGTTTTGCAGCAGCACCCCGTTTAGAATGACCGTCACATAACCGGGGGAGACCAGGGAGCCATCGTCGGCAAAATGAGGGACGTTAAAAATAATGTCGTAGGTCTGCCATTCGCCGGGCGGGCGGCAGGCATTGGCGAGGGCGGGATGCTGGCCATAAATGCCGCCGGTGGCGCCGTCGGCGTAGGTTTTGTTGTTATAACAATCGAGCACTTGAATCTCATACAAGCCCATGAGGAAGACGCCGCTGTTGCCGCGGCTCTGGCCATCGCCCCGAGGCGGAGTGGGTTCGCGAAATTCCAGGTGCAACTGGAGGTCGCCAAATTGATTGGTGGTTTGAATGTCACCCTTGGCGGAAGTCGCGACACCATCGGCGACGGTCCAGGCGACGGGGCCGCCACTGCCCTTGTCCACCCATTGGGACAAATCTTTGCCGTCAAACAGCACGGTGGCATCGCTCGGCGGCGTGGCTTGCTCGCTGAAGGTGCCGGGCGTGACCACGGGCGGCTGGGGCCGCGCGGGGTCATGCACGTGCCATTTGCCATCGGGCTGCAGAGGCGTGTCCTGGAAACCGGCCACGCCGTCAATGGTGACTTCGGGGTAGTTGGCGGCGTGGGCCGATACGAGGGTCAGGGCTGCGAGGGCGGGGACGAGGAGGTTCAGTTTCATAATAATGGGAGGCTTACAAATTGGAGCCGAGGTGCAGGGAGCGAATCCAGATGTTGCGGAAGCGGACGGGGTTTTTGTGGTCCTGCAATTCAATGAACACCTCCGGGGCATGCGGGGCCGGATAATGGGAGAGCGATTTCCACGGGAGGGCGGCGTTGATGCCATCGGTCATGCCGGCGAGTTCGTAATGATTTTGAATGACGACGCCGTTTTGGAGGACGGTGATGACGGCTTTTTTGACGAGTTCACCCTGCGCGTTCCAGCGGGGTGATTCGAAGAGGATATCGTAGGTTTGCCATTCGCCGGGCGGTTTGCAGGCGTTCACGAGCGGGGGCGACTGGCCGTAAATCGCGCCGGCCTGGCCATCGGCATAGGTTTTGGCCTGGTAGGAATCCAGCACCTGCACCTCGTACATGTCATTGATAAGAATGCCACTGTTGCCGCGGCCCTGGCTGGTGCCGTGGGGAGGATTGGGCGAGGCCCATTCGACGTGGAGTTGGAAATCGGCCCATTTGCCGATGGTGCGGATGCCGCCGCCCGAGGGGGCGGTTTCCACGTAATCCTCGTTAGTGTGCCAGTTGGCCGGGGTGCCGCGGGCGTTGACCCATTTATCCAGGCCGGTGCCATTAAAGAGAATTTCGGCGTCCGACGGGGCGGGCGCGCCCTGGCTGAAGGTGGCGCCGGGAGTGACGACCACGGGTTGGGGACGTGCCGGATCGTGCACATGCCATTTGCCGTCCGCCTCGAAGGGGGTGTTGGTAAAGCCGTCAATGGTTTCGGCCGCGGGGGCGAGCGTGGGCTGCTGGCAGGCCAGGGCGGCCAGCAAAGCAAGCGCAGGGGTGAGGTTTTTCACAAAAGAATGACAGCGATGGTGGGTTTCAGGCTTTGATAAATTTGGTCCACTTCACCTTGGATTTGGCGGACTTCACGGCGGTTTCCAAAAACGCCATGCCATAGACGCCGTCGTCCACGGTGGGGAAGTCGTAGGTGCCCTTTTTACCGGCCTGGGCGTCGCGAATGGCGGCGACGGCTTCCAGATAAATATTGGCGAAGGCTTCAATGAAGGCCTCGGGATGGCCGAAGGGCAGGCGGGTGAATTTTTTGGCGATGTCGGAGACGTAGCCGTTGCCGCGGCGCAGGATGCGGGCGGGCTCGCCCTTGGGGGTGAATTTCAATTCGTTCGGATGTTCCTGGTGCCAGGCCAGCGCGCCCAGGGTGCCGTACACGCGGATGTTGAGATTGTTTTCCTCGCCGCAGGAAATTTGGGAGGCGTGGAGCACGCCCTGCGCACCGCCCTGGTAGCGAAGCAACAAATTGGCGTCGTCCTCCAGTTTGCGTCCGGGAATGAAGGTGGTGAAGGAGGCACAGAGGGATTCGATGTGGAGACCGGTGATATAGCGCCCGAGATTTTCGGCGTGGGTGCCGATGTCGCCGAGGCAGCAGGAGGCGCCGGCTTTCTTGGGGTCGGAGCGCCAGGCGGCCTGTTTCTGGCCGTCGGCCTCGATACGGTCGAGCAGCCAGCCTTGGGGGTATTCGGCGACAACCTTGAGAATTTTGCCGAGTTTGCCGGCGCGGACGAGTTCGCGGGCTTCCTTGACCATGGGATAACCGGTGTAATTGTGCGTGAGCGCGAAGACTTTACCGGTTTTGCGCACGGTGGCGCGCAGGGCTTTGGCCTCGGCCAGGTTCAAGGTCATGGGCTTGTCGCAGACGACATGGAAGCCGGCTTTGAGGAAGGTGGTGGCGACGGGGGCGTGCAGGAAATTGGGGGTGACGATGGACACGAAGTCGATGCGCTCATCGGCCGGGAGGGCGGCTTCGCACCGGGCCATTTCCTCATAGGAAGCATAGACGCGGGCGGGGTTGAGGAAGAGTTGCTCGCCGGTGGTGGCGGAATTTTTGGCGTCGGAGGAAAAGGCGCCGGCGACGAGTTCGAGCTGGCCATCGAGACTGGCCGCGAGGCGGTGGACGGCGCCGATGAAGGCGTTCTGGCCCCCGCCGACCATTCCATAACGTAATTTGCGTTTGGCGGACATAAATGAATTTGGTTGAGAGCGGATAACTTAGGCAAAGCCGGAGCCGCCGACAAGGGCGAATCTGGTCCGCTAAAAACGGGGCACGGAAGCGGGGCAACCAGGGATGGACAGGAATGAGGCTGGAGATTTCATCAGGCAAGCAGGAAGGGGACGGCGATCATGGACAGCGACCGCCGTTTTTACCATCGCCGGGGATGGTTGGTGACGGTCCGGGCATGCTGCCTGGCCGCGACGGACGGGTCGCGGCCAGGCGGAAACGAATTACATCCCCATGATCTGGTAGCCGGAGTCCACATAGAGGACCTGGCCGGTGATGGCGGCGGCGCCATCGCTGGCGAGGAAGACGCCGGTGGCGCCGAGTTCCTCGGGCAGGACGTTGCGCTTGAGCGGGGCGTGGGCCTCGTAGTGCTTGAGCATTTCGCCGAAGCCGCTGATGCCGCGCGCGGCGAGGGTGTTCACGGGACCGGCGCTGATGCAGTTGACGCGGATTTTTTTGGGACCCAAATCGTAGGCAAGATAGCGGGTGCTGGCTTCGAGCGCGGCCTTGGCCACGCCCATGACGTTGTAGTGGGGCACGACTTTTTCCGCGCCATAATAGCTCATGGCGACGATGCTGCCGCTCTCGGTCATGAGGGGCGCGGCGGCGCGGGCGAGGGCCACGAGGGAATAGGCACTGACGTCATGCGCCACCCGGAAGGCCTCGCGGCTGGTGTTCACGAATTCGCCTTCCAGGGCGTCCTTGGGGGCGTAGGCGACGGAGTGGAGGAGCAAATTCAATTTGCCAAACTTTTCGCCGACCGACTGGAAGACGGCGGCGATGTCCTCGTCCTTGGTCACGTCGCAGGGGAGGATGAGGGTGTCCGGCCCGAAGGTGCCGGCGAGTTCCTCCACGTTTTCCTTGAGGCGCTCGCCTTGATAGGTGAAGGCGAGGCGGGCCCCTTCGCGGGCCCAGGCCTGGGCGATGGCCCACGCGATGGAGCGTTTGTTGGCTACCCCGAAGACAATCCCGGTTTTTCCTGCAAGCAATGACATAATGACTAGGTGTTAAAAATGTTCAGTGGCGGACATGGTAAAACATTTTACCCGTCCGTCCAGCCTCGACTCGCGCGGGGGAATCCGGTAAGGTGGACAAAATGGACGAAAAAACGATCATTGACGGCCTGATTTTTTACATCGGCCTGATTGTGTTGCTCACCTTGCATGAATTTGGCCATGCCTGGACGGCGTGGCGGTGCGGGGATGACACCGCGAAACTACAGGGCCGGGTGTCCCTCAACCCGCTGGTGCACATCGACCCGGTGGGCACGGTGTTGCTGCCGTTGATCATGATTTTCGCCTCGCCCAGCGTGGGGCGGTTTCTGGTGGGCTGGGCCAAGCCGGTGCCGGTGAATCCATACAACCTGAACAACCCCCGGCGGGATGACATTCTGGTGACGATGGCGGGCCCGGGCATGAACCTGGTGCTGGCGGCTTTGCTCGTGGCGCTGGCCCGGGTGGGGGTGCTGGTCCATTCGGACGACATGGTGGAGCTGTGCCTGAACTGGGCCAGCCTGAGTCTGATGCTGTGTTTCTTTAATTTGATCCCCATTCCGCCGCTCGACGGCTCGCACGTGATGCGGAATGTGACCAATATGAGCTATGAGACGTATAACCAGCTCGCACGGTTTGGTTTTATCGCGGTGATCATCGTCCTGCAAATCCCCTTCGTCCGGCAGATGCTGGGCGTGGTCACCGGGGGCACGCTGTATCTTTTAATGCGGTTGTTCGGGATGGCGTGAGGTTTCCCGGGCGGGCGGGCCAGGGTGGCGACTTCAGACGCCCCTGCTTTTCCCTTTTCTTTCGGCCCGTTCATTTTATGCTCCAGGCATGCCTTCATTCGACATTGTTTCGCAGGTTAACACGATGGAAATCGAAAACGCGGTGAACCAGGCCAAAAAGGAACTGGCCAACCGGTTTGATTTCAAGGCCAGCAAGGCCGAAATCGTGCTGGACAAGACGGAAATCAAACTGACCGCCGAGGATGAATTCAAGGTCACGGCGCTGAACGAAATGGTCATTGGCCGGCTGGCCAAACGCGGCATCAGCCTCAAAAGCGTGGAGCAATGCGACCCGGATATTTCCCCGCTGGGTCATGCCCGCCAGGTCATTAAAATCAAGCAGGGGATTGAATCCACCGTGGCCAAGGAGATCACGGGTTTCATCCGCGACGGCAAGTTCAAGGTGACGACGCAAATCCAGGGGGATGAGGTGCGCGTGAACAGCAAGAGCCGGGATGAATTACAGACGGTCATTGCCGCCGTGCGCGCGCATGAGTTCCCCGTGGCGGTGCAGTTTGTGAATTTCCGGGAATGACGGGCCGCGCTGGAATACTATAAAGCAGTCTTACCCAACGAAATCGTAGTTGTAGGGCGCGCGCATCGGCCGCGCCAGCATCCCGTTGGCGGTGTCGGCGCCCGCCCCGGTGAATTGTTCGCGGACGGGGTCCCAGGTGAGGGCGAGGCCGGTGCGCAGGGCAATGATGATGAGGTGCCCGATGCTGGCCGAGCGATGCCCGGCTTCCACGGGGGCCACGGGATCTTTTCGCGAGCGGACACTGTCAAAGAAGTTCCGCATATGGTCGTTGCTCACCACCAGGCGCGTGGCATCGGCGGGCAGCGGGGTTTTGAGGAGTTCCTTGTCGCTGGCGCTGATGCCATCGCGGTTGACCCAGATCCAGCCGTTCGGACCGATAAATTTGACGCCGTTGCGCTGGCCGTTTTCGTTGATCACCGCGCCGTACGGACTGTCGTCGGGCGTGGTGCGGACGTATTGTTTCACGCCGTTGGCCCAGGTGAGGGTGGCGGCAAATTCGCCGGGGGTGGTGTAGCCATTGGGCAGGGCGGGCAGGGTGATCTGGCCTTCCACGGCGACGGGTCCATCCAGGCCGATGGCCCAGCGGGCGATGTCGTTGTGGTGCGCGCCCCAGTCGGTGACGGGGCCGCCGGAGTAATCGAACCACCAGCGGAAATTGGCATGGCAGCGTTCGGTGAAATATTCCGCCTCCGGTGCCTGGCCGAGCCAGAATTGGTAATCAAACCCCGCCGGCACCGGCACGCTTTGGAACGGACCGCCCCGGATGCCGGCCGGCACAAACACATGGACTTCCTGGAGCTGGCCCAGCCGGTTATTGCGGACCAGTTCGCACGCCAGCCGGAAACTCCGGCTGCTCCGCTGCTGGGTGCCGGTCTGGAAAATAACATGGTTATTCCGCACGGCATTGATGACGTGACGGCCTTCCGCAATCGTTAACGTGAGTGGTTTCTCGCCATAAACATCCTTTTTCGCCCGGGCGGCGGCGATGTTGATGAGGGTATGCCAGTGATCCGGCGTGGCTTGGACGATGGCGTGAATGTCGTCGCGTTCCAGAAGTTTGCGGAAGTCGGAGTATTTCGCCACCGTCTTGCCATCCTTGGAAAATTTTTGGACGGCGGCGCTGGCGTGGCGGTCGTCAACATCGCACACGGCCACGATGTCGGCAAACCGCGAAGCGTTACCGGCGTCACCCTGGCCCTGGCCGCCGCAGCCGATCAAGGCGATGCCGGGACGGTCGTTGGGGCCGGGCGGTTTGGCGTCCGCCGACTGGGCGTCGGCCTCGCGTTCCAAATACCACAGGGGCAGGCCCGAGGCCGCGGCGAGGAGCGTGGACTTGTGCAAAAACGAACGACGGGAGATTTGGAAGGGAGGGCGGTTCATGTTTTTTTGATGTTGGTTCGCTGAGCTTAGGAGTTTGGGGCGCCCTTGTCTATCCCATGAATTCGTTTCAAGACAAACCGCGAAAGCTCAGGGTTCCGGCGGAAATTCCCGAGACTCGACACCGCATTTTCCGTGGGAGGGATGGGAGCGGGAGTTTGACCTTTGAACCCGGGCTGGGGTGGGGCATGCTTGGGCGGATGAGCAAGGTGCGGAGTGATACCCCGTGGGATGCCCTGCTGGATGGACGTTTTGATTCCTTCCAGCCGGGGCGCACCTTGTGGCGGTTGTTTGCCGACCAGCGTGGACGCGTCTTTTGGGCGGTGGTGCTGTATGTGATCAAGCAATCGCCGGCCTCGCTCATGCCATTCGCCGTGGGCATGATCGTGGACGCCCTCACGCCCCTCCGGGAGGGGTCCTTTTCGCGGGTGTTGTGGATCGCGGGGATATATTTACTGTTGCTCGTCCAAAATCCGCTGCTGCACACCGCCTTCTCGCGGTTGATGAGCGGGATGCTGCGCCGCATGCAATTTAATCTGCGGAGCGCCCTGGTGGAGCGGCTCCAGCAACTGGCGGTCACCTTTCACGAGGAAAAGCAGGCGAGCGCGCTCCAAACCAAAATTCTCCGGGACGTGGATGCGATTGACGGGCTGTGCCGCTATTTGTTTCTGAACGGATTGAACGGGGTGCTGGTGATCATTTATGTGACGGTCATCGCGCTGGCGCGGCAGCCGGTGCTGGCGCTGTACTTTTTGCTCACGGTGCCGGCGGGCATCGCGCTGTTGAAATTATTTGACCGCCGGTTTCGCGAGCAATACCAGGCTCTGCGGGTGGAGACCGAGCAGATGAACGCCCGCGTGGGCGACATGCTGTTGATGCTGCCGGTGACGCGCGCCCACGGGCTGGAGGAGGCCGAGACGCGCCGCGTGCGGACCGCCTTTGAAAGCCTGCGCGAGCGCGGCCTGCAGGTGGACACGCTCACCGAGCTGTTTGCGTCGAGTTCGTGGTTTACCTTCATGGTGTTCCAACTGGCCTGCCTGGTGTTCTCGGCCTGGCTGGTCACGCACCACCGGCTAACGGTGGGCGACGCGGTGATGTACCACACCTATTTCGGCATGTTGATCGGCGCGGTGCAGCAGGCGCTGGGCGTGTTTCCGGCACTGGCGCAGGGGCGCGACGCCATCCGGTCCATCGGGGAAATTTTAGAATCGCCGGAGGTGGAACAGCACGCCGGCAAACCGCCCGCGCCGGTGCCGGTGCGCGGGGAGATTGTGTTTGAGCAGGTGGGCTTTCAATACCCGCGCGGGCGCGAAACGGCCTTGCGGGACATCAACCTGCGGATTGCCCCGGGCGAGACGGTGGCGTTTGTGGGGGCTTCCGGTGCCGGGAAATCCACGCTGGTGAACCTGGCCATGGGCTTTCGCGCGCCGACCACCGGCCGGGTGTTGCTGGACGGCCGGGATTTGCGCGAGCTGGACTTGCGCACGTACCGCCGGCAGATCGGCGTGGTTCCGCAGGCCACGATTTTGTTCAACGGCACCTTGCGCGAGAACATCACCTATGGCCTGGCGACGGTCAGTGACGCGCGGTTGTGGGAAATTTTGGCGGAGGCGAGCCTGGCGGACTTCGTGCGGGCATTGCCGCAACAACTGGACACGCCCCTGGGCGAAAGTGGCACGCGACTGTCCGGCGGTCAACGGCAGCGCCTGGCCATTGCGCGGGCGTTGATCCGGGATCCCCGGGTAATCCTGCTGGACGAGGCGACGTCGGCGCTGGACACGGAATCCGAGCGGCTGGTGCAGGATTCGTTGATCCGGCTGACGTTGGGCCGCACCACGCTGATTGTGGCGCACCGGTTTTCCACCATCCGCCAGGCGCACCGCATCGTGGTGCTGGAGGCGGGGCGCATCGTGGAAACGGGCCCGCTGGCGGAATTGCTGGGGGCGGGCGGGGCGTTTGCGCGGCTGGCGAGTTTGCAGGCCTTCACCACCGGCGAAACGCAAGGCTTGCCCCGGGCGGGCGGAGGGGATTAACCTGCCGCACTGTGCGGCTGCTGGACCGATATTTATTCCGTGAACTGCTGACGCCGCTGGCTTACTGCCTGGGCGGCTTCCTCATCTTTTACATCTCCTTCTACCTGTTCACCGACGTGGCGGAGATGCAGGAACGGAAGCTGCATTTGCTGGATGTCATTGAATATTGCGCGGCGCTGACGCCGGGCTTTATGGTGCTGGTGCTGCCCGTGGCGTTGCTGCTGGCCATGCTCTATACGCTTACCAACCTCGCGCGGCATAATGAAATCACCGCGATGCGCGCGGCGGGACTCAGTTTATGGCGGATTTGCGCGCCCTTTTTCGTCACGGGCCTGCTGGCCTCGGGCTTGTTGTTCCTGCTCACCGAGGTGGTCGTGCCGCGCAGTGACGCGTGGGCCTTGAGCATCAAAACCCGCTACGTGCAAAAATCGGACGATGCGCGGCTGCAATCCCTCGCCCGGGAATTTGGCCTCAACAACGAGCGGGCGCAGCGGAAGTGGTATATCCGGGAATACGACGCGCGCCGCACCGAAATGCATTATCTCACCGTTTACTGGCTGCTCAAGGATGGCTCCAGCCGGCAGATGAGCGCGGACCGGGCGATTCGCACCAATGGCGTGTGGACATTTTTCGGGGTGACGGAATATGCCCAGGCCGCGCCGGGCGCGCCGTTGGTGAAATCATTGCAGACCAACGTGCTGGCGATGCCGGAGTTTGACGAGACCCCGCAGCAAATCCAGGGCGAGATCAAGATGAGCAATTACGAGACGCTGGACCCGCGCACCCAGAACATCCCGCTGCCGGAGATTTTGCAGTTTCTGCGGCGGCATCCCCGGCTCCCGCCCCAAAACGTGAGCGCGCTGCTCACGGTGTTTCACGGCCGGATTGCGGCGCCCATGACCTGCCTGGTCGTGGTCCTGATTGCCATCCCCTTCGGGGCGGGATCGGGCCGGCGAAATTTGTTTTTCGGTGTGGCGGGCAGTATATTTATCGTCGCTGGCTATTTGGTGACGCAGAAACTCAGCCTGGCCGTGGGCACCGCGGGTTACCTGCCCGCCTGGTTTGCCGCCTGGCTGCCGAACCTGTTGTTTGGAGCCACCGGCGTGGCGCTGACCACGCGGGTACGGTGAGCCGCCACCATGGATAAATTTTTAAACATGAGCACGGACACGGGAAAAGTGGAGTTAAGTCACGAGCAGTTGCGGCGGCTGTATCAAGTCAGCAATGTCATCCATTCCACCTTGGATTCACAGGAGGCGCTGCAACTGATCGTCAGCGAGGCGGTGCGGTTGATGGACGCGGCGTCCGGCTCGGTGGTGTTGATCAACCCCACCTCCGGCATTCTGGAAATTTCCGCGTCGCAGAACCTGCCGGCGGCGGCCAAGCGGCTGCAATTGAGGGTCGGCGAGGGCGTCACCGGCTGGGTGGCCCGCACGGGCAAGCCCGCCTGTGTGGGGGATGTCACTTTGGACCCGCGTTATGTGTCCGTGCGGCGCGGCGTGCGGTCCGAACTGGCCGTGCCGCTGGAGGTGGCCGGGGAGATCCGCGGGGTGCTGAACGTGGATTCCGACCGCGTGGCGGCGTTCGATGCCGAGCACCAGATGTTATTGCAGGAACTGGCCGTGCAGGCGGCCAAAGTGATTCAAAAGACCTGGCTCTATGAGCAGTTGCGGTTGAAGGCGCATTTGTTCGAAACCCTGGCCAGTGTGAGTCGCACCATCAATTCCACGCTGAATCTGGACGAGGCGCTCCGGGCGATCACCAGCGAGGCCTGCGGGTTGATGCGCGCGCGCATGTGCTCCTTGATGATGGTGGATGAAACCCGCGAATGGCTGGACCTGCGCGCCAGCTTTGGCGCGGGCGAGGCGTATGTGAAAAAACCCCGGCTGGCCGCCGGTGAGAGCCTGCTGGGCGTGGTGGTGCGCCGCAAGAAACCCCTGCAAGTCGCCAACGTCCAAACCTCCACCCGTTATCAAAATGTGGAGGTGGCCCGGCAGGAGGGGCTGGTGTCGCTCTTGAGCGTGCCCTTGCTCTTTGCCGGCCAGGCCATTGGCACGCTGAGTGTTTACACCAGCCGTCCCTATCATTTTTCCAATGAAGAAGTGAGCATTTTGAGCGCGCTGGCGGAGCTGTCCGCCATTGCGATTGAAAAAGCGCGCCTGTACGAACGCGTGGTGGATGTGGAGGAGCAACTGCGCCAGAACGAAAAACTCTCCGCGCTGGGGCTGCTGGCCGCCGAGGTCGCGCACGAAATCCGCAACCCCCTCACCGTGATGAAGCTCCTGTACCACTCCCTGGACTTAAAATTCCCGGCCAGCGATCCACGCAGCAAGGACACGCGCATCATCGAGGCGAAAATCGAGCATTTAAACAAGATCGTGGAGCAGATTCTCGACTTCGCCCGCACCACCGAGCCGACGCTGGCCCCCGTGAACTTGAACCAGTTGATGGATGAACTGGGCCTCCTGGTGCGCCACAAACTGGCCAACCAAAACATCCGGCTGGTGCGCGACCTCCAGTCGGACCTGCCGCTCATCCAGGGCGACGCGCCGCAACTGGAGCAGGCCTTTTTGAATTTGATCCTCAACGCCGCCGAGGCCATGCCCAAGGGCGGCACGCTCACCGTGCGCTCGCACGCGGTGACCGAGCCGGACATGGGCCCCCACGTGCGGCAGGTCGCGATTGAATTCAAGGACACCGGCGCGGGGATGACCGAGGAAATGCAGCGGGGTGCCTTCACCGCCATGCTGGCGACCACCAAGGCCAAGGGCAACGGCCTGGGCCTGGCCATCGTGGGCCGGATCATTGAAACCCACCGGGGCACACTGAGCATCAAGTCGCGCCTGGGCAAAGGCACCACCATCCGAATTGATTTGCCGGTGAAATAACTTTTGGCCCCCCCTCCGAGACCGCTGCCCAAGGGTTTTGCCGAACGCGTCACCACCGCATTAATCGAGATGCCTTAATGGCAGGGGTCGCTCACCCCCCGGCCTCCTCATCATGATTGTGCTGTTTCGCAATCAGCACATAGATGGAGGGAATCACCAGCAGCGTGAAAATCGTGCCCAGGAACATGCCGGCCACGATGGTGATACCGATGGAATTCCGCGCGGCCGCGCCGGCCCCGGTGACGAGCGTGAGCGGGAAATGCCCGCAAATCGTGGCCGCCGTGGTCATCAGAATCGGCCGCAGCCGCGTCAGCGCCGCCTCCCGGATGGCCTCCAGTTTCGTCTTGCCCGAACGCTGGAGGACGTTGGCGAATTCCACGATAAGTATGCCGTTCTTGGACACCAGACCCACCAGGGTGATCAAGCCCACCTGTGAATAAATGTTGAGCGAGGTGGTCCAGCCATCGGTCCAGAAATGCATCATGGGGTTGGGCATTTTCAGGAAGCTGAAGGTGATGGCGCCGAACATCGCCAGCGGCACGGAGCCCAGCAGAATGATCCAGGGATCGCGGAAGCTGTTAAACTGCACGGCCAGCACCATGAAAATCAGCACCAGCGCCAGGGCAAAGGCCGGCAGGAACTTGTTCCCCTCCGTGCGCAACTGGCGGGATTCCCCGGTGTAATCCAGTTTGTAGCCCTTCGGCAGAATTTTCGCGGACTCGGTCTCGAGCATGGTGAGCGTGTCATTCAGCGGCCGGATGGCCACGCCGCTGATGGTGACGGCGTTGAATTGCTGGAAGCGGTTCAGCGCGCGCGGCGTGTTTTTCTGCTTCAAGGTGGCAAAGGTGCTGAGCGGCACCAGTTGACCGCCCGGTCCCTTGACGTAAATATTCTGCAACTGGCTGGCATTCAGGCGCTGGACGCGCTCGAGTTGCGGGATGACCTTGTAGCTGCGGCCCGCCAGGTTGAAGCGGTTCACATAATTGCCGCCGGCCAGCGTGCCCAGGTCCGCGCCCACCGTGGCCATGTCCAGGCCGAGCGAGGAGACCTTGTCGCGGTCCAGCGCAACCTCCGTCTCGGGCTGGTCCAGCTTGGTGTCGATGATCGGCGGAAAGGCGAACATCCCGCTGGCCACCGCTTTTTGCTGAATTTCCTGGGCGAATTTCAAAATTGTTTCCGGCTCGGCCGTGGAAGCGATGACGAATTCCACCGGGAACGTGCCCCCGCCCGGCAGCGCGGGCGGCGTGGCCACGATGGTCCGGATGCCGGGAATTTTGCCGACCTGCGCCTGCACCAGCGGCTGCAACTGGGCGGCCGTGCGTTTGCGCTCGCCCCACGGCTTGAGCACCATCCCGCCAAACGCGCTGCCGGGCATGGTGATTTGAAAGGTTTTCTCGGTTTCGGGAAAGTTCGTAAAGACGTTGTACTCCGCCGCGGTGTAAAACGCCGTCTGGTCAATGGTGGACTGGGCGTCGGCCTCCACGATGCCAAAGATCACGCCCTGGTCCTCCGCCGGGGCCAGTTCCTTGGCCGCGAGGATGAACATGGGAATCGTGAGCAGGCTCAGGCCGATCCAGATGGTATACACCGCCGGCCGGGAGGCCAGCGTGGCATCCAGCAGGCGGCCGTAGAGGCGGCGCAGGGCGTCGAAACCGCGGTTGATGCGGCCCACCAGCCCCTCATCCTCGTGGCCGGCCGTCAGCAGCCGCGAGGCCATCAGGGGCGAGAGGGTGAGCGCCACCACGCCGGAAATGAATACCGCCCCGGCCAGGGTGAAGGCAAATTCGCGGAACAACGACCCCGTCAGCCCGCCCTGCAGGCCAATGGGCGCGTACACGGCGATGAGCGTGACGGTCATCGCGATGATCGGTCCGATGAGCTCGCGCGCGCCCAGCATGGCCGCCTGCACCGGGGTCAGCCCCTCGCGCACGTGCCGCTCCACGTTTTCCACGATGACAATCGCGTCATCCACCACCAGCCCCACCGACAGCACAATCGCCAGCAGCGTGAGCAGGTTCAGGGAGAACCCAAAAATCTGCATGAGAAACACCGCCCCGATGAGCGAGATGGGAATCGCAATCAGGGGAATCAGCACCGAGCGCAGCGAACCCAGGAACAGGAAGATGACGATGGCCACGATCACCAGCGTTTCGCAGAGCGTCTTCAAGACTTCGTGCAGCGCGTCCTCAATATATTTCGTGGCGTCGTAGGCGATGGTGGCCTGCAAGCCATTGGGCAGATCCTTTTGAATCAGGGCCATTTCCGCGCGCACCCGCTTGATGACATCCAGCGAGTTCGCATTGGGCAGCGGCCACACGCCCATGAACACCGCCTTCTGCCCGCTGAAGCGCACCTCACTGTCATAATCCTCCGCGCCCAGCGACACATCCGCAATGTCGCTCAACCGGATGAGATTGTTGCCGGACTGCCGGACCACCAGGTTGCGAAATTCATCCGCCGAGCGCAGGTCGGTGTTGGCCGTCAGGTTCACCTGGATGAGCGAGCCCTTGGTCTGGCCAATCGCGGAGAGAAAGTT
The DNA here is from genome assembly GCA_903895255.1 of uncultured Verrucomicrobia subdivision 3 bacterium. GTDB lineage: Bacteria > Verrucomicrobiota > Verrucomicrobiia > Limisphaerales > UBA11358 > UBA11358. The sequence continues at coordinate 96,558 of CAITTG010000052.1, forward strand.
GTTGTTGGCCAGGGCTGTGCGGACCAGGGCGGGATTGATGTTCAGCGCCGCCATGCGGTCCGGCTTCAGCCAGATGCGCATGGCGAAGGTGCGCCCGCCGAGCAAATCCGCGCGCTGCACCCCTTCCAGCGCCGAGAGGCGCGGCTGCACCACCCGCACCAGATAATCGGTGATTTGATTGGCCTCGAGAATGTCCGAGGTGAAGCTCAGATAGGCCGAGGCAAACTGTGAATCCGCCGATTCAATGTTGATGACCGGAATTTCCGCCTCCGGCGGCAGGTCATTCCGCACCTGGTTGACCTTCGAGCTGATCTCCGAGAGCGCCTTGTTGGGATCGTAATTTAATTTGAGCCGCACCGTGATGGTGGACAGCCCGAGGGTGCTGCTTGACTGGATGTAATCAATCCCGTCGGCCGCCGCAATGGACCGTTCCAGGGGCGTGGTGATGAACCCGCGCACGAGTTCCGCGCTGGCGCCCACGTAGGTGGTGGTTACCGTCACCGCCGCGTTGTCGCTGCGCGGATACTGCCGCACATTGAGGGTCTTCATGGCCTCGAAGCCGGCGATTAAAATCACCAGGTTCACGACCACCGCCAGCACCGGCCGCCGGATGAAAATATCGGTAAAAGATTTCATGCGCGCAGCCTTAGCTGTTGTTGGGATGCGGGGTCTGGCTGGCCTTTGGGGTCAGCGTGTTGTCCTCCACCACACTCCCGCCGTTGCGCAGCCGGAACAGCCCCGCGCTGACCACCCGGTCACCGGCTTTCAAACCCGCCGCCACGGAAATGTAATCTCCGCGCGCCGGGCCGGTGCGAATCAGTTGGGACCGCACGATGAGGCCGCCTGCCGCATTGGTGTCCGGTTCCACCACGTACACCGTGTCGCCAAAGGGCGCGCTCAGCACCGCCGTCTGCGGAATCACCAGCACGTCCTTCGCGGAGGGCAGCACCACTTTCACCCGCGCGAACATGCCCGGCCGCAGCGTTTCGTCGGCATTGTCCAGCGTGGCCTGCAAGGTGATGCTGCGCGTGGCTTCGTCCAGGTCCGGATTAATTGTCGTGAGGGTGCCGGCGAATTCGCGGCCCGGGTAGGCATCCGTCGTCACCCGCACCGGCAGGCCGGGGGCGAGCACCGCCAGGTTTTGCTGCGGCAGCGAGAAATTGGCGTACACCGGTTTCAGTGATTGCAGGGAGACAATCGGTTTGCCGTTGTCCAGAAACTGGCCCAGGTTCACCTGGCGGATGCCCAGCCGCCCGGCGAACGGCGCCCGGATCGTTTTCTTGGCAATGATGGCCCGGATATTGTCCGCATTGGCCTCGTTTTGTTGCAGCGCCGCCTCGGCGGTGTCCAGCTCGGACTGGGAAATCGTGTTGTCCGCCCGCAATTTGCGCTGGCGGGCCACGGTGATGGACGCCAGGTTCACCTGCGACTCCAGCGCCCGGAGCTGCGCCTCCTCGGACGACGTGTCGAGCCGCACCAGCAAATCCCCCGCCGCCACCGTGCGGCCGGATTCGAAGGCGATCTCCTTGATCATCCCGCCAATCTCCGTCGTCACCGTCACCCCCTGCACCGCGCCGATGGAACCGATCGCCTCCAGCTCGTCCGGCCACGACTGGCTCTCCGCCGTGGCGACGGCCACCGTGTCCGGCGGCGGGGCCATCAAATCCTTGGCGGCGATCATCGTTTTAATTTGCAGCACCTTGACCCCGGCCAGGATGCCGAGCACCACCACCACCAGGGTTACGGAGAGAATTACTTTTAATTTCATGAAATAATTTAAGCGTTAAAGAGTTGCCTGCGCCACCGCCGGCTGCCGCACCCCGGCCCCGGTTAAAAAGAGATCCACGATCCGTTTGGCCCCCTGCTGGTCGGGCACCGCCTCCGGCCGGATGAGATGGGACACCAGATGGAAATTGGCCAGCCCGTAAAAGCCAAACGCCAGTTCCCGGCTGTCAAACCGGCCGTCCAGTTCGCCCCGTTCCTGCGCCCCCCGGATCAGGCCATGCACAAACTCGAAATTGCGCTCGCATTTTTCCGCGTAATGCAGGCTCTCCGGCACCTCGCCCGGGGCGGCAAACATCGTGGCGAAGCTGATCCGCGTCAGCTCGCGGTTCTCGCTCACATACGCAAACAGGCCGGCCAGGATGTGCTCGAGTTGGTCGCGAATGTCGCGGCTCCGCGCCGCCGCCGTGCGCAGCACGTCATACCGGTCGTCGTGCGCCTGATGCACCAGGGCTTCAAACAGCCCCGCCTTGTCCTTGAAATAATAGTACAAGGCCGGCTTGGACACCTCCGCGTCATCCACGATCTGCTGCACCGACGTGGCCGCGTAACCCGCATTGGCAAAGCGCTTCAGCGCCGCCTGCAGGATGTGCTTGCCCGTTTCGGGACCATGCCTTGCCATAAAAACTACCGAACGGTAGGTAATGGCCGCAGCCGCGTCAATTCGTAATTGGCCAAAGGCCAGCAAAAAACCGCGACAGCGCATTTTCCAACGTCAGCCCTTGGATTTTCGCGCTCCTCAGATAATTCTTCCTCGGCCCAAGCTTGAAACCCCCGGGAAAACCATTTATTGTGCCCGCCAGTGGCAAGGAATCATTACGCAGTAACAATTATGAAATCGTGGCATCGGTGGATAATGCTGGCCGGACTGGCCGGATTTGGTTTTCTGGCAGGCTGCAAACCCAGCGGTGGCGGCACGGCGGCCAACCCCATCAAGGTGGGCGAATTTGCCTCGCTTTCCGGCAAGGAGGCCAATTTTGGCCTTTCCTCACATGAGGGCACGTTGCTGGCCGTGGAAAACCTGAATTCCGCCGGTGGCGTCCTGGGCCGGCCGATCTCACTGATCACCGAGGACGATTTGTCCAAAGCCGGCGAACCCGCCACGGACGTGAACAAGCTGATTTCGCGGGATAATGTGGTGGCGGTGCTGGGCGAGGTCGCCTCCAGCCGTTCCCTCGAAGCCGCGCCGATCTGCCAGGCCAGCCAGATTCCAATGATTTCCCCGTCCTCCACCAATCCCAAGGTCACCGAGACCGGCGATTTCATTTTTCGCGTCTGCTTCATTGACCCGTTCCAAGGGACGGTGATGGCCAACTTTGCTTACAACACCCTCAAGGCCCGCAAAGTCGCCGTCTTCACCGATGTAAAGAGCGATTACAGCAAAGGCCTCGCCAAGTATTTCAAGGAGAGCTTCATCAAGCTGGGCGGGCAAATCACGGCCGAACTGGATTTTAACGGCGGGGACAAGGATTTTAAGGCCCAGCTTACCGCCATCAAGGCCTCCAATCCGGATGTGGTGTTTGTGCCGGGTTATTACACGGATGTCGCGCTCATTTGCATCCAGGCCAAACAACTGGGGATTAATGTGCCGTTGTGCGGCGGCGACGGCTGGGAAGGCGAGGACTTGGTGAAAATCGGCCAGGACGCGGTGGAAGGGGATTATTTTTCCACGCACTATTCCCCGGAATCGACCACGCCGAAAAGCCAGCAGTTTGTGGCGGATTACCAGAAGCGGTTCAATGGCAAAACCCCGGATGCCATGGCGGCGCTGGGTTATGACTCGGCCATGATTCTGGCGGATGCCATCAAGCGCGCGGGCGTCACCGACGGTCCGAAATTGCGCGACGCGCTGGCGGCCACCAAAAATTTCGACGGCGTCACCGGCACCACCACCATCAACGAGCAGCGCGATGCCACGAAGCCGGCGGTCATTTTGCAGGTCAAGGATGGCAAGTTTAAGTATTTGGAAACCGTCAACCCGTGAAATCCCCTTGACCGGCTGATTCAACGTTATTAACGAATTCATTCAACAGCTCGTCAACGGCCTGGCCCTCGGCTCCATCTACGCACTCATAGCCTTGGGCTACACCATGGTTTACGGGGTGCTGCGGTTCATCAACTTTGCGCACAGTGATGTGCTGATGCTCGGCGCGTTCTCCGCCTATTTTCTGGCCCCGTGGGTGGCCCGGGCGATTCCCGGCGAAACGTATGCCGGCGCCATCGTGGTGATTCTGCTCGCGGCCGCGATTTGCGCCGTCCTCGGGATGCTCATCGAACTGCTGGCCTACCGTCCCCTGCGCGCGCGGCCCAAGCTGACCGTGCTCATCACCGCCATCGGCGTGTCCCTCTTCATCGAATACACCTGCCAGCATCGCGCGGTGTTTGGCGCGGAAACGCGGCCGTTTCCGCAACTGCTCCCGAAGCACGATTTTCATCTCGGCGCGCTCACGGTGGACAGCAATGACGTGGCGACGTTGCTGGTGACCGCCGGGTTGCTGGCCGGGTTGTGGTTTATCGTGCAGCACACGAAGGCCGGCATGGCCATGCGCGCGGTGGCCTTTAATGACCGGGCGGCTTCCCTGATGGGGGTGAATGTGAACCGCATTATCAGCCTGACCTTTGGCCTGGGCTCCGCGCTGGCGGCGGTGGCGGGAATTTTCTACGCGCTGCGCGCGCCGGGGATTGATCCTTTGATGGGCGTGCAACCGGGCTTGCGCGCGTTCATCGCCGCCGTGGTGGGCGGCATCGGCAACCTGCCGGGGGCGGCGTTGGGCGGTTTGGTCATCGGCCTGCTGGAGACTTTTGCCGGCGGCATTCCCGGGCTGTCCAATTACCGGGACGGCATCGCGTTTGCCATTCTGATTTTGATACTGCTCTTCAAACCCGCCGGGTTGCTCGGCAAATCCCAGGTGGAGAAGGTATGAAAGCAACCGCGACGGCCAGAATCACCAACGGACTCAGCTCTATTAGAGTGTTTGGTTTATTTCAGGCGGGGATGCAGTTCGGCAGGATTACGCGCTCCATGAAAAACCGCCAGCACGGAGAAGACCTCCCCGTTGGTGGCAAAGTATATGGCATAGGCTTTGAATCTTCTCAGGCGTATAATTCTCGCCCCGCCCCGCACCAGGCGAAACCTTTCCGGCTGGTCTTGCCCACTTTCAATAGCTTGGCACACCTCCTGTGCAAATGCCCGGCCCAAGCCCGGTCGTTCATGTTCATACCAAGAAATCGCCTGGGCGAATTCCGTCCGGGCCGCCGGCTGAAAAATGATGGTGCGGCTCATCACCAACCAAAGCGCTGCCGCATTTCCGCTTTGACTTGTTCCAGGGGAATCCCGGCGTGGGGGTCTTTCTCAAAAGCGACAAGCCGGCGATCCAATTCAGCAGTTTGTTCCGCTGTCAATTCGGCGTCCTTGCCGCCCAGTCCCGCCCAAACTTTTTCGGCAATCTCATACTGTTCCTCCGGTGGCAGCCGGCGGATTTGCTCCAAAATTTCGGACGCACTCATGTCTTTAATTTATCGCGTTAAGCTGCCCGCGCAAGCAGAGTTTCACTTTTGCCCCGGGGCCCGGGGCAGACCTAATCTGGCTGCCAATATTTGATGCAAACCCGCGCCAAACGCTTTCTGGTCCTGGCGATCCTGCTCGCGGCGGGGGTGTCGTATTGTTCCGCCGCGTTTAACCGCTATTACCTGGGCGTGGCGATTGATGTGGGCATCAACATCATTCTGGCGGTCAGCCTGAATCTGATCAATGGCCACACGGGCCAGTTCAGCCTCGGCCATGCCGGGTTCATGGCGGTGGGGGGTTACACGGCGGCGGCCATCACCCTGGCGCTCGGGCCGCGTGCGCCGGGTCTGCTCACGGGTCTCTGGTTTGCCGTTGCGCTGCTGGCGGGCGGCCTGCTCGCGGCGGTCGCCGGTCTGGCCGTGGGTATTCCGACGCTGCGGCTGCGGGGGGATTACCTCGCCATTGTCACCCTGGGCTTCGGCGAAATCATCCGGGTGATTTTGCAAAACATGGAGTGTGTGGGCGCGGCCAGCGGCTTGAGCGGCATTCCGGAAAGAACCACCCTGTTCTGGGCCTTCGGCCTGGCGGCGGTGACGGTGTATGTCGTCGGTTGCCTGGTCAGTTCCACCTACGGCCGGGGCTTTATTGCGGTGCACGATGATGAAATCGCCGCCAGCGCCTCGGGCATCAACCCCACGCGTTACAAGGTCACGGCCTTTGTGATCGGCGCATTTTTTGCCGGCATCGCCGGCGGCCTGTTTGCGCATCACAAACTCTTCCTCTCACCCACCAACTTCGATTTTATGAAGTCCATTGATATCGTCGTGATGGTGATCCTGGGCGGCATGGGCCGGACTGGCGGGGTCATTCTGGCGGCGATTGTGCTGACCCTGCTGCCGGAATTTCTCCGGCCCTTTGCCGAGTACCGGATGATAATTTATTCCCTGCTGATCATCGGTCTGATGATCGCGCGGCCGCAGGGCTTGTTCGGCTTTGGCCGGAGGAAAACCGCGTGAACCACCGGCAACCTTAAACCATGGCCGCACTCCTCCAACTGGCTGACGTCACGATCCGCTTCGGCGGGTTGACGGCCGTGTCGAGCCTGAACCTAGCGATTGGCCCGGGCGAGCTGGTCGGCCTCATTGGCCCCAATGGCGCGGGCAAGACCACGGCTTTCAACCTCATCACCGGCGTTTACCAGCCCACTTCCGGCGCGATCACGTTCAACGGCCAGTCCACCGCCCGGCTCAAGGCGCATCAACTGGCGCGGTGTGGCATCGCCCGCACGTTCCAAAACATCCGGCTCTTTGCCAGCCTGAGTGTGTTCGACAATGTGCGCGCCGCCGTGCAATTGCACCGGCCGCACGGCATTATCAACGCCCTGTGGCGCGGCCGCGGCTTTTGCGAGGGCGAGGCGGACGTGACGCGGCAGGTCATGGAACTGCTGGAGATTTTCGGCCTTGGCGCGGCCCGCGATCAAGCGGCCCGGAGCCTGCCCTACGGCGACCAGCGCCGGCTGGAAATCGTCCGGGCGCTGGCCACCCGTCCGAAACTCCTGTTGCTCGATGAACCCGCCGCCGGGATGAACCCCACCGAGAAGGTTGAGCTCACCCGGCTCATCCGGTTCATCCAGGAAAAATTTCAAATCTCCGTCCTGCTGGTTGAGCACGACATGCGGGTGGTCATGGGCATTTGCGAACGGGTGGCGGTGCTGGATTACGGCGTGAAAATCGCCGAGGGCACGCCGGAGTCGGTACGGCAAAACCAGAAAGTGATTGAGGCGTATTTGGGCGACGAAGTGGCGGTCAAATAAACCCATGCTGGAAATCAAAAATCTCGCGGTCAGCTACGGCGCCATCAACGCGCTGCATGGGATTTCCCTGAAGGTGGCGCAGGGCCAGATTGTCACCCTCATTGGCTCGAACGGCGCGGGCAAGAGCACCACCCTGCGCGCCATCTCCGGTTTGATCCGGTCCAAAGCGGGTGAAATCCTGTACGAATCAAACAGCCTGGTCGGCCTGCCCGCGCACGAGATCGTCAAGCGCGGCCTGTCGCACGTGCCCGAGGGCCGCATGGTGTTTGCGAATCTTACGGTGATGGAAAACCTGCGCATGGGCGCCTACCTGCAAACCAATGCGGCGGTCATCCGGCAGGAGCTTGAGTTTGTCTTCGCCACGTTTCCCCGTTTAAAAGAGCGCGCGCAGCAGGAAGCCGGCACGCTGAGCGGCGGGGAACAGCAAATGCTCGCCATCGGCCGCGCGCTGATGAGCAAGCCCCGGTTTCTGTTGCTGGACGAACCGTCCCTGGGCATCGCCCCGCTGCTGGTAAAAACCATCTTCGAGAAAATCGTGGAGATTAACCGCCAGCAGGGCCTCACGATTTTGCTGGTGGAACAAAACGCCAACCTGGCCCTGGAGATTTCGCATTACGGCTACGTCCTCGAAACCGGCCGGATCATTCTGGCGGATGAATCGGCCAAATTGCGGCAGAACCCGCAGGTGAAGAGCGCGTATTTGGGCGGGTAAGTTGGTCTCAGAATGGCCCTTGAAACCATTTGTGAATATGGGATAATCCTATTATGAAACTGGTCGCCGACAAGCATGGCCGCATCTGTTCCGTGGAATTATTTCCGCCGAGCACCGCCTTTGACGCCTCGCGACAACCGGATGGCAGTGTCCGCGTGGTGGAACTGGTTGAAAAGGAAGTGCCCGTGGTTAAACCCATCCGAACCCGGGAGGGCTTCCTTATGCTGCCGGTAAAACCCCGCCGGGAGGTCATTCTGGCCGCTTTGCGCGCGGATCGGGACAACCAATGAAAGCCTATTGGGATAGTTCGGCCGTTATTGAAGCCTGCTCCAGCACCCCCCTGCGGGCCCGCTTGCATCGTGAACGCGGTTTTACCCGCACGCACACGCTCGCTGAAGTCTTTTCCACCCTAACCGGAGGCAACCTGGCCTTTCGTCTGGATGCGGACGCTGCCGCCCAAACAACCGACAACCTGGCCGCTGATTTGGATTTCCTCGACCTGACGCCAACCGAAGTGCTCAAAGCCATGAAAGCCGCGCGTAAAAAAGGCGTTCGCGGCGGGCGCATTCATGATTTTCTGCATGCAGTGGCCGCCCAAAAATCCGGGGCAAAGGCATTGCTCACCTTGGATAAAAATGATTTCAACGATCTGACCACGGTGGAAATTGAACAAGTCTGACGCCCGGTCACAACTTCAGCCGAAACCAACCCGGCTAAGTCCCGCCTTCAGGTCCGGCATCACCGCCCCGCAACTGGCGGAACCGGCGCAGGCACCGGCACTCTCATGGAGCCGAGATTGCCTTGCCAGTAACCTTAATCAATTCACAAACGATGTCTCATTCGCCTGCAACAGTGCTTGCGCGTATTCCTCCCACGAGGTCAAGGGTGCGCCTTTTTTGTTGCCTTTGAACCCGAGCTTTTTGGCCTTCAGCGCCTTTTTGGCGGGGGCCACGTCATTATTGTTGGCCAGTTCCAGGATGGAATCATCGCGCAACTGGGTTTGACTCACAAATTCCAGGCCCAGTTCCTGTTCCTCGGCGCTCGGCGGACGCTGGTAGATGCGCTCGTAGAGGAAGTTCAGGCGGTCGGTTTCATCGGTCGTTTGCACAAACTCGGGCATCGCCACCAGGCGGCGCGCGAGCTGGATCACGATGGGGCTGTTCATCAAATACAAGGCCTGCTGCGGCACGGTGGTCTGGTGGCGGATGCCGGTGACCATGTCGGGCATGGCAAAATCGAAATTGATCAGCACGTCGTCAATGTTCGCGCGGTCCACGAAATTATACACCGAGCGCCGGTTGGAGTCCGGGTGCTGCCGCAAATCCACCGGCCGGCCGTAAAGGCTGGTGTCCAGCAAACCGCCGATGGCGAGGAGCGAATCGCGCAGGGGCTCGTATTCCAGCCGGCGGAGGTTGGCACGCCAGAGCAGGCGGTTGCCGGGATCCACCTGGGCGTAGCGCGGATTGCCCAGGCTGCTCTCCTGGTACACGCTGGAGAGCATGATGAGCCGGTGGATTTTTTTGATGTTCCAGCCGTTGGTCATGAAGTTCATGGCCAGGTAATCCAGCAACTCCGGATGGCTCGGGGCCTCGGACATGGTGCCGAAATCATCCGGCGTGGGCACGATGCCCGCGCCAAAATGGTGCAGCCAGATGCGGTTGATCATCACCCGGGCGGTGAGCGGGTTGCTCTTGCTGGCAATGGCCAGGGCCAGTTCCGCCCGGCCGCTGCCGTTGGTCCAGGCCACGCGATTGGTGCCGGAGAGCAGTTGCAGGAACCGCCGGGGCACCAGCGCGCCCCGGTTGCCCGCCTCGCCGCGGATGAACAGCGGGTCATCATGACCGACCACGGTGTCTTCCAGCACCATGGCGCGGAGGGGGGCGGCCAGATTGGTGAACTCGAGTTCGTCGATTTGATGCACGGTGTCCCGCAGTTCGCGTTGGGCCTGCTTAAAAGCTTCGTTATCGCCCGCCTTGCGCAGTTTGGGCAGGCTCTCGGCCAAAGCGGCTTGTTGCGCCGCCAGCCGGGTGCGTTGCCGGTAGTAATCCTGGTAAGCCGGCGAGTCCGACACTTTGCCAATCACCGGTCCGTTCTTGGGTTCGACCGAGCTGGAAAAAATGCCGTGCAGCGAATAATAATCCTGCTGCGGAATCGGATCGAATTTATGGTCATGGCAGCGGGCGCACGTGACGGTCAGCCCCAAAAAGCCTTTGCATACCACGTCAATGCGGTCATTGATGATGTCATTCTGCATGCCCATGTAATGGTCGCCCACGGTGAGGAAACCCAGCGCGGTGAGATTGGTGGGGTTCCGCGCCGAGGTGCTCATGCGATCCGCCGCAATTTGTTCCTTGATGAACACGTCGTAGGGCTTGTTATCGTTGAAACTGCGGATGACATAGTCCCGGTAACCCCAGGCGAAGGGATAGAGATTATCCTCCGTGTTGCGGCGCGGCTGGCCGATGGTGTCGCTGTAGCGCGCGACATCCAGCCAGTGCCGGCCCCAGCGCTCGCCGTAGTGCGGCGAGGCCAGCAGTCGGTCCACGACCTTTGCGAAGGCATCCGGCGAGGTGTCATTCACAAAATCATCCACTTCCTCCGGCGTGGGCGGCAGGCCGATCAAATCAAAGGAGGCCCGGCGAATGAAGGTGCGCTTGTCCGCCGGCGGATTGGGCTTCAAATTATTTTGGTCGAGTTTCGCGAGAATGAAATTATCGACGGGCGTCTGGCACCAGGTGGGATCACTCACCTCCGGGATGGCCTGCCGTTTGACGGGCTGCCAAGCCCAGTGGTTGGTGGAGCTGTCCACCCACTTGCGCGCCGAGGCGGTGCGCGGATCGGGCGCGCCCATTTTCACCCAGGCGGTCAGATTCGCAATCTGGTCGTCCTCCAGTTTTTTGTCCTTGGGCATCTGGAGATCGGGGTCCGAGTAGCGAATGGCCTTGATGAGCAGGCTGTTCTCGGGATCGCCCGGCACGAGGGCCGGGCCGCTTTCCCCGCCCTTGAGCAGGCCCTCGCGGGTGTCCAGCAGGAGACCGCCCTTGACTTTTTCGGCCTGGGCACTGTGGCATTTGTAGCAACGATCCGCCAGGACCGGCCGGACTTTGTTTTCAAAAAAGTCCGACTGCGCCGGCGTCAGGTCGGCCGCGGAAACTCGCACCAGACCGAGCAAACCAACCAACCCGGTCAGCGCCCAAACCATGGGCCGGTACTTTAACCCGGCGACTTCCGCCAAAACTGCCGCCGCTTCTGGCGCCTGACTCCTGGCTCCTGACTTCATTTTCATGCCATCACCGCTTGAATTATTTCCCCGCTGGTTTCCGTCAACCGGAAATCCCGGCCGTTGTACCGATACGTGAGTTTTTTGTGATCGAATCCGAGGAGGGCGAGCAGGGTGGCGTGCAGATCATGCACGTGCACCTTGTTCTCGATGGATGCCGCGCCGAATTCATCGGTGGCGCCGTAGGTCATGCCGCCGCGCACGCCGCCACCGGCCAGCACGGTGGTGAAGGCTTTCGAATTATGGTCGCGACCCGGGTTGTCGCCGCCGTTGCGGTCGCGCACGGGTTTGCGGCCGAATTCGCCGCCCCAGACGATGAGGGTTTCATCAAACAAGTTGCGCTGTTTCAAATCCTTGATGAAGGCCGCGAGGGGCTGGTCGATGTCCTTCGCGCGCTCGGGCAATTTTTCCTGCAAATCCTGGTGATGATCCCAGCCGCCGGCCCAGACCTGCACAAAGCGCACGCCGCGCTCGATCAACCGCCGGGCAATCAGCATCTGGTTGCCCTGCGGCGTGCGGCCGTAGAGTTCGCGGATGCTTTCCGGTTCCTTGTGCAAATCAAAGGCGTCGGTCGCCTCGGTCTGCATTTTGAACGCCATCTCAAAGGCCTGCAACCGGGCTTCCAACTGCGCGTCTTTTTCCAGGTCCTGGCTGTGCAACTCGTTCAGCTTGTGGACCAGGTCCAGTTGCCGGCGCTGTTCCACGAGGGGCGTGTTCGGGTTGCGAATGTTTTCAATCAACATGTTCAAGGTGGGCACCTTGGTGTTGATGCTCACACCCTGGTACAGGCCCGGGAGAAAGGCGGACTGCCAGTTGGACGTGCCGCCGGGCGGCGTGCTGCCGGGCCGCAGGGAGATAAAGCCCGGCATGTTTTGATTTTCCGTGCCCAAACCGTACAGCACCCAGGAACCCACGCTCGGCCGCACCAGCCGCGAGCCGGTGTTCATCATGATGGTGGCGACCTCGTGCGCCGGGATGTCGGTGTACATGGACCGGATCACGCACAGGTCATCCGCCACCGTGCCGAGCTCCGGAAACACCTCGCTCATTTCCAGGCCGGACTTGCCCTGCTTGGAAAATTTGAAGGGCGACGCCATGGCGACGCCTTCCATGCCGGGAATGGCCTGGCCGTCATACTTCGCCAGGGAGGGCTTGGGATCCCAGGTGTCCACATGGGAGGGGGCGCCCTGCGCAAACACATGCACCACGTGCTTGGCCTTGGCGGGCAGCGGCGGGGCCTTGGGCAGCAGGGAGGGCTCCACCTCGGTGGCGCGCGCGGACATGCCCAGCAGTTCCGGCCCCAGTAATCCTGCGAGGCTCAGCGCCCCGAAACCCATGCCGGCGCGCTGGAGAAACTGGCGCCGCGTCAAAAAGTGATCCTCCAGATGAATGGAGTGCTCCGACTTAAATTGATCGTCCGGATTCATAAAGTAATATACATGATACGACGTGTTAATGCGAATATTGGTTTCAAGAATCTGACTTTTTTCGCGCGCCCGCGCCGGCCGGTCCGGCAGGAGCGAGCCAATCCCGTTTGCGCCGATGGTTTCATCGCCACATCATCGCTTAAACGATGGGAAACAGTTTCAGGCTGCCGGGATGAGGGTGGGTCTGCCCGAGGCCGGAACTCCGTGCTCCCCACCGCGGCGGGCAGCCGCCGGACCCCATCCGTGACGATGGTGGCACAGGCGCCCGGCTGACACCCTCAAGCAGCCCTTTTCCACCTGCCTCACCCAAGGCTGATCCCGAAAACTCGGGATTTACAAAAGGGCCGTGGTCAAGTAAAACTTCCGGCAAATCCAAACCTGTGAAGGCAAATACCAAGCCATGATAATCCCGCAGTCCATCCCTTCGATCCCCTCATCCCCCGCGCGGCTCACGGGCGGAGCCGGGCGGAGCCGCGCTTTTACGCTGATTGAACTGCTCGTGGTCATCGCCATTATCGCCATTCTGGCGGCGATGCTGTTGCCGGCGCTCGCCAAGGCCAAGGCCAAGGGCCAGTCGGTTCAATGCCTGAACAACTACAAGCAACTGGAGCTGTGTTACCAAATGTATCTGGGCGACAATAACGATTTCCTGCCGCTGAACTTCGTGGACAATCCCCCGCAGAACTGGATCGCGGGCCTCGCCCAATCGGACACCACCCCCGCCAACATCGAATTGGGTGTCCTGTATCAATATAACAAGTCCGCCACCATTTACGCCTGCCCGGCGAACACAGTAATGATCAATTCGCCCGCCACGCCCGCCACCCCCAAGGTGCCCCAGACGCGGACCTGTTCCATTGAATACTCCATGGGCGGCAACAGCGCCTCCAGCGCGACCGGGCCGTGGACGATCAGCCGCAACGGCGTGACGTTTAACTCCTATTCCAAAGGCGGCCAGGTCAAGCGGCCCTCCAGCAAGTTCGTGTTCGCCGAGGAAGCGCAAACCAGTCTGAACGACGGGGAATGGGCCATGTATCCGTTAACCGGACCGACTCAGGTGGTGAACCCCATCTGGTGGAATTTGCCCGCCAACCGGCATAACAGTGGCTCCAATTTCTCCTTTCTGGACGGCCATGCGGAGTATTACAAATGGCGCGGGGCGGTGGTTGCGGCCCACCAGAACGATGCCAGTCCCTATGGCATTGGTGACAACGGGGATATTCCGGACACTTCCCCGCTGGATCTGCCCCGGGCCGAGGCCGGCGGCGCCCAGGGCCAGTGACCGCGAAGCGGCGTCATCCGCGCCACAACCCGTTGGCTAAAAATATTTTCATTATTTTTGACCCTGGACAGCCTTTGTCCAGGGTCCCCCGCTAAACTGTGGCCCGATGATAGTTCTAATGAACCTCGGACACGACCGGCCGGTCACCCACCGGGAGCCACTCCCGCGCGCCGGTCTCCGCCACGCCGCTTTCCGCACCCCGGGTAAAATCTTCAAGTTTCCTGAACTTTTTTCCGCCCCCGCCCCCCCGCCCGGCCCCCGCATCCCGAATACACTTGAATGTGGCGTTGCGGCGGTTAGCTTGACGGCATGAACTGGAACTTAAGCGTGATGATGATTTTGGCCACCAGCTTGCCCCTGTGCCACACGGGCGCCCAACCTGTCCCGGTCGGCACCGGCGACCTGGCGGCGTTCCAAGCCCGGGCGGCTCAATACCATTCCGTGGTCACCGTCCCCACCTTCGAAACCACGACGAATGAGATTCAGGCCACCGTCACCCGGGTGATTGCCGAGGGCAACGCCGCGCTGGACCGGATTGGCGCGCTGACCCCGGCGCAGGCGAATTTCACCAACACCGTGGTCGCCCTGGATGACATGGGCTATGCCATGGGCAAGGCCAACGACCGCCTCGGACTCATTGAGCAGACCAGCACCAACTCCGTGGTCCGCGATGCGGCCACCGACGCCCTCAAGGCGCTGGATGATTGGTCGGTGGGTATTGATTATCGCGAGGATGTTTACCGCGTCCTGAAAGCCTTCGCGGCCACGGACCCCCAACTGGCGGGCGAGGATCAGAAACTCTTCGTGGAAACCATGCGGGATTACCGCCGCGCCGGCCTGGACCTGCCCAAGGACCAGCGGGACGAGGTGGAGAAGTTGCGGAAGCAATTGAGCGCCCTGGAAACGGACTTCGAGAACAACGTCACCAAGGCCCAGAAGTCCCTGACCTTCACCAAGGCGGAACTGGAAGGCGTGCCGGAGGAATTCCTGGCGCAGCAGGGCATCAAGACGGGGCCGGATGAGTACACGGTGAAGGCGAACATCACCTTTCACTACATCATGATCGAGGACAATGCCAGGCGCGAGGACACGCGCAAACGCATGATCACCGCCCAATGCAACCTGGCGCGGGAGGCCAATATTCCTTTGTTGCAGAAAATCCTGGTGTTGCGCGATGACATTGCGCACCGGTTGGGCTATGCCAGTTACGCCGATTACGCCACCGAGACGCGGATGGTGAAAAACGCCGCCACCGCCATTCATTTTGAGGAAGATCTTAAAACGGGGTTGCAACCGAAATTCGACGCCGAATTGGCGGAGTTCCGGCAGTTGAAAATCGCGGAAAGCGGCGACACCAATGCGACCATCCACGTCTGGGACTGGCGCTATTACGCCAACCAACTGCGCAAGACGAAGTACAACGTGGACGCGGAGCAACTGCGGGTGTATTTCCCCTACCAGCGCGTGCTGGACGGGATGTTTGCCATTTACCAGCGGATTTTTGGTTTGAAGTTTGAGCGGGTCACGCCGCCTTACAAATGGATTGATGATTTGCAAATGTACACGGTGTCCGACGCCCAGACCGGCGAGCCGCTGGGGCTCTTTTACCTGGACATGTTCCCGCGCGAGGGCAAGTACAACCACTTTGCGCAGTTCGGGATTGTGGAGGGCAAGCGACTGCCGGATGGCACCTACCAGCGCCCGGTGTGCGCGCTTATCTGCAATTTCCCACCGCCGCAATCCGACAAGCCCTCGCTCCTGTCGCATGACGAGGTGGCAACCATTTTCCACGAATTTGGCCACGCGATGCACACGATTTTGACGCGCGCGCAGTACGGGCGTTTCTCCGGCACGAGTGTGCCGCGGGACTTTGTGGAGGCACCCTCGCAAATGCTCGAAAACTGGCCATGGGACAAGGCGGTGCTGGATAGTTTTGCCGCCGATTATCGCGATCCCGGCAAAAAAATTCCCACCGCCATTCTGGACCAGCTCAAGGTCGCCCGCCTGGCCACGGAAGGGACGTTTTACCGCCGGCAATTGTCCTTTGGCATCATGGACCTCGCCCTGCACACGCAAATCCATGCCACCAATGCGGATGAAACACTGCCGCTTTCCAACCAGGTGCTGAGCGAGGTGTCGCTGCCCGTGCCGCCGGACACGGCGTTCGTGGCGTATTTCGGGCACATTATCGGTTACGGGGCGGGCTATTATGGGTATGCCTGGGCGGACGCGATTGCCGCGGACATGGCCACGGTCTTCGAGCAGGCTCCCGACGGGTTTTTTGACAAAACCGCCGGGATGCGCATGCGCAAGGAAATTTACGAAGTGGGCGATTCCCGGGACATCAATGTGTCCATTGAAAAATTCCTGGGCCGCCCGCGCTCCATCAATCCGTTCTTGAAGAAGATTGGGATTGATTCGAAGTGACCGGCGGAGAGAAGTTTTAAGGCGCGTTTTGCAGATCGCGGTCCAGGGCGGCACCGGCGAAGGGAACCACGATCACCTTGCTGCCGTGGCCATCATTGCCCCGGTCCTCCTCCTTGGGCACGTCAATGACGGCGAACGTGAAATAAGCGACATGGCCATCCACGAGGTAAACGTTGGGGCGTTCGATTTTATTCCAATGGTTCACCGTGCCGTCGGTGTAGCGCAGGAAATTCGTGGTGGGATCATAGGCCAGGCCGCGGTAAGTCCAGCCTGTGAGGCCATCGCGGGAGGTGAGATGGTAGGCTTTGCGGTCACTCCAGCTATTGACGACGATGTGATAGAGCCCGCCACTAAACCAGACCACCGGGTCCTCCAAATTGTGCAGGGAAAGGCCTTTCACCTGCGGGTAAATGGAGGGGCCCTGGATTTTGAAGGGGCCGAGGATGCCGTTGGTGCTGATCCAAATGGCGCCGGAGCGCGGCACCACCTCAAACCCGCCATCCGGTCGGACCATGATGCTAACATTGGACATGTGGCCGTCGCGGGGGTTAAAGCCATTGGCATCCAGCTTCATGGTGCCGAGCGGTTCCCAGGGTCCGTCCAATGATTTGGAGACGAAGACATCCCCGGGCCGGGTTTCGCTGACGACCACCGCATAGCGGCCATCTGGCAGCACGAGGGCGGTGACATTGTGACCTTTGCCGCCTTGATTGGCCGGCCAGAGCAACCCCTGGTCCACGTAAGGGCCGGTCGGGTTGTCACTGACGCCCTGGACGGCGCAGGAGCCCCACCAACCGCTGTGGCCACGGCTCTGGTCCCAGCGACTGGCAAAGAGATGATATTTGCCATCCGGCGCCTGGATGATCTTGCCATCCCAATAATACCATTGTTTCAAGGTTGGGTCTTCCAGGCCGTTGAGCGGATCGCGGGGGAGCACACTGGCCGCGCCCCAGGCATTGGTCGTTAATTGCCCGTGGACCGGCATGGGCAGGAAATAATCAATCAAAGTTTTGCCGGCGGCGGGCGCGGAACTGGCGATTGTCAGCGTTGCGAGGGCGAGGAACTGGATGAGAATTTTCATGAGCGCGGTCAAAATAGAGCCGCCAATTTAATTTGGTCAACCAGGCGAGTCAATGGCCATGGCGGACGGAAGCGGGCAAACGGCAAATTTTCGCCGTGGCGGAAACGGTGGTCCAAAATGCGCCAACTGCCAATGAAACAGGGTGATACCGTGGTTGGTGGAAGTTAATTGGGCGGGTTTGCTGGTTTCGGTCGTCCCGGCGGACCAATCGATCTTGCCCGGGTGATGTCCGGGGCAAGGTTCTCAAAGCCCCATGCTTCGAAGGCTTTTTAACGGTTTGCTCGCGCGACGCTGCCTCTTTTCCACCAGGCATGAGTCTTAACCTGGAACTGTTCGCTGGGATAGAAATGATGCTGACCGCGATCCTGGTCGATACGGCGGTGGAAACGGCGGGATGTCAGCGCGCCGTCGGTGGTTCCCTCACTGCGGGCGCTGCCGGCTGGAATCCAAGAAATCGGGTCAACCTCAGTCCGGCGATTGTCCGCCTATATCCGGCCCTATCCGCCCTTTTCCGGCCATAAAAAAATATAAATGAAGCCGCCCAAAGGCGACCTGGTGGGACTGACCAACGGCTTACTGGTACAGATCAACCGCTGGGGGGGCAAGCATCTGTCAGAAACAAAAATGGCCGGCGGGTGGCGGGGCCAGGCGTCGCACCCCCATGCGCGTTGGTGGGTGGCTGGGGTGCCATCGGATATGTCAATGGGGATGGGGGCGGCGACCGGCTGTCGCCGCCCCGGGTTGGATGGAGGCTGGTCCCGGTCTGTCATGTATTGTCAGGACAGGACTGGGGCGTTTTAAAAATTGTGGATTTGGTATGGCCCGCTAAGCTGGGCTCGTATCCTGTCTGAAGTTGCACCAAAATGCCGAACCATGAAGACCTTGCGAACGATTAAACTGCTGTTGTTACTATTGACGACCGGGCTGTCCGGCGGTGTGGCGGTGGCCGCCCCGGCCCCGGAAACCCAGGTGAAATTCCTTTCGGGCAAGGGCAAGGACGACGGGGTGCGGTGGGATTTTTATTGCTCGGCGGGCCAGCACAGCGGGGTGTGGACGAATATTGCCGTGCCGTCCTGCTGGGAGTTGCAGGGGTTTGGGGTTTATAATTACGGGACGCGTTTCCGCGCGAAGAAAGGCGAGGACGTTTCCCTGCGGCCGGGCTTTGCCGCGGAGCAGGGCAAATATAATACCCAATTCCTGGTGCCGGCGGAGTGGTCGCGCCGGGTGGTGCGGATGGTGTTTGAGGGAGTGATGGTGCGGACCGAGGTGTTCGTCAACGGCCAGCCGGCCGGGCCGGCGCATGAGGGGTCGTTCTATGAGTTCAAATACGACATCTCCTCGCTCTTGAAATATGGGGAAACGAACCTGCTCGAGGTGACGGTGAGCAAGGTGGCGCACGACCCAAGTGTGATGCGGGCGGAGCGCCAGGGGGATTACTGGAATTTCGGCGGGATTTTTCGGCCGGTGTTTCTGGAGGCGCTACCGGCCGGGTACATTGACTGGACGGGGATTGACGCGCGGGCCAACGGGGATTTCGCGGCGGACGTGCATTTGGGTCCGGGCCGGCCGGCGCCGGTCACCGTGCAGGGGCAGGTTTTGGACGCAGACAATCAGCCGGTGGGCGCGGCGTTTGCCGCCGAGGTGCCGGCGGGCCAGGAGACGGTCCGGTTGCAGTCGCATGTGGACGGAGTGAAATTGTGGACGGCGGAGACCCCGAATCTGTATCAGGTGCGTTTTTCCCGGTTGCAAAATGGGGTGCCGGCGCATGTCATCACGAACCGGTTTGGTTTTCGCACGATCGAACTGCGTACCAATGACGGGTTTTATCTCAACGGCGTGAAGATCGTGATGAAGGGGGTGAACCGGCACAGTCTGTGGGCGGATTCCGGGCGGACACTCAGCCGGGAGTTATGCTTCCAAGATGCGCGGCTGATCAAGGACATGAATATGAACGCGGTGCGCATGTCGCATTATCCGCCGGACCGGGATTTTCTGGAGGCCTGCGACGAATTGGGAATTTATGTGCTGGATGAATTGACGGGCTGGCAGGGTCACTACGACACGCCGGTGGGCCAGAAGCTGGTTGGCGAAATGGTCAGGCGCGATGTGAATCATCCGTCCATTGTGGTGTGGGACAACGGCAATGAAGGCGGCTGGAACAACGCGCTCAACGATGAGTTTGCCAAGTGGGACATTCAACAGCGCAAGGTGTTGCATCCGCGTTCGAACGATCGGGGGGTGAATGACCCGCACTATCCCGACTATGCCACCGTGGTGAAGGAAAGCGGCGGCCCGGCGGTTTATTTCCCCACCGAATATTTGCATGGGTTGTATGACGGCGGCCTGGGTAGCGGCTTTCATGATTATTGGGAGGTTCTGCGGAAAAGCCCGCGACTGGGCGGGGCGTTTTTTTGGGTGATGATTGACGATGGCGTGGTGCGCACGGACAAGGGCGGCATCGTGGACAATGAGGGCGACCAGGGGCCGGACGGCATCATGGGACCACGCCGCGAAAAGGAAGGCAGTTATTACACCATTAAGGAAATCTGGTCGCCGGTGGAGATTGCGGTGCCGGCGGGGGGCTTGCAACCGGGTTTTCAAGGCACGATTACCGTCCGGAACAGTTATGATTTTACCGATCTGGGCCAGTGCCGTTTTTCCTGGGAGTACGTGAGCTTTCCCGGACCCGATGACGGCCAGGCGGGGCACACGGTGCTGGCCAGCGGGGACCTGGCGGCGCCGTCCGCGCCGCCGCATGGCAGCGCCGCGCTGGCCTTGAACCTGCCGGCCCGGGAGGGCGTGGCGGCGGTTTATTTCACAGCGAGAGATCCGGCGGGCCGGACGCTGTGGACCTGGTCGTGGCCGGTCGCGGTCGGCGCGCAAGCCATACCGTCCGCCGGCACGGATAAAATCACCACCCGCGAGGATGACACGCAATTGGTTGTGCAGGCTGGCGCGGTGACCCTGCAGTTCGACAAAATCTCCGGCTTTTTGACGAAGGTAACGCGCGGTGGAATTCTCCTCCCGCTGGCCAACGGCCCGCGTTTTATCGCCTATGCGCACCAAGGTCCCGGGCGCCGGCCCATCACTTATGCCGACGTGGCCGGGACCAGCACGCTTGCCGGCCACCTGGCGACGCGGCAGGAGGGGGCCGATTTGGTGGTGGAGGCGGATTACAACGGCAACTTCGAGCAGGCGGTCTGGCGCATTTCCCCGGATGGCCGGGTGAAACTAAATTATAAATACAATTTTACGGGTCCGGTGGATCTCCTGGGGTTCAATTTTGACTTCCCCGAATCGGCGATGAAGGGCATCACCTGGCTGGGCTGCGGCCCGTATCATGTCTGGCAAAACCGGCTGCAGGGCACGAAGCTGGACGTCTGGCAAAACGCTTATAACAACACGGTGCCCAGCGTGGTTTATTCCCCCGCGCCGGAGTTCAAAGGGTATTTCCGCGACTGGCAGTGGGCAACATTTGACACCAGCGCGGGTAAATTCAGTGTCACCACGCCGGCGGCGGAATCCTATTTGGGCGTTTACACCCCGAATGACGGACCCATGGGGCCGTTGCTCGCTTTGCCGCAGACCGGGCTGGCGTTCCTGGACGTGATCCCGGCGATGCGCACGAAATTCCTCACGCAGGAACGGATGGGGCCGCAGTCGGCGCAACGGCAGGTGGCGGGCGAGCACCAGGCGGAGGTCGCGTTCGACTTTGGCGTGCATTGAAAATTAACCATAGATATTCTCTGATTATGAAATGGCCTGGTGGAACATGGTTGCTTTTGGGTGTGGCGGTGCTGCTGGCCGGCGCGGGCGGCGGGCGGGCGGCGGATCCGGGTTACTGGGCGTGGGCGCAGACGCCGCCAATGGGCTGGAACAGTTGGGACGGTTTCGCCACCACGGTGACCGAGGCGCAGACCAAAGCCCAGGCCGGCGTGATGCAGAGCCAGCTCGCCGCCCACGGATGGAAGCTCATCACGGTGGACATCCAATGGTATGAGCCAAACGCCACCGGTTTCGATTACCACCAGGGAGCGAAACTGGCGATGGATGAATTTGGCCGGCTCATTCCCGCCGCCAACAAATTTCCCTCCGCCGCGAACGGCCAGGGGTTCAAACCGCTGGCGGATTACGTTCACAGTCTGGGCTTGCAGTTCGGGCTGCACCTCATGCGCGGCATTCCGCGCCAGGCAGTCGCGGCGCGCACACCCATCCAGGGAACCACTTACACCGCCGCGGACATTGCGGACACCAACAGCCTTTGTGAATGGAACACCGACATGTACGGCGTGGACATGACCAAGCCCGGGGCGCAGGCGTATTACAATTCAGTTTTTGAATTGATGGCGTCGTGGGGGCTGGATTTCATCAAGGTGGATGACCTGTCCCGGCCGTATCACGAAGCGGAGATCGCGGCCATTCGCCAGGCGATTGACCGCACGGGCCGGGCGATCGTGTTCAGCACATCGCCGGGGGCCACCCCGGTCAGCGCGGGCCCGCACGTGAGCACCCACGCGAACATGTGGCGCATCAGTGATGATTTCTGGGACAAATGGTCGTTGTTGCGGGACCAGTTCGACCGGCTGGCGGCGTGGACGCCGTATCGGGGGCCCGGCCATTTTCCGGACGCGGACATGCTGCCGTTGGGGGTGATTCAAATGGGCAAGTCCAAGACCCGCTTTACCCCGGATGAACAATTCACGCTGTTGACGTTGTGGAGCATCGCGCGTTCCCCGCTCATTCTGGGCGCGGATTTGACCAAGCTGGACAAATTCACGCTGGCCCTGATTACCAACGACGAGGTAATCGCCGTGGACCAGGCCAGCACTGTCAATCATGAGTTGTTCCACCGGGATGGGTTTTATGGCTGGGTGGCGGACGTGCCGGGTTCAACGGACAAATATCTGGCGCTTTTTAACACCCAGGACCGGCCGCTGACGAGTCCGGAGGCGTCCCGGCCAGTGGCAGTGCAGTTGTCAGATCTGGGCTTTACGGAGGGCACCCGCGTGCGAAATCTGTGGACTCATGCCGATCTGGGCACGGTGACGGGCGAGTTTGCGCCAGCCATTCCTTATCATGGCGCGGGGCTTTACCGGGTATCGCCTGCGGCTCGGTAATTCACCCTGGTTGCTTCATTCAAAGTACTTCCGTTGCTCATTGGGCCGAAGTGCGGGCGGCCATCCAACTCCAGTCCTGAATTTCCAAGGCATCGGTGATGGGCGCGCCGCCGCCCTGCATGGCATGGTGGTAAAGCCAGCGATGGGTTTCGGAATGGCCGTCGCCGAAGGCGAAGCCACAGCCCCCGTTGTGATAGGTGCCGGGCAAGTCGAACCAGGCGGGGGCGGCCATGCCAAAGGCAAAGGCGGCGTCATTCAGACCGGCGGGGTTTTCATCCACCAGCACCCACAGCATGGCCGGTCCGGGGCTGCGGTTGTCCGAGGCTTTGCCAAAGGTGTGCCAGGGTGAGTTCCGGCTATGGTCATCTTGATTGTTGAGCCAGGGGCCGTTGACCGAAAGGGTGGGGACGCCACTGTGCGTGCCGCCGGACCCGGGCCCGGTGGCGTCAAATCCGGGGTCAATGGTGCCGACGGCCTGGCTCATGGAAAAGGACCGCGCGGCGGGCACAACCTGGCCGGCGTCGGCGGAGTTGGTGCCATCGTAAACCCCCTGGCGCCGGTCAGTGGGGCAACGGAACAAACTCACATTGCCGCTCAAATAGGTGATGAGGAGCGACCGGGTGGGGTCGCGGAGCAAATCGGGGTCGAATTCCTGGGGTTGCCCGATGCCGGCATTGCCGGAGCACCAGTTGTA
Organism: uncultured Verrucomicrobia subdivision 3 bacterium; assembly: GCA_903895255.1. Classification (GTDB taxonomy): domain Bacteria; phylum Verrucomicrobiota; class Verrucomicrobiia; order Limisphaerales; family UBA11358; genus UBA11358. Next base: position 119,681 of record CAITTG010000052.1, read on the forward strand.
ACCAGGCAGGGTGTTGCCATCATCGGGATTGGGCGGGAACAAATCCTGGTTGTCGCCAGTGTACATAAGCACCGCCAGCATCATTTGCTTGCCGTTGTTAAGACAAAGCGCACCCTGGGCCCGCTGTTTGGCGGCGGACAGGGCCGGCAGGAGCAATGCCGCCAAAATGGCGATAATGGCGATGACGACGAGCAGTTCCACCAGGGTGAACGCGCGCCGGGCATGGGACACTGTGGGCTTTATAACTCCTTAAACAGGAAGCGCCCGGTGAGGGAGTTTGTCGAGCCTTTTCGGTGCACAGGTGATTAGCCAACGTAACTGGCAGCGCAGCAGTGCCGGCACACCCGTTTGAGGATGGCTGCGCCGGGTACAGCCCCGGGGGCGGCTCGCTTAAACGGCGTTCGCCGGATGCCGCCTTAATTTTCCAGCTGGCTTTGCTGTTTTTCCTGGTCGTGGCGCACACGCATGCGGTATTCGGCGGGCGTGCTTTTGGTGAGGCGTTTAAAGACCCGGCAGAAATAAGGGGTGTCGCAGTAGCCGCAACGCGCGGCGATGTCATCCAGCTTTAAATCATAATTGCAGAGGAGATGTTTGGCGCGGTCCATGCGCACATGGGTGAGGTAATTGCTGAAGGTCATGCTGCCGTGGGTCTGGAACAGGCGCGAGAGATGGTTGGGGGATACCCCGAACTGGCGGGCGACGGATTCGCGGGTGATGTCGTATTGATAGTGGCCTTGGAGAAAAACGCAGGCGCGCTCCAAGAGGCCTTGGGCGCGGCCGGTGATTTCCTCGCCGGAGGATTCCCGCACGAGGGCATGGACGCACTGGATGAGCACCCGGGCCAGGTCGGGGAAAATGCAGTCGGCATCCTTGCCGGCCCCCAACTCGAGCATGGCGGCGAGAATATGGGGCAGCGGGCCGGTGACCGGCCGGGGCAGGGAGTATTTGTTCACCAGCATCTGGGGGTTGCGCCCCCCGGGCGCGGCGACGATGCTGATGCCGAGCTGTTTGCGGCCGAAGAGCAGGGACATGAGTGTCACTTTATGCCGCCAGCGGGGAAGGTTCCAGGCGTTGGGCGGCAGAAACAGGGCGGTGCCCGGCCGCAGGCGGAGGGTTTCCACCGTGCCACCGTGGTCGATTTGATTTTCGTAACAACCGGCCAGGGGGATTTCGAGCCGGGGAAACGTCACCACATGGCTGAAGAGTGGGGGATGCAACTTGTGTCCGCCAACGAAGAGTTCGCGCACCGGGTGGCGGGTCAGCGCCCGTTCCGGCCACCAATCCATTGGCATGGTCATGGTCACAGCGTCTACCATGTTACAAAAATACAATAAAAGCCACAACTTTTTGCTTCCGTACCCGGGCGGGCCGCCGGATGATGATGGCCTCGCGGGCTAATGAAGAGCATGAGCCGGCGCCGGCAGTCAGGGAATGGCATGAAAGCATTTTTACAGCAGCACAAGCAATATTTGTTGACCGGGGTGTCGCATGTCATTCCCTTTATTGCCTGTGGTGGCATTCTGATTGCCATTTCGCTGGCGTACGCGTTTCGCTTTCTGCCGCCGGGTCCCAATGGCGGTCCGGATCTTACCCATGCCCCGCTGTTCATCCAGAGCCTTGGCACGATCGGGGCGGCGGCGTTCACCTTGTTTCCAGCGGTGCTGGCGGGTTTCATTGCCAGCGCGATGGCGGGCCGGCCGGGGTTGGTGCCGGGCTTTATTGGCGGCAGCATCGCGGGGCTCCCGCAGACCGTCGATGGTCACTCGGCGAGCGCGGGTTTTCTGGGGGCCTTGTCTATCGGGCTGGTGGCCGGCCATGTGGTGAATGCGCTCAAGCGCATCCTGGTGCCCAAACTGCTCCGGCCGGTGATGCCCATTATTGTGATTCCGATTCTGTCGTCGGTGGCGGCCGGGGGCTTGATGCTGGCGTTGAATCTGCCGATTGCGCGGGTGATGATTGCCCTGAACACCGGGTTGCAATCCATGCAGGGGGGTTCGCAGGTGTTGCTGGCTATGCTGCTTGGGGCGATGATTGCCTTCGACATGGGCGGGCCGGTGAACAAGGCGGCATTTTTCTTCGGGGTGGCGATGATCCAGCAGCACAACTACGCGATCATGGGGGCGTGCGCGGCGGCTATTTGCACGCCGCCGTTGGGGCTGGGCCTGGCCACGTTGCTGGGCCGGGGCCAGTGGACCGAGGAGCAGCGGGAATCCGGCATGGCGGCCCTGGGCATGGGTATGATTGGGATTACCGAGGGAGCGATCCCGTTTGCGGCGGCGGATCCGTTGCGGGTGATTCCCACCATCATGCTGGGTTCGATGGTGTCGGCCACGGTGGCCATGCTGGGGGGCGTGGGCGACCATGCGCCGCATGGCGGGCCGATTGTCCTGCCGGTGGTGGACCACCGGCTCGTCTATGTGCTGGCCATCGTGGCGGGGAGCTTGACCGTGGCCGTGGTCATCAATCTGGTCAAAAAATTCACGGATAAACCGGCGGTTGCGCTGGCGGGGAAAACACTATGAAAATTGTTGCTGTCACGGCCTGTCCCACCGGCATTGCCCATACCTACATGGCGGCCGAACAACTGGAGAAAACGGCCAAAAAGCTGGGCCATCACATCAAGGTGGAAACCCAGGGGGCGATGGGCATTGAGAACGAGCTGAGCCAGGCCGAGATTGATGGCGCCACCGTGGCGATCCTGGCGGTGGACATTGCGATTGAGCAGGCGGAACGGTTTGCGCGCATCCGCCAGATCAAGGTGCCGGTGCAGGCGGCGTTGCGGGATCCGGAGGCGATCTTTCACCAAATCCAAGGAATAATGCTTAAAAACGTTTAAAAACCTTAAAAATCACAATGGTTAAAAACGTTTCAAAACTTTAAAAATCACAATGGCGCTGGAACACCATTAAAATCACAATGGTTAAAAACGTTTAAAACCTTAGAAATCATAATGCTTAAAAACGTTTCAAAACCTCAAAAATCATAATGGTTAAAAACCTTTCAAAACCTTAAAAATCACCATGGCGCTGGAACACCATTTTGTCTGTCCGCTGCCGAACGGGACGCACGCCCGGCCGGCGAGCGCGCTGGAGGAGGTGGCGCGGGGGTTCCGGTCGGAGATCACGCTGGTGAACGGGCGGACGGGGCAGCGGGCGAATGCGAAGAACGTGCTGGCGATTGTGGGGGCGGACGTGCGGTTCAAGGATCCGTGCCGGCTGGAGGTGTCGGGTCCGGATGAGGGGAGCGCGCTGCCGGCGTTGATTGCGTTTCTCCGCGAGCGTTTTGCCCAGTGCGACCACGAAGCCCCCGCCCCCGGCCGGCCGGCCGGGGAACTGGTGCTGCCGCCGATGCTGCGGCAGGCCGGAGCCGCGTTGCGGCCGGGGACGCCGCTGGTGCCGGGGATTGGGCGGGGGCGGCTGGTGCGGGCGGGGGGCTTTCGGCTGCCCGAGCATTTGCCGGTGAACGGGGTGACGGATGTGGCCTTTGAACACCAGCGGCTGGACCGGGCGCTGGATGAACTGATTGTCTGGTACGGGCAGCGGCTGGCGGCGGCGGGCCCGGGGGTGGAGCGGGAGGTGCTGACCGCGCACCGGGCGATGGCCCGGGACCTGGAATTGCGGGAGACCCTGCTGGCGGCCATCGGCCGGCGGCGCACGGCGGCGGGGGCGATTGCCGAGGCGGAGGCGCATTTTTCGGCGCGGCTGACCGCCAGCAACAACCCGTTACTGGCCGAGCGCCGGCTGGATGTGCAGGACATTTGCCGCGAGCTGTTGCACCGGATTTACGGGGCGGCGGCGCGGCTGCCGGACCTGGTGCTGACGGTTGAATCCATTGTGGTGGCGGAGACCCTGACGCCCGGCCAATTTCTGGCGCTGGACCGCCACTGGTTGCGCGGGCTGGTGCTGGCCCAGACGGGGGCGACGTCGCACACGGTCATTTTGGCGCGGTCGTTTTGCATTCCCACCCTGGGCGGGGTGAATCTGGCGGGGCTGGAGGGAGACGATCGGGAGGTGGTGGTGGATGCCGACCTAGGCGGGTTGGTGACCGCCCTGCCGGCGACGGTCCGGCGCTATTACGATTTGGAGCAGGCGCGGTTAAGCGGGCTGAGCCGGCGGTTGCGGCAGTTTGCCACGCAGCCAGCGGTGACGGCGGACGGGGCGCGGTTGGAGATCGCGGCCAATATTGGCGTGGCGGGGGAGGCGGAGCTGGCCTTTGCGGCGGGGGCGGAGGGCATCGGGCTGTTTCGCACGGAAATGCTATTTTTAGAACGGGCCGAGGCGCCCGGGGAGGAGGAACAGTACGAGGTGTACCGCCAGGCCTTGCAAGCCGCCGGCCACCGGCCGGTGGTGGTGCGCACGCTGGATGCCGGCGGGGACAAGCCCCTGCCCTATTTGTCGCTGCCGGCGGGGGAGAACCCGTTTCTCGGGTACCGGGCGGTGCGCATTTATCCGGAATTTGAGGAATTATTCCGCACCCAAATCCGCGCGCTCGTCCGGGCCTCCGCCCACGGCAACCTGCAGGTCATGGTGCCCATGCTGGCGACGCTGGAGGAGGTGCGGTGGTGCAAGCGCATCATCGCGGAAGAGCAGGCGCGGTGCGCGGCCAGCGGGGTGGCGCATGACCCGGCCATGCCGGTGGGGGGGATGATTGAGGTGCCGGCGGCGGTGTTCCTGCTGGAAGAATTGTGCAACGAACTGGATTTTTTCAGCATTGGCTCCAACGACCTGCTGCAATATTTCATGGCGGCGGACCGGCTGAACCCGCGGGTGGCGTCGCTTTATGACCCGTTGCAGCCGGCGTTTTTACGGGTGTTGCAGCAAATTGTGGAAGTTGTGAGCGCCCGGCAGAAGCCGTTGTCCTTGTGCGGGGAAATGGCCGCGCACCGGCGTTACCTCCCGTTGCTGGTGGGGGCGGGTTTCAAAAAAATCAGCGTGGCGAGTCCGGCGATTGCGGGATTGAAGGCGGAACTGGCGGGACTGCGGCAGGGGGACTGCCGGCGGTTATTTGCCCTCGCGCACGAGTCGGAAACGGCCGGGGCGGTGGCGGGTCACTTGGCGACCTTTCCCGTGCAGCAAGCCGCGCCGTTAATCCGGCCGGAACTGGTGGCGGACGGGGTGGTGGCGGCGACGAAGGCCGAGGCGATCAAGCAGGTGGTGGATTTATTGAACATCAGCGGGCGCGCGGCCGATCCCCGGGCGGTGGAGGCGGCGGTGTGGGCGCGGGAGGCCACCTATTCGACGGGGTTCGGGCATGGTTGTGCCATACCGCATTGCCGGACCGACGCGGTGCAGGTGAACTCCCTGGCGGTGCTCCGGCTGGCGGAGGGGGTGGAATGGGGGTCGCTGGACGGGCAGCCGGTGCGGCTGATCATCCTGCTGGTCGTGCGGGAATCGGATGCGGCGGGCGCGCACATGAAAGTATTTGCGCGGCTGGCGCGCAAATTGATGCACGAACCGTTTCGCGCCTGGCTGGCGCAGGAGAAGGATCCGGATGTGCTGTGCGCGTTGCTGCGGGAAGCACTGGAAACTTGAAGATTTGAGCAGATGATGAAAAAAAGCGACATTTTTTACCAGGCGGGACCGGCCAGCAAGGCGGGCAAATGGGGTGGGATTTTGGCGAAGGTCCCGCCCTTACAGGGCGGTGGGGAGAGGGGCGACAGGTTACCCGGGCCGCCAGCCCGGGCGATAACATGGCGGGCTTACAGCCCGGAGGGCCAGGCAGGGGACGCCAGACTGGCACCACGGCGCTGGGGCGGGGGCGCGGGAGAAGCACAAAATGCCCGGCGGATTTGGGGTTGGTTGAGTGCCCTGGCGGTGGCGGTGGTGTTGCCGGCGGGGGCGGCGGATACGAATGCGCCAGTGGATTTGACCCGGGGGCTGACGTTGTACGAGATTGGCTATTCGCACCTGGACACCCAATGGCGCTGGACCTACCCGCAAGTCATCCACCAGTTCGTGGCGAACACAATTAACGATAACGCCAAGCTGTTTGACCAATATCCGGACTATATTTTCAATTGGACCGGGGCGAATCGGTACCATTTCATGCAGGAATACTTTCCGGCGGACTTCGAACGGGTGAAGGGCTGGGTGGCGGCGGGGCGGTGGTGGCCGGCGGGGTCTTCGTGGGAGGAAAACGACGTTAATTCGCCCTCGGCGGAGTCGTTGTTGCGCCAACTGTTGTATGGGCACAACTTTTTCAAAAAGGAATTTGGCACGGAAAGCAGTGAGTACATGCTGCCGGATTGTTTTGGATTTCCGGCGTCCCTGCCATCGGTGCTGGCGCACTGCGGCTTGCGCGGGTTTTCGACGCAGAAACTCACGTGGGGTTCGGCGGTGGGGATTCCGTTTAACATTGGAGTGTGGGAGGGCCCGGACGGGCAGTCGGTCATCGCGGCGCTGAACGCGGGCGATTACACCACCAAGGTCCGCCAGGATTTGAGCACCAATGCCGCGCTGGCCGCGCGCATTGAAAAAAACGGGGAGACGGGCGGGATTTATGCCGACTACCAATATTACGGCGAGGGTGACCGGGGCGGGGCGCCGGATGCCACCTCGGTGAAATGGATAGAAAAAAGTTTGCAGTCCACCGGGGCCATTCACGTGATTTCGGCCCGCGCGGATGATTTGTTTAACGCGATCACGGACGAGCAAAAAGCGCGGTTGCCCCGGTACAAGGGGGATTTGGAATTGACGGAACATTCCGCCGGGTCGGTGACGTCGCAGGCGTACATGAAGCGGTGGAACCGGGAGAACGAACTGCTGGCGGACGCGGCCGAGCGGGCATCGGTGACGGCGTGGTCGCTGGGGCTGGCGCCGTATCCGCGCGAAAAGCTCACGCGCGCCTGGGAACTGGTGTTGGGGGCGCAGTTTCATGACATTTTGCCCGGCACCTGCATTCCCAAGGCGTATGAATATTCCTGGAATGACGAAGTGATCGCGATGAACTGCTTTGCGGAGGTGTTGCAAAACGCCGTGGGGTCGGTGGCCACCGAACTCGACACCCGCGCGAGCGGCATTCCGCTGGTGGTGGACAATCCGCTGGGAATTGACCGGACGGATGTCGTGACGGCGGAGCTGGCGGTGCCGGCCGGCACGGCGGAGTTGCAGGTGTATGATGGCGCGGGCCGGCCGGTGCCCACGCAGATGCTGACGGGCGGCGGCGACGGGCGGGTGAAATTTCTCTTTCTGGCCCATGTGCCCGCCATGGGCCTGGCGGTGTTCGACGCCCGGCCCGCCGGGGCGCCGGCCGTGGCCTCGGCGCTGAGCGTCACGGAGCGTTCCCTGGAAAACGCGCGTTACCGGGTGACCCTGAACGACGCGGGCGATCTGGCCAGTGTTTACGACAAGGCTGCGGGCCGCGAATTGCTGGCCAGTCCGGCGCGCCTGACGTTTCTGTACGAGAAACCCCGGATCTACCCGGCGTGGAACACCGACTGGGCGGACCGGCAGAAGCCGCCGTTGGGCTATGTGGATGGACCGGCCACGATCAAGGTGGTGGAAAACGGTCCGGTGCGGGTGGCCTTGCAGGTGGAGCGCGAGGCGCGCGGGTCCAAATTTGTGCAAACCATCCGGCTGAGCGACGGTCCGGCGGCGGACCACGTGGAAGTGGCGTGCAACTTTGACTGGCAGAGCCATGAGTGTTGTGTGAAGGCGGATTTTCCGCTGGCGGTGACCAATGACCTGGCCACCTACAACTGGGACCTGGGCAAAATTGCGCGCGGGAACAACGATCCGAAAAAGTACGAAGTGCCCAGCCACCAATGGTTTGATTTGACCGACCACGACGGGAGTTACGGGGTGACCATTCTGAACGACACCAAATACGGGAGCGACAAGCCGACGGACAACGAGTTGCGACTGACGCTGTTGCGCACGCCGGGAGTGCGCCGGGATTACCTGGAGCAGCGCTGGCAGGACTGGGGCAACCATCAGTTTGTGTACGGCATCTACGGGCATGCGGGGGACTGGCGGCAGGGCGGTTCGGACTGGCAGGCCGCGCGGCTGGGACAGCCGCTGCTGGCGTTTCGCACGGCGCCGCACGCCGGTCCGCTGGGCCGGGAATACGGGGCGTTCCACGTCAGCGATCCCAACATCGCGGTGGGGGCGGTGAAACTGGCGGAGGACCGCGACGAGGTGATCGTGCGGTTGCAGGAATTGAACGGGACGGGTTCGGCGTCGGTCAAGCTGCAGTCCGCCGTGCGCCTGCACGGCGTCACGGAGGTCAATGGGTTTGAAAAACCGCTGCATCCGGACGCGGCGCGCTCGGCGAGCGTGAAACTGAACTTTGGCCCCTATCAACTGCGGTCGCTGGCGTTGCAACTGGCCCCGGCGGCGACGGCGCCCACCCTGCCCAGCGCCCCGGTGGTGCTGCCGTATGACGTGGATGGCTTCAGCTTTAATGCCAACCGCCATGATGGTTCCTTTGACCTGGTGGGCTCAACCATTCCGGCGGAAATGATTCCCGACACCGTGGTGAGCGAGGGCATTCCGTTCCAGATCGGGCCGCGGGCGGACGGGCAGTTGAACACCCTGGCGTGCCACGGTCAAACCCTGCCGCTGCCGGCGGGAGACTATAACCGCATTTACCTGCTGGCCGCCGCCGTGCAGGGGGACACCACGGGAACCTTCGCCGTGGGCGGGCAGGAGGTCAGGCTGGCGATCCAGGACTGGGGCGGTTACATCGGGCAATGGGACAACCGGGTGTTCCGGGGGCCGGTGGAGGCGCTGACGTATTCGGTGACGAACGAACTGGACCACATCACGGCGGGATTTATCAAGCGCGCGCCGCTGGCGTGGTTCTGTTCCCACCGGCATCTGGCCAATGGCATGGATGATATTTATGCTTACAGTTATCTTTACAAATATCGGCTTGATCTGCCGCCCGGGGTCCGCACACTGGTGCTGCCGGACAACCCGCGCATCCGGATCGTGGCGGCCACGGTGGCGCAGAACCACCGGGACGACACCATCGCCGCCCAGCCGCTGTACGATGATTTCACAGGCCGGCGGGCCCCGCAGCTCAAACCCGAAACGCTGACCAAACGTTGATCAACCGCCAGTGAATAAAACACCTGCCAGTTCCGCCCCCGCCGCCCCCCGGGCTTACGCCCTGGACGCCCTGCGCGGATTTGCCATCCTGGCGATGCTGCTGTCGGGGCAGGAACCCTTTGGCAAGCTGGCGCTGCCGGCGTGGATGTACCATGCGCAGGAACCGCCGCCGGACCACGAATGGCTGGGGCACCTGCCGGGCATCACGTGGGTGGACCTGGTGTTTCCGTTCTTTCTGTTTTGCATGGGCGCGGCGTTTCCGCTGGCGCTGGCCCGCCGGATGGACCAGGGGGCAACGGTGTGGCGGCTGGGCCGGTTTATTTTGGAGCGGGGCTTTTTGCTGGGATTTTTTGCGCTCTACGTGCAAGCCATCCGGCCCTTCACCCTGAGTCATCATCCGGACACCGGCGTCTGGCTGCTGGCCCTGCTGGGCTTTCTGCTGCTGTTTCCGGTGCTGACGCGGCTGCCGGAGGGCTGGAGTCCCGGCACCCAATGGCTGGTGCGGGGGGTGGGCTGGGCGGGGGCGATCCTCTTTCTGGCACTGGCACGGTATCCGGACGGCTCGGGGTTTTCGCTGAAACGCTCGGACATCATCATAGTGGTGCTGACGAACATGGCGGTGTTTGGCTCGTTAATATGGATGCTGACGCGGCACCAGTGGCTGCCCCGGCTGGGCGTGCTGGGGTTTGTGCTGGCCCTGCGGCTCGCCAACATGCCGGAGGCGCTGGGCGGCTGGGTGACGGACCTGTGGAAATACTCGCCGCTGCCGTGGATTTACCAGCTTTATTACCTGCAATACCTCTGCATAGTGATTCCGGGCACGATCGCGGGGGACATGATTTTGCAATGGATTCGCGCCGGGGCCACGCCGGGGAGTGCGCCGGGGAGTGCGGCCGGGGAAAGCGAGGCCTGGTCCGCCGGGCGGTACGTGACGATTGCCGGGTTGATGCTGGGGCTGGTGGTGGTGCTGCTGGCGGGATTGGAGACGCGCTGCCCCACGGAACTGCCCGTGACGACGCCGGGCGTCTTTCTGCTGAACGACCAGACGTGGCTGCGGCCCTGGCTGCTGCCGGCGACGCTGCTGGCCTTTGCCTTGTGCGGGCTGGGGAACTGGCTGCTGCGTGGTCCGGGGACGGCGGCGGAGCGGCTGTATCAAAAACTGTTTCGCTGGGGCACCTACTGGCTGGTGCTGGGCCTCTTTTTTGAGCCTTATGAGGGAGGCATCCGGAAAGATCACGCCACCCTGAGCTATTATTTTGTGACCGCCGGACTGGCGCATTGCGTGCTGATCGCGTTTTCCATCGTGATTGACCGTTTCCAGCGGCGGCGCTGGTTGCAACTCCTGATTGACAACGGGCAGAATCCCATGATTGCCTATGCGGGAATCAACAACTTTATCACGCCGGTACTGGCGCTCACCCTGCTGCTGGACTGGTCCTCGGTCCACGCCACGACCCCCTGGCTGGGGTTCGTGCGGGGGCTGACCATCACCCTGTTGATGGCGGTGACCGTGAGCTGGCTGACCCGGCGGAAGATTTTTTGGCGCACTTAAACCCAGCATGACCCAGCCCCCCTCCAACGGCAGCCGACGGACCTTCCTGAAACAGGCGGGCCTGGCGGTGCCGCTGCTGCTGGGCGCGAGTGCCGCGCTGCGGGCGGCGGACAGCCCGGCCGCCGCGCCCGAGTCCACGCCGGTGGCCGGGGGGAACGCCGTCCCGGTGGAGCTGGCGGCGGACCTGGTGATCATTGGCGGCGGGGTGGGAGGGTGCGCGGCGGCGCTGGCGGCGGCGCGCCAGGGCCTGCGGGTCATTCTTACGGAGGAGACCGACTGGATTGGCGGGCAGTTTACGAGCCAGGCGGTGCCCCCGGATGAAAACCGCTGGATTGAGACCGTGGGCGGCTCGAAGAGTTACCAGGAATTTCGCACGACGATTCGCAATTATTACAAACGGAATTATCCGCTGAGCGCGGCGGGGCTGGCGCAGCCCCACTTCAATCCGGGCAACTGCTGGGTGTCGGCGCTGGGCCATGAACCGCGGGTCTCGCTGGCGGCGCTGTATGAAATGCTGGCCCCCTACCTGGGCAACGGGCGCGTGCAGATTCTGCTCAACCACCAGGCCACGGCGGCGGACACGGATCATGACCGGGTGCGGGCAGTGCGGGTGGTGAACCGGCTGACGGGTCGCGAAACGATTTTGCACGCCCCGTATTTTGCGGATGCCACCGAGCTGGGCGATTTGCTGCCCCTGACCGGGACGGAATACGCGGTGGGAGCGGACGCGCAGAGCGACACCCACGAGGAGCACGCCCTTGCCGTGGCGGAACCACTGAGCCAGCAACCGTTTACCATGAGCTTCGCCATGGAATACCGGGCGGGGGAAAACCACGTGATTGACCGGCCGAGCGAGTACGCCTTCTGGCGGGATTTTGTGCCGCAGAACCAGCGCGGGGGCACGTTTCCGCTCTTCACGATGAGCGATCCGGAGACGGCCAAGATCGGTTTTGATCCGGTGGCGGAGACCGGGTTCTGGAGCTACCGGCGGATTGTGGACCGCGCCAATTTTACGCCGGCCTTTTACGGCGGGGCGATCACCCTGGTGAACTGGCGGCACAACGACTACACGCTGGGCACGCTGATCGATGTGCCCGCGGAGGAGGCGGCGCGGCAGATTGACCGCGCCCGGCAGCAGAGCCTGTCGCTGCTCTACTGGTTGCAGACAGCGGCCCCGCGGCCGGACGGGGGCACGGGCTGGCCGGGGTTGCGGCTGCGGGCGGATTTGCTGGGCACGGAGGACGGGCTGGTGAAGCACCCGTACATCCGGGAAAGCCGCCGGGTGCGGGCGGAGTTTACGATTGTGGAACATCAGGTGAGCCTGCTGGCGCGGATGAAGATCACCGGGCGCAGCGCCACCGAGGCCACCGCCGAGCAGTTCCCGGACACGGTGGGCATTGGTTCCTACACGATTGACATTCACGCCACGGCGAAGCGCGGCGGATTTTTTCTGAAGACCGCGCCGTTTCAAATTCCCCTGGGCGCGCTGCTGCCGCAGCGCATGGAAAATCTACTGCCCGCGGGCAAAAACATCGGGGTGACGCACATCACCAATGGCTGCTACCGGCTGCATCCGGTGGAATGGAACATTGGCGAGAGCGTGGGCAACCTGGTGGCCTTTTGCCTGGCGCGGCAATGCCCGCCCCGCCAAGTGCGGAGCGACAGCCTCCGGCTGTCTGATTTCCAGGCGCAACTCCAGAAAGCGGGTGTGCGGCTGGCCTGGCCGGGCGACCTGGTGCGCAGTTGAACCCTTTGAATTTAAAGAAAATGATCATTAACCACCTCCAACCGAACTAAACCCATGACCAACCCCTCCTCCGCCAACCCCGCCGGGCCGCTCATCATTACCGGCACGGCCGTCACCCGCCGCCGTTTCATCTACACCTCCGCCATGGCGGCCAGTTCCCTGGCGCTGGCCGGCTGCCTCACGCCCACCGGCCGTTTCCGGTCGCCGAATGACAAGCTCAACGTGGGCATCATTGGTTGTGATGGCAAGGGCGAGGTGGACAGCGCCGGCATGGCGAGTGAAAACATCATTGCGCTGTGCGATGTGGACACCAACGCGCTGGCCAAGGCGGCCAAGAAGTGGCCGAAGGCCCGGCAGTACCGGGATTACCGCGTGATGCTGGACAAGGAAACGACGATTGACGCGGTGACGGTGACGATTCCCGACCACCAGCACGCGCCGGCGGCGATGCGGGCGATTCAGCGGGGCAAACATGTGTACTGCCAGAAGCCGCTAACGCATATGATTTCCGAGGCCCGGGCGCTCAAGCTGGCCGCGCGCAAACACAAGGTGGCCACGCAGATGGGCAACCAGGGTCATTGCAACGACAGCATTCGCAAACTGTGCGAAATGATCTGGTCGGGCGTGATTGGCCCGATCCGGGAGGTGCATTGCTGGACGGACCGGCCGTATTGGTACCAGGGGCTGACCCGGCCGCGCCGGACGGATCCGGTGCCGGACACGCTGGACTGGGATTTGTGGGTGGGCCCGGCGGCGATGCGGCCCTATGTGGGGGTGTGGACGGAGGCCAGTTTCAAGGGCACCCAGCAATCCAAGTACGCGCACTATCATCCGCATGTCTATCATGACTATGGCTGGCGCGGTTGGTGGGATTTCGGTTGCGGGTCACTGGGGGACATGGGCTGCCACGTGATGGACGCGCCGAACTGGGCGTTGTCCCTGGGCGCGCCCGCCTCAGTGGAACTGGTGGCCTCCTCCCGGCTGACGCTGGAAATGGCGCCTTACTGGTCGATTGTGCGTTACGAATTTCCCGACCGGGGCGAGCTGCCCGCGTGCACGCTGACGTGGTACGAGGGGGGCAAGCAGCCGGAGCTGCCGCCCGAGATGGCGGGCAAGGCGTGGGATGACAACGGCACGCTATTCGTGGGCGACAAGGGCAAGATTCTGTGCGGGGCGCTGAGCGAGAACCCGCATTTGCTGCCGGACACACTGATGAAGGACTATCAGTTTCCCGCGCCGACGATTCCGCGCGTGCCGGGGAACGATGCTTATCAAGACTTCATCCGGGCGTGCAAGGGCGGGCCGGCGGCGAGCTCCAATTTCGAGGTGTCCGCGCCGCTGACGGAGACGGTGCTGCTGGGGAACCTGGCGATGCGGTTGCCGGGCCGGAAATTGCACTGGGATGCGGCGACGATGACGGTGACCAACGCGCCGGACGCGGCGCCGTTCATCCAGGCACAATATCGCGAAGGGTGGGGCATTTAAGACCCCGCCTGGTCGCAACGCGCGGGGGGCGGGTCCACCTGCTTCCCGCGCGGGCCAATGCCGGCGGGCGGGCGAACGGAAGCAAGCGGGAATTTAACCTCAGACAAACGCAGACAATCGCGGATGAACACGGATGAAAAGACACAGCAGCCGGTCCGCGCGGCCGGGTTGCCCAACGGCAAAAAGCCGGAACATCAGGCGGTTAGTGAGGATGCCGGCCGGCCGGCGCCGGCATCTTTACCGGGACATTCAGGTGGTCCTGCGGGGGGGGCCGCGCTCCGCGAAAGTCACGCGGATGTTACATAAATACAACAAATGATACAACTTTTGGCTTCAACTAATAATGGACGGGGCGTATGGTAAGGCGCAGGTTAAGGAACAGCATCGTACGATGGCGAAACAAGCACGCATGAAAACTTTTTTAACAAAGGCAAACCAACGGGCGCGGGCGGGCGCCTTCACACTGATTGAACTGCTGGTGGTGATTGCCATCATTGCGATTCTGGCGGCGATGCTGCTGCCGGCGCTGGCGGCCGCCAAGAGCCGGGCGAAATCCATCCAGTGCCTGAACAACACCAAGCAACTGGTGCTGGCCTGGACGATGTATACGGGCGATGCCCGGGATGCCATTGTGAACAACCACGGGGCGGGCAACACCGATTGCGGGCCGAACGCGTGGGTGAGTTTTGGCAACAAGCTGGGCGTGGGCTCGTGGAACGGCAGCGCGCGCGCCGAGGTGTCCGCCGCCGCCATGACCAACGCGTGGGCGCTGAAGTACGGAACCCTTTACTCCTACAACAACAGCACGGCCATTTATCATTGTCCAACGGATCTTTCGCTGGACGCCTCCTCGCCCGCCCTGCCGCGGGACCGGAGCTACTCCATCAGTTGCGGGATGAACTGGACGAATGAAAGTTCCACCGCCGCCGACACCGCCCCCCAAAACGGCAGTTACTACAAGTTCAGCTCGATTCACGCCGGGTCGGACCCCACCCATTACATGCCGGGGCCCTCGGACGCCTCGGTGTTCATTGATGTTTCCGCCAACAGCATTGATAACAATGAATTTCCCTGTTACAACGCCGGCTCGGGGACTTACGCCTGGTGGAAGCTGCCCACCAGCCGCCATAACAACGGGGGCATGTTCAGTTTTGCCGACGGGCACTCCGAATACTGGAAATGGAAATCCGGCTATGTCGCCAAGGGTAATGCGCTCGCGGACAATTCGGCGAGCGTGCCGGGCAGCGGCTTCCAATACGCCACCGTGGCGGGTGACCAGGATTTGGTGCGCGTGCAGAATACTTTCCCGTACATCAATTATTAACGCTGCCGGGCTGAAACACCGCTTAACCTCATGAACTTTCCGCTGCCAACCACTATCCGCACAATGAATCAGTCGTCCGTAACTCCAACCCTCAATCAACGATCAAGGTCACCAATGAAAAAAAAATCATACTTGTTTAACATATTTGCCACCGCACTGGCGGTGGCGGGCGCACTGGGATTGGTCCAGCGCGCGGAGGCCCAGAGCTTCGCGCTGACCAATGGCTGGGTTGGACCCACCACCTCCTCTTCCGTTCGCGGGATGGCCTACAGCTCGCTCTCCAACGAAGTTTTTATCGCCAACACCGGGGGATCAATAGCGGTTTATGATGGAACCGCGGGGACCTCGGTGGGCAGCGTCAGTTTTTCTGGTGTGACCACCAGCGGCACTCAGGTGATCAACCAGTTGGGTGTGGCGGATGACGGGGTGATCTACGGGGCCAATTTGGCGGCGACGGTTTCCTCGGGATCGCCCTACCGTATTTATCGCTGGCCCAGCTGGAATGCGCAGGGAACGGTGGCGTACGCGGGTGATCCAACCACGGGTGGTTCGCCGGTGGCGGATGGCAAGCGTATTGGCGATAGTTTTGCCATCACCGGGTCTGGTGCCAACACCTGGATCATTGCCGGGGTTAGTGGCACCTCGGGGGGATTTGTACTGTTTAGCACGGCGGATGGCATTAATTTTACATCCACCGCGCTGAATGTCCCGGGTTTTCCCAGCATCGGTACTGGTGGGTTTGGCCTGGCATTTTACACCAATAACACCTTTATCGCCAAACCGGCGAGTGGCACGACGTTTTATTTAATTCAATTCCCCGCCAATTTCGCCAGTCTTGCCGGTTCCGGGGCCACGGGCACGATTTTGAGCTCCTATACGATTGCGACGCCAAGCGGAGCCAGCTCTTCGGCCGTATTTTCCTTTAGTTCCAACAAGAGTTTGCTGGGGGTAACTTATCTGGCCAGCAGCGCCACCTATTATGGCAATCTTTACTCCTTTAATCCGGCCACCGGGGTGACCCTGCTGGCGACCACGAATTCCCCGGCAGCTTCCAACGGTAATTTGACGGGAGCCGTGGCGATGGGCGGGAGCGGCAAGACCAATTTTCTCTATGTATTGAGTTCTGCCAGCACGATGGAGGCTTACGGAATTCTCGCCATTCCCCCGCAACCCCCCAGCATTACCACCCAGCCGGTGGGCGGGACCGGGGTTTATGCACCGTTTACCCTGAGCGTTTCGGCACTGGGCACCTCGGCCGCCTACCAATGGCAGGCCACGAACGCGGCAGTGGCGGGTGCCTTCACGAACATCACCGGCGCGACCAGCAGCTCCTATGTGGTCACCGCCGCGCCGGTCACGAATTTTTATCGCGTGGTCGTCACCAACACCGCCGGCTCGGTGACGAGCTCCGTGGTGCTGGTGCAAACCATCAAAGCCGTGACCAACTCGGCCGTTTCCTCCTTGTGGACGATCGCCGCGGGAGCCTCGGGATATAATTACCTGACCGCCTCCAGCGATGGCACGCGCGGCATCGCCTATGACACGAACACCACCCGGGTGGTGGTCGCCTCCACGAGCGGCCTCTATGTCTTGAATGGCAACAACGGAACCAACATTGAAACGCTCAACACCACCGGGGTCAGTTTTGGCGGGTTGCTGGGCGGCGCGGATCAAGTGGGGATTGCCGATGATGGGGCGGTGTATGTGGGCAACGTGGTTAACAGTGGCGGTAACTTCAACCTCTACCGCTGGTCCGCCCCGAGCAACAGTGTGACGGCGACGCAAGCCTTCAACGCCGATCCGGGCAACGGCCAGGCGGGCAGTGAACGCTGGGGTGACACCCTGGCCATTCGCGGGGCGGGGGCCACCACGCAGATTCTGCTGGGCTCCCGTGGTTCCGGGTCCGCCGGGGGCGGCACCAATGTGGCCTTCCTGACGCCGAACGACGGGGTCGGCCTGACTTACAGCTCGGTGGTGATTGCCGTCAGCAATGTGCCGGCGGGCTTTGCCGCGGGTGGTGTTGCGTTTGGCGCGGGCAACACCTTCTGGGCCAAGGCGGCCGGCGGGGATTTGTACGAGATCGCCTTTGACACCAATCTGCTCACGGGCGCGGTGGTCTTTGATTACAAGCAGCCCAGCCAGATTGCCAGTGGTCTGATTTGCGCGGGGGTGGATTCGGTGCATAATATTTACGCCAGCATCACGGAGTCCGACACGCCGCACGATCTGCAATTGTTTCAATTGACCGGGACCTCCGACGCCCCGGTGCTGTTCCAGCAAAGCTTTTTCGGCTCGGCGAATTACAACGGCAACGGCAACGCGGTGGTTTGCGTGAAATATCCGCGGATATACGCACTGGATGTGAACAACGGCGTTGTGGCGGTGACCTACGGGGTGCCGGCGACCACGGCGCCGAGCATCAGCACGGCGCCGGCGAGCATCACGGCGTACACGAATGTGGGCAGCCTGACACTGTCCGTGGGGGCCTCCGGTTCGCTGCCGCTGTATTTCCAATGGCGTTATAACTCCAACAACATTGCCGGGGCGACCGCGAGCATTTATACGATCACCAACACGGCGCTCGCGGTGGGCGGTTATTATGATGTGGTGGTGCACAATGTGGCGGGGAGTGTGACGAGCACGCCGCCGGCCCTGGTAACGCTGATCACGCCGGCCACCAGTCCGCTGGTCACGCCCTTGTGGAATATCACGGCGGGCACGAACGGCGCGTGGCTGACGGCCTCGGGATATGAAACGCGCGGGCTGGCGTATGACACGACGACGAGCAATTTGCTCGTGGCGGACCATTATAACATCCATGTTTACAGCGGCACCAACGGCGCTTACCTCAATGATGTGAACACCACGGGGCTGCCGACGGGCGGGGTGAATGGCTGGACGGTGGACCAGGTGGGCGTGGCGGATGACGGCACGTTGTATTCGGCCAACCTCTCCGCGGACGGCACGGGGTTTTCGATCATTAGCTACGGGCCGTATCCCTACAGCTCGTTGAACTACGCCTACGGCGGGGCGACGGGCGGGTCGGATCTCAACACGCTGGATCCCGGCGACCGTTGGGGTGACACGATGGCGGTGCGGGGGTCGGGGGTGAACACGGAAATCCTCTTTGGCTCCTACAATGGCACCAATGTGGCGCTCTTCACCACGCTGGATGGTTCGACCTTCACCCCGACGCTGATCGCGGTGCAAGGGGGCGTGCCGCTGGGCTTTGCGGGCCTGGGCATTGCCTTCGGGACGAACAACACGTTTTATGCCAAGGGCGGGCACAATTACAATCTGCGCGAGGTGGCCTTTGACCCGGTGGCGGGCACGGGCACGGTGTTGCAGTCCTACACCGCCGGCACGCAGGTGCCGAACGACCTCACGGGCCTGGGCGTGGATGTGACGAACAATATACTCGGCGGGGTTTGCTATAATGACTCACCCAACGATGCGCAGTTATACTTGTTGAGCGGCAACACGAACGCGCCGAGCTTGTTCAACCAGGACTTCTTCCCGAGCCTGAATCCGAACTACCAGGAAAATGCGGTGGTGACCCTCAAGCAGGGCCTGGGTTATGCGTTGAACGTCAACAACGGGATCGTGGCGTTCAGCTACAGCCTGCCGGCGGCCCCGGCGGTGACGCTGACCAGCGTGGTGTACGCGCCGCACAGCGTGACGATCACGTGGAACAACACGTTTGACGGGCATGCTTATCAGGTGTGGTACAAGAATCATCTGCTGGATCCGACGTGGACGCTGCTGGGTTCGGTGACCGCCGCGGATGCGACGGCGTCCTATACGGACACGACGGCCACCGGGGCGACGCGGTTCTATCAGGTCGTGAGTCAATAAGCGCGGAGTAGTTTCACGGGCTGCCGGCCGTTGCCGGCAGCCCGTTTTTTTGGCCGCGACGCGATGAACCCGTGATTGTTTCCCTCACATTACCAAGGCTGGCGGGGCGCTTGCTGGCCTGGCTGGCGATTGGGCTGGCGGGCTGGTCCGGTGGCCTGGAGGCCGGCGGCCTGGCGGGCTCCAATCTGCTGGTCATTCCGCAGCCCAAAGCGCTGCATGCTGGCGCGGGCAGTTTCGGGTGGGCGGGTGGCGCGCCCTGGACCCTGCAGGCCCCGGTGCGGGAGGCGCGGTTGTGGCAGGCGGCGCGGGAGGTTTTTGGTTCGACCAACGGGCAATTTCTAAACAACGGGATGGTGGGCTATAGTTTGCAGTTGAGTTTGCCGGGGGGGGCTAATGCGCCCGCATCGTTGCCGGCCGGACCGGACGCGCCAGCCTGGGCGACCAATGCGGAGGGCTATCGGCTGTCAGTCCAGCCGGCGGGCCTGCTGATTCAGGCGGCCACGGCGCAGGGGGCTTTTTATGGATTGCAAACGCTGGCGCAGCTCCGGTCCGGCGCGGCGGCGGAACTGAGCTGTCCGGCGGTGGAGGTGACGGACTGGCCGTCGCTGCGGTTTCGGGGGGTGCACTGGTTTCCGAGCGCCTCCGGGGTGGCGATGGATGAGCGGCTGATTCAAAACGTATTTTCCGCCTACAAATTCAACGCGTGCGTCATCCAATGCGAGGCGGCGCGGTGGGACAGCCAGCCGGAAATTGCGATGCGCGACTCCATATCCAAACCGGACTTGCGCAAGCTGGTGGCGGCCTGTCGGTCGCGGTTTCTGGACCCCATCCCCCTGGTGGACATTCCCGGGCATGCGGACTGGATGTTTCGGCACGGGCAGAACACGAATCTCATCGAGGATCCCGAAACCCCTTATGCGTGTTGCGTGCGCAACCCGCAGACGATTGCCTTTATCGAAGGGGTGCTGACGGAGTGCCTGGACGTGTTTCATCCGGAAACCTTTCATCTGGGGTTTGACGAGATCACCTTGCGCGGGCGTTTTCCCAATCCGGACTGTCCGTTTTGCCATGACGCCACGGCGACGGCGTTGATGGCCGAGAGTGCGAACCAACTGGCGGGCTGGCTGGCGGCGCGCGGGGTGAAGACGATGATTTGGGGGGACATGTTGCTGGCGCCCGGCGAGGCGGTGGATGCCACGAACGCGAAAGATGTGGCGGAGGCAAAGGCCCGGCGCGCGGCGATAAGCAAAAACATCACCATCACCGACTGGCATTATGTCTGGAATGCGGACCGCACCAGTCTGGACATCTTGCAGCAGGCGGGCTTTCACACGATTGCGTCCACGTGGGAGGAGCCGGTGAACATCTATCGTTTCACCCAAGGGGCGGTGGCCAGCGGGGCTGATGGGCTGCTGCAAACGACCTGGGCGGGTTTTTTTCCGAATGAACGGGAGCTGAAACGCGAGGTGGAACAGTACGCCGCCTACATCATCGCCGCGGACTACGCCTGGTCCGGCCGGAGCGATCCCCCCGCCCAGCTTGGTTACGAGGCGAAAGCCGTGTTTCGCAAAGCCTACGCGAACCCCACCCCCGCCTTTTAATTGCCAACCCAAGCCAAGCAACCAATACTAACGAAGCAATGATTATGAAATTAATCCACTGTGTCCTCCTGACCGCCAGCCTCACCACCGCGCTGGTCAACCGCGCGGGCGCCGAACCCGTGCTGCCGGATGACTGCAAGGTGGGGGAATTTGTCATGGGCAGCCAGGCCTGGACGTTTCACAAATTCACGGCGTTTGAAGCGATTGAAAAAACCGCGGCGGCCGGCGGGAAAACGATTGAGCTGTACCCCGACCAAAAGTTCAGTCCGGCCGAACCCAACCTCAAGCTCAACCATTACCTGTCCGATGAGAACATAGCCAAGCTCAAGGCCGAGCTGGATAAATATGGCATCCGGGCGGTGAGCTACGGCGTGGTGGTGGGCACGAGCGCGCCGGACTGGCGGCAGATTTTTACCTTTGCCAAAAAGATGAATTTCTACGGCATCACGACCGACACGGAAGATGCCATCAAGGATTTGGATTTGATTGAGCAACTCGTGAAGGAGTTCGATTTGCATGTGGGCATTCATGACCATCCCAAACAGCCGAAGAACCCCAATTACCGGAACTGGGATCCCAATTATGTCTATGCCCAAATCAAAGATCGCGACGCGCGGATTGGCGCGTGCGCCGACACGGGCCATTGGCAGACCTTGAACATGGACCCGCTGGCGTGCATTAAAATCATGCACGGCCGCATCATCAGTCTGCACCTCAAGGACCGCACCCAGCCGGGGCCGGACGGGCATGACACGATTTATGGCACCGGGACCGGCCAGATCACGGCGATTCTGAATGAATTGAAGGCCGAGGGTTTCAAGGGGCACATTGACGTCGAGTACGAGTATGACGAGTTGAACAACCAGGACGCCGTCAAGCAGTGCATTGATTTTGTGCGGAATTATCCGGCGAAAAATTAACCAACCGGCCTGCCATGGAAATCATCATCCAGCCGGACCCCGCATCCGCCAGCGCCCTGGCGGCGCGGGTGATTGTGCGCTTGCTGCGCGCCAAGCCGGACGCCGTCCTGGGGCTGGCCACCGGCAGCACGCCGTTGCTGCTCTATCGCGAACTCATCCGGTTGCACGCGGCGGGCGAGGCGGACTTTAGCCGGGTGCGGACGTTCAACCTGGACGAGTACATCGGTCTGGCGCCCGAGCATCCGCAGTCCTACCACAGCTTCATGTGGCAGAACCTGTTCGGACACATAAATATTGACCCGCGGAACGTCCGGATTCCGGACGGACAGGCGGCGGATGTGCCGGCGTTTTGCGCGCAATACGAGGAGCAGATTCGCGCGGCGGGCGGCATTGACATCCAGGTGCTGGGCATCGGCACGGACGGGCACGTGGGTTTCAACGAGCCCAGTTCCTCGCTGGCCTCGCGCACGCGCATCAAGACCCTCACGGTGCAAACCCGGCGGGACAACGCGCGGTATTTTGGCAGCGAGGACCAGGTGCCGCAGCACGTGATCACCATGGGCGTGGGCACGGTGATGGATGCGCGGCAATGCCTGCTGCTGGCCTTTGGTTCGGCCAAGGCCCCGGCGATTGCGGCGGCGGTGGAAGGCCCCATCACCGCCATGAATCCCGCGTCCATTTTACAAATGCATCCCACCGCCAAGGTGTTGCTGGATGAGCCGGCCGCCGCCAGTTTGAAGCGGGCGGATTATTACCGCTGGGTGTATGCCAGCAAACCGGACTGGCAGCGCCTGTGACCGGAAATGATTCACTCTTTATATTATACATTATGATCACCCTAAAACCCCTCTGCAAGCAACTCCGCTGGCTGGTGCTCCTGGCCGCCCCGCTGGCGGGGGCGGGCCCGCTGCCCGAACTCATCCCGCTGCCGCAAACGGTTGAAGCCCGTCCCGGGGTTTTCACCCTGGCTCCGCAAACCCGCATCGTGGTCAGCGCGGGCACCCGCGACACGGGCCGCTACCTGGCCGCCCAACTCACCCCCGCGACCGGTTACCATTTCAAGGTCAAGACCACGCCGGGCGATCCGATGCCCGCAGGCACGATCTTTCTCAGCATCAACACCAACCTGCCCGGCGTGGGGGCGGAAGGGTATGACCTGAGCGTCACGCCCGAAGCGGTGACCCTCCAGGGTGCCGATGCCGCCGGCGTTTTTTATGGCGTGCAAACGCTGTTGCAACTGCTGCCGCCGGAAATTTACGCCACCAACACGGCCGCCGGGGTGGCCTGGCAGGCGCCCTGCGTGCACATTTCGGACCAGCCACGCTTCAAATGGCGCGGCCTGATGCTGGATGTCAGCCGGCATTTTTACACCAAGCCGGAGGTGGAGCGCCTGCTGGATTTAATGGCGCAGCAAAAGCTGAACACTTTCCACTGGCACCTGGTTGATGACCAGGGCTGGCGCATTGAAATTAAAAAATACCCGCGCCTCACCGAGGTGGGCGCGTGGCGGGCGGGGGTGGGTTTCAAGCTGGATCCCGCCAGCACCACGGCCTACGGCAAGGACGGCCGTTACGGTGGTTTTTACACCCAGCAAGACATCAAGGAGGTGGTGGCTTATGCGCAGTCCCGGCACATCACCATTGTGCCGGAGATTGAAATGCCCGGGCATTGCATCGCGGCGCTCGCGGCGTATCCGGAGTACAGCTGTTCCGGTGGACCGTATTCGATCGATGCCACCGGCGGGGTGTTCCACGGCGCTTATTGCGCGGGCAACGAGGCCACCTTCACGTTCCTGGCCGGCGTGCTGGACGAGGTCATGGATTTGTTTCCCGGCCAGTACATCCACATTGGCGGGGACGAAGTGCGCAAGGATGCCTGGAGAAACTGTGAGAAATGCCAGGAGCGCATGCGGGTGGAGGGCCTGAAGGACGAGCGCCAGTTGCAGAGTTATTTCATCCGGCGCATTGAAAAAATCGTGGATGCCCACGGGCACAACCTGATTGGCTGGAGTGAAATCCGCGAGGGCGGCCTGGCCCCCAGCGCGGCGGTGATGGACTGGATCGGCGGGGCCGTGGAGGCGGCCACGAACGGCCATTACGTCGTCATGTCCCCGACCAAATACGGTTACTTCGATCATTACCAGTCCACCAACCACACCACCGAGCCGCATGCCATTGGCGGCTACCTGCCGTTGAGCCAGGTGTATGCGTTTGAACCCATCCCCGCCAAGCTGCCCCCGCAATTCGACGCGCAGATCCTCGGCGGCCAGGCCAACCTGTGGACGGAATATGTGCCGAACTTCCGCCATGTGCAGTACATGGTCTTCCCCCGGATCTGCGCCTTGAGCGAGGCCTTGTGGTCCCCCAAGGACGCCCGGGACTGGACCAGTTTCCAACAACGACTGCCGGCGGAACTCGCGCGGCTGGATGAGGAAGGCGTCAATTACCGCAAAGGCTTTAGCGAATAATTACCATGACTGCAAAACCCCTGATTTCCGCCCCGCTGGATCCGGATTTCCAGCCGCTCTCGCTATTCAACCGCCAATACGTTGCCGCCACGGTCGCGGCCGGGGGCAGTGTCCCGCTGGTCATCGGCCTCGAACGCGAGGGTGGGCTGCTCTCGCGCTACGAAACCGTGGTGCGCGCGGAAGTGGATGGCGACACGCTGTTTTTCGTCGAGCGCATCGTGAAATTTCTGCTGTGGGCGCGCGGTGGGTGGCGCGTTTATGTGGGCGGTCCGGCGGCCATTGGCGACTACATCCAGGCCAGTTATTCGGCCACCGGGCGGCGGCAGTTTGATGTGGAACTGATGACGCGCGTCTATGAGAAGCCGTTTACCGTGGTGGTGACCAGCGCGGCGGCGGTGCCGCCGGAACGGGAGGTCAATGTGACCCTGGGCGGGCATCTGGATGGCTGCCGCATCGGCTTCGATCTGGGGGCCAGTGATTACAAAATCGCGGCCGTGCAGGACGGCCAGGTGGTTTACAGTGACGAATTTCCCTGGAACCCCAAGGACCAGCCGGACCCGGAATATCATTACCGGCATCTGGCCGAGGGGCTCAAGAAAGCCGCCGCGCACCTGCCGCGCGTGGATGCCATTGGCGGCAGCTCGGCCGGGGTGATCGTCAACAATCAATTCATGGTGGCCTCGCTCCTGCGGGCGGTGCCGCCGGAACATTTTGCCCGCGCCAAAACCATTTTCCTGCGTCTCCGTGACGAGTGGCAGGTGCCGCTGGAAGTGGCCAACGATGGTGACGTGACGGCGCTGGCCGGGGCGATGTCACTGAAGGCCAGTGGTTTGCTCGGCATCGCCATGGGCTCCAGCGAAGCGGTGGGCTATTTGAATCCGGCGGGCGGCATGACCGGCTGGCTGAGTGAACTGGCGTTTGCCCCGGTGGACGGCAACCCGCGCGCCGCGGCGGATGAGTGGTCGGGAGATATTGGCGTGGGGGTCATGTACTTTTCGCAGCAAGCGGTAAACAAACTCCTCCCGGCCGCCGGCATTACCCTGCCGGCGGAGCTGGATTTACCCGGCCGGCTGAAAGCCGTCCAGCAACTGATGGCGCAGGGCGATGCCCGGGCCCGGTTGATTTACGAAACCATCGGCGTTTATTTCGGTTATGCGATTGCGCTCTACGCGGATTTTTATGAATTTGATGGCCTGTTGATTTTGGGCCGGGTGACCACCGGCAGCGGTGGCGATATCTTGCTGGACAAAGCCCGGGAAGTGCTCAAAGCCGAATTTCCCGCGCTCGCGGCCAAAATTCAATTGCATGTGCCCGATGAAAAAAGCAAACGCGTGGGCCAGGCGGTCGCGGCGGCCAGCCTGCCGCCCTTGAAAGCGTAATTGAATGAATCCTTATCACCAATTGGTGGCCGAATATGTCCGGCTGGCGGGAGCGGGCAAAGCGTGTCCGCTCGGTGGTCTGGCTCCGGCCCCGCAACCTGGACGGCCCGCCAACGCGCCGAAAGCGCTGATTTTCTCCCCGCATCCGGATGATGAATGCATCATCGGCGGCCTGGCCCTGCGCCTGTATCGCGAAGCCGGCATGCAGGTTTTCAACGTGGCGGTGACGCAGGGAAGCAACCGCGCCCGGCAGGCGGGGCGGTTGGTGGAGTTACAAGACGCGTGTCATTATCTGGGATTTGGTTTGATTACGACGGGCCCGAACGGTTTGGAGAAAATCACCCGGCAGGAGCGGGAGGCGGACCCGGCGGGGTGGAACGCCGCCGTGCACGTCATCGCCGGCATTTTAACACGCGAGCAACCCCAGGTGATTTTTTTGCCGCACGACCGCGATTGGAACGGCACGCACATTGGCACGCATTTACTGGTGGTGGATGCCTTGCGAACCCTCCCGGCGGCCTTCACCTGTTTCACGGTGGAGACGGAATTTTGGGGGGCCATGGACACGCCGAACTTGATGGTGGAATCCAGCCCCACCGATGTGGCGGATTTGATGGCGGCCACCTCGTTTCATGTCGGCGAAGTGCAACGCAACCCCTATCACCTCCGGCAGCCCGCCTGGATGCAGGACAATGTGCGCCGGGGCGGCGAGCTGGTGGGCGGGCAGGGCGGGGCCGCGCCGGATTTCAATTTTGCCACCCTCTACCGGCTCCGCCAATGGCAGGCGGGCAATTTTAAAAATCTTTATGCGGGTGGCCGCGTCCTCAACAGCCAGGCCAATCCCCGCGAACTCTTCCCCTAACCCCAACCCCATTACCCAACCCATGGCCAGCAACTTCTCCCCAACCGGATATAATCGTTTGCTCCTGCTCGTGGCGGGTCTCGGCGGGCTGCTGTATGGCATTGATGTCGGTATCATCGCCGGCGCGCTGCCCTATCTGCAGGACACGTCGGGGTTCAAGTCCGGCGAACTTTCTTTCATCGTGGCCGCCGTGATGTTGGGAACGACGTTCTCCACCCTGATGGCCGGATTCATTGCGGATTTGATTGGCCGCAAGTGGTTGATGACCATCTGCGGCCTGTTGTTTGTGGTCAGTATTCCGGTCATCGCCCTCTCGCATGGCTATGACATGCTGGTCGGCGGACGCTTGTTGCAGGGGATTAGCGGCGGTTTTATCGGCGTGGTGATTCCGCTTTACCTGGCCGAATGTCTGGGTGCGTCCAGTCGCGGCAAGGGCACGGCCATTTTTCAATGGATGCTAACCCTGGGCATTGTCGCGGCGGCGGTTATCGGGTTATATTTTAGCCATCAGGTCGATGCCATCACCGCGCACGGCACTGCGGAGCAAATATTTGCGATAAAGGACTCCGCCTGGCGCGAAATATTTTGGGTGTCCCTGCCCCCGGGAATTTTGTTTGTAATTGGCACCTTCTTAGTGGCGGAATCGCCGCGCTGGCTGCATAAGCGGGGCCAGGTCAAAGCGGCCCGCGCTGCCCTGCTGCGTTCCCGAACGGGTGAGCAGGCGGAACTTGAAATGCGGGAGATGGAGTCGGCTTCAAGTAATCAACGGGCCAAGGCCGCCGCTGGGATCGGCCGCGGCTCGCTGCTGCAGCGCAAATACCTGATTCCGTTCGGGCTGGCGTGCATCATTCTCGCCTGCAATCAGGCGACCGGTGTCAATTCGATCATTGGCTACAATCCGACCATTCTTTACCAAGCGGGTTTGTCAGATGTGAAGGCGCATTCTGGCTATCTGGTTTTGACGACCATCAACTTTCTGATCACGATGCTGGCCGTCGTGCTGGTCGATCGCAAGGGTCGCAAATTCCTGCTCTCGCTGGGCACGGCCGGCATCATCGTTTCCCTGCTTTGTGCGGGACTGCTGTTTCGTGCCAATGAAAAACAACGACTTGATTGCAGCGCCGCCATGCAGAGCCTGGTGGCGGCGGACCAAACGGCAACCATTTCGTTTGACGAACCATTGGCGGCGAAATTGCTGGGGAGCGCGAGTGGCGTGGAGTCGATGAGCGGGCGTCCGAAGAGCCTGATTATCATATTCTCCTACGGCGATTTTGTCGGGGCCTCGACCGTGGTGCGCTCTGATGATGTGGGCGCCAAGCCGATTGAGATCAAGCGGGAGGATGCCGTGCCGGCCACCAAAGTCGCCGCGTTTTTCAAGAATCCATTTGCTGATTATGAGGGGGCGAAACAAGCGCCTTTGAAGATTAAGCATGCGTTGATTTCGCCCGTGCCCTCCGAACAAAACGGCTGGCTAGTGGCTGCGTGCGTCTTTGCCTTCATGGCGTTCTTTGCCATTGGACCCGGCGTGTGTGTCTGGCTGGCGCTCTCGGAACTCATGCCCACTCGCATTCGCTCCAACGGCATGAGTTTCGCCCTCCTCATCAACCAGATTGTCGCCACCACCATCCAAGCCATTTTTCTCCCCACCGTTGGACAGTATGGCTACTCCACGATGTTCTTCGTGTGGGCCGGGTGCACGGTGGTGTATTTCCTGACGGCTGCCTTCCTGCTGCCGGAAACCAAGGGCAAAACGCTCGAGGAGATCGAGGCGCATTTTGAGGGTAAAAAGTCCTGACCCGCGGGCGGGTGGTTATGTTGTCGTTTCGCTTTGATCGGGTTCGCCTCCTGCTGGCAGCGGCGCTAGCTCTGTTGGGCACGTTGAGCATGGCCCCCGCCAGTGTGGTTAACTCTGACATCTGCGTTTACGGCGGCACCAGTGGCGGGGTGATGGCCGCCGTGGCGGCGGCCCGGCTGGGCAAAAGTGTTGCGTTGGTGGTGGTGAACAATCATGTGGGGGGCATGTCGTCCGGCGGCCTGGGTGTCACCGACCGGGGCAACACGGCCTCCATCGGCGGCCTGGCGGCGGAATTTTACAGCCGCGTGGGCCAGGCCTATGGGGCCACCAACCCGGTGTATTTTTTCGAACCGCACGTGGCGGAGAACACCTTCCTCCAAATGCTCGCCGGGGCGGTCGTGCCGATATACACGAACCAGCAACTGGCCTCTGTGACGCTGTCCAACCTGGTGATCCAGCAGCTCACCATGGCCGATGGAACAATTTACCGCGCCAAAGAATTCATCGACACCACCTACGAGGGCGACCTCATGGCGATGGCCGGGGTGAGCAATACCGTGGGCCGGGAGGCCGCGGCGACCTACGGGGAATCCCTCGCGGGCGTGACGGTGAATTCCGTGCAATATCCCTGTGATCCCTATGTCATTCCCGGCAACGCCGCCAGCGGGCTGCTGCCGCTCATTCAGTCCGGCTCCCCGGGCACGGCTGGCGCGGGTGACAGCAAGGTGCAATGCTACAACTTCCGCCTGTGCCTCACCCAGAATCCGACCAACATGATTCCCATCACGGCGCCGACGAATTACGCGGAGGCCACCTACGAATTGTTGCATCGCCACATCAACGCCTATGTGGCCACCAATGGCTCGGTGCCTTTGAATGTCCTGATTGATGTGCAAACCATCATCCCCAACGGGAAGACCGACATCAACGCCTACGCCCCCATCTCCACCGATTACCTTGGCTACAATTTTACTTATCCCACGAACACGTCCGCCAACCGCCAGCTCATTTACCAGCAGCACAAGAACTATATCAGCGGGATGCTGTATTACCTGGCCAACAGCACCAATGTGCCGGTGAATGTCCGCACCAACATGCAGTCGTGGGGCTATGCGAAGGACGAGTTTCAGGACAACGGCGGCTGGCCTTACCCGCTCTATGTGCGCGAAGGGCGGCGCATGATCAGCGACTATGTCATGTTGCAGCAGGACGCCCTCGGCAGCCGGGCTGCCACCGATGCGGTGGCGCTGGCTAGTTATACCATCGACAGCCATCCGGTCGCGCGTTACGCCGTGAATGGCGTGACGGTCACGGAGGGCGGCATGGGGCTGGCGGTGCCCGAGCCGTATCCGGTGAGCTATCGTTCCATCATTCCATCCGTCGGGCAGTGCCAGAATTTGTTTTGCACCTTTGCGCTCTCGGCCAGCCACGTGGGCTTCGCCTCGGTCCGGCTGGAGCCGGTGTTCATGATGACCAGCCAGAGTGCGGCGACGGCGGCGGCGTTTGCGATTGACGATCAAGTGCCGGTGCAAGCCGTGAACTATCAAAAGCTGGCGGCGGAATTAACGGCGGACGGGCAGTTGCTCTCATGGAACAGTGTGCAACCGGTGAGCACGAACGGGATTATCATGACTGTCACGAACGCAGGCGGCGTCACGGCGGTGGGGGGCTGGTCCGCCGGATCCAATACCGGTGGCTGGCCGCTGCCGAATGGCCTTTACTGGACGGACGGGAATAGCGGCAAAGGTTCCAAGTACGTCACCTTCACGCCCAACCTGGCCACCAACGGTTATTATGATGTTTACCTGTGGTGGGTTTACGCCTCCAACCGGGCTGCCAGTGTGCCGGTGGACATTGCCAGTGCCACCACCACGAACCGGGTTTACATCAACGAACAAATCAACGTCACCAACTGGGTCAAGGTGGCCGCGAGCAATTATTTCACGGCGGGCAGCAGCAGCAGTGTGACGATTCGGAATGCCGGCACCACGGGCTATGTGGTCGCCAATGCCGTGCGCTGGATGCCGCTGGGCAATATTGCCCCGCAGGCCACCCCGTTGCCGGTGCTGGAAGTGGTGGCCAGTGATGGCACGGCGGGCGAATTTGCCACGAACACGGGGCGCTTCACGGTCGTGAGTTCCAGCGGCATCCTGGCCGCGCCCTTGACGGTGGCCTACAGCGTGGGGGGCACGGCCCAGCCGGGCGTGGATTATGCCACGCTGCCCGGGAGCGTCGTCATCCCCGCGGGAGCGCTGGCCGCCAGCATTCCGGTGACACCCTTGGGGGGCAACCTCACCAACAATCAGGAAACCATCACCCTCGCGCTGGCCGCCAATACCAACTACCTACTTGGAACACTTTCCAACGCCACCGTCAATCTGCAGGATCGACCCGTCAACGTGTGGAAGCGCGCCCATTTTACGGCGACGCAACTGGCCAGCCCCGGGATCAGTGGGGACGCCGCCGTGCCGGCGCAGGACGGGTTGCCCAACCTGCTGAAGTATGCCCTGGGTCTCCCGCCGCTTGTGCCCGCGGCCAATCCGTTTCACCCCGCGATTACCAACGGCCACTTTACCCTCACGTTTACGCAGGCTGCATCCGCCCCGGATGTGGCGCTGAGCTTTCTCTGGTCAACGGATTTGCTTCATTGGGTTGCCGGTCCCGCCTATTTTCAAACGTTGAACATAACGGATCAAGTCACCAACCAACTCATTCAGATGGAGGCCACCGCGCCCGCCACCAACAATGGCTACCTCCGGGCCGCCGCCACCCGACTTTAATTTCCCACCATGAGCGATTCCTTGCTGCAAACTATCCTCAACCACGCCGTGAGCCAGACGCTGGCGGACTTCAACGCGATCCAGTTGACGCCGGAGCAACTCGCGGTCACCCTCGTGGACCTGCGGGAGCCGGCGCAGCCGGTGTGGGCGAATTACCGGGGCGACGTGCTGATTTATCCCGCGAGCGTCATCAAACTGTTCTACCTCCAGGCCGCCCACGCGTGGCTCGAGCGCGGCCAGTTGGCGGACACGGCGGAACTGCGCCGGGCGCTGCACGACATGATCGTGTATTCGTATAACGAGGCCACGGGCTACGTGATTGACCTCCTCACCGGCACGACCAGCGGACCCGAGTTGACCCCGGAAGAACTGGCGGTCTGGCACGACCGGCGCAATGCCGTGAACCGCTACTTCGCCGCGCTCGGGTACACTCATATCAACGTGAACAAAAAGCCCTGGTGCGAGGGACCCTATGGCCGCGAGACCCAGGCGATTGCCGCTTACGAGCCCAAGCGCAACTGGCTGACGACGGACGCCGCCGCGCGGATTCTGGTGGAAATCGCGACGGGGCGGGCCGTGACACCGGAGCGCTCGCAGCAAATGCTGGCCCTGATGCAGCGGGATTTTGTCCATGCCCTGGGCCTGGATCCCGTGCTGGCGGCCTCGGGACATGAGAACCAGGCCAGCGACTTTTCCGCGCGCGGTCTGCCGCCCGAGGCGCGCTTGTGGTCGAAAGCCGGTTACACCAGCGCCACCCGCCATGACGCGGCCTATGTGGAATTGCCCAATGGCCACCGTTTCGTGCTGGTGACCTTCACGGTGGACCATGCGAACGAGAAGGCCATCATTCCCAACGTTGTCCGCCTGGTGACGCAATCGCTGGCGGCCATCGCGTAACCCGCATTAGTCATCGTTCATGCCCTTGCCCTGAAGAATCCGCGGCACACATTTCTCAATCCGCGCCTCCCGGGTTTGGGCTTGTTTGGCGCCGGAGAAGTAGAGGTTGTAGGCGCGTTGCCGGCCCGGGGTCAGGGCGTAAAACGCTTTTTTCAAGGCGGGCATGGCCGCGAGTTTATTTACCAGCTCGGCGGGCAGCGGGAAGTCCTCCGGCTTTTTATAGGCAACTTTTAAACCCGCTTTTTCCGCCGCAACGGCTTCCAGAACGTGGGCTTTTAAGACTGGCTCCAGCTCCTCAATTTGCCGGAGGGAGGTGAAGCGGATCTGGCGGCCCGACTGCGTGTTCGCGCCGGGGGAGACGAGCAGTCCATGGGTGTTCTTCAACAGGGCGCCCTTGCAAAAATTAAGGGCGCAGTATTCCTTAAAGCCGCTGACCAGCACAATGTTGCTGCCTTGAAACGTGTAACAAGCCTGACGCCACTTCAACTCCTCGGTCAGCGGTGTGTCCAGCACGATCCGCCGCAAGGCGGCCAGTTCGGTCTGCCATTTTTTGGCCTGGCTCAGGACGGTGCTCACCTTGGGGTTCATTTTGCCGGTGCTCATGGGGTTACTTCATCCATCCTCGCTGCCTATTATGTAAAGTCCGAGTCAAGTTTTCAGATCAGCTAGTGTCGGCATGCTGGCAATCACCACCAGGTGCCGCCGATACAAGTTTAACTCGTGCGGCTTTTCTTTCTGGCAGCCGCAAATGCCTTCTTGGCTTCACGGTGCCGTTCAATGGCCAGCGTTAGCGTTAGTCTGTCTTTTGCCGCTTGCAAATCTTGAATGATTGCGGTCTCGACCTTTGGGTCGAGCTGGAAACGGAGACCATCCTTGCGGCCCGGATGAATAATATCCCACACAGGACGGGCTGTTTCGGTGCGCCCGCCCCCTTCGACATTGCTGCCAAAACCCTCGATTAAGACGTTCCAAATCGGCTTGTAGGCGGCTACCAGTTTCGCTTCACCCAGCGGCACCCAGATTTCATCCACCAGCATGTAGCGGCATTTGAAATCACCAAGTTTGAGGTTTTTGGTGGAGAGAATGGACCTGGAGTGCTTTTTCAGTCGTTCAAATAATTTCCGATGTCCCGGAGTTTCGGTAAGCAGCGTTTCGGTCGCTTCGCTGGCTTCTGCATCGTCCCGCGCCAAAGATTCCATTTCGCTCATCCCTGCGAACAGGCCTTTGCGGCTGCCCGGCGGATCGGATTTGCCGATGTAAAGCGGGACAGGTTGCTTCGATATCTCAGCCGCTGCCAGTTTTCCGATGCTTGCTTCATAAAGACGTAAAGATTCAGCCACATCGGCATAAAGCGGATAATCACCACCATAATATATTGCGTAAATGCCAGCCCCGGAGAAACCCTCGGAGGGAGGCAGCGGATGCAAACTGCCTTTGAAGAATTCCCGGGCGATGCTTTCGGCAAGGTGTAGCTTGTCTAGCGGGTTGTAGGGGAGCGCTGCCATGTCCTTAATTCTGCAACTGATGTTCTTCGTGGGCTCTAAGCGTATTCGCCACACTTTCACCAATGATTCGGCCCAGCAAAACAGGAACTGCATTCCCAATTTGCCGCATGCTTTCCGTCCAGGAACCCGGAAAATAATACCAATCAGGAAATGTTTGCAGGCGGGCGCTTTCACGAACGGTAAAATAACGGACAGAGCCGTTTGCATGAGCCAGCATATTTTCTCCTCCAGGAACTCCATGGTCCCCCGCCTTCAAGGTCTTGGCCGGAACGTCCATCAGACTTCCTGTATGACCTGGATAACGCCGTGCGCCGGGTTGCTGCCGGTGATTTTGGATTCGGGCACCCTCGGGCGATTGTGGGCTTGGTAAATCCCTGATGGCATCTCGAACTGTTCGCCAGCGCGCGGTCAACGGAAGTATTGCGATGCGTTCCAATCGTGCTTCCATGCCGGGCGGCATTTGTGGCCGTCTTGCCCGGGGAAATTGATGCTCGTCCCAATAAGTTCCATCCAGCCACTTGGCGGCATCCAGCGCATCACCCGAATGTGTCGCTCGGGGAAAGCTCCAAGGTTCGTGGATATCCCAGCGAAATCCAACAATGACGACGCGCTCGCGATGTTGCGGCACGCCAAAATCGGCGGCATCCACCTTTTGAAACACCACCCGGTATCGCAACCCATGCTCCCTGCCTCCCGTATGATGTTCCTCGAGGCGGGCCAAATGATCCTGCCAGGTTCCCTGCCGGATAATGTCCGGATATTGGAGTTGCAAAAGGACGTACTCAAAATATTTGGCAAATGATTTGCGCAGCAGCCCGCGGACATTTTCAAAGATGAAGGCCTTGGGCCGGACTGTTCTCACTACCTGTACTGCATGCGGAAACATATCGCGCTCATCCTGATAGCCTTGGTGTTTGCCCCCAATCGAAAAGGGCTGACAGGGCGGCCCGCCAGAAACCAAATCAATTCTGTCCTCCCATTCGCCAAATGGGATGATACGCACGTCTTTATTGAAAAGCCGAAGGCCTCGTTTGATGGAATCACGCCAGTTTTCGGCCAGGGTGGCGCAGGAATCCTGGTCGCGTTCGACCACCACAAGAGGATTGAATCCCGCTTCATGGAGCCCCAGCGCCAAACCGCCACCACCGGCAAAGAGTTCTATCGAATCCATTCACAGGGTATTTACAGTAGAACCGACAATCGGGCAAGCGCCGCATTTCAGTCAGCCATTTTGCATGGCTTTTCGTCACCCACCAGTTTCGTTCACTGGACAAACTCCGACCATTCCCTCATGTTTTTCAGTCGCCCGCACCATTTGCCGGGCCCACATGAACTTTGCCCGCATCACGTTACGCTTGCTCGGTCTGCTCGCCCTGGCTGCAGCCCTTTACCCGGCCCGGGCCGCCGAAGCCCTCGCGCCCGTCAACAAGACCTGGCTGGCGGCCAATTACACCAAGGCGGAATACCAAATTCCCATGCGGGACGGCGTCACCCTCCTCACGCTGGTGTACTCGCCCCGGGACACGTCCGTTCCGTGGCCCATCTGGCTGCTGCGCACGCCCTACAACGCCGGGCCCCACGGCACCAACTCTTTCCCGGAACCCAGCGGGCCGCTCAAATATTACGCGCGCGAGAAATTTATCTTCGTGGTTCAGGACGTGCGCGGACGTTATGGCTCCGGCGGTGTCTATGTGGACACCCGGCCCCTGCGGGAAACCCACCCAACGGCGGCCGACACTGATGAGAGCACCGATGCCTATGACACCATTGACTGGCTGGTCAAGCATCTGGTCAACAACAACGGACGGGTGGGCCTGAGCGGTATTTCCGATCCCGGTTTTTTTGCCCTGTGCGGCGCGGTGAACAGCCACCCGGCGCTCAAAGCCGTCTCGCCCCAGGCCCCGGCCACGGATAGTTTCATGGGCGATGATTTTCACCACAACGGCGCTTTCTTCCTGCCGCACGCCTTCGGCTTTTACTCCTCCTTTGGCAAGAAGGCGGTGCCGACGATTGATTACGGGACCCCGGACGGTTACGACTTTTACCTGCGACTTGGCCCGATTGCCAACCTCGATGCCCGTTATCTAAAGGGGGAAAATGAATATTGGAACGATTTGATGGCTCATGGCACTTACGACGAGTTCTATCAGTCCCGCGATCCCGGTCCGCGCCTTAAAAACGTCCATGCGGCGTTGCTGACCATCGGCGGTTGGTATGACGCCGAGGATTTGTACGGGCCCCTGCACGTTTGGCGGTCGGTGGCGGCGTTGGATCCCGGGGTGGTTCATCATTTGGTCATGGGGCCCTGGTCACACGGTGCCTGGAGCCAGCCGGACACCAGCCACTTCGGCCCGCTGGACTTTCATTCAAACCCGGCGGAATTTTTCCGGCAAAACATCGAGCTGCCATTCTTCAAGCATTACCTCAAGGACGCACCCGATCCCGACCTGCCCCGGGCCTGGGTATTTGAAACGGGTGCGAATCGCTGGCGAGGCTTCACCGCCTGGCCGCCCACCAACGCCAGTGTCCGGCAACTCTACCTGCAACCCGGTGGCGGTCTGGCCTTTGACGCCCCGCCCGCCGCGCCGGTGGCTTACGACGAATACGTGAGCGACCCGGCCAAGCCGGTGCCCTATTTCTCCCGGATTACTCAGGGTATGAACTATGAATATATGGTGGATGACCAGCGGCAGGCGGCCCGGCGTCCGGACGTGCTGGTTTATGAAACCGCGCCCTTGGAGTCTGACCTGACGCTGGCCGGTCCGGTCACCGCCCGTTTGCAGGTTGCGACCTCGGGCACGGATTCCGATTGGATCGTCAAACTCATTGATGTTTACCCGGGCGACGCTCCGGATCCCAAACCCAACCCTTATGGCATCGTCATGGGTGGCTACCAGCAACTGGTGCGGGGCGAGCCGATGCGCGGGAAGTTTCGCCGGAGCTTTACCCATCCGGAACCGTTTGTGCCGGGCCAGGTGACGCCGGTTACGTGGGTGATGCCGGATGTTTTCCATACCTTCCAGCGCGGCCACCGGCTCATGGTGCAGGTGCAGAGTTCATGGTTTCCGCTGGTGGACCGGAATCCGCAGACATTTTGCGATATCTACCACGCCAAGCCGGAGGATTTTCGTCCCGCCAAGGAGCGGATTTATCGCTCACCGGAGGCGCCATCCAGCATTGAAATCATGGTCCTGCCGGGAAATTAGCCAAAATGGGAACGGTGGAGGAAGCCGGATCAAAAGCTGGAAAATGAGGACGCCGATAGATTCAGCAGACTCCGGGAAAAACCGCGACTGGGGAAGTTGATATTTCTTTCTAAAACCTAAGGCGAGCGGCAGGATTAGTACCGTCGCAAACCAAAAACTAAAGCAATCGGGGGAATTGCCGGATTTACTCGAGATTTCGTTCCTGGCGCAGGCTGAGCGCCAGAAAAAACAGCGTGATGCCGAGCGAGATGGCAAATACAAAGGGAGTCATATGAGGACTTTAACACAGATTGCAGGAAGTCAATAGGGATTGTGTCGAAATATTACAAAAAAGTGCCATTCAGGTGTCAGCCAATGGGATACCCGAGGAGAAAGGGGTGGTTGTTGGCTGAGCAGTGGTTGGGCGCAGGCGAAGGACATTTCTGTCGGCCGGTTGCGGCAGGTGGAAATTATCCCTGCGGACGAGGAGGTTCCCGGTGATTAACGAAAAAGGCGCGCTACAGGCTTGCCGAGGACGGGTAAATTATGAACCTTTCATTGGGTTTGGGCGGGGGGGGTGAACACTTTTGGCCGCCCGGTGTCTTTTGTTAGGTAAATTTTGCGATTGACGAAGGCCGATAACCATTAAAAATTTTGCGGGTTTGGAAATGAATTTAAACATGCGGGGATGGACGTCTGGATGGCGGCGCTGGCACGCGGCGGGTTGCGCGCTGGTGGCGGGCATTTTGCTGGCGGGGCAGACGGCCTCGGCGGCCACCTTTACCACCTCACTGGACCGGGAGGCGATGGAACTGGGGGAATCGGCCACTTTGGATCTCACGTTTGAGGGTGGTGGTCCCAGTGGCACGCCCACGCTGCCGAATATTCCCGGGCTCAACATTTCGTACGTCGGCCCTTCCAGCCAGTTTAGTTTCGTGAATGGCCAGACCAGCTCCACGGTCACTCATCATTTCACGGTCACGGCCTCGCGGCCCGGGGTTTACACCATTCCGGGGCTGTCCATTGACGTGGACGGCACAACGCTGAGCAGCCAGCCACTGAAATTGACGGTGGCCCAGCCGCAGGCCCCGTCAGCCGCGAGCATCAACTCCGGCTCGCAGGTGGCGTTTGCCAAGGTGATCTTGCCGAACAAAGACCATCTGTACGTGGGGGAGGTGACCTCGGCGGAGTTGGAAATCTGGTTGCGGGACGATGTGCAGAACTTTGGCAACCTGCAGTTGACCGCCCTCCCGGCGGATGGGTTCAACGTCGGCAAGCTCACTGAGCGGCCCCGGCACCGCACCCAATTGGGCAACCGGGTGTACACGGTGATTCCCGTTTCCATCGCCCTGACCACCATCAAGACCGGGACTCTGACCTTCGGCCCGCTCACGGCCCAAATGGTGATCGTGCTGCCCGGGGCCAACAACCAGGGCGGCGACCCGTTCTTCCGACAGTTTTTCAATCAGGGCGAGCAAAAGCAAATCACCCTGACCACCGATACTTACAGTATCACGGCCCTGCACCTGCCGGGCAACCCGCCGGCGGGTTTTACCGGGGCGGTCGGGCACTTTAGCATGCAAGTTTCCGAGGGCCCCACGAATGTTTCCGCCGGCGACCCGATCACCCTGCACGTGCGGCTGGAGGGACGGGGAGCTTTGGATGCGGTCAGCCTCCCGGATTTCTCCAATTGGAACGGGTTCAAGACCTACCCGGCGACGGCAAAAACCGAATACACCGACCCGCAGGGGCTGGAGGGAGCGAAGACCTTTGAGCAAATCATCGCGCCGCAGAACCCGGATGTGCGGGAGATTCCCGCCTTTGCCCTCAGTTATTTCGACCCGGATTTAAATCAATATCAGACCCTCGCGCAGCCAGCGTTGGCCATTACGGTCCATCCTTCCGGCGCGGCGGCGGTGCCGAGCATTGCCGCCACCAAACCCGCCACGAGTGAGGCCCCGGCGGCGCAATCGGATATTTTACCGGTGAAGCAGGAATTGGGGGCGTTGCGGCCCACGGGCGCGCCGCTCCTGGTGCAACCGTTCTTCCTGGCGTTGCAAGGAGTGCCGGTCCTGGCCTTGGTGGCGGCCTTTATCTGGCGGCGCCGGGCGGACAGCTTGGCCAACAATCCCCGCCTGCGCCGGCAGCGTGCCGTGGCTCAGTTGGTTCAGACCGGGCTGGGCGACTTGCGCAAGTTTGCTTCTGAAAACAATTCCGAGCAGTTTTTTGCGACCCTCTTCCGGTTGTTGCAGGAGCAATTGGGCGAGCGGCTGGATTGCCCGGCCAGTGCCATCACTGAATCCGTGGTGGATGAACGGCTGGGGGCGCTGAGTGTTCCCGCCGACATAATTAATGGTCTGCGCGAGTTGTTTCAACTCTGCAACCAGGCCCGCTACGCGCCGGTGCGGGATGCGCAGGAACTGGCGGCGGTGGCCGCCAAATTCGAGAACGTTTCCCGGGCACTGCCCGCGATCAAAGCATGAACACCCGTTTTCTTCTCATGATTTTGGCCTTGATGGCTGGCACCCTGGGTTCCCACGCGGGCGCGGATGTGGCCGGGGATTTTGCCGCGGCCAACAAACTGTACGCGGAAGGCAAATTTGCCGACGCGGCGAATGCGTATGAACGGGCCATCCAGTCGGCGGGCAGCGCAGGCACGGCATCGGCGGCCTTGTATTTCAACGCCGGCAACGCGGAATTCAAGCTGGGTCACCTGGGCCGGGCCATCGCCGCCTACCGGCACGCGGCCTTGCTGACGCCGCGCGACAGCGAGGTGCTGGGCAACCTGGGGTTTGCGCGCAATCAGGTTCAGGGGGCCACGGTGCGGCCGGCGGTCTGGCAGGGCTGGTTTGGTGTGCTCACGCTGAATGAGGGCACGCTGGTCACGGCCGGCGCCCTCTGGGTCTGGCTTTTATTATTGACCCTCCGCCAGCTCCGGCCCGCGCTGGTGTCACGTTTGCGCGGCCTCACGCTGGCGGCCCTGGTGGCCTTCGTGCTGGGCGGCACCGTCCTGGCGGTGCAGGCGACCAGCCGGTTTGCCACGCAAACGGCGGTGGTGATCACGGGCAACGTCCTGGCCCGCAGCGGACCGTTCGATGATGCGCAAACCGTTTTCAGCCCGCATGATGGCGCGGAACTGACGGTGCTGGACCGCCACGACGACTGGTTGCAAGTCACCGATGGTTCCGGCAAAATTGGCTGGCTGCCCCGCAAGGTATTGGATTTACTGCCGGGGGCCTGAACCGGAGCGCATTATTTTTTTGAACATCGGCCTTTTTTCCCCTGTCCATCTGACTGTAAAATCTGAAACCAAATGAATACCGGAATCTCCGCCATTAATGAAGCGGTCAAGGACGCCAGCGCGTTCACGCAGCCGCTGTTTAGCGAACTCGGCAAAGTCGTCGTCGGCCAGCAGTATCTGGTCGAGCGGCTGGTCATCGGCCTGCTGGCCAACGGGCACGTGCTGCTCGAGGGCGTGCCCGGCCTGGCCAAGACCCTGTCGGTCAAGTCGCTGGCCGCCACCCTCTCGGTGAAGTTCGCGCGCCTGCAATTCACCCCGGACATGCTGCCGGCGGATGTCATCGGCACGCAGATCTACAATCCGCAATCCGGCGGTTTCACCACCCGCAAAGGTCCGGTTTTCGCGAACCTCGTGCTGGCGGATGAAATCAACCGCGCGCCCGCCAAGGTGCAAAGCGCGCTGCTCGAGGCGATGCAGGAAAAGCAGGTCACCATCGGCGACCAGACCTACAAGCTCGAGGAACCCTTTTTGGTGCTGGCCACGCAAAACCCCATCGAGCAGGAGGGCACCTATCCGCTGCCCGAGGCGCAGGTGGACCGCTTCATGCTGAAGCTCAAGATCGGCTATCCCTCGCGCGCCGAGGAACGGCAGATTCTGGACATGATGGCGAAAACCTCCGGCACGCCGAGTTGCAAGCCGGTGGTGGACACCAAACAAATCCTCCGGGCCCGCGAGGTGATCAACGACATTTACGTGGACGACAAGGTGAAGGACTACATTGTGGACCTCGTCTGCGCCACGCGCGATCCGGACCACTACAAAATTGCCGTGAAGGATTTCATCCAGCTCGGCGC
Organism: uncultured Verrucomicrobia subdivision 3 bacterium; assembly: GCA_903895255.1. GTDB lineage: Bacteria > Verrucomicrobiota > Verrucomicrobiia > Limisphaerales > UBA11358 > UBA11358. Next base: position 160,180 of record CAITTG010000052.1, read on the forward strand.
GTCACCGCGCGCGACTATCGCGCTCACCCTGGCGGCCAAGGCTTACGCCTTCCTCAAGGGCCGCGGCTACGTCACCCCGCAGGACGTGAAGAGCATCGGCATGGATGTGCTGCGTCACCGCGTGGCCATCACGTACGAGGCCGAGGCCGAGGAGAAGACCAGCGAGACGGTGATCCAGAAGATTTTTGATGAATTGCCGGTGCCGTGAATCATGCCAACCATCCAGATTGGCGGCTATAAATTCCGCTTTTATTCATCCGACCTTAATGAACCACCGCACGTACATGTCATTCGGGCTGAACAAGTGGCTAAAATCTGGCTTCAGCCTCTGGCAGTCGAATACAATCGCGGCTATAATAAAGTTGAGTTAAACAGAGTTTTGAAATTGACCGCAAAAAACGAAACCAAGCTGCTGGAGGCATGGCATGCATACTTTGATCGCTAAAGAAACCGAATCGGTTCAGGCCGAAACCGTCCGGTTCACCCCCGGCAAGCTGCATGTGCGGTTTAACGACGGGCGAGAAATCAGCCTGCCGCTGGCGGAAGTGCCCTGGCTGAAATGGCTGGCCAAAGCCACGTCCAAACAGCGCGCCAACTGGTCGCTGGAGCCGGGCGGCTTGGCAATCTATTGGCCGGATTTGGACGATGGCATCGAGGTTTGCCACCTCCTGAACACGCAGTCGATTGCGTGACTACAAACTCGCGAATAAGTTTTTTATGGCCAGAAGAATCCAAGTTGTAATGGGCGGCAGCCAAGAATCTTACGAAGCACTTGAAAAATGTGGCAAAGAAAACAAAACGGATTGGTGGTCATGCTTAAAAGACACCAAGAACGGCGATTTATTGTTCTTTTATTTTAAGGATCCTAAACGTGCAATTGTTGCATCGGCAACAGCCTCTGGTGACGCCGAACCAGGAGGGAGAAAAGGTCATAATTATATCGTTTGGTTCAAAAACGTTAATTTTTTTGAAAAGGCCATAACGCTGCAGAGTTTGCGAAAAGAAATTCCTGAGTGGGGCTGGCTCAAAAGGACTCGGAAAGAAACCCATATAAAGGAATCCATAGCTAATAAACTGCTAAAGCTGGCGAATCTTGAAAGGCATACTATTCCCGAACTTCCTCCCAAAATCAATGTCTCAGGGTCAGGCTTCGGAACTCCCAAACAGAGGCTTGTGATTGAGCAAGCTGCCCGGAAGGAATTTAAAAAGTATTTTAAAGGGAAAGGCTACACGCTGGTATCGCGTGAAAGTGAAAAAGTGGGATACGATTTTGACGCACGGCGCAAAACACAAGAATTGCACGTCGAAGTAAAAGGCATTTCAGGTCCAGTAACCAGGTTCATAATCACTGCAAAGGAAGCCGAATGTGCAAGGGCTGACGGAAACTTTCGATTGGCTGCTGTCACAGAAGCAACGACAAAAAATCGAAAAGTCCATGTTTTTACAGGCAAAGGATTTTTGAAAAAATGCGGGCTAAAACCGATTTCCTATTTCGCTGAAGTGAAGCATAGTTTGCTGGCATGATCCTCCGTGAATTCCAAAATCGGCCCCGGCAAATCGAATTGCTTAAAATTCGCAAGGGTAGCTATTTGGCCCAAAGGCGCAACCCCGTTGGGGTTGGTGCGGCTGGGTTAGTTACCCAGGGTGGCGCGGGGCACGCAACCCCGGGCTGGAGGACGCAATCCCTTTGGGATTGGCTCACGAGCAGCTCATTTCAACCGTTTCCGGATTTTGGCGGGGTCCTGGGCACCGTGAAAGACAGAAACCACAATCAGTTCGCCCGAATCTTGGAGGAGTGTGAAATAAATCGAATAGGGCCAATCGACCATTTTTATTTTTTGGGTGGTTGGGCCGGCGAACGGAAATCTTTGCGGATTTTTGGAAGCCTGGTGAAGCATGGCCCGAAGCTCGTTGGCAAATCTGTCTCCGAGGCCCTCGGAATTCGCATCATAATACGAAATGGCCTCCTTGAGTTCCGCTTCGGCCTCGCCCTCAAAGACGATCTGGAATGTCATCGCGGGACGCGGTGTCGTTTTTCGATGTCAGCAAAAACATCCTCCATCGGACGGCAGAGTTCAGGATGCGCACGGGCGGCGGCGGCACGGCGTTCCACTTCGACAATTTGCTCCCGCGTCAATTCCTCATCGAGATCGCCAAACTCGGCCCAAATCTGTTCGGCGATATCGTATTGCTCTGCCGGTGGCAACCGGCGAATCTGTTCGAGTATTTCGACCGCACTCATGACTTTAACTTACTCTATAGGCATGGCCGCGCAAGCAGAGTTTTGTGAAGTGGCGACTGGCACGTCCCTAACGAATCCCGCCATTCATTTGCCCTATTTGGCGTCAAGTCGCGCCTTTAAGGTTTCAAAGGAAACAATGTCCATTGGATGGTCCAGGTGGTCTTGGAGCCGGCGGCCAATCAACTCCGCTTCGCCGGGGGCGAGATTGTCGTCAAATTTGTCACGCAGTTGTTCAAACACCTCCCGTTGTTCCGCAACCGGAAGTTTTTCCAGCAAATCAATGACGTGTGCCGCGCTCATGCCCTTAACTTACCGCGCCATGGCCCCCGCGCAAGCGGATTTGCGCTGGCGCGCCCGGTGCGGCGGTGCTTCCCTTTTAGCCTGCAGCCCTCAGCCTTCAGCCTTCGCCCAGCCATGATCCCGCGCGAAATTCTCAAAAAAATCCGGCAGATCGAGCTGCGCACCAACCGCGTGGTCACCGAGACGCTCGCCGGGGCCTACCACAGCGTCTTCAAGGGCCAGGGCATGAATTTCGACGAGGTCCGCGAATATCAGGCGGGCGATGACGTCCGTGCGATTGACTGGAATGTCACCGCGCGGATGAACCATCCCTTCATCAAAAAGTTCATTGAGGAACGCGAGCTGACGCTGATGCTGGTGGTGGATGTCAGCGGCTCGGGCCGGTTTGGCTCGCGCGGGCAGTCCAAGCGCGAACTCGCGGCGGAGATCGCCTCCGTGCTTGCCTTTTCCGCCATCCGCAACAACGACAAGGTGGGCTTGCTGTTATACACCGATGAGGTGGAGAAATACATCCCCCCCCGCAAAGGCCGGGGCCATGTGCTGCGGGTCATCCGGGAGGTGCTCTATTACGAGCCGCGCCGGCGGGGCACGGACCTGGTCCACGCCCTCGAATTCATGGGCCGCGTGCTGCCGCACAAGGCCATCTGCGCGGTGATCTCGGATTTTCTGACCAACGCCCCCGCTGATCCGGACCAGGATCCGGCGGACGGCAGCGCGGCCCTGCTGCCCCGGGCCACCCAGACGGCACTGCGCATGGCCAACCGCCGGCACGACGTGGTGGCCGTGCAGGTGACCGACCATTACGAGCTGCAACTGCCCGCCCTCGGCCGGTTGATCCTGGAGGACGCCGAGACGGGCGAGGTGCTCGAGGTCAACACCGGCAACGCCACCAGCCGCGCCGCGTTTGCCCTCCGGCAGGAGCGCAACCAGGAGCAGCTGGCCCGCCAGTTGCGGGGCGCGGGGGTGGACACCATTCAGTTGCGCACCGACCAACCTTACGGCGGCGCGCTGGGCCGGTTTTTTCAAAACCGGGAAAAGCGGAGGATGCGCGGATGATGACCAATACTTCCGCCGCCGCCCCGGTGGTTTACGATATTCGCGACATCAAGCCGCCGATCGACATTCCCAACAGCCTGGCCTGGCTGTGGTGGACCCTGCGCATTCTGGCAGTTCTGGTGGTCCTGTACCTCCTGTGGCGCTATTGGCGGCAGCGTTCGGCCCAGATGGTGGTGATACCCCGCGTGCCGCCACACGTGCACGCCCGGCAAAAGCTGGCCGAGGCCCTGGCGCTCATCGCCCAGCCCAAACCGTTTTGCATCGAGGTATCCGACATCACCCGCGTTTATCTGGAGCAGCGTTTTAATTTCCATGCCCCGGAACGCACCACCGAGGAATTCCTCCGGGAGCTCGGCGGCACCAGCCTGCTCACCCGCGAGCAAAAGGAAAGTCTCGCCCGTTTTCTGGAAAGTTGCGACCTGGTGAAATTCGCCAAATATGAGCCGGGCGAGCCGGAACTGCGCGCCCTCCATCAGTCCGCCGCGCGGCTGATTGACGAAACCGAGCCGCCGGCGGAGCCGGAACAGGATCCGGAGGATGAACCCTTCACCCTGCCGACCCAACCCTGATTTGCCGCCATGATGTTTGCGCACCCTTATTGGTTTCTGGCCCTGCTGGTCCTGCCGCTGGCCGCCTGGTTGAAAGGCCGGCGCGGGCAGCCGGCGGCGTTTGTTTATTCCTCCGTGGGGCTGCTCGGCGGACTGACCAACGTCCGCCGCTCCTACGCCGGCGCCTTCCTGGCCGTCCTCCGCTGGCTGGCGCTGGCCCTGTTCATCGTCGCCCTGACCGAGCCGCGGCTGATGAAAAGCACCACGGAGGTGAAGGCCAGCGGGATTGACATCGTGTGCGCGCTGGATTTGTCCGGCAGCATGAAGACGCAGGATTACATCATCAATCATCAGCAAGTGAGCCGCATTGACATGGCGGAACCGGTCCTGAAACAATTTATCGAAGGCCGCCCCAACGATCGCATTGGCCTGGTGGTGTTCGCGGTGCAGGCGTTCATTGCGTCGCCCATGACCCTCGACCACGATTTCCTCCTCGAAACGATTGACCAGATCGGCATCGGCGCGATCAACTCGGACGCCACCGCGATTGGCGATGGCATCACCACCGCGCTCAACCGGTTGCGCGAGGTGAAGTCCAAGAGCAAGATCATCGTCCTGATGACGGATGGCGCCAATAACTCCGGGGTTATCAGCCCCATCACCGCCACCCAGGCCGCCAAGGCGCTGGGGGTGAAAATCTACACCATCGGGCTGGGCAACCGGGAAATTGTCCAGCAAATGGGGCTGCCCGAGGGTTTTTTGCCGGACGAGGACATGCTGGCCCAAGTGGCCCAGATGACTGGCGGCCGCTATTACCGCGCGGACAACGCGGAAAAGTTCAAGGCCATTTACGCGGAGATTGACAAGCTCGAGAAATCCGATGCCGTGATTAATAAATACACTGAATTTAAGGAGCTGTTCCCCTGGTTGGTGGCCGGCGGCCTGGTTGTGCTGTTGCTGGAAATTGCCCTCGGCCAGACCCTGTTGCGGAGGTTGCCATGAATTTTGCCAATGCCCAAATCCTCTGGTTGCTCCTGGTGCTGCCCCCGGTGCTGGTGGTCTTTTTCTGGTGGGCGTGGCGGGTGCGGCAGCAATTGCTGGCCGCTTTTATTGACGCCCGGTTGCTCTCCGCCCTCACCATCGGCGTTTCGCCCCTGCGCCTGAAAATTCGTTTTGCCCTGCTGGTGCTGTCCGTGGTTGCCCTGCTCTTCGCCCTCGCACGTCCACAGTGGGGTTTTGACTGGGACAAGGTCGAGCAGCGTGGCCTGGACATTGTCATCGCGATTGACACTTCCAAGAGCATGCTCGCCACCGATATCGCGCCCAACCGCCTGGTGCGCGCCAAACTGGCCGCGCTGGACTTGATGCAACAGGCGCGCACCGACCGTCTCGGGCTCGTCGCTTTTGCCGGGGATGCTTTTCTCACCTGTCCGCTGACCATTGACGACACCGCGTTTCGACAGAGCGTGGACGCCCTGGACGTGAACACCATTCCCGAGGGCGGCACGGCCATCGCCACCGCCATAAACACCGCCCTGCGGGCGTTCAAGGAAGGGGACCATTTTAAGGCCCTGGTGCTGCTCACCGATGGTGAGGACAACGACAACGAGGCCGGCGCCTTGCAAGCCGCCCAGGCAGCCGGCAAGGCGGGCTTGAAAATCTTCACCGTCGGCATCGGCACCGCCGCCGGGGATCTCCTCCGGACGACCGATGCGAACGGCAACTCCGATTATGTGCGCGACCCCAGTGGCAACGTGGTCAAGTCACACTTAAACGAAACCCTCTTGAAACAAATTGCCGGGGCGACGGGCGGCTTCTATCTGCCGCTCGGCCCGCAAACGGTGGACACCCTGTATGAGCGCGGCCTGGCCCCCCTGCCCAAATCCGAGGCGCAGGAAAAGCTCATCCGCCGCTACCACGAGCAATACCAGTGGCCGCTTGCCGTGGCCATCGGGTTGCTCCTCTTGGAAATGCTGCTGCCGGACCGCGCCCGGCCGTTGAAAATTCCCGTCCCGGCGGCCGCGGGCAAAGTGGTGGCTCTCCTTCTGGCGGGCTGCCTGTTGCCCGCCAGTCTCCGCGCCTCGCCCGGCTCGGCGTGGCATGATTACACCACCGGGCATTACACCAACGCCCTTGAGGAATACCAGCGGCTGGCCCGCATTAACACCAACGACCTCCGCCTGGTCTTCAACGCCGGCGCGGCCGCTTATCGGGCCACCAATTATGACGAGGCCGCCCGCCTCTTTGAAACCGCAACGCTGGCGCCGGAGGTCAAGTTGCAACAACAGGCCTATTACAATCTGGGCAACACCCAGTATAAAATCGGCATGCAACAGGCCGCCAAATTGATGGAGAAGCCCGCCACCCTGGACGACATTCAAAAATCCTGGGAGGCTGCCACCAATAGTTACGCCCGCGCCGTGGGCTTGAACCCCAAGGATGCCGACGCGGTTTACAACCTCGCCTTCGTCACCCAAAACTTGCGGATGATCGCCGAGTTTCGCGCCCTGGCCCGCCAGGCAAAAATGGCCGCTGACCAGGCCACGCGCGGTCGCAACTATCATCGCGCGCTGGAAATCATGACTGCCCTCATGCAGCACAACCCCCTCGGCAAAGAATTTGAAGACTACACTAAAAAAGTAAAGGCCATCGATGCAATCGTCACTCCTCCGTCAACTCCGGCGCAGCCTTAGCCTGCTGCTGTTGCTGCTGGCCGCGCCCGCCGCGCGCGCGCAGTTTTTGACCGCTGATGATTTTTTTCACAGCGGCGCCCAGTTCTATATTTCCAACAACATTCCCCTGGCCAAAACCCAGGTGAAAAACGGTCTGCAACTTTATCCGAACGACGACAAATTGAAAAAACTGGAGCAACTGCTGGACCAGCAACAAAAGCAGCAGCAGCAGCAACAACAACAGCAGCAACAGCAGCAACAGGAACAACAACAGCAAGCCCAGCAGGACCAGAAAAACCAACAGCAACAGTCCCAAGCCAGCCAGTCCCAGCAACAAAAAGACCAGCAGCAGAAGGACCAGCAGGACCAGCAACAGCAGCAGGCGCAAAACTCAGCGGACCAGAAAAAGCAGCAGGATCAGGCGGACCAGCAAAAAGCCGCCGAGGAGGCCGCCCGGCAGGGAAGTGAAACCAATGATGCCGCGGATGCCAAAGGCGCCCATGAAATGAACGCCAAGGAGGCTGAGCGGCTCTTAAATTCCCAAAAGGGGAACGAACAATACCTCGCACTCAAACCCAGGCAAACCCCGCCCCCGGATCACGTCGTTAAAGATTGGTGATGCCGTCCGCCGAGGTCACCGGGCAAACCCCGCGCCCGCGTCCTTTTTACCCAGTAGCTGGCGTTCAAAAAAATCCTCCAGGCGTGCCTGTCCATAGGGCAGGCTCAAGATTCCGTGTCCGGCGCCGGGCACGGCCAGCAGTTCGAAATTCTTGCCGGCCTTGATCAGCGCATTCACGACTTGCATCGTGCTGGCCGGGTCCACGTTCCGGTCCATTTCGCCGTACATCAGCAGCAGCGCACCGCGCAGCTTGTGAGCGTCCACCACGTTGGAACTCCGCACGTAGGCCTCGCCCACCGGCCAGCCCAGCCATTGTTCGTTCCACCAGATCTTGTCCATGCGATTGTCATGGCAGCCGGAATCCGCCACGCCCGCGCGGTAAAAATCCCCGTGATCCAGCAGCCCGCGCAGCGCGTCCTGTCCGCCCGCTGACGTCCCGTAAATGCCCACCCGCGTCAAATCCAGCGCGTGATACCTGGCCGCGGCCGCCCGAATCCAGGCGATGCGGTCGGGAAACCCCGCGTCCGCCAGGTTTTGCCAGCAGTAATCATGGAATTTCTTGGAACGGTTGGAAGTCCCCTGGCCGTCCATTTGCACCACGATAAACCCCCGGTTCGCCAGCCGCTGGTTGAAATAGCGCGCGTGAAAATTCTTGGGCACAAACGAATCCTGCGGCCCCGCGTAAATGTCCTCAATCACCGGATATTTTTTAAACCGGTGAAAATCCTGCGGCCGCCAGATCACGCCGTAAATATCCGTCACTCCATCCCGCCCCCTGGCCACAAACCTTTCGGGCAGGCGTCCGTCGGCCCGCTCCCATTCACTCACGTCCGCCTGCTCCAGCCGGCAAACGAGGCGGCCATCCGCGCTCCGCCGCAATTCATTCACCGGCGGGCAGTCCACGCGCGACCAGGTGTCGATAAACCAGCGCCGGTCCGGGGAAAATTCCTCGGTGTGCGTGCCGTCGCCCTCGGTCAGCACGGTCAGCCCCGTGCCGTCAAAATTGACCCGGCACAGGTGCAAATAATACGGGTCCTGACCCGGCCGGATGCCGCCCGCCGCAAACCAGACCTGCCGGTGTTCACGATCCACCCGCACGACCTTGCGCACGACCCATTCCCCTTTCGTGATTTGATTTTTCACCGCGCCGGTTTGGGCGTCATACAAATACAGATGATTCCAGCCGTCGCGCTCGGACATCCAGATGATTTCCCCGGTGTCATCCAAATACTCGGCGAAGTACTTGGACGAGTAACAAATAAAGGTCGGGCTTTGCTCATCCACCACGGCGCTCACCGCGCCATTGGTGGCGGCCACCGCCAGAATGCGCAGCACCTGGTGCCCGCGCTGGTTGTACACAAACGTGAACCGCCCCGAGTCGGCGCGCCAGCGCAGGTCATCGATGGACCAGGGGTTCGCAAACAGCGTGTCTGCCACGGGAATTTCCCGCCGGGCTGCCACGTCGAATAAATGCGGCTTGCGAATCGGCACGTCATCCCCCGGTTTGAGGTAAGGATAAGACTCCAGTTTCGGCTGCAACTGGTCCTCCGGCGAGGATTCGATCAGGTAAACCCGGCGTTTCGTTCCGGGCTGGAGACGCATCGCCACCAGCTTGCTGGAATCGGGCGACCAGTAAACTTCCGGGGTGGGGTCCGTGGGATCTGGATGGTCGTAATCCATGTCAATACTGCGGGCAAACTCCTCGTTTCGCGCGTAGGTGTTGGTTTCCGTGGCCTCGGTGGTCAGCGGCCATTCCTTGCCCGTGGCCACTTCGCGCAGCGAGAGATTATGCTGATGCACCACGGCGTCCCACCGGCCGTCCGGCGAGCGGTACTCTGGCGCGGCCGGGGTGGCGGCCGGTGCGGACTGGCTCGTGTCCGCCACCTTGGTTCCGTCTGCATCCACCACCGCCTGGCTCGTTTTATCCGCCGCCGTGAAGACGCCCAAGTGCCGGCCGGACAGGCTGGTGATCAGCCACACATGCCCGGCAAAGGTGTGCTGCTCCCGCCGTTCGCCCGGCTCCAGGCGGCCATACTCGACTTGTTCCCCGTCGGGGTTCACCCAATACACCCGCACGGGTTCCGGGAGATGATTCACCAGAATAATCATTGTGTCCGCCCCGCCATCCGCCGAGGCGTGAACCTGGTCCAGCGGCACCAGGCGCGTGCCGTCATCCGGATTGGCCGCCTGGTCGGACACCGTATACGAAGCCAAATCCAGCGACCAGTCCTTCCCGGTGCCGTGCAATACCACCGTGCCGCCGTCCGGGCTGAACACCAGCGATTCCACCGGCAGGTAATCCGGCTGGATGGGATGATGGAGCAATTCCGTGAGCGCGCGCGCCACGCGCCGGTGATCGAACGCCGGCTGGCGCGTCCCGCCCACCGCGTCCACCCGCACAAACTCCCGCCGCCCCCCGGCGAAATCCAGCCGGTACCAGAACGCGCTGTTTGTGTCCGGCCCCTGGTTGAACCAGTGCGGTTCAATCCGGTCGCGATAAATCCCCGCCGCCCCCTCCTGCGCCCGCGCCAGCGGAGCCAGGGCCACAAGTGCAAGCAGCGCTGCCTGGCACCACCCGCCCGGCCACCGGAGCGTCCTTAAACATGACAATCGTCGCATAATTAAGATTTGGTATTTGAATGTTCTCTGGATATTGGAGCTTGGAGCTTGGAGCTTTCTTCCGTCACTACCATCGTCCGCCGGTATTCCAGCGGCGACAACCCGGTTGCTTTGCGAAACTGCCGCGTGAACGCGCTCTGGTCCGAATACCCGCACCGCAGTGCAATCTCCGCAATGGCCTCGTGCGTCTCCCGCAGCCGCCGCACCGCGTGGTCCATGCGGATTTTTTGCAGCAACTGGCCGGCGGTGAGCTGGAAAATTTTGCGGAGCCGCTGTTCAAATTGAAACGCGGAAAGCCCCGCCGCCGCCGCCAGCTCCCGCACCCGCAACGCCTCCGCAAAATGCGTGTGCATGTGGGTCACCACCCGGGCGATGCTGGAGTAATCCTCGCTCCCCTCGTTGACCGCCTGCAAATCGCGGGAAATGCCCACCAGTCCCACCACCGCACCCGCCCGGTTATACAGCGGGAGTTTGTTGGTGAGGCACCAGCCCCGGCCGCCCGTCGCGTAGAAATGCAGCTCCAACTGGTTGCGAATCGCCCCGCCGCCGCGCAGCACCCGCTCATCCTGCGCGCGGTAACTGGTCCCCAGCGGCGCGGGAAACACCCGGTCCACCCGCAAGCCCAGCAATTCTTTTTTGCTCCGCCGCCCGCAGCGCGTCACCAGGGTCTCGTTCACCACCACATATTCGCCGCGCTGGTTCTTGATGAAAAAAACCACGTCGGCCAGGCAGTCAAACAACTCCTCGCCGGTGAAGGGACCGGCGAGTTGAGAGAAAAATTGAATGTCGGCTGGGGACGGGGTCATGCAAGATTGGCGCTGCCTTATGCCAAAATAGTAGCGCAGGCTGGCCAATTAGACAAGACGTGCCCGCGACATTTCGCCATAATTTCACCATGAGACGTTCCTAGGCGCTCCGGCATGAACCCGCCGCAACGGATTACCGTCATCGATTCGCATACGGGTGGTGAGCCAACGCGAATCGTCATGCAGGGTGGCCCCGACCTCGGTCGGGGTCCGCTCGCGGACCGGCGCGCCCGTTTCCAGCGTGACCACGATCATTTTCGCTCGGCCGTGGTCAACGAGCCGCGCGGTTCGGATGTGATGGTCGGCGCCTTGCTGGTGGAACCCGCGGATCCCGCGTGCGCGGCGGGGGTCATTTTCTTTAATAACGTCGGCTATCTCGGCATGTGCGGGCACGGCACCATCGGCCTCATGGTCACGCTCGCCCATGCGAGCCGCATCCAGCCCGGCACGCACCGGATCGAAACCCCCGTCGGCATCATCACGGCCACGTTGCATCCCGATGGCGGGGTCTCCGTCACCAACGTTCCGGCTTGGCGCGCGCACCGAGCCGTCACCGTGCAAGTGCCCGGCCTTGGGCCGGTCACCGGGGATGTCGCCTGGGGCGGCAACTGGTTTTTTCTGGTGGAAGACCATGGGCAGACGCTGGATCTCGCCAATGTCGAGGCGCTCACCGATTATTGCTGGCGGGTGCGGCAGGCCGTGAATGCCCAGGGCTTCCCCGAGGTGGATCACGTGGAACTGTTTGGTCCGCCGGTGACCGCCGGCGCGCATTCGCGCAATTTTGTCCAGTGTCCCGGCAAAGCTTACGACCGTTCCCCGTGCGGCACCGGCACCAGCGCGAAACTCGCCGGCCTCGCCGCCGATGGCAAGCTGGCGGAGGGCGCGGTCTGGGTGCAGGAAAGCATTCTCGGCAGCACGTTCACCGGCCGCTATCAGTGGTCGGACCGCGCCGCCGGCCGCATTATCCCCGTGATCACCGGCACGGCGTTCGTCAACAGCGAAGCCACTTTATTGCTCACCCCCGCCGACCCGTTTCGCTGGGGCATTCGCTGACATGAGCCGTCGCGTCCTCATCATCGGCGGCGGCGTCATTGGCCTGGCGACCGCTTACTACTGCGCCCGGCGGGGTTGGGACGTCACGGTCATCGAGCGCCGTCCGGCGCAGCGCGACGGCTGTTCCTTTGGCAATGCCGGCATGATTGTGCCCAGCCATTTCATTCCGCTCGCCGCGCCGGGCATGGTCGCGCTGGGTTTGAAATGGATGTGGAACCCCGAGTCGCCCTTCTACATCAAGCCCCGGCTTTCGCTTGCGCTGCTCGACTGGCTCCATAAATTCTGGCGCGCGGCCACCCCGGCGCATGTCCAGCGCGCCGCGCCCTTGCTGCGCGATTTGAATTTTGCCAGCCGCGCCGCCTACGCCGAACTGGCCGCGCTCCCGGGCAATGATTTTGGCCTCGTGCAAAAAGGTTTGCTCATGCTCTGCCGGACCGAGCATGGCCTGGCGGAGGAGGCGAAAACCGCCGCCCAGGCCGTTGCCCTCGGCATCCCGGCGGAAGTCCTCGATGCCCGCCAGACCGCCGCGCTGGATCCGGACGTGCGGATGAGCGTGGCGGGCTCCGTTTATTTTCCCAAGGACTGCCATCTCCAGCCTGCCCGCTTGGTGGCCACCTTGCAAAACGAGCTGGTTGCCGCCGACGCGGAATTGATTTGGGACCGCGAAGTCACCGGCTGGCGGCGCGGCCTGGGAACGCGCCTGGCGGCCGTGCGCCTCAATGATGGCCGCGAAGTGGCAGCCGATGAATTTGTCCTCTGCGGCGGCTCCTGGTCGCCGGGGCTGGTTCGCGAACTGGGCTTGCGCATTCCCATTCAGGCTGGCAAAGGGTACAGCCTCACGCTGCCCCGGCCGCGCCAGTTGCCCCGGATTTGCGCCATCTTCACCGAGGCGCGCATGGCGGTCACGCCCATGGGCGGCGCCCTGCGCTTCGGCGGCACCATGGAAATTTCCGGGCTCAGTGAGAAAATCGATCCCCGGCGCGTGCGCGGCATTATCAACGCCGTCGGCGGCTATTATCCGGATTTTACCCCGGCGGATTTCGCCGGCATCGCCCCCTGGCGGGGCCTCCGGCCCTGCTCGCCGGACGGCCTGCCCTATCTCGGGCGCACCGTCTGGCATGAAAACCTCACGCTGGCCACCGGCCATGCCATGATGGGCATCAGCCTCGCCCCCATCACCGGCCAGCTCGTTGCGGGAATTATTTCCGGCGACCGCCCGGTCCTCGACCTGACCCTTCTGTCTCCCGACCGTTACTTATAAAACTATCTGCCATGAAAACCAAACCCATGAACTGGACCGGCGTCATTCCCGCCCTGACCACGGCCTTCCGGCCCGACTACACCGTGGACAACGCCTTTGTGGCCAAACACGCCCGCTGGCTGGTCGAGAATGGCTGCACGGGCATTGTCGCCCTGGGCTCCCTCGGCGAGAGCGCCACGCTCGCCTTTGACGAGAAAGTCGCCATCCTCAAAACGCTCGTGGCCGCCCTGGACGGCCGTCCGGTCGTTGCCGGCATCGCCTCGCTCAGCACGGCCGAGGCCGTCGCCCTGGCCCGCGTGGCGGAGGCGGCCGGCTGCTCCGGCCTCATGGTGCTGCCCCCGTACGTATACACCAGCGACTGGCGCGAAATGCGGGCCCACGTCACCGCCATATTCCGGGCCACCAAGCTTTCCTGCATGCTCTACAACAATCCGGTGGCCTACAAAACCGACTACCTGCCCGCCCAAATTCAAGAGCTCGCCGCCGCAAACCCCAACCTCGCCGCCGTCAAGGAATCCAGCACCGACGTCCGCCGCGTCACCGCCATCCGCGCCCTCATCGGCGACCGTCTCGCCCTGCTTGTGGGGGTGGATGACGCCATCGTCGAGGGAATTCGCGCCGGGGCCTCCGGCTGGATCGCCGGTCTCGTGAATGCCTTCCCGCGCGAGTCCGTCGCCCTTTACCAGTACGCCCTGCGCGGCGAGTCGAAAAAGGCGGAGGAGCTCTACCGCTGGTTCCTGCCGTTGCTGCGCCTGGACACCGTGCCCAAATTCGTCCAACTCATCAAACTCGTGCAGCACGAAACCGGCATGGGCCACGAACGCGTCCGCCCCCCGCGCCTGGTCATGGCCGGGGCCGAGCGCCGGGCGGCCTTGGAAATCCTCCAGACGGCCCTCGCCACCCGCCCCAAGGTCAAAATCACCTGAGGATTTTCTCCACTGGAACATGGCGGCGTTCATCTGCGTCCATGCGCGGTTGAACTGCCTGTTGTCGGCTTAATCCACGAAAAGCACAAACAGGCTTTGCCTGGGGCGCAAGGTCGGGTAAAAGAATTGCGGCCTAAACATGAAAAAAGTCGTTTCCCATGGTTGCTGGTTCCTGATCGCCCTGCTCGGCGCCTGGGCTTACCTTACGCTGGCGCGGCATCGCGCGGAACCGGTCAACTCCGCCAGCCTGCTCATCGCCGCCGTCTGCACCTACGCGATTGGCTACCGGTTTTACTCCCGCTGGATCGCCGTGCGCGTGTTGATGCTGGATGACCGCCGCGCCACGCCCTGCGAAATCCACGAGGACGGCAAGGATTACTGCAAAACCAACAAATGGATCGTCTTCGGCCATCATTTCGCCGCCATCGCCGGACCCGGCCCGCTGGTGGGCCCGGTGCTGGCCGCGCAATTCGGCTACCTGCCCGGCGCCTTGTGGATTTTGGTCGGCGTCGTGCTCGGCGGCGCGGTGCAGGACATGGTGATATTATTCTGCTCCATCCGGCGCGATGGCAAATCGCTCGGGCAAATGTTGAAGGAAGAAATCAACACGCCCGCCGGCTTGATTGCCACCCTGGCCATTCTCGCCATTCTCACCATCCTGCTCGGGGTGCTGGCGCTGGTCGTGGTGCGCGTGCTGGCGGATAGTCCGTGGGGCATCTTCACCGTGGGGGCCACCGTGCCGATCGCACTGCTCATGGGGAATTACCTGCGGTTCATTCGCATCGGCAAAGTCCTCGAAGCCTCGGCCCTGGGCGTGACCCTGCTGTTGCTGGCGGTGTGGGGCGGCAAGCTGGTGTATCAAAGTCCCTATTGGTCGGCGGTGTTCGGGGTGAAGGATATCAACGTGGCGTGGTGTATTATTGTTTACGGCATTATCTCCAGCAGCCTGCCGGTGTGGCTGCTGCTGGCCCCGCGCGATTACCTGAGCACCTTCATGAAGCTGGGCACCATCTTCGCCCTCTCGGTGGGCATTCTGTTTACCCTGCCGCAATTGCAGATGCCGGCGCTCACCCAGTTCGTGGATGGCTCGGGGCTGGTGGTGGCCGGGAAGATTTTCCCGTTTTGTTTCATCACCATCGCCTGCGGCGCGGTTTCGGGCTTTCACTCGCTGGTCGCCAGCGGCACCACGCCGAAGATGATTGGTCGCGAGGGCTATGCGCGGTCCATTGGTTACGGGGCGATGTGCCTGGAATCCTTCGTCGCCATCATGGCTTTGATCGCCGCCTGCACGCTGGAACCGGGCGTGTATTTCAGCATGAATATCAAGGGCGACCCGGCGGCCACGGTGGCCAGGGTGACCGCGCTGGGTTATCCCGTGACCACCGACCACATGAACGAGCTGGCCACGCAATTGGGTGAGAAATCGCTCTATGGCCGCACCGGCGGCGCGGCCACGCTGGCCGTGGGCATGGCGCATATTTTCTCCAAGGCGGTCAGCGGCCGCTGGCTGGACCTCTGGTACCACTTCGCCATCATGTTCGAGGCGCTCTTTATTTTGACGACGCTGGACGCCGGCACGCGGGTGGGGCGTTATCTCATCCAAAGTCTGCTGGGCCAGGTCTGGCAGCCGCTGGGCGATGTGAAAAACATCCGCGTGGCGCCGATCGCCAGCGCGTTGATGGTGGGGGCGTGGGGTTACTTTTTGATTCAAGGCGTGCGCGACCCGCTCGGCGGGATTAACTCCCTGTGGCCGCTCTTTGGCATCGCCAATCAATTGCTGGCCATCATCGCGCTCTGCCTGGCCACCACGGTTATTCTGAAGATGCAGTTACAGCCGAGATTGGCAACCGGAGGAAAGACTACCATTAGCAGTGATTTGGACCTTGCTGCGCCCGGGACGGGCGCACTCCGGGGGGGGCATCCGGCCTTCATTCTCGTCACGCTCGTTCCACTGTTGTGGCTCCTCAGCGTGACCGCCACCGCTGGACTGGAGAAAATCTTCCATCCCGATCCGCGCATCGGTTTTCTGGCGCAGGCCAGGGTGCTGCAGGGGAAAATAAACGACGATCTCGCCGTGATGGCCACGCCGGCCTCAGCCGCGGCCGCGGATGACGTGGCGAAAAAGCTCGCCGCCGCCCAGGCGGATTTGCCCAAGAGCCGCACGCTCCGCTTTAACAACCTGCTGGATGCCGGGGTCGCCGGCACCTTCCTTACGCTCGTGCTGGCCATCCTGCTGATCAGCCTGCGCGAATGGTATTTGCTGTGGTCCCGGAACAAGGCCTCCGTCCTGCGCGAAACGCCGCCGGTCTGGCTGCCGGACTATGCCGTGGCCGAGGGCAAACCCCTGCACCTGGCCGGCGCGGCCGCGCTGGCCATCACCCTGGCCCGGGAGCTTTCCGGCGAATCCCATTACGACCGCGCCCGCACGCACGTCTGCGCCTGCACCGCCGCCAAAGATGCGCAGGCCGATGCCCAAGTCTATGTCCAGGTCACCGAACAACGCTTCAACGGCGTGCGCCGCTGCTGCTAATTTATGAAACTCGGCCTCTACGGCGGCTCCTTCAATCCCGTCCACCTCGGCCACCTGCTGGTGGCGCAGGCGGCGGTGGAGGAATTGGGTCTGGACCGCATCGTCTTCGTTCCGGCCGCGCAATCGCCGTTCAAGCTGGACAGCCAGCACGCCCCGGCCGCCGCACGGCTGCAATGGCTGCGCCTCGCCCTGGCGGGGCGCACGAACTGCGAGGTGGACGACCAGGAAATCCGGCGCGGCGGCGTCTCCTACTCCATCGACACCCTCCGCGATTACGCCCGGCGCTATCCCGCCGCCGAGTTGTTCTACCTCATCGGTGCCGACAACGTGGCCAAGCTCAATGAATGGCGGGAACC
Organism: uncultured Verrucomicrobia subdivision 3 bacterium; assembly: GCA_903895255.1. Classification (GTDB taxonomy): domain Bacteria; phylum Verrucomicrobiota; class Verrucomicrobiia; order Limisphaerales; family UBA11358; genus UBA11358. The sequence continues at coordinate 177,168 of CAITTG010000052.1, forward strand.
CGCCGAACTCGCCCGGCTCGCCGAATTCGTGGTCGTGCCCCGTCCCGGCGGCGCCCCCACCCAGTTCCCTCCCCCCTTTCGCGGCCGGACCCTCTCCGGCTTCCCGCTCGGCCTCTCCTCCTCTCAAATCCGCGCCCGCATTCAGGTCGGGTTGCCGATTGAACCCCTGGTTCCCTCCGCCGTGGCGGAAGCGATCAAAAACTCTGATTTGTATCGTTAACGAATCGAAATACAAGCGCTTTTGCCCCTTGGATTCGGATGAACATTGGCATTTGTAATTTTGCAGTGCGTGGACAGCGGCTCAAATCTTCCTCTGCGCACCGGCGGAGGGTTGTGCTAAAATAGTTAGTGACTGGTTAATTTAATAAAAAAATTTATGGAGAGTGTCACCGCACTGGAAGCCAAGACCCGCTTTGGTCAACTCCTCGAACGGGTTGCCCGGGGCGAGGAAGTCATCATCACCCGCCACGAAAAGCCGGTGGCGCGACTGGTTCCGGAAGGCCGTCGCAATCTGGAATCCGTCCAGGCCGCAGTGGCGGGACTGCTGGAACTGCGCGGGAAAATTTCGGATGGCAACCAGGGGAAAGCCAGGCTCACCCCTGCGGAAGTCAAATCATGGATCGGGGAGGGACGCCGTTGAGCGCGCGTTTTGTCGTGGATGCATCCGTGGGTTTTGCCTGGGTTTATCCCGGCCAGGCCACCCCCCCCGGAAACGGATCAATTGCTGAATGAAGTTGCCGCCGGTGCCACGGTAATTGTGCCCGCCTTGTGGTATTTGGAAATGGCCAATGTCCTTTTGATCGCGCAACGCCGCCAGCGGCTGACCACGGTGCAGCGCAAGGCGGCGCTGGACCAATTAACCGGCCTGCAATTTACCGTGGGCGAGGAAGGCGCGCGCCATGCCTTTGGCAAAACCAGTGAACTTGCGGAAACGCATGGCCTCACCATTTGATATGCGACTCATCTTGAGCTGGCGCTGCGCCGGTCACTGCCGCGCTGGCGACCCGGGATGATGCCTTAAAAACTGCCGCCCAGTGCTGCGGCGTAAAATCATTTTAGGTGGGAGCTGGCAGCTTCCCCTCTGTGTCCATCCGTGGTTCAAATGCTTTTTAAGGTTGAACAGGTTTAATCCGCCTTCGGCTTGACCTTTTTCACGCGGGCCTTGGCATTCGAGGCCTTGATGGCTTTGGCCTTGGGCACCTTCACCCGGGCGGCGTCGCTCCAGAGACCTTCCAAATCGTAATGCTCCCGCGCATCCTGGCGCATGACGTGGACAATGACGTCAAAATAATCGAGCACAATCCAGGCGCCCTGACGGGAGCCATCAATGGCGCGGGCGCGGATGTCATGCTCCTCGCGGAGCTTGTCCGTGATTTCATCCACGATGGCGCGCACATGCGGTTCGCTCGAACCGGAGGCGATGACGTAATAATCCGCCACGGACGAGACTTTGCTCACGTCCAAAACCGCGACTTTTTCGGCCTTTTTATTATCCGCATAATCGCGGCAGAGCTGGGCCAGCTTTTTTGAATCCATAGTTTTCAGACGGTATTTTACCATAAAGCCGGGGGATTTACAGGGATTTAGCAGTTTTTTTCCGGGGGACCGGGGAAAGGAGTGCTTTTTAACCAAAAAGTCATGGAAATGAAGGAACCACGGATGGGCTCGGATAACTACGGATATAAAAAAGAGGGAGGAGATTGGCCGCTAAAGAACGCAAAGAGCGCGGAGAAAAATTAGGGAGGCGGGGAAGTTTTGACGCGAAGATCGCGAATGAAGAAAGGGAGTTGGCGACTTTACAGCACACCAGCTCATACCCGGTACGGCACGCGGATGCCGGGATTGGTTTCGGGAAAGTCCCTGGTGTTGCGCGTCACCAATATGCGGCCCAGTTCCAGCGCCGTGGCCCAAATGATGGCGTCCGGCAATTTCAGCTTGTGCTGCCGGCGGATTTTTATCGCGCGTTCGGCCACGGTTTTATCCAGTGGTTGAATCTTGAATTGGGATAGAAAATCACGCGTGATGGCTTCCTCCGTGGCAGCTTCCGCTCCCGCCAGCACTTCCATCCAGGTTACCATGCTGATGGCCGCTTCCTCATACTGGTCCAATTCGCGCCGGGCGGCGGGAATGCCGTTCAAATAATCCACCAGTATATTGGTGTCAAAAACGGCTTTCATACATCCGGCCATTCCGCGCGCAATTTGGCCTCATAATCCAAGGCATTGAGTTTTTTCTTTTTCCAAAGTCCAAACGCGCTCTGTCCTTTGCCTGATTGATGACTGTGCAGGTACTGACCCACGGCCCGGCGAATGATTTCCGCCCGGGACGCTTTTTCGCGAGTGCAGACCTCCCGCAAGGCAACCAACTGCTCCTCCGGCAATTCCACAATCGTTCTCATAACGTCATCATATCACGTCATCATCCGCTTTACAAGCGATGGACGGTTGCAACAATACCCAGAGCATTTCCATAAATGCTCTAATGTTCAATTTCGAAGGTTACGGTGGAACCAGTGTGCTCGCAGCACCGCGGTCAACTCCATGAATTACCGGGCAGATCCGGCTCTGCGGGAGCCTCCCCCGCTTTCGGTCGGGGAACATTGTTCACACGTTGAGGCGCCTGTGTGCGAATAGCTCCGTCGCGGTTCGCGCTCTGCCGGAGCACGCCCCGGTATCAAACGGGTTGCAGAGGACGACCCGGTAATTGTTCCAAGGCGGTTCGCGGGAGGCGGCCCAAGCGCACTGCTCGTTCCACGGCTTGCCGGGCATAGTGATGATGCTCCCGCGCCCCGGCCAGTAAACCCTCCGCCCCGATATCAGCATCCAACTCCGGCCAGTAGACCGATGAGCCATGGATTTCAAAAGTTCCACGTTCCGCCGCCGTGGCGAGCGCCAGCGTGGGATAAAAGGCCAACGGCACGCTGATAAACCGTCCGTCTTCCAGTTGGAAGCCAAGCAGTTCGTCGTTCACAATCACGTCCGTGATGGCCGGGGGCGCTGGCATCAACCCGATCACCTTAGTTCTGATTTCGACCGTGTTCAGGCCAGACTTCAACGATTTCCGCACGGCGCTCCGCGATCTTCCGGCGGATTTCCTCCACTTCATGGGGTTTGAATCCGCGATTGAAGGCCTACGCGAGATCGTCCAGCCAGATTTTACACTCGTGCCCGGACTTGAACACATGCACATGCATCCGCTCGGCCAGGTCGTAGCTGTAAAAGCTGACCCGATAACCGTTCTGGATGAAAATTGTTGGCACTTTTCCGCCAGTTTGGTAGTCCTCGACCATCAAACCAAAACCGAAATTCCGTCCCCCATACACGATCAATCGGTCCCGGACAAATTTTTGGAGTGCGCGGCCAGGGCAACAAGAAATCATGGAGGCCCCGGGCGCGCCCCGGGCAAAGGTGATGGGTAGAAGAATACTATCCTTCAGGCCACCGGCCACTGTTGACGACAGGGCAACTTTTCGACCCTTCACCGTCTGCGCCGCCGCGCCTTGGCGTTAAAATATCCGCCTCAAATCTCGATCAACATCCGCACGGGGTTTTCGATCGCTTCCTTGACGCGGCGCAGGAAGAGCACGGCTTCGCGGCCGTCCACGAGGCGGTGATCGTAGGTCAGGGCGACATACATCATCGGGCGGATGACCACCTGGCCGGCCACGGCGATGGGCCGTTCCTGGATGGAGTGCATGCCCAAAATACCCGTCTGGGGCGGATTGATGATGGGGGTGGACAGCAACGACCCAAAGGAGCCGCCGTTGGTGATGGTGAACGTCCCGCCGGCCAGTTCCGGGGGCAGGAGCTTGCCGTCGTTGGCGCGCCGGGCGAAATCCCCGATGGCCTGCTCGACCTCGGCAAAGCTCAGGCGGCCGGCGTCGCGCAGGATCGGCACCACGAGGCCGCGTTCGGTGGCGATCGCCACGCCGATGTCGTAGAAGTTGCGATAAACGATGTCGTTGCCGCGAATTTCCGCGTTCAGCTTGGGGAATTGCTTCAACGCGTCAATCGTGGCTTTCACAAAGAAGGACATCAAGCCGAGCCGCACTTGATATTTTTTCTCGAAAGCTTCCTTCTGTTCCTTGCGCAAGGCCTGCACGGCCGACATGTCCACCTCGTTGAAAGTGGTGAGCATGGCCATGGTCGCCTGGGCTTCCACCAACCGCCGTGCCACGGTGCGGCGCAGCATGGTCATGGGGACGATTTCTTCCTCACCCTCGGCAATTGCTTTGAGCTTCGGCGCGGGCGCGGGTGTCCGGGGTTTGGGCGCGGCCACGGTCGGGGCCGGGGCGGGCGGCGGTTCGACGGGGGCGGTGGCCGTCACGGGTTCCGGCTCGGCGACGGGTGCGGTCGGGGCGGCGGGTTTTTCTTTCGGCGCTTCGGCGGGGGCCGACTTTTTGGTCTTGGGTTTTTCCGGGCTGGCCGCGACCGCCTTGGCCGCGGGCTTCGCCTCCGCCGCCGGGGCCGGAGCCGGGGCGGCCTCGCCGGCGGCCTCAAACTGGGCGACGACGGTGCCGATGTTGATGGTTTCCCCGGCCTGGTGTAAAATTTTCGTCAACCGGCCGGCCGAGGGCGCGGGCAGGTCGAATGTGGTCTTCTCCGAATCAATGACCGCCACCGGCTCATCGGCTTTCACCAGATCGCCTTCGGCTTTCAACCATTCGCTGATTTGAACTTCCGTGATGGATTCACCGACCACGGGGATTTTTAAGTCAATGGGCATAAGTCAGGATTTGGGGGAGGGCTGGATTTTTTCCGAGGCAAACACGGCGGCGGCGTCCGGTTCGGGATCGCCAAAGGCGCGGGCGATGAGCTGGGCCTGTTGCAATTTGTGCGCATGGGACGAGCCGGTGGCCGGACTGGCCGAGGCCGGGCGGCTCACGTGGGCGAAGGGCAGGCGGCCCAGCAGCAATTTGCCGAAGCGCTCATGCAAATAGCGCCAGGCGCCCATGTTCGCCGGTTCTTCCTGCACCCACAGGGCCGGGGTATCGTTCCCATACCCTGCCAGCGCTTTTTCTAGCAGCCCCGAGGGCAGGGGATACAATTGTTCCAGCCGGATAATGGCGACATCCTGCCGCTGGTGGGCTTCGCGATAGGCTTGCAACTCGTAATACAACTTGCCGGTGCAGAGCAGAACGCGGCGGACCGCTTTCGCGGGGAGGTCATCGGCCAGCACCCGGGGAAACCGTCCCGACGCGCATTCGGCCAGCGAGGAGACCGCCCGGGGATGGCGCAACAGGCTTTTGGGGGTGAAGACAATCAACGGCTTGCGCCAGCGGCGAATCGCCTGCCGCCGCAAGAGGTGAAAATACCCCGCGGGCGTGGTGGGTTGCACCACCTGGATATTATCCTCGGCGGAGAGGGCGAGAAAGCGTTCGAGCCGCGCGCTGGAATGTTCCGGGCCCATGCCCTCAAAACCGTGCGGCAGCAACATGACCAGCCCGGAGAAACGTTTCCATTTGTCCTCCGCGCTGACGATGAATTGATCCACAATGACCTGCGCGACATTGACGAAATCGCCGAACTGCGCCTCCCACAACACCAGGCCGTCCGGATAATCCAGGCTGTACCCATACTCAAATCCCAGCGCACCGGTTTCGCAGAGCGGACTGTTATAAATATTGATGGGCGCCTGCCCGTCCGTCAGATGTTGCAAGGGGATGTACGGATAGCCGTTCTCCTGGTCATGCAGAATGGCGTGCCGCTGGCTGAAGGTGCCGCGACCGGAGTCCTGCCCGGTGAAGCGAATCCGCATTCCGGCCGTGGTCAGCGTGGCCAGCGCCAGCGCCTCGGCGGCGGCCCAGTCCAGCGGTTGTTTGCCTGCCGCCATCAGGCGGCGGGCGGCCAGCAGCTTCTCCAATTTGGGGTGCGCGTGAAAGCCCGGGGGCAGCACGGTGAGCTGGTGGAGGAGCGCGGCAAGTTGTTGCGCGTCCACGCCGGTGTCCGGTTCCTCCGCCGGTTCGGGACCGCCGAAGTAATTCTGCCAGACGCCCCGGCGTTCCGGCTGGATTTCGCACTGGTCCGCGCGGGCGGCCTCCAGTTGCTTTTCCAATTTCGCCTGGCAGCGGGCCATGATGCCATCGGCCTCCTCCCGGGTGACATTGCCGAGCTTCAGCAGATGGCCCAGATACCCCTCGCGCACGACCGGGCGGCTGGCAATCTGCCGGTACAACAGTGGCTGGGTGAAGGTGGGTTCGTCGGTTTCGTTATGACCCAGCCGGCGGTAGCCGTACATGTCGATGAACACATCGGACTTGAATTCCGCGCGGAATTCCAGCGCGAGTTGCACCACCTGGGCGACCGCCTCCGGGTCCTCCCCATTCACATGGAAAATCGGCGCTTGCAGCATGCGCGCCACGTCGGTCGCATAATTAGTGGAGCGCCCCTGCTCCGGGGTGGTCGTGAAACCAATCTGATTATTGACGATGATGTGCACTATGCCGCCCACGCCATAGCCCATCAAACGGCTCATGTTCAGCACTTCCTGAATCACGCCCTCGCCGGCAAAGGCCGCGTCGCCATGAATCAGCAGCCCCATCACCTTGGCGCATTCGCGGTCGGCAAACCGGTCCTGATGGGCGCGGACGCGGCCCACCACCACGGGGTCCACAAATTCGAGATGGCTGGGATTGAAGCACAACGAAAGATGCACTTTGCGTCCGTCCATCAACGTCCAGTCGCCGCTGTGGCCGAGGTGATATTTCACGTCGCCGCGCTCGGGCCAGAGTTCGGGCTGGTCGTCGGTGAATTCCTGGAAAATCTGGCAGGGATTTTTGCCAATGACATTGGCCAGCACATTGAGGCGGCCTCGATGGCCCATGCCAATGACAATGTTTTTCACCCCCTGCTGCCCGGCTTTTTCGATGGCGAGATCCAGCAAGGGCACGAGTGTTTCGCAGCCTTCGAGCGAGAACGTCTTGGCCCCGAGAAATTTGGTGCGCAAAAACTCCTCAAACACCACCGCCTCGGTGAGCTTGGTGAGAATGCGGAGTTGCTCGTCACGGGTGACATACCGCCGGGTGAGCGGGTTCTCCAGTCGCTGTTGCAGCCACAGCCGGGTATTCAGGTCATCAATATGCATGAACTGCACCCCGACCGAACCGCAATAGATCTCCCGCAACCGTTGATAAATGTCGCGCAGGGTCAGCGGCGTTTCACACGGCAGTGCTGGAATATTAATAAGCAGGTCCAGCTCCGCGTCCGTGAAGGCGTAATAGCCCAGTTTTAATTCCGGCGGACACGGGCGTTCCGCGCCCAGGGGATTGATGGCCGCGATGATATGGCCCCGCACCCGGTAATTGCGGATGAGCTGGTGCAGCCGTTCGCTGACGTTTTCCACGCGCGGGTCGCTCTGAAACTCGGGGCGTTCGCGGGCCGCGGTGCGCGCGGGATTGAACACGCTGCGGGCACTGAATGCTGGTCCCAGACGGACCGGGCCGGTCGCGCCGTTCTCTGCCGCGGCGAAATAATCCCGCCAAGCCTCCGGCACGGAATTGGGGTCATTCCGGTAGGCGGCGTAAAACTCCTCAATATAGGCGACGTTTTGCACCCCGGCGTTCAAGTCGGATTTACTCATGTTTTAACAGCCTCCACCATCGCCCGCCCGGGGAAATGAATCAAGCACGGTTTTTCCATTTCCCCACTTTTGAGACTACGTTTGCTCATAATCCACCGGTTGGGGGATCGGCGACCCGGCCCGGTTGATCTTTCAATTCGGATCACCCTCATTACGCCACGCGTCCATAGCCTCCGCAGTCGTGATCTGGTGTGGTTGCGGGAGAGGGTTAAATTCGGCGACCGCCGGGGTGGAGGTATCCGCCGGTGCGGTTGCGCCCGGCGCCCGGGCTGGTGGTTCTGGTTTTGGGTGGGCCGGTGCTTGGTAGCGTTTCATGCAGAGGAGTATGACGGGCCGGCCGGCGGCTGCTGTATGGGGTGTTCGCCCTAGTAAACCAGGCCGCAAATTTGGAAAAATGATAAAATCCGCCGCTTTGACCAAGAAAAAACCCCGCCGGCAGGAACCGGCGGGGTGTAAAGACTCGGGGCAGGCGATTAACGCTTGCTGAACTGGAAGCGCTTGCGCGCGCCGGGCTGGCCGTATTTCTTACGCTCACGCATGCGCGGATCGCGGGTGAGGAAGCCTTCCGCTTTCAGGGCGGGGCGCAGGGCGGCGTCAAATTTGAGCAACGCGCGGGAAATCCCATGGCGCACGGCACCGGCCTGGCCATTGGGACCGCCACCGGTCACATTCACGCGGACATCCAACTTGTCGCCGGTGGCCGTAACGGTCAGCGGTTGGGAGGCGGTGGAGCGGAGCGTGTCCAAGGGAAAATAGACATCAAAGGCCCGGCCATTGACAGTAAATTTGCCAGTGCCGGTGGCCAGACGAACCCGGGCGACGGCCGTTTTGCGGCGGCCGGTACCCAGAAACTCAACGATTTTCGGTGTTGCCATGTTAATTTAGCGTTTCGGATTGAAAATATTTAATTCGCCGCTTTGAGCGGGGCGGGGACTTGGGCGGCATGGGGATGCTTGTCACCCTTGAAGACTTTGAGCTTGGTCAGGAGCACGTCGCCGAGGCGGTTCTTGGGGATCATGCCCTTCACGGCGTGGGTGATGAGGCGCTCGGGCTGGCTTTCGCGGACTTGCGCGACGGTGGTGTACTTCTCGCCACCTTTCCAGCCGGAATAGCTCATATATTCCTTGGCCGTTTCCTTTTTGCCGGTCAGGCGGACCTTTTCCGCATTGATGACCACCACGAAATCGCCGGCATCCAAGTGCGGCGTATACACGGGCTTGTTTTTGCCGCGCAAAATGTCGGCAACCTGTACGGCCAGACGGCCAAGCACTGCGCCGTCGGCATCAATAACATGCCATTTGCGCTGATCCAAATTTACTTTCGGCAAATACGTTTTCATCTTTAATCCCGAACAAAGGGAGAGGAATCCTAGCAAACGGGGGCATGAAGTCAACAAATGATTTGCGTTATTTAAAGGCGCGGTTTTTTCGGTGGGACAAAGCCTGGTTTGAGCCTGGTTTGGGGGAGGCAGCGGCCGGGGCTTGCGGTCCGGCGGCCGGCACGTCAAAATGCACGGGTGGTCGACGGCAAACCCGAAACCAGGCCGAACCCGGGATGAAATTATGCGACGCATCATTCAATACAAGACGGTGAAGGGCAGCAAATATATCATTAACCTGGACAAAGAGGTCAATGCGCAGATTGCCAAGGGGTTTCAGCCTTTCGGCAGCCCCTACATTTTCCAGGACATCGAATTATTTGCCTGCCAGGCCATGGTCCGTTACGAGGAACCGCCGGCGGCGGAGGGGGGGCCGGCGGGGGCGACGCCTTGAGGTGGGGCGAGGCGGTGGGGGCACCCGGCCGCGTGGATTTCACGCTTTAACCCGATGAGCCTTACGAATAAGCCCAGCTTTATAAAAGGCGGTTATTAGAAAAAATAGTTGCCTTCGGCGGTGTCCAAGGCATCGTATTGGCAAAGGAAATGAGTTGAATGGCCCAAGTTCAACCTAATATGGATCAAATGGAAACGAACGCAAAAACTATGAGTCCGGCGGACGGGGGCAACCTCCTGTCAGCGCATTTGATTGCGCACATCAATGTCAAGCTGGCCCTGCTGGGCTGCCCGCCGGTGGCGGTGCCGGGCAACGCGGAGTTTGCCGAAATTGTGGCGGCGATGGCGGGCCAGTCGCGGGAGAAAGACCGTCTGCTGGGGCAATACCTGTGCCCCGTGGACCAGCGCATCCAGACATTTTTATATGACTATCTCCAGGATGTGCCGGTGGCGAAGCTGCCTTCCCGCACCTTTACGCTGGACCGGTTGGGGCTGGCGCGGGTGCTGTCGCTGCCGGTGGACCGCTCGGATTTTTCGTCGGACATCATCAATTCCTACCGGGTGAAGCAGGGGGTGCTGCACAATCCCAAGAGCGACCGGCGGACCACGCAGGGTATTTTTCACGTGACCGAGGGCGGACTGCCCATCCCGGACGACAAGCTGGGGGTGCCCAAGCTGACCTTTGCGAAGTTGTTGAGCCTGGCGCTGAATCCGCCGGCGGAGCTGCTGCGGCTGCCCTTCACGGCCACCCAGCCCAAGCCGGCCGAATGTTTTGTGACGCTGCTACTGCGCCCGATCGTGTGCCCGGAGGTGCCGGGTTTCACGGCGGAGAAGACGATGGAGGTCCGGTTTTTCGTGCCGGGCAACCTGGTGAGCAACCTGGATTTCATCGAGAACATTTTTGGCAACGGGGGCGATCCGCTGCTGCCGGAGAACGATTCCGCGCTGGACGCCGACCATTGGACCGGCCACACGGGCTGCGTGATTCTGGCGCCGCACCTCATCCGGGTGACCAAAAAGTCCGTGGGACTGCCGGCCTGGGAGCAGGCCACGGAACGCCAGCGCCGCGACGGCATGTGCTGGCGCAAGGAGGACGAGCTTTATAACAACGGCGGGGCCTTCAAAATCACCTGTCGCGACCAATCGGGCGTGATTGTGACGATTATCGCCGACAATTATTACGGGTATTGCAAAAAAGAGGTCAAAACGCAGATTAGTTACGCGGCCAATCTTTTCGGCAACTGTGAGGAGGAGCACGCCGGCGGGGCGCTGGTGTTCCCGAGCTGGGATTTGGGCGAGGAATTCGACGGCGAGGTGCATGTGCGGCAGTTGGGCCATAACTTCAAGGAAATGGCGGCGCTGTTTGCCGACGGCATGCACATCCAACCCGAGGGCTATGGGATTGACCGCAAGTTTCCGAACATTCTATACGTGCCCGAAACCGCGCACTTTGATTTGGACACCCAGCGGGTGACGTGGACCAACGAGGGCGGCGACCGGACCATTAAACTGCAACCCGGCAAGACCTACGTGCGTCCCTCCGGATACAAGGTGCGCATGGAGAAGCCACCCGGGGCGAACCGGGTTTGGCGTCTGGTGGGCACGGCGGCGGAGGGCACGCTCTGTCACAAGCCCAGCACGGTGTCGGGTGGCGGAAAATCGGAGATTTCCAAGCCCATCACGGACGCGATTCTGGTGGGCTCGGTGTTTGTGGCCGACTTGAAAAATGATTTGCTCAAGGTCGCGGAGTTGATCAACCGGGATTATTCCGACCGGTTCAGCGTGCCCGGCAAGGTGGACCGGCGCGCGGTGCTGGCGCCGGAACGTTCCCTCGGCTCGGTGATCAAGCTGCTCACGCCGGACCCGCGCGAATACACCGCCGCCTACAATGCGTGGCTTGACACCGTGCCCCAATATGTGAAGGAGCTGGTGTTCGTGGTGAAACGCTACTACAACCCGGCCTGGGGCGCCCAGTGGGCGGAACATTTCAGCGTGGACATCGTCAATGGCACGCCGGGCAACGAGCTCAAGTGCGACAATCGCAAGCTGGTGACCACCTATTTGCGCGTGGGGTTTGACGCGGATGGCGCGTGGCGCACGTTTGGTTTGCGCAAGGATTTTTATCCCTCCAAAAAAATCCAGATGGAGGATGACATCACCGCCTCGGTGCTGGTGCCGGTCGGTCAATTAAAAGACTTGGGCATGAATGCCACCGGAGCGACGGCGAAGTTTGTGAAGAACTGCGAATTGCGGCTGTTCCAGCGGCCGGATGACGCGATTCACCGGGGTTATGACAAGCAGACGGAGGCGGATTTCACGCTGCCGGACAACTTTTTCTCGAATTACGCGCCGCTGACGCCGGCGGTGGCCCGGGATTTGGTGGAGGATGCCATCGGGTTCAACCAGTTCACCCAACCGATGCAAACGCTGATTGCGGAGGTGGCTGCGAGCGGGGCGCCGGATTATTTTGTTTCCTCCGCGCATCCCAGGGTGGTGGACGGGAAGCCGAGCAAGAACCCGCGCTATTTGCAGAAGCGGCCGGATCTGGTGAATCCCCAGGCGAGCCATCTGGCGGAGATGGCGGCGCGGTTGCGGCGCCGGGTGCCGCTGAGCCAGCCCTTGCACACGCCAGTAAACGTGGTGCTGCCGGGGCGGCGGAACAATCCACCAGAGCCGGGCGTGCGGGCGCTGGCGTGCTACAATCCCATTCATTATTTCGAGCTGCCGGAGCTCTTCATGGAGTTCATTTGCAGCATGACCGGCAAGTCGCCTTCGACGACCGGAGCGGGCTCGGAAGGGGCGCTGACCAAGGGCCCGTTCAACGCCCTGCCGCCGATCATCGATTTGAACAACGCCCTCGTCTCGTGGCTGCTTACGGAGCACAGCGGGTTTGTGACGGCGGCGGGTTACGTGGGACCCAAGGTGCGGGTGGACCATGACGTGAGCCTGATCGTGCCCGAGGTGTTCTGCCGGATGACGGTGGAAGAGCGGGATCCGAAATTCCTGATTGCGAACCATTTCCTGGAACGCTGCGAGGATTTTACGCACGAAGGCAAAAAGATTCTGGCCAGCCGCCTGGGCTACCGCATCAATGCGCGCTTTGTGCACGCCTTTTTCGGGCGCGTGTTCAACCACCCGCACGCGGTGTTCACGGAGGACATGCTGCGTCCGGAATTGCAGGGCCTGGATGTGTTTGTGGAGGGCATGGACAACATCATCACCACCCAGAAGCGGGTGGCGGAAATGTATTTTGCGGACGGCAGCATTGCGCAGGCGTGTCCGCCCTTGCAGGCCCTGCTGCACATCATGGCCCACGATCACTGGGAGGGCAAGGGCCTGGAGCATCCGGCCGTGCGGGCCTTGTTCACGCGGGAAAATCTGATCGCCAGCGACTGGTACGCCGCGCGGCTGGCGGCGAAGCAGAAGGTGGACCGCGCCCTCTGGCGGCGGCACGCGGATTATCTCAGCCAGTTCTTGAAAAAGACCAGCCATGCGGATGTGGCCGAGAAATTACAAATCGGCAACCGGCTGGTGCAGGCCCGCAAGCATTTGGAAACCATCGAGTCCCCCGCCTACCTGGCCAGCCTGGCCGGCACGCTGGGGGCGGAACCTGTGGCAGCATACCTATAATTTGGAGATGTCGGAAAACACCAAGCGGTTGGCCGGGCGGTCTGGCGGGAAGCCGGCCGCCGCCATTTATTATTAAACCATCAATTTATGTCCATTCACGTAGCCCTGCATCATAAAACGCATTACAAGTACGACCGCCTGGTCAACCTTGGTCCCCAAGTGGTCCGGCTGCGGCCGGCTCCGCACGCGCGCACCCGGATTTTAAGCTATTCATTGAAGGTCGCGCCGGAGAAGCATTTCATCAACTGGATGCAGGACCCCCAGTCGAATTATGCGGCCCGGCTGGTGTTTGAGCAGCCCACGCGGGAATTTCTGGTGGAGGTGGACCTGGTGGCGGAAATGTCCGTGCTCAACCCCTTCGATTTCTTTCTGGAACCGGAGGCGGAAAAATTCCCGTTCACCTATGATCCGCTGCTGGAGCACGAGCTGGCGCCGTTTCACCGCAAATGCTGGCTGACGCCCCAGTTCACGAAGTATTTGAACCAGTTGCGGCGGGACGTGCTCAAGGAGACCAACCCGCTGGGGCCGCAGCAAAAGACCGTCATTCCGGAGGCGGACAAGCTGCGAACCATTGATTTTATTGTGGCCGTCAACCAGCGGCTCTGGCAGGACATCAAATACACCATTCGTCTGGAGCCGGGGGTGCAGACGCCGGAGGAAACGCTGATCAAGATGAGCGGTTCCTGCCGCGACTCCGCCTGGCTGCTGTGCCAGTTGTTCCGGCACCTGGGCATGGCCTCGCGGTTCGTGAGCGGCTACCTGATCCAGCTCAAAGCGGACCAGAAGTCGCTGGATGGTCCGAGCGGCACCGAAAAAGATTTCACCGACCTGCATGCCTGGTGCGAAGTGTTTCTGCCGGGTGGCGGTTGGGTGGGCCTGGATGCGACCTCCGGGTTGCTGGCGAGCGAAGGGCATATTCCCCTGGCCTGCACGCCCGATCCCTCCAGCGCCGCGCCCATCAGCGGGGCGGTGGATGAATGCGAATGCGAATTTGCCTTCGAGATGGGCGTGACCCGCATTTACGAGTCACCGCGCGTCACCAAGCCTTACACCGAGGAGCAATGGCAGCGCATTGAAGTGCTGGGCCAGGAGATTGACAAGGATTTGACGGCCAACGATGTGCGGCTGACGATGGGCGGCGAGCCCACGTTTGTGTCCATCGACGATCCGGACGGCGCGGAATGGAATTTCACGGCCGTCTCGCACAAGAAACGGCTGCTGTCGGGCGAGTTGATCAAACGGCTGCGCAAACATTTCGCCCCCGGCTCACTGCTGCATTACGGCCAGGGCAAATGGTATCCGGGCGAGCCGCTGCCTCGCTGGGCGCTGGCCGCCTACTGGCGCAAGGACGGGGTGCCGATCTGGAAGGACGACTCCCTCATTGCCGATGAATCGAAGGATTACGGGCACGGGGCGCGCGAGGCGAAGGAATTGCTGTCGCGCATTGCGAGCCTCACGGGCGCGGACCCGCGGCATTTGATCCCGGCCTACGAGGACGCGTTTTATTACACCTGGAAGGAACGCCGCTTCCCCTCCAACGTCACGCCCGAAAAGAGCAACTTGAAGGACAAGCAGGAGCGCGACCGCATCGCGCGGATTTTCCAGCAGGGGCTGAATTCGGTGGTGGGCTACTCGCTGCCGATCAAACGGGGCGTCAACGGCTGGATTTCCGGGGCGTGGTTTCTGCGGGATGACGACACGCTGTGGCTGATCCCCGGCGACTCGCCCATGGGCCTGCGGCTCCCGCTGGACTCCATCCCCTGGGTGTCCGAGAAAGATTTCCCCTGGCAACGGCCGCAGGATCCCTCGGACGTGAATTTGCCGGAATTGCCGAAGGAATTTCGCTATCGCGCACGGCCGGAATTGTCCGGCCAGCGGTTTCTCGCCGGTCCCGGCGCGGCGACCCTGCCCGGTCAGGGGCCCGGGCAGCGTGCCCAAAAATTGGGCGACGAGGGCAAGTTGCGTCCGGACCAGGAATTTCCGCCGGACGAAAATCCGCTGCGCCGGCCCGCCCCGGGCGAGAGCGCGCCGTGGATCATCCGCACCGCCTTGTGTGTGGAACCCCGCAACGGCCGGCTGCATGTGTTCATGCCGCCGGTGGAAACCACCCAGGATTATCTCGACCTCATCGCCGGCATCGAGGCGGCGGTGACGGAAATGGGCGTGCCGGTCATCATCGAGGGCGAAACGCCCCCGCGCGATCCGCGCTTGAACAAGCTGGCGGTGACACCCGATCCCGGGGTGATCGAGGTGAACATGCACCCGAGCAAGTCGTGGGACGAACTGGTGAGCCGCACGAACATTCTCTACGAGGAAGCGCGGCAGACCCGGCTGGGCACGGAAAAATTCATGCTGGACGGGCGCCACACCGGCACCGGCGGCGGCAACCATATTATCATCGGGGGCGAGTCCCCGGCGGATTCCCCGGTGCTGCGCCGCCCCGATTTGCTGCGGTCGCTGCTCACCTACTGGCAGAACCATCCCTCGTTGAGCTGGTTGTTCAGCGGCTTGTTCATCGGGCCGACCTCCCAGGCGCCGCGCGTGGATGAGGCCCGCAACGACTCCCTGTACGAACTGGAGGTGGCCTTCAAGGAAATGGACCGCCAGATGGGGATGTTTGGGAAAACACCGCCCTGGCTGGTGGACCGTCTGTTCCGCAACCTGCTCATGGACGCCAGCGGCAACACCCACCGCTCGGAATTTAGCATCGACAAGCTGTATGCGCCCGAAAGCAGCAGCGGTCGTTTGGGGCTGGTGGAAATGCGGGCCTTCGAAATGCCCCCGCACGCGCGCATGAGTCTGGCCCAGCATCTGGTCCTGCGCGGCCTGGTCTCCAAGTTCTGGAAAGAACCGTACAAGAACGACCTCGTACGCTGGGGCACGGACATGCATGACCGCTGGATGCTGCCGCACTTCTGCGAAACGGATTTTCGCGATGTGATCGCGGACCTGCGGGACGCTGGCTATCCCTTCGAGTTCGACTGGTTTGCGCCGCATTTCGAATTCCGTTTCCCGCGCATTGGCGATCTGGCGCAGCGGGACATTGAGATTGAACTGCGCACGGCCCTGGAACCCTGGCACGTGCTGGGCGAGGAGCCGGGCGGTGGCGGCACGGTGCGGTATGTGGACAGCTCCGTGGAACGCCTGCAAGTCAAGGCCCGGGGCCTGATTGGCGACCGGTTTGCCATCACTTGCAACAATCACCGGGTGCCGTTGCATCCCACCGGCACCAACGGCGAGGGCGTGGCGGGCGTGCGCTATCGCGCCTGGCAGCCGCCGGTTTGCCTCCAGCCGACCATTCCGCCCCATGCGCCGTTGCGGTTTGACCTTTACGACACGTGGAACCAGCGTTCGCTCGGTGGTTGCACTTATCATGTGGCGCATCCCGGCGGCCGGGGGTATGATACCTTCCCGGTGAACAGCTACGAGGCGGAAAGCCGCCGGCTGTCGCGCTTTTTCCGCCAGGTTCACACGCCCGGCAAAAAGGCCATCCCGCCGGCCCAGGTCAACGGGGAATTCCCGTTCACGCTGGATTTGCGCAATGTCTGAAAGTCCGAATAATGAGAACCGCCCGGCCGGTGCACCGACTGTCCTCACCCGGGAAACCCCGGAGGAGACGGCCGGGCAGCGACCTGCTGCCCCGGCGAAACCCTCCGTCTTCGCGGGCTACCGGCGCACGCCGGGCTTGTTTGACGAATGCCTGACGGCGGCGGGCGAGGTGCGCCCGCATTACGCCGGCTTTCTCGAAAGCCTCAGCCTGACGGGTGGCGAGGAACTCAAGCGGCGCTGGGAAAATTCGCGCCGGCTGGTCCATGAGCAGGGCATTGCCTACAACGTCTATGGCGACGTGCGGGGCATGGAACGGCCCTGGCAACTGGACCCGGTGCCGTTGATCATCGGGCGCGAGGAGTGGCGCGGACTGGAAGCCGCCCTGATTCAGCGGGCCACGCTCATCAACCGCATTCTGGCCGACTGCTACGGCGCGCAGGATTTGATCCGCTCCGGCTGGCTCCCGCCGGCCTTGGTGTTTGCCCAGCCGGATTTTCAGCGGGCCTGCCATGGCATCCGGCCGGCGGGGGACAAATTTCTCAGCTTCTACGCCGCCGACCTGGCCCGCTCGCCGGACGGCCGCTGGTGGGTCACCTCGGACCGCACGCAAATTCCCACCGGGGCGGGCTACGCGCTGGCCAACCGGCTGGTGACCTCCCGGGTGCTGCCCGAATCCTTCCGGGACTGCCGGGTGCAGCGGCTGGCCGGGTTTTTTCGCGAGGCGCAAAAGTCCCTCGCCCAATTGGCGCCGCACGGCACGGAAAATCCCCGCGTGGTGCTGCTCACCCCCGGGCCCTACAACGAAACCTATTTTGAACAGGCCTACCTGGCTCGTTACCTGGGTTATACACTGGTGGAGGGGCAGGACCTGACCGTGCGCGACGACCGCGTGTTCCTGAAAACCCTCTCCGGCCTGGAGCCGGTGGACGTGGTGCTGCGGCGCGTGGACGACGAGTTTTGCGATCCGCTGGAGCTGCGCAACGACTCCATCCTCGGGGTGCCCGGGCTGGTGGACGCGGCCCACGCGGGCACGGTGACCATTGCCAACGTTCTGGGGAGCAGCCTGCTGCAAAGCCCGGCCTTCCTGGCGTTTCTGCCGGGGCTGTGCCGGCATGTGCTCCGCGAGGAATTGAAACTCCCCTCGGCCGCCACGTGGTGGTGCGGGCAAAAAACGGCGGAGAAGTACGTCCTGGAGCACCTGGACACCCTGTTCGTGAAACCCGCCTTCCGTTCGCGGGTGCGCGGCATGAAGCCCGGGCAAAAAATGACGAAGGTGGAGCGCGCGGAGCTCGCGCGGCGCATCCAGTTTCAACCGCATGAATTTGTGGCGCAGGAATGGGTGGAACTGTCCACCGCCCCGGCGCTGGCGGAGGACGGCGTTGGCCTCGCCCCGCGGCGGGTCACGTTGCGCGTTTACCTGGTGGCCACGGAGAACGGCTACACGGTGATGCCCGGCGGGCTCACGCGTGTGGCGCCGGTGAGCGACCACCATTCGGTCTCCATGCAAAAAGGCGGGGCCAGCAAAGACACCTGGGTGTTGAGTGACCAGCCGGTGCCGGAGCTTTCGCTGCTGGAGCCAGCCGGCCAGATCATCGAACTCCGGCGCACGGGCAACAACCTGCCCAGCCGCATGGCGGATAACTTTTTCTGGCTCGGCCGCTACACCGAGCGGGCGGACTCCGCCACCCGGCTGTTGCGCAGTGCCCTGCTGCGGTTCAGCCCCGAGCGCGGCGGGGGCGGCATGCCCTTTCTCACGCCTTTGCTCCAGACGCTCGAACGCCAGGGACAATTGCCGGCCCGCCACAAACCCGCGCCCAGCCAGAGCCAGACTCAGGGGCAGGGGCAGGCCCAGAGTAATGCCCGGTTCACCGCCCCCAACCCGCAAACTTCCGAAGTCCTCGAAGCCGAGTTGCTCGCGGCCATTTTTGATCCGGCGCGCGACGGCAGCCTGTGCCGGATCGCCGATCATTTGCAACGGCTGGCGATGTTTATTCGCGACCGCACCTCGAATGACTTGTGGCGGGCCTTGAACCAACTCGGCGTGCCGCTGGTGCGGGTGCCGGATGGTCCCGTGCTGCTGGCGGCCGACGCCCTCAGCGTCTTGAACCAGACCATTCTCGGCCTGGCGGCCTTTCATGGGCTGGCGCGGGAAAACATGACGCGCGCCCAGGGCTGGCGGTTTCTGGACATGGGCTGGCGCATCGAACGCGCCGTCTGTTTGTGCACCTTCCTCGATTGTGCGCTGCGCTCGCCGGAGGCGGATAATCCCAGCCTGCTCGAGGCTGTGCTGGAGGTGGCGGACAGCACCATCACCTATCGCTCCCGCTACAACCTGCTGCCCCACATCGTGGCCGTTTACGACCTGGTGTTGCTGGATGAAAAAAACCCGCGCGGCCTGCTGTTTCAATTGCGGCAATTGCAGAAACACTTTGACCGCCTCCCCCGGGAAAGCTCCAACACGGCCCTGCAAAATCTGCTGGAGGAATGCCTCCGGCGCGTGCGCGCGCTGGACCCGGGCGAATTGGGCGGGCTCAAGAGCGACTGGCACATCAGCGAGACCGGCCGGGTGGTCCAGGCCACGCTCCGCGACCTGCCGCTGCTCTCCAACGCCATCGCGGCCAGTTATTTTGCACACTCGGAAATTTCCCGCACGGGGGGCGGGGTGCGGCCATGATCTACAATATTATTCACCGCACGGTTTACGAATACACCGCGCCCGTCACGGTGTCGCACCATGCCGCCCGGGTGGAGCCGCGCGTGCTGCCCCAGCAAACCGCCGAGCGCTTTGCGCTGCACGTTGACCCCGTGCCCGCGCTGCAAAAAACGCGCACGGATTATTTCGGCAACCGCGTGTGGGGCTTTGCGATCCAGGAAATTCACAACCGCCTGGAGGTGACCGCCACCAGCCGCGTGACCGTGTCGCCCGTCACCGCCCCGGCGCTGGCCCTCTCCGCCCCGTGGGAAAAAGTGGTGGAATTGTTTTCCGACCCGGTGTCCCCCGAGGTGGTGGAGCCGTACCAGTTTGTGTTTGATTCGCCCCTGCTGCACGTTTCCGAGGAACTGGCGGATTATGCGCGCCCGAGTTTCCCCAAGGACACCCCGCTCCTCGTGGCGGTGGCGGACCTCAACCGGCGGATTTTCAAAGATTTTAAATATGATCCGGTGGCCACCACCGTGGCGACCCCGCTGGAGGAAGTGCTGGCCAAACGGCATGGCGTGTGCCAGGACTTCGCGCATCTGGCGATCGCGGCGGTGCGCTCGCTGGGCATCCCGGCGCGGTATGTGAGCGGCTATTTGCGCACCCGCCCGCCCGAGGGCAAGAAGCGCCTGATCGGCGCGGATGCCTCCCACGCCTGGTTCTCCGTTTTTTGTCCCAGCACCGGCTGGCTGGATTTTGATCCCACCAACAACGTGCTGCCCGCCGAGGAGCACATCACCCTGGCCTATGGCCGGGACTACACGGATGTGAGCCCGGTGACCGGCGTGATCACCGGTGGCGGGTCGCACCGCGTCGGGGTGTCCGTGGATGTGGAACCGGTGGAAGCCAGCGCCGAGCCGCGCCGGGACGAGCCGGGGCGTTGAGGGACCATTTCTTTCAACCGCAGATTGACGCAGATAAACGCAGATAAAAAACCGGGGAGTTGGGGCGCATCGTGATACTTCTCCCGATTGAGCTGAGCAAAATCCGGGGCGGCGGAACCCGGCCTGAAGTCGCGAAGCAACTTTCCGAGGGGAGCCGTGCGGCTTCCGCCTACGAAATGAACGTCCCAAGAGAGGTTTGGCTTCGCGTTGCAACGCTTCATCTTCCCCTGCTGTTCGCAACTTCCGGTTCGTTGTCAGCCACATCCGAACCCCCTGCTGCTCGGCAGCCATTCAAACCGTCACCTTAATCTTAGAGGTTTCTACGTGTGGCTTTACTATGCAATGCTAGCGCTTTTACCGGCGTCCAACTAAGGTAGATATGACTCTTTCCATCTTGGGATCGTTGGCAGTCTGAGTTGGCATGTTTGATTTCACGATTGATCAAGACCCCATCGGAGTTTTTCCCCATCCGCGTACATCTGCGGTTAAACTCTTTTTTCAACCGCATCATTCCGCTCCCTAACCCTCCTCACGTCCACAACTGCCGGTCCAGCGAACGATACTGAATCGCCTCGGAAATATGCTCGGCCGTGATGCTCTCCGCCGCGTCGAGGTCCGCAATCGTGCGGGCCACTTTGAGAATCCGGTCATAGGCCCGCGCACTGAGATTTAAATCTGTCATCGCCAGCCGGAGAAGTTCGTTGGTGGATTCATCCAATGCGCAGGCGGCCTTCAGTTCCTTGGGCCCCATTCGCGCGTTACAGGTAATCTTGGGTTTGCTTTTGAACCGGATGATTTGCCGTTCGCGCGCGGCCACCACGCGCGCGCGGATGGCGGCGGAGCTTTCGCCGGTGCGTTCGCCGGTCATTTCGCGGAACTTTACCTGGGGCACCTCCACATGCAGATCAATTCGGTCCAGCAGCGGCCCGGAGATGCGCCCGAGATAATTTTGGATTTCACGCGGCGAGCTGCGGGATTCGCCCGGCATCTTGCCATCCGGGGTGGGATTCATGGCGGCCACCAGCATGAACTGGGAGGGAAACGTCATGGTACCCGCCGCGCGCGAGATCGTCACGCGCCCCTCCTCCAGCGGCTGACGCATCGTTTCCAGCACACTGCGCTTGAACTCCGGCAGTTCATCCAGAAACAGAATGCCATGGTGCGCCAGCGAGATTTCGCCCGGCGTGGGATTGATGTTCCCGCCCAGCAGCCCGGCATCCGAGGCCGTGTGATGCGGCGCGCGAAACGGCCGCTCGGTCACCAGCGCCTGGCCGGGGCCCAGCAGCCCCACGATGCTGTGAATCTTCGTCGTCTCCAGCGCCTCGTTCAGGGTGAGCGGCGGCAGGATGGTGGGCAGGCGCTTGGCCAGCATGGATTTGCCCGTGCCCGGCGGACCGATCAGCAGCACGTTATGCCCGCCGGCGGCGGCGATTTCCAGCGCGCGTTTCACATTTTCCTGGCCGCGCACCTCCGCGAAATCCAGCGCGTCATCGTATTCCTGGGTGAAGAGCCGGTCGAGATCCACTCTGGCCGGGGGAATTTTGATTTCGCCCTCCAGAAACTGCGCCGCCGCCCGGAGATTGGGCACCGGAATCACCTGCAACCCCTCGACCACGGCGGCCTCGGCGGCATTTTCCACCGGCACCAGAATGCCCGTTTTCCCGTCCGCCCGCGCGCGCAACGCCACCGGCAGAATCCCCCGGCAGGACCGGATGGCCCCCGTCAGCGCCAGTTCCCCAATGATGGCAAAATTGTCCAGCTGGTCCGTCACCATCTGTTCACTGGCCGCCAGGATGCCCAGGGCAATTGGCAGGTCAAAGCTCGGCCCCTCTTTCTTCACATCGGCGGGCGCGAGATTGATGGTCGTCTTGCCCATGGGAAACTTGTAGCCGGAATTGACCAGGGCCGTGGAAACGCGGTCCCGGGCCTCCTTCACCGCCGCATCCGGCAGCCCGACGATCACGATAAACGTGTCGCCCCAGCCGGAGTCCACCTCGACCTCCACCGGATACGCCTCAATGCCATTCACCGCGGCGGAGCAAACCCTTGCAAGCATGGTCCTTAGTGTGCTCGGCAGGCGTTTCAATTTCAACCCTCAAAATGCCGCCCCGGCAAGGGGGCGTATCCTGCCATGGTTCCCACGCACCGACCGGTGCCCCCCGGCGCGCGGGTCCGTGACCCATAAGCGTCAACCTTAAACCTTGAGCCTGTTTTAAGGTATTGCCAGGCATCAATTCTGCGTCCCCTGCGACTCTGCGCGCGCCATTTTAGGTGCCTTGGCCGGGCTCCGCCGGCGGCCCCTTAACGATCCGTGTGCTGCCAGCTTGCATGCGTTCCAAACCCAAGTTAAGCACC
>CAITTG010000053.1 GCA_903895255.1 uncultured Verrucomicrobia subdivision 3 bacterium
ACCTTCCTCGCCCACCAGCCCAACCCCCAAGAAAAACCCGTCATCCTCCTCGCCGTCCGCGCCCAATAAATCTGTCCGCCTTTGCTCGCACACTTTTGTTCGCCTTTGAAATCCTCGCGGCACCATTTCAAAGCAGTCTTGATTTGGTCAATGGTGAAGATATAGGGTGGTTGCTTGGTGAGTCGGACCACTTCAAGACGGTCGCAAGGGTTGTCTGATCGCCAGCCACGGCGGATCGCAAATTTAAAAAAGGTAGAAAGCCGCGACCGATAGGTGGAGCGGCTGGCTTGCTTTTTGGAGTCCAACCAGATCTCAACGTCCTGCAGCGTGATTTTGTCCACGGGGAGGGATTCGCGGCCGGTGGCAAACGATTTAAGATCCAGCCGGAGATTTTTACGGTATTTGCTGGCGCGGCCGGCTTTTTCTTTCACTTCCAGCATCTCGATGATCGCGGTGCCCAGCGCGGTAGAAGTGGTGGTGGTGGACTGAGGATTGGAAAGCAAGCTGAGGAGATCCACTCCGCGGCGCTTGGCCTCGTTCCAGGCAAACAACATGCGTTCGCGGTCGTCGGTGGGGACGATGGCCAGCTTGCGGTTGATATCCAGGGCACTCCCCCGCTTGTCAGCGGCGAAAGCGTCGGCGGCGGCTTTGCCGGGGAAAAACTTACGTTTGCGCTTGCCGGCGGGATCATGCCAACCAACCTGCCAGAAAGATTCGCCACGAACCCGCACGCTGATAACGGTTACTTTTTTAGCCATACCTGTTGGCAAGTGTTGGCAATTTTAAGGGATTTCGCAAGGGTTTTATCCTGCATGAACCGGAACACATTGGCGGCGAATCGGAATAAATGAAAATCAAACTTAACCCTGTAAACATTGGATGGAACGAATTAAACCATTGAAAATAAAGGTGGTGGGCAATGAGGGATTCGAACCCCCGACCGTCTCCGTGTAAAGGAGCTGCGCTACCACTGCGCCAATCGCCCGACCTGGGAGCACGTTATCAGAACCAACGGTTTTGACAAACTTCAAATCTCGGCGGGGAACCCCTGCTGCCGCAGGGCCTCGTACAAAACAAGGGCGACACAGTTCGATAAGTTAAGGGAACGCGACGCGGAATTGAACATCGGCACGCGCAGCCAGTGGGACGGGTTTTCCGCCAGGAGCGTCTTGGGGAGACCGGCGGTTTCGCGGCCGAACACCAGATAATCTTCAGGGCTGTAAACCACATCGCTGTACTTTTGCGGGCCCTCCGATTCGATAAACCACAGCCGGGCATCCGGCGGCAGATGGTCGTGAAACGCCCGCCAGCCAGGCCAGCGATGCCACCGCACCTGCTGCCAGTAATCCATGCCCGCCCGCTTGAGCGCGGCGTCATCCAGCTTGAACCCAAACGGCTCGATCAGGTGCAGCGTGCTGTTGGTGACCGCGCAGAGCCGGGCCACGTTGCCGGTGTTGGGCGGGATCTCCGGCTCCACCAAAACGATATTCATGCGGGGGAGTCCTCGTCGGGCACAGGAGTTTTCTCACCGGTGAGCGACGGGCGTTTGCGGGATGGATAATACACCTCCTGCAATACCAGCCCGCAGGCGGGCGCCGTCATGCCCGCGACCCGGCGGTCGCGGCTGGTCAGAATGGTTGCCACCTCGGACAGCGGAATCTTCCCCTGCCCCACCTGCACCAGCGTGCCCACAATGCCCCGGCACATCTTGTATAAAAAACCGTCACCCTCAATGGTGAACGTGTACAAATGCCCGTGCTTCCGCAGATCACACCGCGTCAGCGTGCGCACGTTGGATTTCATCTCATACTCCCGTGTGCCGGCAAAGGATTTGAAATCGTGCCGGCCCACCATCAACCGGGCCGCCGCCCGCATGAGCTTGGGGTCCAGCCGCACCGGAAAATGCCACGCGCGTTGGTAGAGCAGCGGATTCATGGCGTGATGGTTCCAAACATAGTAACGGTATTGCTTGCCAATCGCATCAAACCGGGCGTGGAAGGCCGCCGGCACCCGCACAGCCGCGAGCACGCGAATGTCATCGGGTAAAAATGCGTTCAAGGCCAGGGCCAGCCGGGCATCCGCGAATTTGAATTCCGCCCGCGGGATTTCCACGTGCGCCACCATGCCGAGGGCATGCACCCCGGTGTCGGTGCGGCTGGAGCTGTGGATGCGCTTGACGCTGGGATACAATTTGGCCAGCGCCTGCTCAATCTTCTCCTGCACCCCGGTGCCGATTTTCTGTACCTGCCAGCCCTGGTAGGCGGTGCCATCGTAAGCGATTGTCAGTTTGAATTTCAGGTTTTCCACAGGGAAATAATGAACCACGGCGGCGCGCGGCTTCAGGCCGGCTGCGCGTCCAGATAGCTCTGCAAAAGAATGGCCGCCGCCATTTTATCCACCTTTTCCTTGCGCTGGTCCCGGCGCACCCCGCCTTGGATCAGAATGCGGTTCGCCTGGGCCGAGGTCAGCCGTTCGTCGAGCGTCTTGATCGGCACGGTTACCGCGTTGCGCACCACCGCGACAAAGGCTTCCACTTTCTGAACCGCCGGGCCGTAACTACCATCCATATTGCGCGGCAGACCGACCAGGATGAGGTCTACTTCCTTCTCCACGATCAATTTTTTCAAACGGTCCAAGAACGCGGCAAACGGTTCGGTGAGAATATACTCCACCGGCAGGGCGATGGTGCGGGTCTCATCGCTGATGGCCACGCCAATGCGTTTGGTTCCGTGATCAAGGGCTAAAATGCGCATGTCAGTGGAGATTTTGCCAGAAATACCCGGGCTGGCGAGCCGATTTAGCGGAACTGTCTACTCTCTAACAAGCCCGTGGCTTTGGCATTGCGAATTCTGCAAATTAACTATTTAAGGTTAAATTTATTCGATTTTCGGTTATCCATAAAAACTTGGATTTAATGGCGCAGCCCGTGTCCATGGCAAATTTCAACAATTCGCACCGAAAACCACAGGGCGCTTAAATTGTTTTACCTCATTCTTTATTAGCTACTTAAAAATAGAACAAAATATTTCCAACAATATTTTCAATAGTAATCTCCAAATCCATCCCTGGGTGGAGGGAGATCATTTCGACTGGCAGAAATAATTAGTTTACCTTTTTATGGTTAATTTTGATTGACTTATTAACAATTGGTTAATATTTTGTAACTACTGTTGGTTAATTTGGGCTTTTAATTTTAAGCAGGGCTTTTACCTAAAGTTTTTTAAAACATATGAATCGAGCGGGGAAAAATTTAGTGAGATGGAGTTTTTGGGGATTTGCCGTCTGGGGAAGTGCCACCGCCCAAGCGCAACTCAACTGGGGACAGGCAGCGGATTATACTGTGCTCGTGGGAGGAGGCGGCACCACCTTTGGCATGAGCAGTGCCGGCACCGTGAATGGCAAGGTGGGCATCGGGCAATCCGGAAGCTCGGCGGATAATGTCAATCTCTCCGGTGGCACCATTAATGGTCCATTGAACTGGCAGGGAACCTATAATTTTGGCGGCAACGGCAACAACAACCCGCCGAATTTTGGCGGGACGATTAATCCGGCCTGGAATTCGGTTAATAATCAGAATGTTTCCGCCGTGGGTTCCGCTCTTAGCACCGTGACGGGCCTCTCCAGCGCATTTGGGGGATTCTATAGCAGCGGCAATGCCATCAGCATTAACACCCAAAGTGGTGGCCAGACCATTGATGCCAAAACCGCCGGCACACTGGAACAGAATGTGACCGTAAGCACGGTAAATTATGGCAGCGCTTACGTGGTCAACGTCAATTCGGTGACCTTGAATAACAACCCACTGACGATTACTGACAGCGGCACCACCAAAGCAGTGGTGATTAATGTGGATGACCAGAATGGTGAATTTAACAATGGAATCGTGCTCGGAGCCGGATTGACGGCCAACCAAGTCATTATCAACATCATTTCGAACGGCGAATTTCAAAATGCCGCGAACGGAGCCGCCCAACACGTCAGCTATATCTACGATCAGGCGTCGGGTGGGTTCAACGTGGAATCGCCGATTGATGGCAACGTTTACGTGGGCGGTGGTGGGGGCGTCTCCTTCAAGGTGCTCGCGCCCGTGACCGGCGTCGGCGTCCCCGAATCCGGCACTTGGGTGACTGGGTTGTTTTTGCTGTTCCCGCTGGGTGGCTACCTGCTGAAGCGGGTGCGCAAGCCGGTGATTCAGTAATTCATCCCTCCGCAGGAATAGCGTGCTCCCGGGATCGGGGTTGCGCTGAGGGGTCACGGCCAGCACCGGGCAATTTTTTCCGGATCCGGGAAGGCTGCCGGCTTAAGTACATGCTTTAACCTGTCCGCCTAAAGCCCTAAGCTCCCGCGCGGCATGCATCTTTACTGGTCTGAACTAGTCACCCTGATTGCGACTCCCTTTGAGCATATCGCGCTCATTTGGGGGATTGTGCCGCTTTACTTTGGCTGGCTGCTGAATGAGAGCACTTCGGCGAGGGCCAATTACCGCACCGCGCTGCAAACCGGTTTCAGCTTCCTCTGGGCCGGCGCCCAATGGCTTTACCCGTACTTAGTAAAACATGGACCGCACGAGGGTCGATTGGAGGTTCACGGGATGCTGCCAGTGAACCTGGCGGTCACCGGCCTGGTGATAGTTTTGGGGCTGATAGCCCTGGTGAGTGGGTTGCGCAAACGGTTCCCTAGATACGGCCGTTTCCTTGGCCATACCCGCTTTGCCAATTACTTCATGATCACGATTTACCCGATGCAAGCCCACTGGCTGCCGTGGACTTGGCTGCGGCTGGAAACGATCGCGGTGTTTGCCGTGCCAGTCTGGTTGGTGATGTATCTGGCACTCATGCCGTTGCGAAAATGAAAAAGGGTTCACCCCAGCCTTCGCCAGATGAACCCTGATTGATACACTTTCGATTTCCCGCTCAGGCAATCGCCGTCAAGCGCACGGCCTCCGTGCCGGACTTGGCAAAATGGCCCTTGACCTTCGCGACGGTGTTTTCGACGGAGAGGCCGTACTTCTGGCGCAGTTCGTCCTGGGTGGTGGCATGTTCGATGAACTGGTCGGGCCAGCCAATCCGAATCACCGGGGTGGTCACGGATTTTTCGCTCAGCAGTTCGAGCACGGCAGAACCATAACCGCCCATGATCACATGGTCTTCGAGCGTAATCACCAAGTCGGCGGTCGAGGCGAAGAATTCGTGGGTGCCGGCGTCCAGCGGTTTGGTGAAGCGGGGATTGATCACAGCGACGTCATAGCCAGCGGCAATAAGTTCAACCGCCGCCTTGCGGGCAATGGCGCACATCGGTCCGAGTCCGAACAAGGCGACCTTTTGTTTGCCCTGGTTGGTGAAGTTTTCCACGATTTCCGCTTTGCCGATGGCCATCAGTTTCGGCTGTTCCTTGACCGGCACGCCCTCGGCGGCGCCGCGCGGATAGCGGATGAAGGTTGGGTGCTTTTCGTGCGTGGCGGTGAACATCATGTCCGCTAGTTCGTCTTCGTTCGCCGGGGCCATGGCGATCACGTTCGGCATGCAACGCAGGTACGCGATGTCGAACAGGCCGTGGTGCGTGGGGCCGTCATTGGCGCTCAGGCCGGAACGGTCCATGCAGAAAATGACCGGCAAATCCTGGAGGCAAACGTCGTGGTGAATGCAGTCATACGCGCGCTGCAGGAAGCTTGAATAGATGGCGCACACCGGGTGAAAACCCATCGTGGCCATGCCGGCGGCGAAAATGACCGCGTGTTCCTCGGCAATTCCCACGTCGTAATACCGCTCGGGCATGGCCTTTTCCAAATGCTTCAAGCCGGTGCCGCTGGGCATGGCGGCGGTAATGCCCACCACCGTGGAGTCCTTGCGGCAGAGCTTCACCATGGTCTGGCCAAACACGTCCTGATAATTCGGCGGCGTGCCCGGCTTCACCGGGGCGGAATCGCCGGTCTTCACATCATAAGGACCGGTGCCGTGGAATTTTTCCGGCGATTTGATCGCGGCTTCGTAGCCCTTGCCCTTCTTCGTCAGCACGTGAATGACGATGGGATGATCACAGGTCTTGGCGAATTCCATGGTGCTGATCAGCAGCGGGAGATCATGGCCATCAATCGGGCCGAGATAGCGCACGCCCATTTCCTCGAAAATAACGGGAGAGCCGTGACCGCCCCGGCCGTCGGCATCCAGCACCGCATCCGTCTTCTGCATGCCCACTTCATTGAGCGCGCCGCGGAAACCTTCCTCGGCCTTGTGGGCGAGCTTGAGGGCCAGTTCGCCCTTGGGCAGGCGGCGGACGAATCCTTGGAAATCCCGGGCCAGTTGATTGTAACGCGGGTTCGTAATCAGCTTGTTGAGATAGGCGGAGATGGCCCCCACGTTTTTGGCGATGCTCCATTCGTTGTCGTTCAGAATGCCGATGAACTTTTTGGTGGTGTGGCCGATGTTGTTCAGGGCCTCGAAGGAAATGCCGTTGGTCAGGGCGGCGTCGCCAAAAATGCAGACGACGTGCTCCTTGCCGCCTTTTTGGTCGCGGGCAGCAGCCATGCCGAGGGCGGCGGAGAGGGCGGTGCCGGCGTGACCGGCTCCGTAGGAATCATGAATACTTTCGCTGCGCAGGGCGAAACCGTTCAGGCCATTGGTCTGGCGGATGGTGCGGAAACGGTCCTTGCGGCCGGTCAGCATCTTGTGGACGTAAACCTGATGGCTGACGTCCCAGACAAATTTGTCTTCGGGCGTGGTGAAAACGCGATGCAGGGCGATGGAGAGTTCGACGACGCCGAGGTTGGGGCCGAGATGGCCGCCGCCTTTGGCCAGGCCGTCAATCAGTTCCTGGCGGATTTCGCCGGCCAGTTCATTCAGTTGCGGCAGGGTCAGTTTCTTTACGTGCGCAGGGCCATCAACCATATCGAGGTATCGGTTCATAATTTAGGTTTCGGACACTTCCAGGGGCTTCAACTTGAATTCGCCCGCGGCATTCTTTTCCAACTGTTGGATCTTTACTTCGGCTTCGGCCAGTTTGTCCTGGCAAATTTTGACCAGCTTCAGGCCTTCTTCATATTTGGCCAGCAAGGTTTCCAGCGGGAGCTCGTCAGCTTCCATCTTTTCCACGACCTGCTCCAGATTTTGGAGGGCTTCTTCAAACGGCAGACTTTTGGCCGGCAACGGCTGCCCGGCATTTTTAGCATTGGCCACGGTTTAATTATAGCCAAAGCCGGGTGGGAGTAAAGTTCACAAAAAAGGAGGATGGCCGGGCGAGAAGTTCGCGAATCTTGAAGATTTTAGGGGTTAATTGGTTAATTGGTTAAATTGTTAAATACTTCAATTTTAACAGGTTAAACTGTACTGGGCACGAGCACCCCGGTTAGTGGGGGCCGGTCACAGCGAGTGACGGGTGACGAGTGACCCGTTAAGGTCACGCGGCCATCCGGATGCGGGTGCCTATGTCAAAGAGCGAGCCAGCTCAGCCCCTTGTAGGGGGAGAACCGCCAGTGGGCGGATGGCCCTGGCCATTCGGTCCCAGCCCCAAGGGGCTATAACTACACATAAGTATAGTCTTTAACGGGAGGTTGTCAAAGGGAAATCGGATGTTTTTTAGAAAGAAAGAATGAGACTGGATATTGCGGACGGTGCCGACGACGAACCAGGCCCCATCGATTGATGATTGGAGATTCGGCAGGCTCATTCGCCCGATTTAACACTCTCCCCTAAGCCCGCCGGATTTTGCACATTTTTTGGAAAGCTGGCAGTTGCGGGAAGTATCTTCCTTGATAATGCCGGCATTGCCGACGGGCCGGACGCCGTTATGCTTTGCACCAACATAGCCGGGATGGTCGCAGCCATTACCGAAAAACGAACTGCGCAGGGAGAGTGAAAGGATTTCCAATCCGAAGCTTGGCGATCCGGCGACGCTGATGGTTCCCGATCACAAGGAGGTTGCCCGTGGCACGTTGCGGAGCCTGATCCGGGAGGGCGGCATGACCGTTGAAAAATTCATTTCTCTACTTGGGTAGTCAGCAAATCGCAATTCATTGACTTTTGAGTCACTTTTCCCATCCTGCTGCGTGCGCTTTAACCAACGCAGATATTTCCGGCTCGTTTGGTTGAATTCCATGGGGCGGTTGATGTTGTTGACTGCCCTCAGTTTTGAGGCCTGCACTTTCCTGGATGCTGAATCCCTTACCAACGAATTCGCCGCCTACGCCGGATCGGCAAGTTGCCGGGATTGTCATCGCGTTGATTATGATCTCTGGGCCCAGTCTCAACATGCTTTGGCGGAACGTCCGTTGGAACCGCACACTGACCGGCTGGCGTTCGATCCGCCTCGTCAGATTAAACATGGAGACGAAACCACCACTGTCCAAATCACCAATGGGGTTTACCAGATCGTCACGCTGGGATTGGAGAGCAATCGCCAGCCTTTTCGGGTTGACCGCGTTATTGGTCATGATCCGTTGATACAGTTTTTGACGCCATTTCCCGGGGGTCGCTATCAAGTTCAGGAGGCCTCCTACGCTCCGAAATCCGATGAATGGTTTTATGTTTATGGGGATGATTTTCGCTTTCCGGGTGAATATGGCCACTGGACCGGTCGGGGCATGAATTGGAACTCTTTTTGCGCGGAATGTCACAATACCCGCCTGCACAAAAATTACGATTCCACCGCCGACAATTATCACACAACCAGGGCGGAAATGGGCGTTGGTTGTGAAGCCTGTCATGGTCCGCTCAAGGCTCACAATGAATGGCAGCAGGCGCATCCCAAAACCACGCTGCACGATCCCACGGTTACGGCTTTGTCGCCGGAGCGCTTGGTGGGTCTGTGTGGCTCGTGTCATTCGCGGACGACTGATTTGACGGAGAATTTCCAGCCGGGCGATTCTTTTTACGATCATTACGACTTGGAAATTTTAGACAACTCCCGGAAGTGGCATCCGGACGGACAGATTAAAGATGAGGATTATGAATTTGTGTCTTTCATTAGCAGCAAGATGCATCAGGACGGGGTGACCTGTTTGGATTGCCATAATCCGCACTCCGGCAAAATTACGCTGGCGGGAAATGACCTGTGTTTGCGCTGCCATAATGGCGGCTATCCAAAAGCACCCAAAATCGCCGCGGCGGAACATGGCCATCACAAGCTCACGGATCATGGCAGCGATTGCGTGGGCTGTCACATGCCGGTGACGGTGTACATGCAGCGCCAACCCCGGCGAGACCATGGCTTTACTGTTCCCGATCCGTTGCTTACCCGGGAATTCGGGATTCCGAATGCCTGCAACCGCTGCCATGCGGGCCAGAGCGCGGCCTGGGCCCTGAAATACACCGATGAATGGTATGGCGCGAAGATGAACCGGCCAACGCGGGAACGGGCGCGGTGGCTGGCGGCGGCGGAAAATGGGGAAGCCCTGGCCAAAGACAAGCTCATCGGCTTGCTGGCGGACACCCATCAGAGCCCTTACTGGCGGGCGGTGGCGGCGACTTTCCTGGCCACTTGGGCGACGGACCCGGCCGCCCAGGCGGCCTTGCTTAACCAGCTTAAGCATGAGCAGCCCCTGGTGCGCGAACGGGTGGTGCGGTCATTGGAGCCGGCCTTGAACGACAGCCACGTAGCCGAGGCGTTGCAACCGCTGCTCAATGATCCCGTGCGGAATGTGCGGGTGGCCGCTGCCTGGGTGAACCGGGCAACGGTGGACCTGCATAGTCAGGCCGGGGAGGACTTGCAACGAATGCTGGAATTGGAGGCAGACCAGCCGACGGGACAATTCGAGGCGGCCATGGTGGCGTTATCCCGCCAGCAACCCGTTGAGGGGTTGCTACACCTCCAAATGGCCACGGCTTGGGATCGGCTGTCGCCGCCATTCCTGTGCGCCCAAGCTCAGGTACAGGATCAATTGGGGCAATTGGCTGATGCGCTGAAGACGTTGGACCAGGCGGAGGCGGGGGTGCCGGATGATCCACATATTCCTTATGTGCGGGCGATGATTTTGGCGCGGAACGGACGTTACGATGAGGCTCGAAAAGCGGCCAAGCAGGCCTTGGCGATTCAGCCTGATTTTCAGCCGGCAGTGGAGTTGCTGAACAGCCTGCGGGACAAGAAGTGAGGCGAAGAATTCCAGCATTGCAGGCGTGCCATTCTCCACTATGATAGCGGCTGACATAGTTGGGACGGTCGCAGCCATGACCGAAAGCGAATTGCGCAGCGAGAGTGAAAGAACCTCCAACCCTGCGCTTGGTTGACCGGGACAGCGCCACGAGGCGGGCAGGGCGTTTGGCTGTTTAGTTTGAGTAGGCGAGCTTTTATTTTGTTCGTAGCCGAGAAGCTGTTCCAGTGTTTATTTGTTGGCATCCCGCGTGCTGTGGTTGGCGTGTCGAGTTCATTTATCCACGGAAAGGGAACAACGAGATGCTCCGACGCTTTGGCATGGAGGAAAATTGCATCGTATTGGCATTGGCCATCGTGCCCCATTGGCCCAGCAGTTTGCCATAGGGGTTGTACAGGTAGCGGGCGACGATGTTCTCATTGCCGTCCATCAAGGCAGTGATGTTGCCGTTTCCATCGGCATGGTAATAGGTCGAGCCGTTGGTATCGGTCCTCGCCAAGAGGCCACCGATGCCGCCCGCGCAGGTGCCATGGCATGGGAAATTCAGCCAAGCGACGAATGCGCCCAGCAGCCACATTAGGATGACGCGCCAGATCATGGCGAAAACCATATCAGAGACTCCTCACGTCGTCTCCTACTATGTAGTGTACGTTTTGGTTGACCGGGACAGCGCCACGAGGCGGGCAGGGCGTTTGGCTGTTTAGTTTGAGTAGGCGAGCTTTGATTTTGTTCGTAGCCGAGAAGCTGTTCCAGCGTTTATTTGTTGGCATCCCGCGTGCTGTGGTTGGCGTGTCGAGTTCACTTTTCTAGGACCCTTTTACTCTTTCCCTCTCAAATCTGCGATAATAAAATACCTTTGCCAGAAAGCTCGGCCAAATTACCAAGTGAAATGCCAAATTTATCGGCAAGATCAATCAAGTTTTCGTTTGTGAGGCGTGCTTTTATTAGTCGTTTCATATAGTTAGCCGCATTTTCTTCAGCCAAAATAGCGCCTTCCTGATAAAATTGCCATTTGTTATCCAATCTTACCGAAACGTGACGTATCGACTTGCCATCTTTCAACAAATTGAAAAAGCGGGCAGGATACCTAACGTTATCTTTACAGAATCCAAGTGTTAATGCTTTGGTTTTAAGGCTCTCCGATAATATATACGCCAACGAGATCCAACCATCCTCAAGATTGGCTGTGAATAAGACATATGAATCTGGCTTCGGCGTAAATGCGAGCACCCTTTTTTTATGTGCTCCACCCGGCGTTGGGTAGCCGGTAAAGCAATCTTGGAAAGAAAACTTCCCATCTTTGCTTTGCCAAGGTTTCGACGACACACGAAAAACTGTCTCTTTAAGCCGAGTCATAATTGTGATGGCGTCACCAAATACTACTGAAACCACTATCAAGTCTTGATCCGCTTTTAGCGTGTCAGTCATGGCAATATGTTAAATTCATTAATGGCATTTGGATCGTTTCCAGGCAAAACTTGCTGATGGGCTTGACTGCCAGCGTCGGTATTATCATATTCAAAGTTATAATGAGTGCCATCTAAATCATATTGCAAGTCAGGCCGATTATCGCCTACTTTATTTCCATCGGCGTCAGTTTGCGCCTGATTTTTTCTAATGTTTTCCGCCCCGGCTGCTCTCGCTTCCGCGGCTTTACTATCTATTGCCGCATTGTGCTTTGGCCCACCATGAGGATTTGATTTACCGTTATTTGGAGGTGGAGATTTCGACTTGCACATTAATGTCGGCGTAGGTATCGCCGGTTTGTTTACCGTGGCATCTGGAATAGACAAACTTGGGGAGGATGCCCCCGCATCGTCCCCCGTTAATAAATCTCCGAGCTTTCCGCCGAGATAGCTGCCGATGGTTCCGCCGACGTCGGCTCCGATATCCGCGGCGGCTGCCGCTCCCGCCAATCCACCCGCAATAGTACCGGCCCCTGGTTCCGCAGCAGTCCCAGCAGCACCTCCACCAAGCTCACCAGCCAGACCTCCAGCAAAGCCACCGACATATGATCCAATTGTACCACCGAGGTCGCTGCCGGCGAAAGCGCCCAAGGCATTCAATCCCAGCGGATCAACAAAATTAAGGGGACTATTGATCGCGTAGCGGTAAAAATTAATTCCACCACCTACGCTGGCAGGGTCCTGGCTTAGGAATCGCTGGAAATTGGGCTCATATCCCCGGAACGGGTACAAGGTAATTCCCCGGCGCTGCGGCATAGAGGAAAATTCCATCACATTGGCGTTCGCCATGGGTCCCCACTGGCCCAGCAATTTGCCATAGGGATTGTACAGGTAGCGGGCCACGATGTTCTCATTGCCGTCCATCAAGGCGGTAATATTGCCGTTACCGTCGGCATGGTAGTAAGTGGAGCCGTTGGTGTCCGTTCGCGCAAGCAGACCGCCAATTCCACCCGCACCATTGATATTGCCGCTCAAATCCAGCCCGCGCGTGTAGGTGACCAGCGGATTGCCATTGGTGTCCCGTTCTTGGATCGCTAATCGCCCATCGCAAATATAGCGGACCTCGGTGGTCAGCAGCCAGGCGCTGTTGGTCCAGGTATAATCCCGGGCGATGCGGCGGCGGTGGAGGCCGTCGTAGGCAAAGCTGCTTTGCCATTGGCCCGGAATCAGGATGTTCGTCAACTGATTTTCCTGGTCGTAATTAAAAATGCGCGTGCCATCGTTAGTGAGGTTGCCGTTGTAATCAAACGCCAGGCTGACGTTTGCCGGCAGATTTACCGTGAACGTGTTGGTGACAAAGTTGGTGTAGGCGAATAGCGCGACATTTGTAAAAGTGTTGTTGCCGTTAAGCAGGGCGAGGTTGGTTCGCGCAAAGGTGAAATCGCCGTAAAGTTGCGCGCTTTGGCCGTTTACGAATAGATTGGTGACAGGTGCCGGGGTAGCTCCAGTCTCAGTAAAGGTGCCGCTACGGCTGACGCCGGTTAGTTCATTGGCGGCGTCCACGTTGAAGGTTTGCAGCAAGGCTCCGTTCGTGCGGATATTCAAGTTGTGGGCGGCATCGTAGGCAAAGCCCAATTGCTCGTTTTGCCGCAGGAGGCCCCCGCTGGTTTCCGCCCCGCTCCACGAGGTGAGCTGGCCAAGGTTGTCGTACCCGATGGTGACGGTGGAGCTGGTCAGGCCGAGGTTGCGGACGAGGTTGGTGCGCAGGCCGAGGGGATCGGGAATATAGGTCGCGGCGTCCAGGATGTGGCCCCAATAATTGACGAGAGCGGTCGAGCGCAACCTGGCCAGGCTGTCGTAGCTGTTGTTGATGTTGGCGGCATTCGGCAGGGTGATGGCGGTGACCAGCGCGGAGGCGGGTTGGAAGCCGTAGGTGTAGCCGAAGGCCCCGGCCGGGGAGGTGAGGCTGGTCAGCCGCCATTGGGCGTCGTAGCTGTAACTCTGCGTCCACGCGCCGCCGGACTGGAGGATGCTGAGGCTCGTGCGGAGGCCTTGAGTGTAGGTATTGGTGACGGTGGACCCGGCCCAGGGGCTGGTTTCGCTGGCCAACTGGCCGACCGGGGTGTAGGTCCACGTATTCGTTCCCACGGCATCCACCAGGTTGGTGAGGCGGTTCAGGGCGTCGTAGGCGTAGCCGTTGGACAATGCCCCATAATTGATGGTTTTGAGGTTGCCGACGTTGTCGTAGGTGTAGCCGGCATTGCCATTTTGCGGGGTCCAGCGGTTGGTGACCCAGCCGTTGGCATTGTAGGCGTAGCGGAGGACATTGCTGCCCCGGCCATCCACCTGGTTGGTGAGCCAGCCATATTGGTTGTATTGCCAGTAGGTGGTGTGATTCAAGCCGTCCAGCAGGCTGGTAATATTATTCAGTGAATCATAGGCATAGTCGATATGCTCCTGATTGGCATTGGTCACGGCGGTGAGGCGGCCCGCGCCATCCCGGCCGTACAAGGTCCGCTGGCCGTCCCGGTTGGTATAGGCGATCAAGCCGGCGGGGCTGTAGCCGAAGCTTTCGCTGATACCATCCGGCCAGGTGCGCTGGAGGAGTTCATTGATGAGGTCGTACTGGTTGGTGAGGGTGATGCCGTTGGCATCGGTGACGCTGACGGGCCGGTTCACCGCATCGTAAATGGTCTGGCGCAACACTCCGGCGGCGCTGGTGACGGTGGTGGGCAAACCCTGGTTATTGTAGGCGAATTGCAAGGCGCGGCCCAGGCCATCAGCCGCGTAGACCATGCGCCCGGCCAAATCATATTGCCACGTCCAACTACTCCCATCCGCGTAGTTGATACTGGTGAGGTTGCCCTGGTTGTCGTAATTCAGGGTGTTGGTGTTGTTTAGGGCGTCAATGATCTGGGTCAGGGAACCGCAGCCGCACCAACTGTAGGTGGTGACGGCACTATTGGCGTTGGTGGTGACGAGGAGATGGTCCAAGCCATCATAACTAAAATAGCTCCAGTTGTTCAGACGATCCTTGGCGGCCACAACGTCGAGCCGGGAATAGATGTTGGAAATGGAGGTGCCATCCGGGAACACGGTGCCGGTGAGGCGATTCAGGCCGTCCCAGGTGTTGCCGACGGTGACGCCCCGGTCATCGCTGATGCTGGAGGGACTGCCAGCCTGGTAATTGTTGTTGGTGAAGGCGCGGCCGGACGGGGAAAGGGTGATGCTTTGCAGCAGGTTAGTCAGGGCAAGGGACGGGTTGAGCCAATAATAATTGAGGTTGATGGTCTCGCCGTCCGGCAGTTGCACGCCGGTCAAGTTGTACGTGTTGTACGTCGTGTCCCAGCTCAGGGAGGTAGTCTGGCCGAGGGCATTGGTTATGGCGGTGATTTGGTGGTAGCCGTTGTAGCCCACCGTGACGGATTGGCCCACCGAGTTGCTGATGGTGGTGAGGTCCACGCCGTTGGCCGCGTATTCAAACCAGTTGGTGAGTTCGCCCACAGCGCCATTGGGGAGGGAGTAACTGGATTCGTGATCGGAAACCAGGCCGTTGCCCAGTGGCTGGATGGGGTAAAAATGATAGGTGGTGAACTGGCTGGTGCCATCCGGCAGGACTTGGGCGACGCAACCAACCTGAGGGTCGCTGCCCAGGGTTTCATAAATTTCGCCGGGATAGCTGTACCAGGTACGCAAGCCGACAATGTTGCCAGCCGCATCGGGCGAGGGATCGCGATCACTGGACATGGATTCGGTGAGGGAAATATCATCTGAACCCAGCAGCAACCAGTGCTTTAATTCCGCTTTGTTGTAGTCGTTGGTGGTCAGCGTTGAAAGTGCCGCGCCCAAGGATTGGGAGCCGAAGGCGGACTGCGCGGTGGATGACAAGTCGGCGAATTGTTTCCGGCCCCAGTGAAAGGTATTGCGGTAGGTCAAGGCGTTATGACCGGCAACCCCATTGGCGCCATCATCGAACGATTGCCCGGGAACAGTGGGCGAGTTTGCGGTTGAGGAAACGAAAGTGTTGGTGTGCTGATACAAAAATAGCTGATGCGCACTGGCCGGCTCAGCAACAAAGAGCGCGCGCTGGATGTAACCATCGGTGACGGAGGAATCATGGGTTTGGTAATAGCTAAAGGCGGTCGTTCCATAAGGGGTGGTGAGACTGGTCATCCAACCGGCAGAGGCGGCGCTGACAATTTCTGACCCGCAGGGGTAGATATTGTTGCTGGAATCCAGGCAGTACACCGGATTGGTCACGAGCACGCCGGCCTGGTATTGGAAAGCGTTGCTGATGCCAGCCGCGTCCGTAATGTTGGTTAGCAAACCGCTGGCGTTATAGCGCAACGTGGTATTCCGGCCATAGGGGTCGTCAATTGCCGACAATTGGAAGGCGGTGCCGGAAGTATATTGGAAAATATTTGTGCGACCGTCGGGGTCCACCACATACTTAATCCGGTAACTTGACTGAGAGCCGGTGGTTTCCGGTTCGTATCCAAGTTGGGTAATCCGGCCTTGGGGATCAATGCTCTGGGTCAAGAAGGCATGAGCAGCCGCGTAAGCTACAGTTTTTGAAAAACTATGCGGATAAACACAGAATCCGTAATTGTTTTTACTGCCATCGGGATAGATGATTTGAAACCCGTCAGTTTGCGAGCCGCCCCAATAAATGCCATGGGCATCGGCCACTGGATTTAAACTGGCAGTGGGATAGCCCGAAGGTGACGAAGGCTTCAAAAGCGCCTGGCTTTTCGGATCCCGCAGCGAGGCCACACCATTGGTAAAATAATAATATTGGACGCCGCCCTGGGGTGTAAAAACGAAGGCCTCGTAACCGTACTTAAACGGCGGGTAGGAATTACCGTGGAAAGCGACCACCGAATTTTCCCAGACCGTATCCCAAAACACAATGTCAGTCATCCAACTATGTGCCCAAGCGGCATTGGTGCCGCAACTGCGAGCATATTTTAGGTAATAGTCGTCCAGGCCATGGGTGTAAGAGGGGCTTAAACCCGTAGTGTAATAATTAGGCACTTCGTCGGCACCGGGCAGTCCTGTGCGCTGCATATAATAAAAACGGAAGTCCATCTCCTTCCCGGAGGACATGGGGTAGCTCAAGGGAGTGTCCGAAACGGTCAGGCTGATGTAAGGTTCGCTCACCCACCATTCCGGCATGCCGTGATGCAGGCATGGACATTGTGCTTCAGCATATCCTCCCAATCCTGGATTGCACTGATTGCATCCCATGTTGTGCCAATCGTGAATGCGTGCCGAAGCACAGGCACCGGCCAAGGTTGAATGAGGTATCAGGAAAAACATCCAAGCGACCGCCAGCCAATAGCATTTGGTTTTCATCTGATTTTAAGGGATGCCAGCGGTGCTGTTGGGTGTGCTAACCCATATGGTGAAGCCTTCCGGAACCTTGGGGTTGGTGCCGTATCGATATTCCTGATAATTCAACAAACCATCCTGATCGGGGTCTTGCGTGGGCAGGCCTGAGGTCAGTGGGATGAGAGCATTTTCGGCGTACCAAGCATAAGGTACACCGAAGGAATCAACTTGTGAAGCCTCTGGGCTTATTTGTAATACCAATTGTTCGTAAGCGTCCGTGAGGGCATTTGTGCTGTAAAATTGTGGTGTGCCGAGGAGCAGGAAACAGGCGTTGTTGGGGAGATTGGTGAGTTTATAAGTTTTGCACTGATATCCCTGCCCCATCCACGTCCAAGGCTGGTTGGGCGAGCCAAAACTTAACTGGGAATTGGCGAAAACATCATAAGGAACTCCTGGGAGGCCTCCCTCAATTGAGAACTGAACGTTCATGTTGCCGCTGCTGGTCACCGCCGTGGTCACATTGGTAAGCCAAATATCATAGGTGTTTGAACCGCTGGTGCAAATGGACGCCACACCCACATATTGCAAAGCTCCCTGTCCAGTAATCACATCATACGAGGAGGTATAACTAGGGGTTGAAGCGGCTTGGGAAAAGTTGGCCCGATTTAACGGGTTGCCGTAATAATAAATGGAATAAATGGTGTAGGTGCTGGCGATGGTGTCAGCGTCCAAAGGCGCATTGTAGGTGTAGAGATCGTCCATCATCCCCTGCGCCTGATAAATGCCATTGCTGTCGCTCCCCACAAAAAACCCGTTGGCCAGGGCGAGCGGTCCCGGATAATTGGTAATGGGTGGGCCGTTGGTGGCCAGGACGCCGTCCAGGTACAGGGCGGTGTTGGTGGCGGAGTAGGTGAAAGCGAGGAAGTGCCAGTAATTGCTGGTCCAGGCGATGGGGGCGGTGACGTAGGTGCAAAAATTGCTGGAGGAATCGTTGGTTTGGGCGGAGAAATAGACATTGGCCCCGACATCATCCACGTAGAGGCTCCAGAGGCCGAAACTGGAATCCGGCGTGTAACCGCCGACTTCCAGCAGGCGGCCCCATTCGCCTGGCCCGGAGCCGCCTTGGTTGGTGCCGGCCCAGGCGGGGGCAAACCAGAAGGTGACGCTGCCGGCATCCACGGTGAGGTTGGTCGCCCCATTGGTTTCCACGACATTATATCGCAGCCAGGCGGGGTTCGTGCTGTTGAGCACGAGGGCAGAGCCGTCGCCCAGTTCCGATGCGTTCAAATTGGTGAAGGAGACTGGGAAATGGCCCTGGTCGCTGGTCCAGTTGGTGGTGTCATTAAAGGACCAAGAGGCCAAGGGGGTGTAGGTTGGGTCATTGGTGCCAGGCGGAGCAAGGGACACGGCTTGGGCCACATTGGCCAGGAGACCAAAGAGCAACACGGCGACGAGCAACGGCCCGGGCAACGCACGGGGTGAATAGGAGAGGAAAACCGGACCTATGGTGTGCGTCTTCATAAGTTTTGATCGCTAATCCATGCTGAACCTCCTCATGGTGACAGCTTTGCAGTGCCAGACAAGCGACATTTACGTGACAGGGAAGGATGGGCGGCGAGGGCGGACGGAAAAAGTGGCCGGGCGCAGGGTGAGGGGACCGGTTCAAATGAAGATGCTTGTGCTCGCAGGAAACAAAAAACCGCGCTTATTGCAGCTATGTTTTGCCATTCGGCGCGCAACCATTTATAAAAACAGCACGCATGAGTTCAACCACGCATCATCACAAATCCGCCGAGAAGTCGAAACCCGGGGTCATCCGCCCGTTTCAGAAGTTGCTCGCGGCCAATCGCAGCGAAATTGCCATTCGCATTTTCCGCGCGGGCACGGAGCTTAATTTGCGCACCGTGGCCATGTACGCCCAGGAGGACCGGTTCTGCCTGCACCGTTTCAAGGCGGATGAGGCTTATCTCATCGGTCAGGGGAAGGGGCCGGTCGCGGCGTATCTGGACATTGAAAGCATTATCACCATGGCCAGGGAAAAGGGCGTGGATGCCATTCATCCGGGCTACGGCTTTCTCTCGGAAAACGCGCATTTCGCCCGGGCCTGCGCGGCGGCGGGCATGGCTTTTGTGGGGCCCCGGCCGGAGTTGCTGGAGATGATGGGCGACAAAACCGCCGCGCGCGCCCTGGCGCAGCGCATCAATGTCCCCACCCTGCCCGGCAATGAGGACCCGATTTCAGATCGCGAGGAGGCGATGAAAGCCGCCAAACAGATCGGCTTCCCGCTGATCATCAAGGCGGCCTTTGGCGGGGGCGGCCGAGGGATGCGGGTGGTGCAGAAGGCGGCGGACCTCGCCGGACTATTGGATGAGGCGCAGTCCGAGGCCGAGCGCGCGTTCGGCAACCCGGCGGTCTTCCTGGAAAAATACATTCCCCGCGCCAAGCATATTGAGGTGCAAATCCTGGGCGACCAGCACGGCAATGTCATTCACCTCCACGAGCGCGATTGCTCAGTGCAGCGCCGCCATCAAAAGGTGATCGAAGTGGCCCCGAGCTTTGGCCTGCCGGAGCATATCATCAAGGAATTGTGCGAGGCCGCCGCCCGCATGGCCAAGGCGATTCGTTACGACAACGCCGGGACCATTGAATTCCTCTACGACTTGGACAAGCACGAATGGTTTTTCATCGAGATGAACCCGCGCATCCAGGTGGAGCACACGGTCACCGAGGTGATCACCGGTCTGGACCTCGTGCGCGCGCAGATTTTGATTGCCCAGGGCCATGAACTGCACGGGCCGGTGGTGGGCATGCCCGTCCAGGACCAGATTCCCCGCAACGGCTATGCCATTCAATGCCGCGTGACCACCGAGGACCCGGAGAACAAATTCATGCCGGATTACGGCAAGATTCTCGCTTACCGCTCCCCCGGCGGCTTTGGCATACGGCTGGACGGCGGCATGGGTTACGACGGCTCGATCATCACGCCTTTTTATGATTCGCTGCTGGTCAAGGCCATTGCCAGCGCCCAGACCTACGAAATCGCCATGCACCGCATGCACCGGGCGTTGTCCGAGTTCCGCATCCGGGGG
The DNA here is from genome assembly GCA_903895255.1 of uncultured Verrucomicrobia subdivision 3 bacterium. GTDB lineage: Bacteria > Verrucomicrobiota > Verrucomicrobiia > Limisphaerales > UBA11358 > UBA11358. The sequence goes on from CAITTG010000053.1 coordinate 19,908, forward strand.
GTGAAGACGAATATTCCGTTCCTGGAAAACGTCATCAACCACGAAAAATTCCGCACCGGGCAAGCGACCACCACGTTGATTGACACCTCGCCGGAGTTGTTCCAGTTCAAGTCCAAGCGGGACCGCGCGACGAAGCTACTGAATTTCCTGGGCAATGTCATTGTGAACGGCAACCCGCACGCCAAGGGTTACAAGCCGGAGAAACCATTGATCATGGCCCAGCCGGTGGCGTTTGACCACAAACTCGCGCCGCCGCCCGGCACCCGGGATTTGCTGCTCAAGCTCGGCCCGACGAAATTCGCGGAATGGACCCGGAAACAAAAGCGCCTGCTCATCACCGACACCACGTTGCGCGATGCTCATCAGTCGCTCATGGCCACCCGGGTGCGCACGTATGACATGCTGGCGGTGGCCGATGCCCTGGCGCGACGTTCGGCCGGGCTGTTCTCCCTGGAACTGTGGGGCGGCGCAACCTTTGACACGTCCATGCGGTTTCTGCATGAGGATCCGTGGGACCGCCTGCGGCAGTTGCGAGCCCGCATACCCAACATTTGTTTCCAGATGCTCTTTCGCGGCTCGAACGCCGTGGGTTACTCCAATTATCCGGAAAACGTGGTGGCTGGTTTCGTCAAGCACGCGGCAGCCTCGGGCATCGACATCTTCCGGATTTTTGACTCTTTGAATTATACGCCGAACCTCCGGGTGGCCATGGATGCGGTGCAGGAAACCCATGCGGTCTGTGAGGCGGCGGTGTGTTACACCGGGGATATTCTGGACCCGAAACGCGACAAGTATTCGCTCAAATATTATGTGAAGCTCGCGAAGGAGCTGGAGAAGATGGGCGCGCACATGCTGGCGATCAAGGACATGGCGGGGCTGTGCCGTCCGCCGGCGGCGAAGGTGCTGGTGAAGGCGCTGCGCGAGGCGGTGGGCATTCCCGTGCATTTTCACACGCACGACACGGCGGGCACGCAGGCGGCGGCCATCTTGCAGGCCAGCGAGGCCGGCGTGGACGTGGTGGACCTGGCGCTTTCCAGCATGAGCGGGAGCACGAGCCAGCCGAATTTGAATTCCATCGTGGCGGCCTTGCAGCACACCCCGCGCGACACCGGCCTGGACCTCGACACGCTGAATGAATTCGGCGATTACTGGGAGCGCGTGCGGGAATATTATCATCCCTTCGACACCGCCCCGAAGACCGGCAGCGCCGAGGTTTATCTGCATGAAATGCCCGGTGGCCAGTACACCAACCTCAAGGAGCAGGCCGCGAGCATGGGCGTCTCCCATCGCTGGCCGGAAATCGCCCGCACGTATGCGGAGGTCAACCAATTGTTTGGCGACATCGTGAAAGTCACGCCGTCAAGCAAGGTGGTGGGCGACATGGCGTTGTTTCTTTTTAGCCGCGGCGTGAAGCCGGCGGACGTGGTGAATCTGGAACCGGGCGGACAGGGGTTCCCGGATTCGGTGGTGGACATGCTCAGTGGCGGCTTGGGCTGGCCGGAAAACGGCTGGCCGGAGGAACTCCAGAAAGTCGTGCTTGGACCCGAACGGGCGGCGCAGGCCTGCAAGGATTTTGCCAAAGGCATCATTCCCGGCGCCGTGGCCACACCCGCCGATCTGGACAAAATCCGCGCGGACCTGACCGCCACGCTCAAGCGCGTCTGCACCGAGGATGACCTGTATTCGTACCTGATGTATCCGCAGGTGTTTAACGACTTCACCAAAATCCAGAAGGAATACAGCGATGTCAGCGTGCTGCCGTCCCATGCCTTCTTTTATGGTCTGCGCCGGGGCGAGGAAATCAACGTGGCCATCGAGGCCGGCAAGTCGCTGATCATCAAATTGGTCAACGTCAGCGAGCCGGACAAGGACGGTCGCCGGACGATCTCCTATGAGTTGAACGGCATGACCCGTGAGGCGCTGATCGCGGACAAGAAAATCGCGCCCTCGGCCAAGACCCGTCCGAAGGCGGACATCAACGATCCGAACCAGATCGCCGCGCCCATCCCCGGCCTGATCGCGTCCATCTCGGTAAGCGTGGGCCACAAGGTGGCCAAGGGCGAGAAACTCTTGATGATGGAGGCCATGAAAATGCAAACCACCGTCTACGCCGCCACCGATGGCGTGGTGGAAGCGATCAATGCCAGTGTGGGTGAAACGGTGGAGAGCAAGGATTTGCTCATTAAGATTCGGGCGACGTGAGGGTTTGATGATGAAAACAGCGTGGGATGGTGCTGACACGATCCAGTTTTCCAGAATCTTCTGGCAGTTTAACGTTGCTGCCAACGGACCGAAGGTTGGGGGCAAAAGGGGCAGTTCAAGCGTCGCGACGCGACGCAAGACCGCTTTGGGACATTCATTCCGTGGGCTGAAGCCACACGGCTACCATCGCAAAGTCGCTCCGCGACTGCCGGACGCCCTGGTTCGTTGGCTCAAAAAACCAACGTTTTGTTGGCTGGCGTCTGCGCCCGAAGGGCAACTCGCAGGCACCTCAACTTCCGGTGACCATTGGCATTTGAACGGTCTGCCGATTGGGAAATCGGCGCTACCACCGCGCACTCCTAAATCGGGGGCGCGTTACCGTAGCATGGTCTGCCTCCCGTGGCTCGCATGGGCCCCCCTGCTCTGGCTTTGCCTGTTCACGCTCAGCATCCAAGCCCAGCCGGACCCATTGACCGGCCAGATCTTTATCCATGACCCTTCGACTATCGTCCAGGATCAGGGGACTTATTACGTCTTTGGCACCAAACCGGGCATTGCGGTGCGGGCCTCGACAAATCTGGTCGAATGGCATGGCGAACCACCCGTGTTTGCACATCCACCCAAGTGGACACTCACGGTGGCCCCGAGATTTGACGGCTATTTCTGGGCACCGGACATCATCCACCAGCAGGGCAGGTTTTTCCTGTATTATTCCGTCTCGGCGTGGGGCAAGCAAACCTCGGCCATCGGTCTGGCCACCTCACCCACGCTAGACCATACGGCCACCAATTACGCCTGGACGGACGCTGGGATGGTGATCCAATCCACCAACGGCAGCCCTTACAACACGATTGACCCCAGTGTCATGCGGGACGCGGACGGATCCCTCTGGCTCGCCTTTGGATCCTATTGGGAGGGAATATTTCTGACGGCGCTGGATGCGACGACGGGCTTGCGCGCGGCCACGAATGCGCCGGTGTATCACCTGGCCTGGAATGATTCCATTGAAGCCGCCTGCCTAATGCGGCATGGCACCAATTATTATCTGTTCATGGACTGGGGCCAGTGCTGCCGGGGAACCAACAGCACGTACGAGGTCCGCGTGGGCCGCGCCCAAGCCATCACCGGTCCCTATTTTGACCAGGAGGGCAGCGACCTCGCGGCGGGCGGGGGCAGCCGGTTTCTGGGCAACGACGGGCGGTACATCGGCCCCGGCCACATCGGAATATTGGAGGCGCGCGGCAGCGAATGGATCAGCTACCACACGTACGACGCGAACTTCCAAGGGCGGTCCCGGTTGTATATCCGCAAGCTGGACTGGACGGCGGATGGGTGGCCAGTGGCGGGGCAGGCGATTGGGCCGGGGAATTAAGCCGGAACTATTCATTTCAAACGCAGATGAAGCCATGAGGCAGGCAAGGGTTTGGTCCGTACAGGTGTCAGGGAATAGTAATGTAATATTTGATTTTTATTTCGTTATGCGCTCCCCTGCTTTGGAGTTCGGATTCATGACAGCTCAAGCATGCAGGCGACTTTGTCCCGAACATCTTCCACCTCCCGATATTAAATAAACCTCACCAGGCTTTGGCGGGGTCATAAAAGCTTGCCAAGGTGGCGGCGCGCAATTCCCACTCGCCGGTGGGAGATTCAAACTGGCGAGGCACTTTGATTTCCGGTGCCGGAATGACCCACCAAACGCCCTTCGCCGCCGTGACCAGGTACTTGGCCCCCTTCCGGATGCCACGTATGGATACACGACCTTTATCATCCGCTTTTACCAAGGATGTTTCCATGTGGGAAAAGTCCCGCCCACCACCCGGTGGGTCAAACAAAAAGCGGACCGGCGGATTCAATGGTGCGGGCTTCATTCGCCCGACTCCCCCTTGCAAAATGACAGCATTATGCTAGCATACTGACATGGGCAAGACGCTGACCATTCGCAACATCCCCGAGGATATCTATGCGCGCTTTGCTGAAGTGGCCCGGGGGCATCACCGGAACGCGGAGGCGCATGGGCGGTTTTTGATTGAGCACGCCACGCGGCGCGAGCCACTGGAAACCTGCGGCCAACTGCTGGACGCCTATGCCACCCTGCCACCTCCGGATGTCGCCGTGGAAACGATTGAATCCTATCAGGCGGGCCGGGGGCGCCGGTCACCCCGGCCATGATTGCCGACACCACCTTCTTAAGCGACTTTCTCAAGGAACAACGGCGCCGGCAACGGGGTCCGGCGTCGGCGTTCCTGGCCAGCCATCGCTCGGCCCCCATCCGCACCACCATCATTAGCGCGGCGGAAATCGCGGTCTTGTTTCCGGAAACGGCGGCGGCGTTTGCCTGGCTGGCGGGTTGGAAAATCCATCCGCTGCACACCGGCATCGCCGCCGCAGCCGCCGACATTGACCGGCACCTCATCGCCATCGGCGCGCGGCTGGGTGAAAGTGACAACTGGATCGCCGGTTTCGCCGCCTACCATCGGGAGCCTTTGATCAGTCACGACCGCGCCTTCGACCGCGCCCCTGGCATCCGGCGCATCCACTATACGCGCATCGTCTGAGGGAATCTTGGGGAAAATTTTACCCAACCGTAGTGGTAATCAGCAGTCCAACCTACATTTTAAATCCGGCCCAAGCAAACCCGGGAACGAAATCTTCCTGACTTGGGACTTTAGCCGGAAACATGCAATAGTAACGAGGTGTTTGCTTGGATCCGGCTTAGAGGATGGCCATAAATGCTCCAGGCTCAGGCCTCCGCATTCCGGCCTGGCGCGTCCGGGCATCGACAGCCCGCCGCGCCCCAAAGATGCTTGAAGACAACCGGCTAGTTTCCGGCATATACTACGGCCCGCCACCAGATGCCAACTTCAACTGTCAGCGGGCGCGCGGGCGCGCCAGTCCGGGCCGGAGCCGACGGTCGGCGGTGGTTTTTGCTGCTGTGGCTCGGAGTGCTCGCACGGCTGGCCGGGGCCAGCCCGGATGATTTTCTGATTCAAACCTGGGACACGGCCAGCGGTTTGCCGCACAATACGGTCCGCAGCATCGCCCAAACGCCGGATGGTTATTTGTGGATGGGGACGGAGAACGGCCTTGCGCGCTTTGACGGGGTGCGGTTTGAGAATTTCGACCGTGAAAACACCCCCGAGTTACAGAATCCCAACATCGAATATCTCCAGGTGGATGCCACCGGCAAACTCTGGATCAGTGCCAAAGACCAGGTGGCGACGTGGGACGGACGGCGCATTAAAAGTGAGGAATGGCCATTGCTCGCGGGGGATGAGGCCGACCAAATACTGGACTCCGGCACGAACGAAATCGATTTCACCACGATTCAAGGCTGCCTGATTCACGGCCAACTGGCCGGGCCGGGAAACTGGCAGTGGACCAGTTCCGCGCCGGCAGGTCCCAGTATGTTTGCCCGGGAGGCGGGGGGCGGGATCTGGCGGCTGTCCCTGGGCGGGCGGCTCTGGCACATGTCGGGAGCGAAGCCATACCAGGTCGCGATTCCGGAGGCGGCCGGCCGGGCCAACCGCCTGGCCGCCAGTTTCCGGGGCGAAGTCTGGCTCGCGGCGGATCATCAATTATTACGGCTGACCGGGGGAAATTTCCAGCCACTGCCGCTGCCGCCGGGCGAAACGACCATGACAGCCACGGAAATCTTCCCCATGAACAACGGCTCCTTTTGGGCAGTAGTGAACGGTAATTTATGGCAATGGCGGGATAACGCGTGGACGACCAAAGGCGACCCCTGGCGGTTCTGTTCCCCGCCCCTGCGCAAAATCATGGAAGACCGGCAGGGCAACGCGTGGTTTAGCCGCTTCGGCAACGGTCTGGCACGGCTGTCACCGAAGGGGCATTTATGGAACCTGCCCACCACGCCCGGACTGCCGGTGGACCGGGTGCGCTGCGTGTTTCAAGACCACGAGGGCAATCTCTGGGCGGGCATTGACCGCGGGGGTCTGGTGCGCCTGCGAACCCGGCAGTTTCAATTACTGGGAACCGCCGAGGGCCTCTCGGACCCCGTGGTGTTGGGCGTCTGCCAGGACGCGACGGGAGCCATCTGGGCGAGCACTTACGGAGGGGGCCTAAATCGCTGGGCGGACGGAACGTTCACCCGGTACAACCTCGGCCCGGAAGGCTCGCCGGGGTATGTGTTCACGGCTTTTCCGGATCGCGCGGGCCGGATTTGGGCGGGCACGCGGGACAGCGGGGTTTTTATCAAGGAGGCGGACAGCTTCCGCTGCGTGGTTTCCACCAACCTGATGGCCTTCCCCACGCGGGCGATTTTTCAGGACCGGGCCGGGACGGTCTGGCTGGGGTCCGGGGCGGGCGTGTATGGCTGGCGCCACGGGCGCCTGGAACATTTTGCGGCCGACACGGAACTGGCGCGGGCGGATGTGCGGGGTTTTGCGGAGGACCCCGCCGGCGGCTTGTGGATAGCGACGCATGGGAGCGGACTCCACCGGTTTGACGCCGGCCGGCACCTCGCGCTGCACACAGCGGACGGCCTGCCCAATGAATATGTGCGCTCCCTGTTTGCGGACCAGGATGGCACGGTGTGGGTGGGCATGTATGGCGGGGGACTGCTGCGCTGGCGGGACGGAAAACTGGCGCCGGCGGCGGCGCTCCGCGATTTGCCGGATGATGTGATCTGCCACATTGAGGAGGATGGCAACGGGCAGTTCTGGATCAGCACCCATCATGGTTTGTTTCGCGTGGCCAAGTCCGAGCTAAACGCCCATGCCGACGGGCGGCCCGGGCGGGTGGAGTGCATCGTATATGGAAAATATGACGGACTGCCCACCGTGGAATTCTCGGGCGGCATCCAGCCGGCGGGCTGGAAAACCCGGGACGGACAGTTGTGGTTTGCCACCGACAGTGGACTGATCGCGGTAAAACCCGCGGGCGTCACGATCAATCCCCTCCCCCCGCCGGTGGCGGTGGAAGGACTCCTGGTGGACGGCGATCTGTTCGCCTCGTCGCTCGACAAAGGACCGGGGGTGCGGGACCTCGCCCAAAAAATCTTGATTCCGGCCGGGCGGACGCAGTTGGAATTTCGTTTCACCGCGCTCAGCTACACGGCGCCGGAAAATGTGCGGTTTCAATACCGGCTCGCGGGCTTGCAAACGGAATGGATGGAGGCCGGCCCGAACCGGTTCGCGACCTACAACTACCTGCCGCCGGGGGATTATGAGTTTCAAGTGCGGGCGGCAAATAATGACGGGGTGTGGAACGAGACCGGCGCGCGGGTCGCGTTTGAATTGCTGCCCCATTTCTGGCAGCGCGGCTGGTTCCGGACGCTGTTGGGGTTGCTGGTTATCAGCCTGGTCTGGCTGGCCTATTATGTTCGCATGGCCCGGCTGGCGGAATTGGAACGGCTCCGCTTGCGGATCGCGCGGGACCTGCACGATGATGTGGGGGCGAATCTGGCCAGCATGGCCCTGATTGCCGAGGCGATGGAGCGGCAGCCCGCGTTTGGGGAGCCGGCGGATTTGCGGCGCATCGCGCTGCACACCATTGATTCCCTGCGGGATATTGTGTGGTTCATTGATCCGGCGCGGGACCGGCTGGGAGACCTGGCGACGCGGATGCGCGAAACCACCCCGCTGCTGCTGCCGGGGCTGGCTTACGAGTTTGAAGCCATCGTGCCCAACCCCGACCTGCATTTACCCCCGGCCTTCCGGCGCAATGTGTTCCCGATTTTTAAAGAAGCGCTGCACAACGCCGCCAGCCATGCCCGCGCCAGCCGGATCCACATTCTGCTGGACGCGCGCGAGGGCCGGCTGCGCCTGGAAGTGCGGGACGATGGCCGGGGTTTCGAGGAGGCCAAAATCATCCCGGGCAACGGCCTGCGCAATTTGCGGCGGCGGGCCCGGGAGTTGCACGGAGTGGTGCACTTCCACTCCACCCCCGGCCAGGGCACGCGGGTGGAGTTTACGGCCCCCTTCCCGCGAATGCGGGGGTTTCGCTTCCCCGCGCGCACGTTAAGCTCGTCATGAAACCGTCACCCAAAAAATTGCCGAGCTCATTTGTGAAAACGCCCGAGGAAAAGGGAAACCGTCCGGTGGAGGTCTGGATGATTGAGGACAACCATGCCTTTCGCCACACGGTGGCCCGGCTGCTCAACCAGACGGAGGACATCCGCTGCACCCAGTCTTTTCCGGCCTGCGAGGATGCGCTGGCCCTGATGAACGCCGGCGCGACCATGGATGTGATCCTGCTGGACGTCGAACTCTCGGGCATGAATGGGATTGAGGGCCTGCGAAAAATCAAGGCGCTCCGCCCGGCCGTGCGGGTGGTCATGCTGACGGTGTTTGAAGATCATGAACGGGTGTTCCGGGCCATCTGCGCGGGGGCCTCGGGGTATTTGCTCAAGGCTTCGCCCTTTGATCGCATCGTGGAATCGGTGCATCAAGTAATGGCCGGTGGCTCGCCGATGTCGCCCCGCGTGGCCACGTCGGTCCTGGAAATGTTTACCCGCATGGCCGGCCCCAAAACCGATTTTGGCCTGACGGAGCGGGAGCGCGAGGTGCTGGAATTGATGAAGGAGGGCCTGACTAAAAAAGAAATTGCCGGGCGGCTGGCGCTGAGCTTTCACACGGTGGACGACTACCTGCGCAATATTTATGCGAAGCTGCATGTCCACAGCCAGGCGGGGGCCGTGGCCAAGGCGATGAAACACGAGCTGTTTTAAGCCCGGGCCGGGGCCGGTGCGGCCCCCGTATCTGCGGGGATTCCCAAGGGCGGCAACCTCTGCCATGCTGCTGATGAATCCATGACAGCAACCAAACCATGATTGGCCCCAGCTAATTATTCCAGGTTCCAGTTCATCAACCTCAATCCCAACTCCGGAGTCAGCTACCAATGAAAATCAATCGCAACCTCATCAACGGTCTGGCCGTGGCCACGACCGCCCTGGCCCTCGCGGCCAACGCGCGCGCCGGCATCTTTACCTGGTCCGCCCCGGTGGCCATCACCACGGCCGACGCCACGCTCAATCAGGCGGGCACGGTCGTCGGCGCGGCGGGCTTTGGCACGGAAAATCAACTCGTCGTGCTGAGCAATGGCGCCTTGTTTGACTTCAAGACCGACGGCTCGGTGGCGACCGCCACCGGCAACGGCTCGGACTTTGGGGCCTTTACCAACGACACCGGCAACGCGGCGTTCAACACGATTCTGACGCAGTTTAATTACAACGGCGGACCCAAGACCATCACGATCAACAACCTGATCCCGGGCCAGCAATATTCCGTACAACTCTTTGCGCTGGACCGGCGCAATGGGGTGGCGGCGACGGAAGTGGCCAATTTTCAGGATCCGGATGACGCCACGGACATTTCCGCCAATTTTCAAATGGGGGATAATGTGTCGGTCACCGGGACGTTTATCGCCCCCGGAACCTCGGTTAACATCCAGGAGAATTTATTAAACAGCAACAATGGCAACATCAACGCCCTGGTGGTCCGGGCCATCGGCGGCAGCGTGGCCCCGCAGATCACGACCGAACCGCAGGCGGCGACGATTTATCACGGTCTGACCGCCAGCTTCACGGCCCCGGCCATTGGGTCCGGCCCGCTTACCTGGCACTGGCAAAAAGGCAATGTGGGGGGCACGCTGTTCACCAATCTCGTGAATGGCGGGCGCATTTCCGGGGCGACAAATTATTCCCTGACGATTTCCAACCTAATCACCAGTGACACCGCCGATTATCAGGTGGTGGTGAGCAATGGCTCGCTCTCAGTGACCAGCACGCCGGCCGCCACGCTAACGGTTCTCACGGGCACGCCGCAATTTACCTGGTCTGGTCCCACCCCGATTACGACGGCGGACGCCACCCTCAACCAGTCCGGCACCATTGTGGGAGCGGAAGTGTTTGGCAGCGCGGAAACGATCGTGACCTTGAGCAACCATGCCACGGTTGATTTCAAGGCGGACGGCTCCGTGGCGAATATATCGTCCGGCGGCTATGGCAACGCAACCGGGGCATTTTTGGGCGACACGGGCAATGCCAATTTTAACGCGGTGTTGAACCAGTTCACCTTCGACGGCGGCCCGGACACCATCAGCCTGAATAATTTGTTTGTGGGCCAGCAATACTCGGTGCAAGTCTTCAGCCTGGACGACCGGGCCGGGGCGGCGCTTTACCGGCAGGCCAATTTCCAGGATCCCAATGATCAAGACAATATTTCCCCCACCTTCCAAATGGGCGACAATGTCTATACCATCGGCACTTTCACCGCGAGCAGCACTTCCGTGAGCATTCAGGAAAACCTGCTCACCGGGGGCTATGGCAATCTCAACGCGCTCGTCATTCGCGCCCTCGGGGTGATCGTCGCCCCGCAAATCACCACCCAGCCGCAAGGGGTGACCATTGACCAGGGTCTGACCACCAGCCTCAGCGTGGCCGCCACGGGCACCGCCCCCCTGTCCTATCGCTGGCAACGCGGGGTCGTGGGCAGCGGGGTGTTTACCAATGTCCCGGTCAATTCCCGTTACGTGGGTCTCAACAGCTCCACCCTGACGATTAACAACCTCGCGCCCGGCGATCAGGCGGATTATCAAGTAATCGTGGCCAACGCCGCCGGGTCGGTCACCAGCGCGCCGCCGGCCACCCTGACGGTGGTGGCGGCCACACCGCAGTTCGTCTGGTCGGTGCCGGCGGCGATCACCACGGCGGATGCCACCCTGGCGCAAGCCGGCACCGTGGTGGAAGCCGCGACATTCGGCACGACGCCGGCAATTGTCGTGCTGACCAACGGCACCTCGATCTACTTCTCCACGAACGCCGCCGTGGCCTCGGTCACCGGGGCGGGCACCGCCACCGGGGCGTTCGCCGGCAACACGAGTAACACGGTGTTTAATGCCATTCTCAATGCCTTCAACTATGACAATGGCCCCAAAACGATCACAGTGGGGAATTTGGTGGCGGGCCGCCAATACGCGGTGCAATTGTTCGCCCTGGACAATCGCAACGGGCTCACCACCCGGCAGGCCAATTTCCAGGATCCGAATGACAGCTACGATTTTTCGGGCATTTTCAACATGGGCGACAACGTTTACACCCTCGCCACCTTCACAGCCAGCGGGGCCACGGCGACGTTGCAGGAAAACCTGCCGAGCAGCGGCTATGGCAATATGAACGCGCTCGTGGTGCGCCAGCTTTCGGGCCTGCCGCTCGCGCCGGTGATCGTCGCCGAACCCGTCACCACCGCCGTGTATGCCGGTGCGAGCGCGCAACTAACGGTCGCCGCCACGGGCACCGCGCTGCAATACCAGTGGCAAAGCGCACCGACGGGAACCGGAAGCTTCAGTAATCTGGCCAATGGGGGCAACGTCTCCGGGGCCACCACCGCCCAGTTGACCATCACCAGCGCCAGCGCGGCGAACGCGGCCGATTACCGGGTGATCGTCAGCAATGGCAGTGGCTCGGTCACCAGCAGCCCGAACGCGACGCTGACCATCCGGAACACCGCCGCGAATCTGATTCACCGCTGGAATTTCAATGAAACCAGCGGCACCGTCGCGCACGACTCGGTGGGCACGGCCAACGGAACGCTGGTCAGCGGCACGGGCACCAGCGCCAGCTTTAATGGGACGGGCCAGGTGGTGCTGAACAATCCGGGTCTGGAAACGACCGGCGCGGGCAGCTATGTCGCCCTTCCCGGCGGATTGGTGACGAGCTTGAGCGCGGTGACGTTTGAACTCTGGTATAACAACACCGGTTTGAACAATGGCAACCCGTGGATTTCATTTGGCGGCCCCGTTGATCCCACGACGCTTCACGGGACCAACTTCATCAATTTCTTCGCGCGTTGGTCGGGCAGCACCACGGCGTTTCAGATTCAGTCAACTGCGGGCGATTCGGGCGTGGTCACGCTGGGACCGCGGCAACAGAGCGGGACTTTTCATTGGGTGGCAGTTTACGACCCGATCGCCGGAACCGTGAGTGTGTATTTGAACGGAAACCTTCAAGCCTCCGCGTCGGGCATCCATATTCCTTTGAGCACGGTGGGCACCAGCGTTGGTTACATTGGCTATACCGCCTGGAACCAGGTGGGTGGCAACACCGATCCCAACCTGCCGCTGGGAAGTTTCAGTGCCCAGTATGGCTTCAACGGCAACGGAAATTATCCGTATTTGAACGCGAATGTGGATGAAGTCCGCATCTACGACGGCGCGTTGAACACCAACGCCATCGCCGCCACCCAGTTGCTCGGACCGAACACGTTGCTGTCCAATACCGCCACCTTGAGCGCAATCAGCTCACCGGGAAGCCTGACCCTGGTATGGCCCATTGTGAACGGCGGGTTCACCCTGGAATCCAGCCCGGTGCTTAGTCCCAACCCGGTCTGGACGGCGGTGCCGGGCACCAAAACCGTGGTAGGCACCAACTATCAACTGACGGTCTCCAGCACCAACGCCGCCGCCTTCTACCGGCTTCGCCAATGAGGAGTAAGAGACGAAGCCAGACCATCGGTTAAACCAGCCGGCGGCAGGCCAGCCTGCCGCCGGCTGCTTTTCCCGGACCGGATTTGAACTCCGGTTCGGGAATTTTCATTGGGGTCTCGCTGAGCCTCACCCCTGCTGGAGCACCGCCGCCGCGATAAATTTCCGCACCACCTCCGTGGCGCGATCCGGCCGACTGGCCGCCACCACGATCATGGATGGTTGCGCAGGTTGCAGGGGGAGGATTTTCAAGCGTGGCCCGACCATGCAACCCAGGCAGCTCGGGACCAGCGCGATTCCCTGCCCGGCCTCCACGGCGGCAATCAGTCCGGTCACACCCTCGTGCTCCTCGGCGATGCGGGGTTTGGCACCCAGGCGGGCGAACAAGGCGGCCAGGATCTCGTGATACTCGGGATATTCCGCCCGGCTGTAGACAATCAAGGGTTCCTTGATCGCCTTGGCCAAGGGAACCACTTTCAAACGGGCGAAGGGATGCCGGGGGGACACGGCGACGCAGGAATCGTAGCGCGCGAGTTCGTCGAGGTGGAGGCCCCGCAGGATTTTTTCCGGGAGACGCGGCAGCAGGGCGATGTCCAGTTTGCCAGCGCGCAGTTGGGTGAGCATTTCCCCGGCGGCGAGGTCGTAGAGGGCCACACGCACGCCGGGGAAGTCCGTTTGGAAGGCGCGCAGGGCCTGGGGAAGAATTTGCACCGTGAGGGACGGCGAATAGCCCACGTGAATTTCCCCGCCCTGCCCGCCCGCCGCCGCCCGGGCATTATTGACGGCCTCCACGGCGCGTTGCAGCACGGCGCGGGCCTCGGTCAAAAACACCCGGCCGGCCTCGGTGAGCCGCACGGACTTGGCACTGCGGTGCAGGAGTTGGAAGCCCAGCTCCTCCTCGAGATCATGGATTTGCCGGCTCAGGGCGGGTTGGGAAACATGCAACCGCTCCGCCGCGCGGGTGACGTTTTCCGTTTCGGCAACGGCGACAAAGTAACGGAGGTGACGCAATTCCATAACGCCGCGAGCATAGCTTAAAGTTATCGTCAGGCAAGAAACTTGATATTTACCTGACCGGACCAAACCAGCGTATGATTTAACCATGATGACATTAAGAAAAGCCGGTGAACGGGGCCACGCGAATCACGGGTGGCTGGACAGTTATCACTCCTTCAGCTTTGCGGATTATCACGACCCCCAGTGGATGGGCTACCGCACGTTGCGGGTGATTAATGACGACCTGGTTCTGCCAGGCCAGGGTTTTGGCAAGCATCCACACCGGGACATGGAGATCATCACCTACGTGCTTAGCGGCGCCTTGGAGCATCAGGATTCCATGGGCAACGGCCGGGTGATCCGGCCCGGGGAATTTCAATACATGGCGGCGGGGTCAGGGGTGCAGCACAGTGAGTTCAATCCGTCCAAGGATGAGGCGGTGCATTTCCTGCAAATCTGGATTCTGCCCGACCACAAGCACGCCAAACCGGCCTATGCTGAGAAGTCGACCAATGCCCTGGCGGGCGGGGCGTGGCAGCTCATCACCAGCAAAACCGGCCGGGAGGGTTCCCTGGCGATCAACCAGGATGCCGATCTGTGGCTGGCCAAGCTGGCGCCGCAACAGGCAGTGATGCACACTCTGGCAGGCGGGCGCCACGCATGGTTGCATGTGGCGGAAGGTGAGGTAACATTAAACGGGCAACTCCTGACGGGTGGTGACGCGGCCGCGCTGGAAGGCTCGGCAGCCTTAACGGTAGTGGCCACCAAATCTGCCCAGGTGCTGTTGTTTGACTTAAACTAAGGCATTTAAATCATGAAACGAGGTCTGCAAATTCTGGCGCTGACGAGTTTGTTGGGCACGACCGGCATCTGGGCCGGCACCGGGTTCAACCGGGGTTGGACCAAGACCAGCGAACCGGTCAAGACGCTCGACGCCGTCACCGGCATCGAAGGGATCACCTACCGGCAAAAATTCCTGCCCGGGGTGGATTTTCTTGGGGCCGGAGCAGCGCTGGCCATTGGCCTGGCCGGCACCTCCTTATTTTTCCGTAAACCATCAAACACCCAATAACAACCACAACCAAACTAACCGAATACTCATTATGATATTATTCCGACAGCTCCTGCTAACCGGCCTGCTGGCCGGCCTGACTTATGGCGCCCAGGCGGCGCCGCAAACATTCGACTTCAAAGATCCGAAGGGCGTTAACAACGCCGTGTTCCAACTGGACGCGCCCTTGGAGTCCATCAACGGCAGTGCGAATGGCATTAGCGGCACGGTGAGCTTCGACCCCGAAAATCCGGCGGCGGTGTCCGGTAAAATCATCGTCACCACGGCCTCGCTGACGGTGCCCAACCCGATGCAGAACACGCATCTGCATGGCCCCAACTGGCTGGACGCGGAGAAATTTCCGGAGATCAGTTTTGAAGCCAAATCGCTGGCGAATGTGAAAACGACGGATAACGTCACCACCGGGGACCTGACTGGCACCTTCACCCTCAAAGGGGTGGCGAAGGATCTCACGGTGCCGGTGAAATTCACTTATTTGAAGGACAAGCTCGGCGCGCGGGTGCCCAAGTTGAATGGCGACCTGCTGGTAATCCGCGCAAATTTTGCCATCAACCGCGAGGACTTTAACATTCAGCCCGGCCAGTATGAGGACAAGGTTTCCACCACCATCAATCTTTCCCTGGCCATTGCCGGGGCGTCGCCAAAACCGTAAACCCATCAGACTATTCCACGGAGAAACAACACTATGAGCACCGTATCCATTATTTACTTTTCTGGCAGCGGCCACACGGCCAAGGAAGCCGAAGCCATCCACCAAGGGGTCGTCTCGGTACCAGGCACCACAGCCCACCTCATTGCCATCGCGGGTGATGACATTGTCAAAGGCCGTTACCAAAACAACGAGGTGCTGGCCACCCTGGACGGCAGCGATGCCATCATCTTTGGCAGTCCCACTTACATGGGCGGGCCGGCCGCGCAGTTCAAGGCGTTTGCGGATGCCACCGGGGAGCGCTGGTATCGCAGCGCCTGGCGGGACAAACTGGCGGCGGGCTTCACGGTTTCCAACGGGCCCAGCGGGGACAAGCTGGGCACCCTGCAATACTTCGTCACCCTGGCCATGCAGCACGGGATGATCTGGGTGGGTCTGCCCGACAACCCCATGAATGACCGGGGCATCAACCGGCTGAGCAGCTACAGCGGCGTGATGGCCCAGGCGGGCAACGAACCGCCCGACGTGGCCCCCAACGCGGCCGACAAACTGACGGGGGAAATCCTTGGCCGCCGGGTGGCGGAGGCGGCCCGACGCTGGCAGCACAAGGCCGGATAATTTAGTATACCATCGAAAGAATGGCCGCCCGGCGGGACATCCGCCGGGCGTTTTCATGCCGGGCGGGGCAAAAAAGGGGGAAATTTGAAGATTTTTGCACACAGGTGTAGACAAAGGCCGCCAAATAAGTGCATGTTACCAGCATCTCCGGGGAAACTTATATTCCGGAGCACAGTAAAACAAATTAGAAAGACAAGCACTATGGGCGACAAATCCCCCAAATCCACGAACAAAAAAGCGGTTCAAAAAACGAAAACCAAAGTAGCGGCCAAGAAAGCCGCCCCGGCGGCGAAACCGGCTGCTGGCAAGAAGAAGTAAGTCAGCGCCTGTGCCATATCCGGGCGCCCCTGGGCAAGCAGGGGCGCCGGATTGGCCTTGGGAACACGGTTAGCCCTCGCCTTTCCCGCCTCCCGCCTGTATGTTGCCAGGCATGAAATTGCAACAGGGCCAAATCTGGAAATGCGCCACCGAGTATGTGCGCATCG
This sequence comes from uncultured Verrucomicrobia subdivision 3 bacterium, assembly GCA_903895255.1. Lineage (GTDB taxonomy): Bacteria > Verrucomicrobiota > Verrucomicrobiia > Limisphaerales > UBA11358 > UBA11358. The sequence continues at coordinate 36,370 of CAITTG010000053.1, forward strand.
TTCACTTGGAGCGGCTCGAGGTGGGCTACAAAGCCTTCAAGAGCCTCAAGTCCCCCGAGGGCGTTCACCAGCACACCAGCAAAAAAGATTTCTGCCGGCTGCTGAAGGGCGCGGTGTTGCTCGATGCCGCCAAGCCCGCCAGCCCCACCCTGCCCGACTGACATTTCCCGCTCCCTCGGCCCACCGACTGGCTGACCGCGCGCTCAGGGTTTTGATTTCATCATCCGAACGGACAAAGCATTTGCCGCAAATCCTGGTCAAGAAGGGGTTGTGAATGAGGAATCCACGCCCCCCCTGCCTCACCATGACCGATGCGACATGGAGTACGATATGACCGTCCAGGGAACGCCAAATAAAAAACGGGGCTTGGAAAATCCAAGCCCCGTGTGAAAATTAAATGATCTTACAGGAGATCAATAACGATTACGACCGCCACCGCCGCCACCGCCGCCGCCGCCGCCGCCGCCGTATTCACGACGAGGACCACGGCTGCCGCCGCCGCCGCCGGGAGGACGATCTTCGCGAGGACGAGCAATGTTAACGGTCAAGGCACGACCGCCGAGTTGGGCGCCATTCAATGCATCGATGGCTTTTTGAGCTTCCGCGGGGGAGCTCATGGTGACGAAACCGAAGCCGCGAGGACGACCGGTGGTGCGATCCATCATCAGGTTGGTTTCGGTGACGGTGCCGTGGGCGGCAAACGCGTCCTGGAGTTCATTCTCCGTGGTGTCGAAGGAAAGATTCCCGACGAACAATTTGTTACTCATGTAATACTACTGTCCTAACTAAACTTGCTTGTACCAGACTGTTCCCGTTAATCGGATTTCAAATCGTCACTGAACCAGGTTCACTTGAAGATTTACCATGCCGTGTATCCGC
>CAITTG010000054.1 GCA_903895255.1 uncultured Verrucomicrobia subdivision 3 bacterium
ATCGCCCAGGATGCCCAGGCGTTTGAATTGGGCGCGCTGCAAATCAATATATTTGCGGGCGTGGGCTTCGCAGGCGCTGCGGATGGTGGCGGCGTCGGAACTGGTGTCGCCGGCCTTGCGCATGTCCTGGCTGACCTTGAATTCGATCGGCAGCCCGTGGCAGTCCCACCCGGGAATGTAGGGCGCACTCTTGCCGCGCAGGGTCTGGTACTTGATGACAATGTCCTTGAGAATCTTGTTCAGCGCGGTGCCGATGTGGACGTCGCCATTGGCGAAGGGCGGGCCGTCGTGCAGCACGAACTTTTCCGCGCCGGCGCGGGCGGTTTGAATGGCCGCATAGAGACCGGCCTGCTGCCATTGTTCCAGCCGCTGCGGTTCGCGCGCGACCAGGTCGGCCTTCATCGCGAAGTCCGTGCGCGGCAAATTGAGTGTGTCTTTGTATTCCATCGCGAAAAACCACGGTAACAACCGGGAAATGGCGTGTCAATGTGGGGTGAGGCCAAAATGCGCTGGGGCGTAACCCAACCCTGTCCTTGGGTGGTTTGCCCCCCAAAACCACCCGCCAAAAATATTTTTAAAAAATTTGGACCCTGGACAGCGGATGTCCAGGGTCCCCTGTCAGAATGGTGGCGATGAATGTCGAAAAGACCATCAAACTTGGCCGCCCGGCGCTAAACCGGATGCTGCCCCGCCGCGCCCACCCCGCCGACGCCCCGGTCACCCCCGGGGAACTAACTTCAAGTTTCCCGCACTTTTTCACGATCCCCGGCCCGGGCCGCACCCGTCAAAAATGCTTAAGTACTTGTAAAAGAATAATTTAACAAATTAACCAATTAACCCTTTAACCAAATAACCCATGAAAATCTCAACCTGCCACGCCAGCTCCCTATTCCAAGGGCTGATTCAGCCCCATGCGCTGGCCGGGTGTTCGCCGGTCTCGCTCCCCCGCATGATTAATATTGAATTCCCCCCGATTATTCCAAAACCTGTACCCATGCCGACATCATCTGCCCGCACCGCCAAAGGTGGCCCAGCCAAAACGACGAAACCGTCGCCGAAAACCGTTTCGAAATCCACGCCCGTCTCCCGGAGCGGACGCTTCAGCAGCGGGCCCGGCGCGGATGTCGCCCAGTTCACCGAATCCATCTCCTTCGACTGGCGGCTCTGGCGGCACGACATCCAGGGCTCGCTCGCCCACGCCGCCATGCTCCAGAAAATTGGCGTGCTCACCAAGGTCGAGGCCACCGCCATCGCCCGGGGGCTGGCCGACATCCAGCAGGAGATCGAGACGGGAAATTTCACCTGGAAACCCGAGCTGGAAGATGTGCACATGAACATCGAGGCCGAGCTCACCCGCCGGATTCCCGCCGGGGCCAAGCTCCACACGGCCCGTTCGCGCAATGACCAGGTGGCGCTGGATGTGCGCCTCTGGTTGCGGGATGAGATCACCGCCTTGCGCGGCGAAATCACCGGCCTCCAGCGCGCTCTCGTCGGCCTTGGCACGGCCAATGCGGAGGTCATTATTCCCGGCTACACGCATTTGCAGCGCGCCCAGCCCGTGTACCTCGCGCACCACTTGCTGGCCTACGTGGAAATGTTGCAGCGTGACTCCGGCCGGCTCGCCGATGGTCAGGCCCGCCTGAACGTCTGCCCCCTGGGCAGCGGGGCCATCGCCGGGTCCACCCTGCCGCTGGACCGCGAATTCGTCGCCCGCCAGCTTGGCTTTGTGGATGCCGCCGGACGGCCGCGCATCACGCAAAACTCCATGGATGCCGTCAGCGACCGCGATTTTGTCGTGGAATTCGCCGCCGCCGCCGCGCTCCTCGCCGTCCACCTCTCCCGCCTCGCCGAGGACATCATCCTGTGGGCCGGGGCCGAGTTCAATTTCATCAAGATTGCCGATGCCTACACCACCGGCTCCTCGCTGATGCCGCAGAAGAAAAATCCGGACATCGCCGAGCTCGTGCGCGGCAAGACCGGCCGGGTGCTGGGCAACCTCGTGTCCCTGCTCACCCTGCTCAAGGGGCTGCCCATGACCTACAACCGCGATTTGCAGGAGGACAAGGAGCGCCTGTTCGACACCGCCGACACCGTGCGCGCTTCCACCCGCCTCATGGCCGCCATGCTGGCGCATACCAAGATCAACGCCAGTGTCTGCGCCGCCGCCGCCAGCGACCCCTCGCTGCTGGCCACCGACCTGGCCGATTACCTCGTGCTCAAAGGCATGCCCTTCCGGCAGGCGCACCACGTGGTGGGCGCGGTCGTGGGGTTGTCTGAAAAAACCGGCAAACCGCTGAACCAGCTTACCCTCGCCGAATTGCAGGGCGTGGACCGAACCTTCGCGCCCGATGCGCTGGCGGTGTTCGACCTAAAAACCGCCATGGCCAAGCGCAACCTCACCGGCGCGCCGGGGACGGAGGAGGTGAAGCGGCAGTTGAAGGGGTGGCGGGAGCGGCTTTAAAACCGACGGAAAATGACGTCAAGCAGGTTGTGAATTAATAAAAAATGAAGTTTTCATGAATCAGGAAACGCTGCCGAATTCACAAGTTATTGAGAAAATGATACTCGAAATCGTGCTTCCCGCGCTCGAAACTATTTCAAAAGATATTGGACGTCTTTTGGAGTTTGAAATTGTTGTGATGCAAGAGGCTTCTGAAGTCAGTAAGTTAGGCAAGCTTTCGGTCGGCAAACGTCAAATGCCACTGATTTGCGGGAATGTGCGACTTCGATTCCGTGAAGTTTCTAAAAATTGTTTGTTGATGCATTGCGAGGCATTATTTGATCGAGAACAGGCTGTAAGCAATTGTTCAGGTTTTTCGATTAAAGCAGCTTTTCAGGAAAACATTTCAAAGCGAAAAGCTTGGGCGATTCGTTACGGTGTTTGGGATTGGATGGGGTGGAATTAATTAAAAAGGGCTGCATATGATTGCGCACCTAAATAATTCGCGGCGCGGGGTGGCAAGAAATAGGGTTTTCAAAAAATATCGCCAGTTTTGAGAAAGTGGGGTAACGTTTTAGGGTTATGAGAACGGTTGCGTTTGAAAATGTCGAGGTAACGCTTGCGGACCTACTCCGGCAGGTTGCGCAGGGCGAGGAGATCACCATCACGCAAAATGGCCAGCCAAAGGCAAAGCTCACTGCCGTGCCGGAGTCATATATCAAAAACGGCATTCTGGTCCACCACACCGGCCACACGATTACCTCGGAAGATGTGGCTGCGGCATTGGCTGAGGAATAAGGCGTGTATCTTCTGGATGTCAATTTACTGATTGCCCTTGCTTGGGATGATCATGTGCATCATGACCGCGCCCATCTTTGGTTTGGAAAATTGGGGGCCACGCCGTTTGCCACCTGCAATACAACCCAGAGCGGATTTGTTCGGGTCAGTTTTAATCGGAAAGCAATGAACTGCAGTCTTGGCATCGATGAGATTTTCACCAAGCTTGAGAGTTTTACCCATCATGCGATGCACCAATTTTGGGAGGATGGACCTTTGCAAACGCAGGCATCAGTCTGGCGAAACATAACCAGCCATAAGCAAGTCACCGATACCAACCTGGCTTCAATTTCCCATCAGCGTCGCGGAAAACTGGCAACCTTAGACGAGGGCATCAAGAGCAAACTGACTGTGACCGAACGGGCTTGGGTGGAAGTGATCCCACCATGACCATTTAATGCGTTCAGTTTCATATTTAGTTCACTGTGAAGTTCCGAAAATCAAAGAACATGATTGCGTGGTCCTGACTCACGACCTGCCTGCGGAACAGTTGCAGGCGGGCGACGTGGGGGTGGTCGTCCACATCCATCAAGGGGGCGTGGCTTACGAGGTGGAGTTTGTGACGCCTGCCGGCGAAATCATTGCGATGATCACTATGGAGGCCGCACACCTGCGCCCCATTGGAAAGCAGGACGTCAGCCATGTTCGCCAATTGACCCCTGCTTGATTTTTGGATTACGGTGGTCCGTTGCCAAGTCTCGAAGATGCCGCTCCTGACGGAGCTTGGGAATTAATGAGTTGGGCCGGCTGCCTACAAAGATTGCGCTCCTAGCGGAGCTGGGGGAATGAGCCGGTCAGTACCGAACCGCACCGTCAGTTGCGACATCTCTGTAGTCTCCGAACGTGATTCCACGTCCGAAAGCGGGGTCGCGCTGCGCTTGCCCCCGCAGTCCAAGGGTACGCTACTCAGCCAAACCGAACCAACATCCTAGGGCTGAAAGCCGTTCTCCCAACCGGCGCTGCGTGGCTGGATTTCGCCGCCAACCCCATGATTATTTAGGCTTGAACCTTGAATTTTCTCCGGATTTTGAACTTTGAAATTTGAAGTTTTAAGAGCCGGGGCTCGGAATTGGGAGCTTCAGTCGCTCCAACGCCGCCCGCACCCGCCGCCGCCTCAAGGTCCTGGCCAAATCCGCCGCCGCCGGCACCCGGGGAAAACCCAGAATCCGCGCGGCGTCAAAATATTCCCCCAGCAAGCCGGCATTACCCCGGGTGGCCTCATCCGGCGTTTCCGGGTCCATCAATACCACCCGCGCCCGGTTGCGGGCGGCGAAGGGCAGGGCGGCCAGCGTCAGGCGCAGGTCATTCACCACCCCCAGCCGGTTCGGGGCGACAATCACCGGGATGGCGCGCAAGGCGGTGATCAGGTCCCGAGAGTCCACGTTTTCACCGATGGGACTCAACAATCCGCCCGCCCCCTCAATGAGCACGCACGCAAAATGCCGCTGCATGGCCCGCACATGGGCCACGATTTGCGCCCGGGTGACCGTCATCCCCTCACGCCGGGCGGCCAGCACCGGGGCAATGGGGGCGCGAAAATGCCAGGGGTTAATCTCGTCCAGCGTCAGGTCCCCAGCCAGGGCGGTGGCAAGGAGTTCGGCATCCGCCCGGCCGCCCGAGCAAACCGGTTTGAGCGCCGCCACCTGGACACCGTTTTGGCGGAGCCAGGCAGCCAGCAGGGCGGTCAACAGGGTTTTGCCAACCCCCGTGCCCGTGCCCGTGATAAAAAGCGGTGCGTCCTGCATTTTTCCCATGAAACCCGAAACCGGCGCTTGGCGCCATCAAAACCATTGACGGAACCGCCGGGGATCGTCTAGACTAACTGACTCGTTTTACGAAAAAAATATTGTGAATATCACCGTTGAAACTCTGGCCCCGTGCAAAAAGTTGGTGCGGGTGGAATTGGACGCCAAGCTGGTGGACGAAACGTTCGCCACTATCACCAAAAATTTCCAAAAGTCGGCCGCCCTCCCGGGCTTCCGTCCGGGCAAGGCTCCCCTGCCCATGGTCGTCAAAAAATATGACGCCGAGATCAAGGACGAGGCCAAGCGTCAGTTGATTGGTGATTCCTACCGCAAAGCCCTCGACGAGAAGAAGATCAACGCCATTGGCTATCCCGACATCGAGGAAATCCAGTTCGAGCGCGGCCAGTCGCTGCTCTTCGCCGCCACGGTGGAAACCGCCCCGGAATTTGAACTGCCCGAGTACAAGGGCCTGCCCGTGAAGCGCGACAACCGCGTGGTGGTGGATGTGGATGTGGATCGCGCCCTGGAACTGCTCGCCCGCCAGCAGGTGAAATTTGAGACCGTCGCCCGCGAAGTGCGCGATGGCGATGTCGCCGTGGTGAATTACACCGGCACCGTGGAGGGCAAGCCCATCACCGACCTGGCCCCGACCGCCAAGGGTTTGACCGAGCAGAAAAACTTCTGGGTGGACGTCATTCCGGACTCCTTTATCCCCGGTTTCGCCCTCCAGCTCAAGGATGCCAAGGCCGGTGACAAGCGCACCGTCAACGTCGAATTCCCCGCGGATTTCGTCACCAAGGAACTCGCCACCCTCAAGGGCGTTTATGAAGTCGAGGTCGTGGAAGTGAAGGAAAAGATTCTGCCGGCCATTGACGATGCCTTTGCCAAATCCTACGGCGCGGAGGACCTGGCCAAATTGCGCGAGGGTGTGCGCCGGGACCTGGAGAGCGAATTGAAAGCCTCCCAGGAAAAATCCATCCGCAACCAGTTGCTCGGCGGCCTGCTCGGCAAGGTGACCTTTGACCTGCCCGAGGCGGTGGTTGCCCAGGAAACCCGCAACGTGGTTTACAACATTGTGCAGGAAAACAGCAAGCGCGGCGTGGCCCGTGAGCTGATCGAACAGCAGAAAGATCAAATCTACTCGGCCGCCGCCAGCAGCGCCAAGGATCGCGTCAAGTTGTCCTTCCTGGTGCAGCGCATCGCCGCCAAGGAAGGCATTCAGGTTTCGCAGGATGAAGTCATCCACCGCGTGCAGGCGCTCGCGACCGCTTACCAGATCCCCGTGGAAAAATTCATCAAGGATTTGCAAAAGCGGAACGGCGTGAACGAAATTTACGAGCAGATCGCGCACGAAAAAGTGGTGCGGTTGCTCGAGCAAAACGCCCAGTTTGAGGAAGTCACCTCGGTGGCGGGTTAATCGGCCTGCCCGGTTACCTTTTGTCATGGGCAAGCGTCTTGCATTTGACGAGTTGCGGCGAAAACCGCACCATGTCAAAACCATGAACAAAATTTTCGCCGTTTCGTTGCTGGCCACCGTCACCCTGGGGGCGGTGGCGCAGACGGCCACCAACCTGCCGGCGGGCGGGGAGCACGTTCGCGAGATGTCTCTGAAGGATTGCCTGCAGGAGGCCCTGTCGCACAATTTCGACGTTCAGATTTCCCGCTACAATCCGATGATTCAACAGTCCATGTTGAATGAAACGTACGGCGGGTACGATCCCACGCTGGGCATTTCCGGCCTGCATTCGCACAATAATTCCGCGCAATTCACCACGACCGTCCTGACCAACGGCAGCAGCCTGCTCATTCCGAACAGCACGCTGACGGACAACGATCAATTCAAAACGGCCCTTACCGGAACCTCGCCCATTGGCACGGTCTATGATTTGTTCGGCAATATTGCCCAGGCGGAACAGACGCAGGTTGGGCTGCCCCAGCAGCAGACCTCCGGCGGGCAAATCGGCCTGGATATCACCCAGCCATTGTTGAAAAATTTCTGGATCGACACCACCCGGCTGAACATCGACATCGCCAAAAACAACCTGGCCCAGTCGGAGCAAAGTTTTCGTTCGCAATTAATCAGCTCGGTGGCCTCCGTGCAGATCGCCTACTACGAACTGATTTACGCCCAGCAAAATGTCCAGGTGCAACAGGAGGCGCTCACGCTGGCTCAGACGCAGCTCGACCAGGACCGCCAGCGCGTGCAAGTGGGCAGCCTGGCCCCCCTTGATGTCCAGCAGGACGAATCCCAGGTTGCCTCCAGCAAAGCCGCGTTGATCGCCGCCCAGTACACCCTGTACACGGACCGGGGCAACCTCATCAATTTGATCACCGACTCCTACCGCAAGTGGCAGGGCGTTGGCATCCAGCCCACCGAGCAGCTTTCCGACACGCTGCGGGTGTTTGACTTGCAGGATAGCTGGGGCAAGGGCATGACCAAGCGCCCGGACCTCTTGCAATCCCGGCTCGAGGTGGAGCAGCAGGGGATTACCTTGAAATACGACCGTAACCAGCTCTACCCCGAACTGGATTTGAACGGCTCCTATGGCTACAACGGTGCCGGCCGCGTGTACAGCGGCACCTTTGACATGTACGGCCAGGCCGACCATCCGTTTTACTCCTACGGCGCCTCCATTTCCATTCCCCTCAGCAACACCAAGGCGCGCAACACCCTGAAATCAGACAAGTCCACCCTGCAACAAAAACTCCTGAGCTTGAAACAGTTGGAGCAAACCATCCTGATGGAGATCGACAATTCCGTCAAACAGGTGGCCTCCGATTATGAAGCCGTGCAGGCCTCCAAACAGGCGACCATATACGCCGCCGCCGCGCTGGACGCGGAGCAGAAAAAATATAACGTGGGCAAAAGCACCACCTTCACCGTGCTGCAATTGCAAAACACCCTGACCACCAACCGGGGCACCGAAATTCGCAATATTGCCAATTACGACGAGGACATCGCCCGGCTCTCCCAGAATGAGGGCACCACGCTGGATGATCTGGATATTACGCTGAATATCCACTAATCCGGCGGCTCACCAAAAGTTCCACGCCCCGCGCCACACCACCCAGACCCCCAGCAGGAAATTGGTGATGGCATGCGCCGTCATCGCATAACCCAGCCGGTTTTTGCGAATGACCAGCCACTGATACGCCGCGCCGCACAGAATCCCGGCGATCCATTCATTATGCGACAGGCCAAAGACGCACGCCGTGGCGATGAAGGCCACCGGCGAAAACTGTTTGAACGGCACCGCCAGAAAATCCGGCTTCACAATATAACGGTATAAAAAGGAACGGTAAAACGCCTCCTCCAGCGGCGGCACCACCAGCGTGGAGCCCAGGATGCGCGTGATAATGAACAGCCACGCCAGCGCGGCATTGCCAGAAAATTGCACCAGCGGATCCCAGGGCACGCCTGGCTTCGCGGGAGTATGGGACAGGCCGAGTTTTACCCAGAGCGTGTCCTGGGTCGTCCAACTGCCGGAAATCCCCACCCACAAGGCAAAAACGCCAATGCCCACCACCACCGCCTCCCAGCTAAACGCCCAGCGAATCTCCAGCACATACGGCACCATTTCCCAAATCAGCCAGATGCCGACCAGCGTCTTGGCGAAATAAAGCCAGTAGCGCGAAGCCTCGCCCCACTGGCCTTGGCCGCCGGTGAGCAGCAGGAAGAGGACAAAGGGCATCACCCGCGCCGCCGCCGGGGAGCCAGCAAAGAGTTTGTTCAAGAAGCGCATAATGAATCGGCTGGATGATTTGACTTCCGCCTCAGCCCAGAATTTTCCGCACCGCTTTCACCAGCGCCGCCGCCTCGGCCGGCGTGCCGATGGTGATACGCAGGTAATCCCGGATGGCCGGCGCACTGAACCAGCGCACCAGAATTTTTTCGTCCCGCAGTTTTTGCAACCACGTCTCCGCCGGAAATTGCGGCGGTTGGGCGAGCAGGAAATTCGTCTGGCTGGGGAGCACGATGAAGCCCAGTCCGGCCAGTTGCCGGCTGAGGAGTGCGCGCGTGGCGATGATGCGTTTAAAATTGGCGCGGTAATAGCCCAGGTCCTCCAAGGTGGCCGCCGCCGCGATCTGGCCGAGGCCATTCACATTGTAACTATCCCGGATTTTATGCAGCGCCCCGATCAGGTCGGCGTGCCCGATAAAATACCCCACCCGCTGAAAACACAGCGAGTACGCTTTGGAGAAGGTTCGCGAAACCAGCACGTGCGGATATTTCAGCGCCAGCGCCGCCGCGTTTTCCGCCGCAAAATCCACATACGCCTCATCCAGCACCACCACCCCGTTTTGCGCCTGGCACAATTTTTCCAGCGCGGCGGTGGCATAGCCATGACCGCTGGGCGCATTGGGCGTGGTCACCAGGCTCAAGGCCGCGTCAAAATTCCATTGCCGGCCTTTGTCCAACTCCGCCACCGTGGGCAGGCTGAAATCCGCCTTCAACGGCACCGCGCTCTTCGCCGCGCCATGGGTATCCGCCAGCACCGGATAAAGCGAATAGCTGGGGGTGAAGTACTGCACCACTTCCGCCGGCCGGGGGCGCAACGGCCGCCCGCTGGGCTCGACGAAGCCCCGGATGGCCAGCGCGAGCAGTTCATCCGAACCGTTGCCCACGATAATATTCTCCGGCCGGCAGCCATGCAGCGCCGCCAGTTTTTCCCGCACGGCTTCCGCGGTGGGATTCGGATACAGGCGCAACCGCCCGTCCACCGCCGCCTTCACCGCCCGCAACACCTTCGGGGAGGGCGGGTAGGGATTCTCATTGGTGTTCAGCTTGACCAACCCCTTGATCTTGGGCTGTTCCCCGGGAACATAAGCGTGCAGTTTCTGCACGAGCGGGCGGATCAATTTGTTTCGACGACTGGCGATCATGTGCCTTGATTTTTCCGCAAAAACCGAGAAAAGTCGAACATCAAAAGCAGATCGCAATTTAAAGCTGCCACCGATGATCCCGTTTCGAGTGCAAAAATCTAAAAACGATCACCTTTTCCCCCTCCACCCGGTAAAAAATTTTATAAGGAAACCGGCGGGTCAGCAGGCGACGGAAACCTCGGTAATAAAGGGCGGGACGTTCGGGATTTTTTTGAAGCCAATGAACGGCTTCCCCAAAGGCATCCACCAACTCATCTCCTAAACCCACCCGCTGTGATTCCTACCATGACTTGGCGGCCTGCAAATCTTCCGCGGCCCCGGGCCGGATGATTATTTGCCAGCTCACACCGGTTTGTTTTGGCGCAGACGGGCTTCCACTTCCGACCAACTGGATCCAGCGCCAGGATTGTCCTGGAAGTTGGCCAATTCCCGGTCGAGCAAGGCCATTTCCGCGGCATCCGGCTGGCTGCCATTGGCCAGCTCACGGTCCTCCAACTCACAAATGCGCTCGAAAATTTCCCGGCGGTCTGCGAGTTGCAATCTGGGCAATTCAGCAAGTATTTCTGCTTTGCTCATAAGGCAACTCTATTTCCAATTGGAAAATATGGCAAGTAACGATAGCGAGGTGTTTGGCTGGGCCAAATTTTCGCACCGTCCAGCCCAGTTACCGACGAACCGCCGCCGACTGCCCATGCGCGGCCAACCCCTCCATCTCCGCGAATTTCTTCACGGCGGGCAGGGCTTTTTTCACCGCCGCCCGGCTGTACTCCACGATGCTGGTGCGCCTTTGGAACTGGTCCACGGTGAGGCCGGCAAAAGAGGCGCCGGCCCCGCCCGTGGGCAGGGTGTGGCTGGGTCCGGCCACATAATCCCCCAGGACGGTGGGCGACCACGGCCCCAGGAAAATGGCCCCGGCCGTCAAAATTCCTTCCGACACCTTGCGCGGCGCGCGCGTCATAATCTCACAATGTTCCGGCGCCAGTTGATTCGCCAGTGCCACGCCGTCGGCAAGATTGGCCACTTGAATCAGGTAGCTGTTGTTATCCAGCGCTTTTTTGATGAAGTCGCGCCGGGGCAGCTTGGGCAGTTGCCGGGCGATTTCTTGTTCCACCGCCTTGATGAATTTTCCGGAGGTGGTCACCAGCCAGACCCGTTCATGACCGGAGCCGTGCTCGGCCTGGGCCAGCAGATCGGCGGCGGCGAACTTGGGATTGGCCGTGTCATCGGCCAGCACCAGCACCTCGCTGGGGCCGGGCAGCAAATCAATCGCCACATGGCCCACCAGCAACCGTTTGGCCGTGACCACGTAGGCGTTGCCCGGGCCGAAGATTTTGGCCACCCGCTTGATGGTGCTGGTGCCGTAGGCCATGGCGGCGATGGCCTGCGCGCCGCCCACCCGGTAAATCTCCGTCGCCCCCGCCGCGCGCGCCGCAAACAGCAGCGCGGGATTGATGCTGCCATCCTCGCCGCAGGGGGTGCACACCACAATTTCCCGGCAGCCGGCGACCTTGGCCAGGGTGATGGTCATCAGCGCGGTGGACACCAGCGGGGCCGTGCCGCCCGGGATATACACGCCCACGCGTTGAAAGGCGTCAAACTTTTCGCCCACCAGCCCGCCATGGGAGTTTTTGGTCTGCCAGTTGCGGCGCTTCGATTTGCGGGCAAAGGTGGCAATGTTTTTTTCCGCCTCCGTCACCGCGGCCCGCAGGGATTCATCGGCCTTGACGGATGCCGCCAGCATTTCCGCCCGGGTAATGGCGAGTTGGTCGGCCACCAGCGCGGCCCCGTCAAATTTTTCCGTGTATTCCAGCACCGCCGCGTCGCCCCGCACGAACACCTCGTGCAAAATGGCCCGCGTGCTCGCTTCGATGCCCGCATCGAAGAGGCTGGATGCGGACGTGACCTCGCCCAGGCGTTTGGAAAAGTTGGCATCGGTGCAACGGATGATCTTCATGGCCGCAGGGTAGAATAAAGGCGGGACAAAGTCAAAACGCGGGGCGGGCAGGGTCAGTCCCGGAATTGGAGATCGTACAGCTTTTTGTAAATGCCGCTTTGGCTGAGGAGTTCGAAGTGCGTCCCGGTCTCCACGATGCGGCCCTGGTCCAGCACCACGATCAAATCCGCGTGCATGATGGTGGAGAGCCGGTGGGCAATGCAAATGGTCGTGCGGGCCTTCATCAATTCATCCAGCGCCGCCTGCACCGCCCGTTCGGATTCCGTGTCCAGCGCGCTGGTCGCCTCATCCAGCACCAAAATGGGCACATCCTTCAGCACCGCGCGGGCGATGGCCAGGCGCTGCCGCTGGCCGCCGGAGAGGGACACGCCTTTTTCGCCAATCACCGTGTCAAACCCCTGCGGTTTTTCACTGATGAATTCATACGCATGCGCGTGCCGGGCGGCGGCGATGATGTCCTCGTTGCTGGCGCCCAGCCGGCCCAGTTCGATGTTCCGGCGAATGGTGTCATTAAACAAAATGTTTTCCTGCGCCACCACGGCGATGTGACTGCGCAAATCACGGGTCGTCACATCCCGGATATCCACGCCGCCGATGCGGATGCTTCCCCGCGTGGGGTCGTAAAACCGCAGCAACAGGTTGGCCAGGGTGGTTTTGCCCGAGCCGCTCGCGCCCACCAAAGCCACCAACTGGCCCGGCTTGACCGTCAGATTGATGTTCCGGAGCACGGGCTTGTCGCCGTAATTAAAATCCACGTTGGTGAATTCGATGGTTTCGTTGGTGCTGTGCAGCATTTTGGGCTGGGCGGGTTCCGGCACGGAATTCTCCGTCGCGAGCAACTCAAACACCCGCTCGCTGGCGGCGCGCGCCTGGTGGATTTGGTTGTGCAGCCGGGTAAACGCCTTGATGGGCGGGTAGATCATGACGATCCCGAAGATGAAGGTGAACAAACCGCTTTGCGAGGGTCGCAGGGCTGGCGGCAAATGCAAAATGTAGAGAAATACCAGGGCAATTCCCACCGCGCCGAACAGTTCCATGAGCTGGCTGGGAATCTCATTGGCGCGCACCACCCGCATCAACTGGCTGACATAGCGGCTGGTGGTGGACCGGAACTGCTCGCTGACGGTTTCCTCCAAATTGTAGGCCTTGATCACGCGGGTGCCGGTGAAGGACTCATGCATGAGATTCGTCAGTTCCGCGTTGTACTCCTGCACCGCCCGCGCCGATTTGCGCACCTTCCGCCCAAAGATAATAATGGGCACAATGCACACCGGAAACACGATCACCGAAATAATGGTCAGCGCCGGTTGCACGGCCAGTTGATAAATGATGATGCTCACGATGGTCACCGGGTCCTTGATCATGGAGGCAAACGAACTGCCGATGATGCCATACAGCACCTGGGTGTCGTTCGTAATCCGGGCGATCAGGTCGCCGGTGCTGTTTTTGTTAAAAAACCCCAGCGAGAGGTTTTGCAAATGGCTGAATAATTTGGTGCGTATGTCGGCAATGGCATGCATCGCCGACCAGTTCGCCAGGTAAATGCTGGTATAGGCCAGGGCCACCCGGAGGAACATCACGGACGGAATGGCCCCGATCACCAGCACCCAGCCAAAGGCGGATGTGGGTGCGTGGATTTCGGGAAGTATGCCGGAGAGCCAGTGGGTAAAAGGATGAATCCAGGCCGGCGCATGTTCCAGTTTTTCATGAAAATCGGTGGCATTTTTGAAAATCAAATCCATCACCACCTGGGCCACGCCCAGCAAAATGCCATTGCTCATCCCGTAAAGCACCCCGCAGAGCAGGCTCAGGTAGAAGCGCCCGCGATACGGATGGACGAAGCCCCAGATCTGGCGTAAAAAATAAATCACAATACCGCAAATTATGCGCGCAACCGCAGGCCGCGCGAGCACTTTCTTTGCCCCGCCGTCCCGGATTTCCATTGAAGTGTCACCCCAATAAACCTAAATTGCCCCCCACATTACCTGGTCATGGATATCAGCGTTGTCATCGTCACCTACAATTCGGCCGGGCAAATCGAAAACTGCCTGGCTTCGATCTTCCTGCAGACGGGGGTGGTCTTTGAGGTGATTGTGGTGGACAACCTCAGCCAGGATGATTCCTTGGCGCGCGCCCGGCAGTTCCCGCTGGCCCGGGTCATTGCCAGCCCGGAAAACCTCGGGTTTGGCCGGGGTTGCAACCTGGGCTTTGCCGCCAGCACCGGGCGGTATGTCTATTTGCTCAACCCGGACACCCGGCTCACCGATGCCCGCGCCCTCGCCGGAGTCTGCTCGGCCATGGATGCCCATCCCGCCTGGGGCATGGCTGCCACCCGCGTGCGGTCGGCCGATGGCCACCACGAGAGCGAGCCCGCCACCGAATACCCCGGTCAGCGCCATGTGCAACATGAATTCGACCGGCTGCCGGGCCGGATCGCCTGGGTTTTGGGCGCGAGCATGGTTGTCCGCCGCGCGCTTTACGCGCAACTCGGCGGCTTTGATCCGGACTTTTTTCTCTACAGCGAGGAAACGGATTTTTGCCTGCGCTTGCGTCAGGCCGGGCATGAGATTGGCCAGATTTTGGACGTGACCGTTGAGCACGTGGGCGGGGCCAGTGAAGACCCCCGTGATCCCTACCAGACCTCCGCCCGCAAACTGCGGGGGCTTATTTTGTTTCGCCAGAAGCATTACCGCCCCGCCGATTGCATCCTGCTGGCCAAGCGCGATGTGCGCCGGGCCCGCTTCCGCGCCGCTTGGAACGGTCTGCTGGCCAGCGTGCAGCCCGCCCGCTCCCCGGCTTGGTTCAAAAGCCGCAATTACCGGGCCATCCTGGAGGTTTCGCGCGAATACCTGCGCGCCTCAACCTAGCCTGCCCGCGTTTGCCGCCGCTCCGGCAACCGGCAGGTAAAACCGGGTGATCTTGGCGGTGATGACCGGTTGATAGCCCTGTTGCGCCAGAAAGCCGCAGATCGGGCTTTGGCCTTCCGGCAGGGTATCCTCCACGGCCACCAAACGGGGCCGGAATTTGCTCCAATCATTGGAACGAAGCACGGATAAATCATGCCCCTCCGCGTCCACGGTTAAAAAATCAATCGTCTGCCCCTGCGGCAAATGATCCCCCAGGATGCTGGCCAGCCGGCGGCATTGCACTTGAATGCTGGCGACCGGCTGTTTAGTGGAAGCCGTCAAGGGCACGCTGCCCTTTAAATGGCTGGTTTCCCCCGCACCCATCACCTCGAACGTCCGCTCGCCTTCGGCTTCGCTCACCGCGCAGTTCAGCAGTCGGTCCTCGGGCCGGCGCCGTTGATACAGCCGGCCCAGGTGCGGGGCGGGATCCACCACAATACCCCGCCAGCCCTTGCGATAGAACAGATACGTGTTGGAAATGGAAACCGGATGAAAAGCGCCGACATCAACGTAAAACCCCCGGGTTTCCGGCAGCAGGGCCTCGGCGATGAGATCCTCCCCATGCTGGGCATAAGAGAATCGCAGCCGTTTCCACTCGGACTGGGTCACGGCGCACTCGCGTTGCGACAAGGTGGCCAGCAAATATCTTCGCAGACTGAATGCCATGAAACCAGTATGCGGGGCCCAAACGGCGTGTCAACCAAGGGGCTTTTGCCGCCTCGCGGTTGCCGGCTCATTCACCTTGACTTCCCCGGGCAAAAAGGTCACTTTTTAACCACAAAATGCAGTCTTGAATGCATCGGGAAATCCGCTGGTTTCCCCCGACCCCATTGGCCATACATGAGAAAAATCCGCATTGATTTCTGCGACTTCGGCCCGAACACCAGCAAGACGGATATTTACCTCTATAAGTTGTTGCAGCAGCGCTTTGATTTGGAACTGTGTGACCAGCCCGACTTCCTTGTCTATTGCTGCAGCCCCGGCCACACCCATCGCCTGCATTCCTGCGTAAAGATTTTTTACTCCGGTGAATCCGACCAGCCTGATTATCGCCAGTGCGATTATTCCCTGGGCTCCATCAAAGTGGCCGACCCCCGGCATTTGCAATTTCCCCATTACCTCCATGGTTGTGACCCGGCGGCCATTATCCGCCACGAGTCCGAGGATCCCCGCCAAATCCTGGCGGCCAAAACCAAGTTTTGCAGCTTTGTGGTCAGCGGTTATAGTCCACGTAAAAATGGCAACCGCGTCGAATTTTTCCAAAAACTGGCCCGTTACAAGCGCGTGGAAAGCGGCGGACGCAAATTTAACAACATCGGCGGCCCCATTCCCCCGGGGTCGCCCGCCAAGCTGGATTTCATCCGCCCCTGCAAGTTTAACATCGCTTATGAAAACCGGGCCCTCGCCGGCTACACCACCGAGAAAATTTTTGAACCAATGATGGTGCGCTCGGTGCCCATCTATTGGGGCGACCCGGAGATTAACGATCATTTTAATCCCCGCAGCTTCCTGAATCGCGCGGATTTCCCCAGCGATGAGGCGCTCATTGCCCGGATTATCGAGCTGGACCAGGATGACGAAAAATATCTGGAGTATCTCCGGCAGCCTTACTTTTACCACAACACGCCCAACGCTTTTTTCAACCCCGCGCGGACCCTGGATTTTTTTGAAAAAATCTTCACCCAAAAAATCACCCCCGTGGCCCAGGCGCGCCGCGCCTCCTTTTTCCCTGGCAAACTCTTTGGCCGCTGGCAACTGGTGAAACGCCATCACTGGCACCCCCTTAACCCGCCCACCTGGCAATCCTCCTCCCACCCGCCGTCTAAATAAACCGCCGCATGAATCTACTGCCGATTGACATCCTGGAAATTAACCAGCCCCTGGAAAAGAAAACCCTCGCGCTGCTGCGCGGTGACGCCAGCACCTTCATGATCCGGCGCGACGGCGGTTACGAAAAACATTTCCTCGCCCTGGTCAAAAAACTGGTGAAGGAAAAGGATTATGTGGTCGATATGGGGGCCAACCTCGGCTACCACACCCTTACTCTCGCTCAACAAGTGGGCAATCAGGGACGGGTGTATGCCTTTGAACCGCAGCGCATCACCTTCCAACAGCTAAACTGCAATGTCTTTTTAAACAAGTTGGACAACGTCTACACCTATAACGCCGCCTTGGGCGAAACGGACGGCTTTGCCTACATTGAGCAGGTGGATTATTACAAGGAGGTGCCCGGCTCCTTTGGCACCAACATCGGCAACACCTCGCTGAGTCTGGCGGCCACCGGGGATAAAATCCCCCGGATCGCGCTTGATTCCCTGAATTTGCCGAAGTTGAATTTTGTTAAAATTGACATTCAAGGCTGCGAACTGCTGGCGTTGACCGGGGCCAAAAACACCCTGCTCAAACACAAGCCCGTCCTCTTTGTGGAAATTGAGGAGCACCACCTGGTTAAATTCAAAACCACCCCCAAAATGCTGATTAAATTTATCAAGCAGTTGGGGTACCAGATGTTCCAAATCAAGAACGAATATCCCGTGGATCATCTGTGCCTGCCCGAGGGTCATCCGCCGGTTGACTTTGGCTATGAACTGGTGGAAACCAAGGTGCCCTGGTTTTGAATGAAGATTGGATTTTTCAACAACCAGTTGGATGAGCGCGCCACCTGGCAGTCGTACCTTTACGCCAAATATGCCCGGCAATTTTTAGGGCACGAGACGGCCATCTATTATCCCGCCACCCCTTACCACGAGACCCTGCATCCGCGCAAAAAGTCCTGGTGGAAAACCTGGCTGCGGCCCGGTCGGAACGCCCCGGCAAAAACGCCTTATGACCAGCAGATGGCCGACCGCATCCGGCGCGATGGCATGGCCGTGGTCGCCAAGCCGCTGGATGGCGATTTTGGCGAGCTCGACGCACTGCACCACGTCAAATCGGGCGAACGCGATGGCTTTATTCCTCGCGGAACCCGCTACTGGGTGCATGCGGTGTTTAACGCCGGCCAGCCGCACGGCGACCGCTACCGGGCCGTGAGCCAATGGCTTGCCCGGCGCGATGGCGCCGATTTTGTGCCGCACATCGTGGAGGTGGCCCCTGACGGGCACGACCTGCGGCAGGAACTGGGCATTCCGCCCGAGGCCTTTGTCTTCGGTCGTTTTGGCGGCTATGAAACCTTTGACATCCCCTGGGTTTGGGAAGCCGTTAAGGAAGTGGTTGCCCGGTCCCCGCGGGCCTATTTTCTGTTTGCCAACACCGATGTCAAAATCCGGCACCCGCGCATCATCGGCTTGCCCACGATTTATGACGGCCAGGTTTCGTTGGAAGTGCAAAAGCGCCGGTTTATCAATACCAGCAATGCCATGTTGCATGCCCGCAAGCGGGGGGAAACGTTTGGCATCGCGATTGGTGAATTTGCCCTGTGCGGCAAGCCCGTGCTGACCCATGACCAATCTCCGGAACTGGCCCAAGTGGATATGTTAGGCCAGCCCCAATGCTACTCTGACAAGGCGGCCCTGGTGCGCCTGCTGGAAAAAGGCCTGGCCGGCGATTTCCCGCCGGAGGATGGTGGCTACTACCGCCATTGCACCCCGGAAAAAGTCATGGCCATTTTTGCGGAGAAATTTATCCACTGAGGATCCAAACCCGTCCGCTGTCAGCATGAGAAAAATCCGTCTCGATTTCTGCGACTTCGGCCCCAATTTTAGCAAAACCGATTTTTACCTCTATAAACTGCTGCGGGAGCGGTTCGATGTGGAAATCTGCGACCAGCCGGATTTTCTGATTTATTGCCAAAGCTGCTACCAGACCCACCGGCTCTACTCCAGTGTCCGGGTTTGTTATTCCGTGGAGTCTGATCTGCCGGATTTCCGCACCTGTGATTACTCCCTGGCACCCGTGCGGTTTGATGATCCGCGCCATTATCATCTGCCCCATTATGTCGTCCAGGCGGACCCGCAGCGGATCGTCAAGCGGCACGACGACCACGAAAAAATTCTCGCCGCCAAAACCAGGTTTTGCAGTTTCATCGTCAGCGGCTACAACAAACGCAAAAACGGCAACCGCGTCGAATTGTTCCAAAAACTGTGCCAGTATAAAAAAGTGGACAGCGCCGGGCGCAAATTCAATAACATCGGCGGGCCCATCCCCCAGGGGCCCCTGCCCAAGGTGGATTTCATGCGGCCGTATAAATTTAGCATCGTGTATGAAAACCGGGCCCTGGCCGGTTACACCACCGAGAAGATTTTTGACGCCATGCTCGTGCGCTCCCTGCCCATTTATTGGGGCGACCCGGAGATCAACCAGCACTTCAATCCCCGCAGTTTTCTCAACCGCGCCGATTTCCCGAATGACGCGGCCCTGATCGAAAAAATCATCGAGCTGGACCAGGACGATGCCAAATACCTCGCCTACATGCGCGAGCCGTATTTCCATCAGGATATTCCCAACCGTTACTTCGACCGCAACCGCCTGCTGGATTTCTTTGAAACCATCTTCACCAAAAAAATCAACCCGGTGGCCCAGGCCGGGCGGAAACGCTTTTCTTTCGGCCGGCTTTTTGGGCGCTGGAAACTGGTGAAACGCCATCACTGGCACCCCGTGCAGCCACCCTCCTGGTAAACCAACGGTTACGTCCCCAAGTTTGACGGCATACCTCCAGTATTGCCTGAGTCAGACGACAATTCTCCCTCTCCCCGAGGGAGAGGACAGGGGTGGGGGGGAAGCGTTTACCCCAACGGATGGACCCGTCAAATCTCGATCGTTTTCAGAAATCCAAACCTCTGCCTGCCAGCCTGGTCTCGCTGACCAACTCATTACTGCGCGATAGCGTCGTGGAGTGCGCCAGCCCTCTGGCGCTTTGGCTGTCCGCCATTTCATCACTGTTATCATTGAACAGTGGTGAGTCGGCCGATTACTCCCCCTCTCCCCAAGGGAGAGGGCAGGGGTGAGGGGGAAGCGTTGCTCGAGCCCGCTTCTGGCTGGGATTAGCCTTGTACCAAAGCGAGCACCTCATCCACCTCCACCCGGTACTCCAGATTTTCCGCGCCCGGCTGGTTGGTAACCGTCCCGTCCAAACTGGCATAATGGTGCCCGCACGCCGCCGCCAAATTGACGTAACAGCGGTTTTTATGCAGCGGATGAAACAATTCCAGCAAACGGGCGCCCGTTGGGGCGAACAGTAAATTGGTCAGCACCGCGCCGTGCGGCGCCACCACGATGCGCGCATTGCCCAGCAGTTGCGCTTGTTCCGCCACGGTCATCTGGCCTGCCTGCACGATCACAAACCCCCTCGCCGCAAGCGCCTGCTCCAGCTCCGCCTCATTCACCAGCCGCCGCCGCCCCGCCCCCCGGGCGAGGTATAACTTCTCCGGCCCGGTGCCCGGTTCGGGAAACAGCGAGCGTACCCACGCACAGGCCCAGGGCGTGACCTCCTCGACCGGAAAGGGCATCGCGGGCACGACCAGCCGTTCAAATTGATGCACCATGTTTTTGGAGCAGCGCAACCGTCGGCGGGCGGGAACCTTCAGCCGGTCGAGCGTTTCCTCCTGAAAGCGCGCCGGTTTGGCCGGCAGCAACACAAAATCATAGTCACCCAACCCGGCCGCTTGAGCCAGGTGCCAGCGCGGCAGGGCATCCAGCATCCAATGGTAGTAATTATCCCCGTTGGAAACCCCCAGTAACAGCGCCGTGCCCCGGCGGTGGCGCGGCAGCCGCCACCGCCGCCGTCGCAGGGCGTAGTGGTTGACAGCTTCCGGATCGGCAAAAATACTTTGCAGACCGCCAACCACGACATTCTCGCGGGTAACCGCCAGGCGCAGGTCGGCGACCACCTTGCCCCCGGCCAGTTCCGCCACCGTCAACGGGCGGCTCCCGGCTGCCGCCCCCATGACCTGGGGCGTTACGTCGAATTGCGCCAGCAAGCCATGCTTGGCCTCGAGTTGCGCCAGCGAGCGCACGAGCCCGGACGGCCGCCACACCAAACTCTCCATCACATGATCCAGCCAGCGCATAAAAATGTCCTCCAATGCTAACGTCCGCCCCCGCCTGCGCAAAGCCCGGATTTCCACCGAACCGTGCCAGGATGCGCCCTCGCAGACGTAAAATCTTGGTTGATACATGCCCAAAAGACGACAAATTAACGTCGATGAAAACGCCGCCCAAAATGGAAATCAGTGACGATTTGGAAGAGCAAATCAAGGAAAGCATCCGGATTTCCGAATTGTGCGAGACGGACGTGGTCCGCCAGGCGCTCAGCATTGGCCGGCCACAACTGCCCGGCTTTCCGGTCTTTGCTGTTTTCTATCGTTGGGACGGGCAAACCCTCACCGTCATTAATGTGGCGCACACGGTTCCGGACTTGCCCGCGCGCCTCGCGGGACTATTTTCAGCCCTTTGAAGCCGCCCGCACCGGGCAGTTCCAACTTGTGACCGCCCCCATTCCTGCTACCCTCCCACCGATGTCCGCCGCCGATGGCACCACTTTTCTTCAGCGCACCCGCGACGCCCGCAAAGTCATGGTGCTGGATCTCGGCATGCTGGGGGACACCGTGCATTTGCTGCCCGCCCTGTGGCTGGTCCGCCAGAGCTATCCCTCGGCCAAGCTACACCTGTCCGTGGCGGCCCACGTAACCTCCCTGTTCGAATGCATTCCCTGGGTGGATAAAGTCTGGGGCTACCCCCGTTATCCCCAACACGCCACCCTGCGGGAAAACGCGGCCATGATTCGCGGCCTGCGCCGGGAGGGATTCGACGCCCTCATCAACCTGAACGGCTCCGACCGCTCGAGCTGGCTGTCTTTTTTCAGCGGCGCCCGCGAGCGCCTGGGCCGGCGGCCCGGGGATGGCGGCCCTTGGTTTTGGACCAAGCTGTTCACCTCCTATGTCCAGTATGCCTCCCCGTCCGAGCCGCTTTACCTCCAACGCTGCCGCTGTCTGGAGCAGGCCGGCTTTCCGGTGCTTGCCCCGGAATTCCGCCCCCAACTGACCCCCGCCCATTTGGCGGGCACCGGCATCACCCCGTCCGATGCCGGCACCTACCTGCATCTAAGCCCGTTCACCACGACCAAGCGCAAAGAACTGCCGCCCGACCAGTTCATCCAACTGGTCGCCGGCCTGGCCGGGCAACACCCCGGCCGGCGCTTCGTATTTTCCTGTGCGCCCATCGATAAGGAACGCACCCGCCTGGCCGAACTTCTGCCCCGGCTTCCCATCAAACCCTGGCTGGTATTTCCCGGCAACCTCCGCCTGGCCCAACTGGCTGCCGTGATCCAGCACAGCCGGCTGCATGCCTCCGGGGATACCGGGCCCTTGCATCTGGCCGTCATGACGCAAACCCCCTCGATTTCCTGGTTTTTTAACTACCCGGGCCTCCATGAATGGCTGCCGGTGGGCCACCGGCACCAGTCGGTCATCGGCACCGCGCCCGTGGGGGAAACCTTTTTGCCGGACATTGACACCAACGCCCTGCTGGCCGCGGCCAAATCCGTGCTCGCCTCGGACAGCCCGGTGGGATTTTTCGCCTGACAGCCGCCGCCAATTTAGCTAGGTTTTATCCATGAAGTTAGCCATTACCCCGGAAGACCAGCACCAATGGATGATGCAATGGCGACAGGGGGCCACCGCTTTGGACGAGTTTCGGCGGTTCGAACTGCAAGCGCTGACTGAAGCCAAAGCCTGGCAGCAGATTGAAGCGGTGCTTTCCTTGGCCGGCCATTACTCTCGGGACACGGATGCTTCTGGCCTGGTGGAGCAGCAGGCCTGGTTTCGCCGCCTTCATCAGCATGAATGATCTTTTTACCGCCGCCGTGGAACTCCAGCAGTTTTGTGACGAGCGGCAGTGGCGTTTTTGTTTTATCGGCGGGGTGGCAGTTCAGCGATGGGGTGAACCGCGGTTTACCGCGGATGCCGACATGACGCTTTTGACTGGCTTTGGCGATGAACTGCCGTTTGTCAGCGATTTGCTCGCGCATTTTACTCCACGGCGGACGGATGCTCGGGAGTTTGCACTTAAAAATCGCGTGCTTTTGTTGCGGGCGACCAATCAAATTCCCTTGGATGTTGATGGCATCCTGGCCCGTCAATGGGGAAAGTTGGATCTTGATCTCGTTCGGGGCGAATTAACCCCCCTTCTACAATTGCAGGAGCGGCCGGAAAGTATGACGCGACTGGAGCAAAAAATCCGGGCGCAAAATCGTCCATTTATAACTCTTCCGCCCCCGGCCCAGCCATCCTGATCTCGCCATGACGTCCTCGCCACTGCCCATTTCCGTCTGCCTGATCGCCGGACCCGAAGTCCTGCGCATCCGCCGCTGCCTGGCGAGCGTCGCCGGCTGGACCAGTGAAATCATCGTGGTCATTAACGAGGAAGTCACGGATGGCACGGCGGAAATTGCCGCGGGTTTTGGTGCCCGCGTCTTCCGCGAACCGTGGAAGGGCCATATCGCCCAAAAAAATTCCGCCGCTGACAAAGCCACCCAGCCCTGGATACTTGCGCTCGATGCCGATGAGGTCGTTTCCCCGGCCTTGCGTCAGGAAATGACCTCCCTCTTCCGCCGCTCCGCCGAGCTGGATCGTCATCAAGCCTATAGCTTTCCCCGCTGCAGCTACTACTGTGGCCGCTGGATCCGCCACGGCGACTGGTACCCCGACCGCCAAACCCGGCTTTGGCGGCGGCTGACGGCCCACTGGGGCGGCGAGGATCCCCATGACAAACTGCTGGCGACCGGACCGGTGGGACGGCTCCGGGGCGACCTGCTGCATTACACCAATGAGTCCATCAACCAGCATTTGCAGAAAATCGTCCGGTTCAGCGATGAATTTGTCCGCCAGCGCCGCGCCCACGGCCAGCCGCCCCGTTGGTCAGACCTCGCCGTCCGCCCGCTCTGGCGCTTTGTGCGCGCCTATGTTTTCCGCCTCGGTTTTCTGGATGGCTGGCCGGGCTACTATATTGCCTGGTTAAACGCCTTTTCCGCCCTGACCCGTTATTGCAAACTCTACGAGTTGCAACTCCCCCCTGCGCGCCCGGATGAAGACCTCCCTCGTCATTAGTACCTACAACCAGGTGGCGGCCCTGGCCAAAACCATCCGGGGGTTTCAGCGCCAGACCCGCTGGCCGGATGAAATCCTGTTTGCGGACGACGGCTCGGCCGAACCCACGCGCCAGCTCATCACGGAATTTGCCCGCACCGCCCCGGTGCCCGTCCGCCATGTGTGGCATCCGGACGATGGCTTTCGCAAAACCATCATCCTTAACCAGGCCCTCGCCGAGGCCGCTGGCGACTACCTCATTTTCACCGACGCCGACTGCGTGCCGCATCCCCGGTTCGTGGCCGACCACATCGCTCTAGCCGAGCCCGATTTCTGGGTGCAGGGCCGGCGCTGTTTTGTGAGCGAACCCTTCGTGGCCGCCTTTGAAGCCGGCCAGACCCCCGTCTGGCGCTGGATGCTCACCGGTCGCATCACCGGTGCGGCCAAAGGCATCCGCTGGCCCTTCCCGCTCGTCCGCCGCGATACCAAACAACGCGGCATCATCGGTTGCAACATGGCCTTCTGGCGCGCCGACCTCGTCGCCGTGAACGGTTATGACGAGGAATACACCGGCTGGGGCACCGGCGAGGATTCCGATGTGGGCACCCGGCTTTATCATCTGGGCCGGCCGCGCAAATTCATCTACGGCCGCGCCATTACCTTTCATCTCAACCACCCCCAGGCGCCGCGCGGCCACCACGCCGCCAGCCTTGCCCGCCTGGCGGAAACCCTGGCCACCCGTAAAATCCGTTGTGCCCGCGGTCTCGACCGGCACCTCCCCTGATGGAAAACATCCTCCTCATCCGCCTCAAATCGATCGGTGATGTCCTCTTCACGCTGCCGGCCGTCAATGCCGTGCGCGCCCGCTATCCGGGCGCCAAAATCACGTTTTTGACCTCGAGTGAAAATGCGACCCTGCTCGCCGGCTTTCCCGCAGTGGATGAAATCATCACCGTGGACCGCAACCGGTTTCACCATGGCGGTCCGGCCCAAATCCTCTCCGGGGCCATCCAGTTGCTCGGCCGGCTCCGGCGGGGCGGCTTCTCCCTCGCGTTTGATTTTCAAGGCTATGGCGAAACCGAATGGCTCGCCTGGTGGAGCGGCGCGCCCGTGCGCTGGGGGATTGTTTATCAACCCGGCCGGGGTTGGGCGTATACCGGCATTACCGGCCGCCGCAACGACGTGCACCCGGTGGAATGGAATCTGGCCCTGTTGCGCGCCGCTGGACTCGACACGACCCTGGCCGGTAATGAATACCTCCTGCCCGAGGCGGAACTGGCGCGCGCCCGTGACTATTTCCGGGCCAACCACCTGGACCCGCAGCGGACCACCCTTTTTCTCCAGCCCTTCACCAGCAACCCCGGTAAAAACTGGCCCCTCACGTACTTTATCGAACTCGCCCGGCGGGCACAGGGCCAGGGGTATCAGGTGATTTTTGGCGGCGGCCCCGCGGATGCGGAAACCCTTGCCCCCGCCCGCGCCGCGGGTTTTCTCGTCGCCGCCGGCACCCCGCTGGCGGTCTCGGCGGGCTTGATGAAATTATCATCACTTGTCTTGGGGGGCGACACCGGCCTGCTCCACCTGGCCGTTGCCATGCAAAAACGGGTGCTCATGCTCATGCGCTCCAAGGAACCGGGCAGTTGCCATCCCTACCAGCATCTGGACTGGGCGCTTACCCCGGAGGGCAGCCTGTTCATGGTCGATCTGCCGCCCGACCGGGTGTGGGACGCCGTCACCCGGGCGCTGGCCGAAAAACCGCCCCGGCCGCCGGAGGTCCGGCCGTTGGTCGCCGCCAGCCAGCCCGTGCGGCAAGTGCCGGAAAAGATTCTCGCCATTCAATTTAAATATCTGGGCGACGCCGTTTTTCTCACCCCCGCGCTACGCGCCTTGCGGGAACACCGGCCCGCGGCGGAGCTGCATGTGCTGGTGGCCTCCGAAATCGCCCCGTTGCTGGAGCACATCCCCTGGATTACCAAAGTTTGGTCCCTCCCCCGCACCCGGGGCAAGGCCCGCATCCGCGATTCGTGGCCGGTGATCCGCGCCCTTCACCGGCAGGGTTTTGACCGTTCGGTCGATTTCGGCGGCAACGACCGGGGTGCCATCATGAGCTATTTGAGTGGCGCGCGCGTGCGGCTCGGCGCGGTGGATGAGGCCAGCCTCGTCCAAAAATTTTGTTATTCCAAGGCGGTTTCCACCGCCACCCTGCCGCCCTCCTACGTGCAAAGCAATCTGCAGTTGCTGGCCGACTGGCGCGTGCCGCCCCCCTCATCGCTGGCCTTGGAGGTGGCCACCGACCCCACGCAAGCCGATGCCGCCGCCCGGCTACTCCCCGCCGGCATGGTCATATGTCACCTGAGCACTTCACAGCCGCGCAAGGAATGGCCGCTGACCCGCTGGCAGGAATTTTACCGGCTGGCCCGGGCTGCCGGTTTTTCCCTCGCCTTTTCCTCCGGCCCCGGCGCGCGGGAAAAAAGCCTCTTAACCCAGCTCAAACAAATGGAGCCGGAGATTTTTGCGCTCCCGGTCATCCCCAGCCTGAGTTTGTTCCTCGCGGTCATCCAGCGCGCCCGGGCCGTCGTGGCGTGTGACACCGGCCCCCTGCATTTTGCGGCGGGTCTGGGGCTGCCAGTGGTGGGTTTGTTTGGCGCGGATGATTCCCTGTGGCGCGCCGCGCCGAATTATCCCGCGCACCAGGTGATTAAAAGCACGGAATATGCCCCGGCGGGCGCGGCCCCCGTCGCCAGCGATCCTTCCGACCCCGAGAGCCGCCTCGCCGACATCCCCGCTGAACGGGTGCTGCAAACTCTGATTGCGATCACCACTTCGCGCTGACTCCCCCATCCCGGTTCTGTTTTGAATTTACAGACGCTGATATCGCTGCCCACGATCGGGGCCGGGAGTTTTGCAGCTTGAGGTTTCCCTGAATTTTGAATTTTGGAGTTTGAAGTTTTCTCACCCCACCTTCACATAATGCTTCTTGTCCAGCCGCAGCCCGAACCACTTCTCCAGCTTCAGCATCCGCCGGTGCTTTTTCTCGCGCGACGAGATTTGATAATTCGGATCCGCCTGGAAAATCCCGTCGCATGGCGGCAGCCAGGCCTGCACCGCTTGCGGATGTTGGCCCTCAAATAGTTTCAGCGTGGCCGCGTCAATCTGCGAATAATCCGTTTTCGGCAGCGGATGGTCATCCCAATACTTGTGCGTGGCTCCGGTTTTTAGATTCATCTGCTCCTCGCTCCGCACCCAGCCGTAATGATAAATGGTCGCCCCGCAATGCGCCGCGCGCGGATACCGCCCGCGCTTGTGCGTGTCCAGCACCACAAAAAACAACCCCTCCGGCCCCCATGCCGGAATCGTGTTGCGCAATATCCGCACCTCACTCCGGTACCAGCGCGGCGACCACGCGTACGTCTTCGCATTCCCGTAAAAGTGCAGGTAATCAAACGCCAGCGCCTCCACGCGCGGGTCATTCAGGTGCTGCTCCATCGCCGCGCGAATTTTCGGCAGGTCGTGCTCATGCACCACTTCGTCCGCCTCCAGATAAAACGCCCAGTCCCCTGTGCAGTTGAACAGGGCGATGGATTTTTGCTGGCCGTACACAAACCCCTTCACACTGTAGTCGCTTTGAATCCGCTCGTTCCACTGCGTGGGAATGATCCGGATTTTGGGATCCCCAATCGCCCGCAACATGGGTTCCGTGGCATCCTCGCACGGCCCGAGCGCGATGACGAATTCGTCCACCAATGGCAGCACCGAGCGGATGGATTCCACGAAGGGATATCCCAGCTTTTGGGCGTTGCGCAAAAAGGTGAACCCGCTGACTTTCATCGGCGCCAGCATAGCTTCTACCGGGCCCTCCTGACAATGGCTAAGACCGCTCCCTCAATCCCCCAGCAGCTTGCGCAACTGATCCCGCGCCGCCTCCGCCCGTTTGTTTACCTCCGCCTTCGGCACCCAGTTGCGCCGGATGAAATCAAAATACTCGCAAAAATTCCCCGCCTCCTTGTCCAGCACCGGATCCGCCCGGCGCTCCCGGCATTGCTGGGCCACCCGCGGATCATAGCTCACGCAATTGAGGCACACGCGCAAGTCCGCCCGGCATTTCATGCAGGTCTCGCCTCGCCCTGGCAGCCCGGGAATCACCCATGGCTCACCACATTGATGGCAATGTCTCGTCATAGGCACTTAATCTAACAAATTCCTGCCCCCTTTCAATGGTTTAAAGGTGCAAGCGCCAAACCGCGCAAAGCCTTGTTTGGCAAAAGTTTCCCCCGGCTCGCCGCCGGGTCCCGCAGGCTGCGAATAACTCGTCACCGTTCCGGCTTGCGCCCGGGTGTGGGGTTTGGTCCAATCACCGCGCGCGGCAAGCGGCAAACCATGCAATCCAAAAACTACCCAAAACATTATTGCGGGGTCTTCGGCATTTTCGGTCATCCGAATGCCGCCGAACTAACCTATTACGGTCTCTACGCCCTGCAGCATCGCGGCCAGGAAAGCGCGGGCATTGTCACCTGCCATGACGGAAAATTTTACAAGCACCACGGCATGGGCCTGGTCCCGCAGATTTTCGACCCCAAAATCCTCCACGAACTCCACGGGGAGCGCGCCATCGGCCACACCCGTTACTCCACCACCGGGGCCTCCTCGCTCCGCAATGCCCAGCCGCTCACGGTGGATTGCATGCGCGGGCAGATCGCCGTGGCGCACAACGGCAACCTGACCAACGCCGCCGTGCTCCGCGACGAATTGGAAAATCGCGGCCTCGTGTTCCAGACCACCGTGGACAGCGAAATCATCATCATGATGCTCGCGCAGCCCACCCTCGGTCATGTGCAGAACACCATCGTGCAAACCCTGCGCCGCATCGAGGGGGCCTATTCCCTGGTCATTATGACCGAGAAGGAAATGATCGGCGCCCGGGATCCGCACGGCTTCCGCCCGCTCTCTATTGGGCGCACGGATAATGGCGCCTGGGTGCTTTCCAGCGAAACCACCGCTTTCGATCTTATCCACGCCGTGTTCGTCCGGGACGTGGAACCCGGCGAGGTCGTCATCATCAATGAAAAGGGCCTCACCAGCATCCAGGCCTTTCCCGAGCATTCCAAGCGCGCCTTGTGCGTCTTCGAGTATGTCTATTTCGCCCGGCCGGACAGCGTGATTCAGGGCCACACGGTTTACGAAGTGCGCAAGGAAATGGGCCGGCAACTGGCCCGCGAGCATAAGGTCAAGGCCGACCTGGTCATCCCTGTGCCTGACAGCGGCGTGTGCGCGGCCATGGGTTACTCCGAGGAATCCGGCATCCCCTACGAAATGGCCTTCATCCGCAACCACTACGTCGGCCGCAGCTTTCTCGCCCCCACCCAGCTCATTCGCGACTTCAATGTCCGCGTGAAACTCAACCTCATCGCCTCGCTCGTAAAGGACAAACGGGTGGTGATTGTGGACGATTCCATCGTGCGCGGCACCACCGCCCGGTCACGCGTGAAAACCCTGAAAGACGCCGGCGCCGCCGAGGTGCATGTGGCCGTCAGTTGCCCGCCGCACATGCACCCCTGCGTTTACGGCATCGATTTTCCCGACCGCACCAAACTCATGGCGGCCAATAATACCGTCGACGAGATTCGCAAGTATCTCAATGCCGATTCGCTGCACTACCTCTCCCCTGAGGGCATGGTCAAAGCCACCGGCCAGGACAAATCCGCCTTCTGCATGGCCTGCTACGATGGCAAATATCCCGTGCCCTTCGATCCGTTGCTGGACAAGAGCATCATTGAGCGGCGCAAACGCCTGACCCAGACCCTGGGGGAGGCCGCCGCGCGCGAAAACGAGCAGTTCAAGCTCTTGAAGGTAACGTGATTTCGAGCGGGCTCCCCCAGCCTTTGCCGGTGGTGACGTGTCACCCCGGCCGGGCTTGCGTTCAACCGGAAGCATGGCAATTTATAATCACATAATTTATGCAGACGCAGGACTCGATTCAAAACGCACTCAAAGCCGTTAAATATCCGGGCTATTCCCGCGACATTGTGTCGTTCGGGCTCATCAAAGAGATCACGGCAGCCAACGGCGCGGTGAGTGTGATCATGCAACTCACCTCGGTGAATGCCGAGGCCGGCGCGCAGATCAAGGCGGACGCCGAACGCGTGTTGAAAAGTTTACCGGGCGTCAGTCATGTCCATGTGGATGTCCGCCAGCCGGCTGGCGGGGCGGCCGCCCCCAAGGTGGGCCAGGGCAGCCAAAACCGGGTGCCCGGTGTCAAAAAAGTGATTGCCATCGCCAGCGGCAAGGGCGGGGTGGGCAAATCCACCTGCTCGGCCAACCTCGCCTGCGCCTTGCGCCATCTCGGGGCGCGGGTGGGCCTCCTGGATTGTGACATTTACGGTCCGAGCATCCCCCTCATGATGGGGATTCATGACAAACCCACGGTCAGCGAAGGCGGCCAGCTCGTGCCGCCGCTCGCCCATGGCGTCAAGGTGATGAGCATCGGACTGCTGCTGGAAGATGATCAACCGGTCATCTGGCGCGGACCCATGATCACCAAGACCATTCAGCAGTTTCTAATGTCGGTGGAGTGGACGGATCTGGATTTCCTGCTGATTGACCTGCCGCCCGGCACTGGCGACGCCCAGCTTTCCCTCTGCCAGACCGTCCCCTTGGACGGCGGTGTGGTCATCACCACCCCGCAGGAGGCCTCCCTCGGCGTGGTGCGCAAAGGCATCGCCATGTTCACCAAGGTCAATGTGCCGATTTTGGGTCTGGTGGAAAACATGAGTTACTTCACCACCCCCACCGGTGACCGGGTGGAGATTTTTGGCCACGGCGGTGGCCGCGCCGAAGCTGGCCGGCAAAAAGCGCCCTTTTTAGGCGAGATCCCCATTTTCACCGCCATTCGTGAAGGCGGCGACGCCGGCACGCCCATCATGGTCTCCGCCCCCAACCATCCCGCCAGCCAGGCATTTCTCGCGATTGCCCGCAAATTGTTCTGAGCCAGTTTGTAACGAGGTTCATCACTGTGTTCAGAGCAAGCTTGGCTTGGGAATGAGCCGGTCCCACAGGTTGGATCGTTTCCATCTTTGCGCCTCCCGACTGGCGACCGATGACGGATAAATTGCCGGCAAACTGCCGCCACCGAGCGAACATCGCCGGCAAATGAATTGTGCCGAGCTCGCTAAAAGCACCTATTTCAGGGCGTCTATTTCAACACCGCTTCCAAAATAACAAACACCCGCATTGGAATCCAGCAATGCGGGTGTTTGCATTTTAAAGGCAACTGCCTTGGCTGGCAAGGGAAATTTCTAAACACGTGAGGTCCTCTGGCATCCCACCGCAGTGCAGCCAAAACGCTCCCACACCAGCAGGTTGGTCTGGCCACCAAGATGAAGGACAATCCTTCCACTGAAAACCGCGAGGAACCTTAAAACCGGCCAGTTGGGCTGGTTACTGGTGGCTTCTCGCCCCGTCAGCCAGATGCTGCCGCGCTTCCGCCTGCGCATCCGCGTCATCCGCGTCAATGGGGCTGAGTCGGGCGCAGATTTCCCATTCCTCCCGGGCCAGTTGGGGCTCCCCCGTGGCCGCATAAACCCGGGCCAGTTCGAAGTGATGAATGATGCGCCCGGGCGCGAGCGCAATGGCCTTTTGAAAGTCCTGCACCGCCTCGGCATCGCTCGCCGCGGGCAGGCCACCGTACACCAGCCGCACCAGGCCCTTGATGAAAAAATTCATGTTCGCCACCCCAAACTCCCAGCGACCCAGCAGGTAATACGCCACGTCCTGCCGGGGATCCAGCGCGATCGCCGTTTCGCACTCGCTTTTAATCGCCCGCGACCAGACGACCTTGCGGGCATTGGGGGCGTAAGGAAAATTTTTCACGTAGCAGACAGCCACGCACAGGTGGGCCGTGGCGCTGCGCGGATCTGCTTGGATCGCCCGTTGGGCCGTCGCCAGTGCCAATTCCGCCAGGGCTTGCTGCCGGTCGGCCAGGCCCGCCAGATGCATCAGGTCGCAGTAACCTTTGGTCACCCGGCAGAGTCGGCTGCCATTGGTGCCCCCCAGCGCCTCCGCCGCCGACATCTCCTGCAGGACCCCCGGCCAGTTGGTCTGTTGTCCCGCCACCATCGCCTGGGCCAGCCGGTTGGTAAAGGCCCCCTCGTCCGCCTGGGCCGTCAAAACCAGCCAACTCAGCCAGCATAACCCCACCGCCAGTCGGCCGGCGGTGGTGAATCGAAAGCCGCGTATTTGCATGGATAACGCTCCGTGGTTGCGGAAGCTCGGAGGCTCCGCCAGCCGCTACATATTTTTCCGCTGGAACAAATAATGCGAAACAAACCACTCCTCGCCCCCGCGATAGCCCCATAATTCTGCGCAGGCCAGATAAAACACCCGCCAGTACACCCACCAGCGCAGCGTGTTCTCCGCCCCATAAGTCCGCACGAATAGGGGCAGGATCTCATCCTTGTGCGCGTCCATGTTCGCCAGCCAGGCTTCCGCCGTTTTCTGGTAATGGGTTCCGTTCACCCGCCAGTGGTTTTCGATCGTCAAATCCCGCTGGAAATACAGCAGCAGGTCGTCACTCGGCATGATGCCCCCGGTAAAAAAATACCGCGCCATCCAGTCGGACTCGTCCCGCGCCTCAAAATGATACGCATACTCGCGGTGTGTGAAGATGTGCACAAACAGCCGGCCCTCCGGCTTCAGCCAGCGCGCAATATTGCCCATGAGCCGCTCGTAATTTTTCATGTGCTCGAACATCTCCACCGACACCACGCGGTCAAACGTCTCCGCGCTGTCAAACCGGTTCATGTCGCACGTTATAATTCGCACATTGTTCAGGCCGCGCCGGCGCGCCTCGGTGTCAATATGCTCCTTTTGCGTGGCTGAGTTCGAGACGCCGGTGATTTGGGCGTGCGGAAAATGTTCCGCCATCCACAAGGAGAGCGAACCCCAGCCGCAACCCAGCTCCAAAATCCGCTGGCCATCCGCCAGTTGCGCCCGCTCGCACGTCACCCGCAGCATCTCCTCCTCCGCCAGGTCCAGCGTGGCCACACCTTCGGTCCACAACCCGCTGCTGTATTTCAGGCGCCGGCCCAGGCAGAGTTGATAGAAGCGGGTGGGCACCTCGTAATGCTGGGTGTTCGCCGCCTGGGTTTCGATCGCAATCGGGCTTTGTTTTAACTCCGCCACTAATTTCAGCAAGTGAGCCTGCTGGGCTTCCGCGCCGCCGCGATTCTCCATTTGCAACCGCTCCCGCAACAGCCGCCGGATGCCCAGTCGAATCAGCCAGTCCGGCAGCAGGTCCTTTTCCAGCCACCGGTCCAGGGACAGCCGGGGCTTGGGCAGGGAGAGATGGTCCATCCGGTTTTCTGGATTCAACGGCAGCACGTGTTCTTGGTTCATGGGTGCGGGAGGGTTAACTGGCCTTGTTTTTAAACCACGGGACAAAGGCACTGGTGGTCCGTTGGTACTCGCGATAGGCTTCGCCTTTGCTTTTCACCGAAAGTTCCTCGGTCATCGGTATGCCCGTGACCCGCAGGAGGAAAAACAACATCAAGGCCGGACAGAGCACGGTGTAACAGCCGCCCGGCGAGCCCCAGGCGAAGATAAAAAAGCCCACCCAAACGAGCCATTCAAAGAAATAATTAGGATGCCGCGAGTAATTCCACAATCCGGCCTGGCAGATCCGGCCTTTGTTTTCCGGCCGGGCTTTGAAGCCCTTCAACTGTGCGTCCGCCACGCTTTCGCCCGCCAGCGCCAGCGCCCAAACCGCCACCCCCGCCCATTCCAACGGGCTGATGCCAGGTTGGGCATTCAGGCAGGGCACGAGAAACACCGTCGCGAGCCCGGCCAGAATGCCCGCCTGCAATTGGAAAAACCAAAAGGTCTTCGATCGCAATTGGCTACCCCATTCCACCCGTAACTGCGCGTAGCGCACATCCTCGTGGGGATGATGCCCGCGCACCCGCACGAGAATATGCGTGCCCAGGCGCGCGCTCCAGAGGCCGGCCATGCCCGCCACCAGCGCGCGTCGCAGCGGATCCCCCGGGGCCAGCAGCGCAAACAGCCCCGCCACCGGCAAAAATCCGAACGACCAGGCCACATCCACAATGCCCAGATTATTTATCCGCAACGCCAGCCGCCAGATCACGACCATCAGGGCGATGGCAAACCCCGTGGCTGCCAGCAGCAAAATTATCAAGGGATGGGGCAGGGTGGGGGACATCAGTTGGACTCCGGGTTTTGGGGCGCCGCCGCCGCCAGTTTTTGGGTTAAGGGCAGGAAAATAAAGTAAAGTGCCACTCCGGCCAGTGGTGCCACCACCAGCCAGCCCACCACGCCATGCCAGCCGGTCAGTCCAAATTCCTTGAAAAACGCCAGCGGCGACGCCCGGAATTTCGCAATCAATTCCGGAATTGAAAAACTCACGCGCGGCGACCGTGTCAGGTGTTCGCCCAGCCGCACAAAGGGGGCGAACAGCCCCATTTGGAGCGGCGAGGCCAGCCAGTTCACCAGTTGAATCACCGGCTGGTTTAAGCCCAGCCAGATGCCTATGAAAAAGCACATCAGCGAGGTCGCGCCCACGATGGGAAAGGCCGAGATGCAAACCCCCAGCGTGATCGTTAGCGCGATTTTCTGCGGCGTGATGCCCTGCCGGAGCTGCGCCACCAGCAAACCCACCACGCGTTCCCGCCAGAAGGTTGCCAGTCGCGCAGTGAGGGTGGTTTTGGGCATGGCCAGGGTGGTCATTTAGGGGAACGCAACAACACCTGCTCCAGGCTCGCGGTGGCGGGCAAACGGAACAGGGTGATCAGCATGTAAACGGACATGGCGATGTTTCCTAATAGCAAAATGGCCACCAGCCAGGCCAGCCGCGCCGCCCACGCCGTTTCCTTGTAACAAACCCAGGTGAAAAAGGTCAGGAAGCCAAAGTAACAGTCAAACAGGGTGGCAATGAACCATGGATGGGTGACCAGCGCCTCGGGCGTTTTCCACAATGCGCATGCGTGACTGGCCCAACTGGTGGCCAGCAGCATGGTGACCAGCACGCCCATGAAAAAAATTCGCAATGTCCAGATCATGATTCCGCCAGGGTGGGATTGTTGGGCCGGGTGTAAACCGCCTGCACCACGGTGATGTTGCGCCGCGCAAACGCGGCCTCGCAGTACGAGAGGTAGTAATTCCATTTGCGGATGAACCGGGTGTCAAAGTTTAGCGCCCGCACCGCCGCCTCGTTCTGCTGGAAGGCGGTCCGCCAGCGTCGCAACGTTTCCGCGTAGTCCAGCCCGAGGTCCTTCAAATCGTGCAGGAACAAATCCCCGGTCCGGCGCAATGCCTGGTTGACCCGGTGAACGGAGAGCAGTAGCGAGCCCGGGAAAATATGCTTCTGAATCCAGTCCACATTCTTGCGCATGGCCGCATGGCGGCCATCCGGGCAGGTAATCATTTGCAAGGCCAGCAGGCCCGCGGGCTTGAGCAGTTCCTGGCACTTGGCGAAATAGGTTTCCAAGTAAGCGTCGCCCACGGCCTCGAGCATTTCGATGGACACAATTTTATCAAATTTCCCCGTCACCAGCCGGTAATCCATTAGTCGAATGTCGATTTTATCCGCCAGATTTTCCCGACGGAAGAGGTCGCGCGCGTAATTAAATTGCTCCTCCGAAATCGTCACCGTTTTGATCCGCACACCATAGTTTTCCGCCGCGTGCCGGCTGAACCCGCCCCAGCCGCTGCCAATCTCCAGCACATGCTCCCCGGGTTGCAACCGCAACTGCCGGCACAAACGGTCATATTTGGCCGTCTGCGCCGCTTCCAGCGATTGACCGGGCGTTTCAAACAATGCCGAGGAATAGGTCATCGTGCGGTCCAGGAACAACTGGTAGAAATCGTTGCCCAAATCATAGTGCTCGGCAATGTTCCGCCGGCTGGTGTCCAGGCTGTTCGGCCGCAGCCAGTGCCCAATCCGGTTCTGCCACCCGAGCAGGTTCACCAGCCATTGTTTGGCGCGGGAACCCGACATCCCGGGAGCGTTGTCCACATTCAAAATGAACCATCCTATGACCCGCGTAATGTCATCCGTCTCCCAATCCCCGTCCACATAACCTTCCCCAAAGCCGACGTCCCCAAAAAGCACGCAGCGTTTGAAAAACGAGCGGTTTACGATCCGCACGTTCGCGCACGCATCGGCGGTCGGTTGGCCGCAAACGACTTTCGTGCCGTCCGGCAGTTCCAGCCGCAGACAGCCGCGCGTCATGCCGGCCAGGGTTTGCAACACAACCCGTTCGTAAAACGAGGCCGGCTGCGCCTGCTGGCGGGGCAGCGGCACATTCAGGGTCGAGGTGGATTCGGGATTCATGGGTTTTTTTCAGGGGGCAAGGGAGGCATGCGGCCGCCGCACGTCGCGTTGCAATTCGGGATGGGCGGCCTTGGCATAAAACGGCACGCGCTTGGCCCACAAGCGGAAGGCATGCCAGTGAATGAGGAAAATCACCTTCAAGGTGATCAGCGGATACTTGAACGTAAACCAGGCCAGGCTGCGGTTGGTCAGCTCCCGGCGCTGGCCGGTCAGCGTGCTGATAAACATCTTTTTGGCGCCCGCGAGTTCGTCCACCTTGACATCTAGTTTGCCGGCGGGAATCTGCAGGCGAAAATCAAAATTGAGATCCAGTTTCGAAAACGGCGACACGTAGAAATCCTTCGGCAGGATTTTTTCAAACGCCCCGCCCGGTTTCTGGTCCTCCGCCCGGAGCAGGAACAGTTTCATTTCCCGAAAGGTATTCCCCACCTCGGCCACGGTGGCCACCGGCTCGCCCGCACTGTTGAAACAGTAATAAATCGAAATGGGATTGAAAATATAGCCCAGCACGCGCGGCAGGGTCAGCAGCATCACCCGGTCCGCCGGTGCGGGGACGAGGCCTTTTTCCCGCAGAAATCCATGGATCCGCTCCTTGAGCGGCACCGCGCCCGCCGGCTCGTGGTCCGCGTCGCAAAAACTGTACACATTCCGCCGGTTATGGCTGAAGAGCCAGAGTTTCCGCGCCACGCCCGCCAGCTCATCCAGGTCCAGGTAGAACATGAACAGGTCGTGCTGGAAATGATGCACGCGCGGCGAAAAACGGTGGTGCATCAGCGAGCATTCATAAAAACACGAATTCATGGCAGCAACCTTTCCCCCGTCAACTGGCGGCACAGCTCCAGCGCGGACGTGAAGGCGTCCTCGTGAAAGCCGTACCGAAAGTAACTCCCGCAAAAATAGACATTATTCATACGCGCATTCAACCCCGGCAGCTCCGCCTGCGCCCGGATCGCCCCCAGACTGAACACCGGGTGTTCATAATGAATACGCTTCAGCACCGTGTTTGGATTCACCGAATCTTCCCCATTGATGGAAACAAAATAATTTTGTTCGTCCGAGACGCCCTGCAAGCGGTTCATCCAGTAAATCGTCGACGGGGCCCGGCCCGCCGCCATGCGATAGTTCCAGGCCGCCCAGCAAAGCCGCGTCCGCGGCATCACCGAAGCATCCGTGTGCAGCAGGGCCGAGTTGGTCTGATATTTAAATTCGCCCAGCACCGCGCGCTCCCGCTCGTCCGCATCCGTTAGCAGACCCAGCGATTCATCAGCATGACTGGCCAGAATGACCTGGTCGAACAACTCCGACTTGCCGGTGCTATCGGTCACCCGTACCTGCCCGCCTTCGCGCCGCACGCTCGTCGCCCCGCGCTTCAGCCGGAGAGCGTCCCGAAAGGGGGCCGTTAGTTTCGCCACATATGCCTGCGAACCGTTCGTCACCGTCAGCCACGGATGCTGCGTGTGCAGGCCCAAAAAACCATGATTGTGAAAAAACCGCAGCAGGGTCACCGCCGGAAACTCCAGCATCAGCCCCGGCGGCGTGGACCACACGGCCGAACTCATCGGGACCAGGTAGAGTTGCAGGAAATCCTTCCCGTACCCGCGTTCCCGCACATAGTCGCCCAGGGTCTGGCTCTGGTGGCGGGGCTCATTAAGTGCCGTGATGGCCTCCTGGTTGAAGCGGTTGATCTGTCCCAGCATTCGCCAGAAACGCGGACGCACCAGGTTGCGTCGCTGGGCGAACAGGTGGTTCAAGCTGCTCCCGCAATATTCCAGGCCGGTTGGCTGGTGCATCACACTAAACGACATGTCGGTCGGCTTGACCGCCACACGGAGTTCCTCAAACAGCCGGGTCAGATTCGGATACGTGACCCGGTTGAACACCATGAAACCCGTGTCAATCGGCACGGAACGCTGGCGCTCCGTGACGGTCACCGTGTTGGCGTGCCCGCCCGGATAGTCGTTCTTTTCGTAAAGCGAGAGCGCGTACCGGCGGTGCAAAAAGTGGGCGCACCCCAGACCGGCGATGCCCGTTCCGATGATGGCCAGTCGTTTCACGGGCGCGTTGGATGACCAGGTAAAGGATTTCGGGTTCCGGGAATTCGATGGGTATTTTCATAGGCAGCGCGGGGAACGGGTTTTAAATTCCAGATCAAGCCGGTCCAGGAAAGGGTTTTGAGCACGTAATAAGAGATGTCAATTTCCCACCAGTAAAAACCCTGGCGGACGGTGTTCATGTGGCAGTGATGATTGTTATGCCAGCCCTCGCCCAGCGTGATTAGGGCGAGCAGCAGGCTGTTGCGGCTGTTGTCCTCGGTCGCATACCGCCGGTTGCCCAGCAAGTGCGCCAGCGAGTTGATCGATGAGGTCGCGTGAAACAGCACCGTGGTGCTGATGAAAAAGCCCCATACCAGCATTTGCCAGGACGTCACCCCGAGCGACGGAAACCAGCTCCCCAGAAAATGCCCCAGGGTGAACAGGCCCGTGGCAAACAAAATCGGCACCACCGTGTCAAACCGGTTCAAAAACACCAGCTCCGGATATTTGGCCAGATCCCGCACCTGCGAATAATCCGTGGGAAAATTCCGCGCGCTGGTGATCCAGCCAATGTGCGACCACCAGAAGCCCCGCAGGATCGGGGAATGCACATCCTCCTCCTCGTCCGAGTGCTTATGATGGTGGCGGTGCTGGTAACTCCACCATAAGGGGCCGCGCTGAACGGCGCAGGCTCCCAGCACGGCAAAGAGAAACTGGGCCGTCCGGGAGGTGTTGAAAGTGCGGTGGGAAAAATATCGGTGATAAAATCCCGTGATCGCAAACATCCGGATCAGATAAAGCCCCACCGCCGCCCCCACCGCCGTCCAGCTCCAGCCACAGAGAAA
This sequence comes from uncultured Verrucomicrobia subdivision 3 bacterium, assembly GCA_903895255.1. Classification (GTDB taxonomy): domain Bacteria; phylum Verrucomicrobiota; class Verrucomicrobiia; order Limisphaerales; family UBA11358; genus UBA11358. The sequence continues at coordinate 39,008 of CAITTG010000054.1, forward strand.
AACCCCCAGGCAACCCAGGTGCAGAATGACAAAGGGCACCACCCGCATCCATTCCACCCGGTCCGGCCGCGCGCGAATCGCCGCCAGGTCGCCGTTCCCGTAATCGGCGTCAAACCATTGCTTTAAGGAGCGCCCCAGGCGGCTCCACCCTCTCGCTGGCTGACTGGTTGCGTTTGTCATTTGTGTTCTTTCCATAGATTAATCGTTTCTGAGCGCCAAATGGATGCATCGAAATAAATGCATCCAACCCATCCCACCGTACGTTCTTTTAGTGAAGAAGCCAACTTGTCATTCGCTGGCCCATTTGATATGAATTTAGCTGCGTGCATTGCGTTCAGTCCGGTTTTCCCCCGGGGGAAAATCTCTCCGGACTTGGCGATGTCGCTGGCAACCATACGAGTGAATCCGCAGGACATTCAGAACGACGCCGCCGAGGCCGGCCGGGACATGGAATTGTTCCGCCGCATCGGGGCGCGGGACCGTGACGCGTTCGCCGAGTTCTACGATCGTCACGCCACCCGTCTGTATTCCGTCGCCCAGCGCATTCTCAACGACGCCATTGAGGCCCAGGATGTCGTCCAGGATGCCTTCGTGCAGATTTGGGAAAAAGCCGCCAGCTTTGATCCCCGGCTCGGCCAGCCCTCCTATTGGGTGGTCACCCTCGTCCGCAACAAATCCATCGACCGCATCCGCGCCTCCCAGCGCCGCGCCAAGCTGGCCGACGCCGCCGGCGCCGAGTCCGCCCTGATCACCGAAGTCGCCGCGTCCGCGCACGAAAGCCTGCACGGCCAGGAAAAAGCCGGCCTCATCCGTTCCGCCCTCGTGGAACTGCCTGCCGACCAGCGGCATGCCATTGAACTCGCCTTTTTCTCCGGCCTCACCCAGCACGAAATTTCCGCCCAACTCAGCCAGCCGCTGGGCACCATCAAGGCCCGCATCCGCCGCGGCCTCCTCAAACTGCGCGATCAACTGGAGGGCGTGCTATGATGATCGACGAACGCCTGCAAGAGCTGGCGGGGTTGTACGTCCTGGGAGTCCTGGACGGCGCGGAATTGCGCGAATTTGAAACCGCCCTCGACCGCAGCGCCGAGCTGCGCCAGTTCGTGGCGGGTTTGCATCCGGCCGTGGAAGCCGTGGCCGGATCCGCCCCGGTGGCCGTCCCGCCCCCGGAACTGCGCGCCCGCATTCTGGCCCGGATCGAACCGCAAAAAGTCCTCACCCTGCCGGACCGCCCCATTGCCGCCGTCCTGTGGTGGTGGCGCGCCCTCACCGCTGGCCTCGCGGTCGCCTGCGTTTTCCTGCTGGTTTCCGACCGCCAGTTGCGCCAGACCGTGGCCGCCCAAAACCAGCAGCTCAGTCAGCTCCAACAACTGGCCCAATCCTTGCAGACGGCCACCAACGACCTCAACCACGCTGTTCTGGCCCTGCGCGAATCCAACCGCCTCGCCAACCTGCGCATTACCATGCTCAATTCCTTGATCGCGGACGCGCCCCGGACCGTCGCCGTCACCCTCTGGGATTATCAAGCGGAAAATGGCGAGTTTGTCGTGCAAAACCTCAAACCGCTCCCCGCCGACCGCGACTATGAACTCTGGGTCATGGACGAGCACAAAGTACCCGTGGCGGCGGGCGTGTTTCACATGGATGCCAGCGGCACCACCCGCATGGATTTCCGGCCCAGCCGCGAAATCAAAACTCCCGGCCAATTCTGTGTGACCGAGGAGGTCAAGGGGGGCGTGGACTCGCCCACCATCAAAAACCTGATCCTCGCCAGCAATTAACCGGCGCCTGGTTTTGTCGCTCGCTCGTTCGCCCGGCTGGCTCATCCCCCCCGGTCACAATTTCAATTGCTCCACCACCGCTGCCACAATGGAACTGAGCTCCCCGCCGGTCAATCGTGTATTACTCGCATTCGTCCGCCGCAACTCACACTCCCGGGCGGCCTCCGGATAACCACAATCACCCAGCAGACAGGCCAGTTTGCCCTTCGCTTCCTCCAGATTCGCCAGCTCCGTGGCACTCATGGGGAAGCGCGGCGGCCCGGGATTAAAGCCGCGCAAGGCGACCGCCGCGCGAAAACCCTCCGGAAAATTTCCCGCCGCAAACATGGCGCCGATGATGTCCTGGATTTTGAGCTGCACCCGGCGGCATTCGGCATGATTGCCCGCCCGGAAATCATTGTACAATTTCACAATGACCTCCGGCATCACCCCGGAACTCGCAATCGTTCCCCCGTCGCCCCCCATCACCAGGCTCGGATACAAAATCTCCTCGGTGCCGCTGAAGCAGACAAAATCCGGCCGCTGCGGCTTGATCTGCGCCAGCATCGTGCAGAAGCGCGGAAAGTCGCGGCTCGAATCCTTGATGCCGATGATTCGCGGGCAATCCAGCGCCAGTCGGCGCACCACCGGCAGGCTGATTTCATTGGAGAACTGCGGGATGTTGTAGAGCAGAATGTCGATCGGCGACTGGGCCGCGAGTTCCCGAAAATATTTTTCGATGCTCTCCTGGGAGACTTTGTAATAGTAAGGCCCGGTCAGGCTTACCGCCCGGCAGCCGAGGTCGGCATAAAACTGGCACGCCTGCAAGACCTGGTCGGCGTTGGGCTCCGCCGCGCCGGCGAGGATGGGAAGCCGTCCGCGATTTTCCTCCGCCATGATTTTCACGACCCGCAGCCGGTCTTCATAACTCAAACGGATGAATTCGCCCGTGCTGCCGTTGGGATAAAGCCCGTGGACGCCTTTTTCAATAAGCCAGGCGGTCAAGCGCCGCAACTCGCACTCATTGATCGAGTGGTCATCGTTGAAGGGAACGATGTTCGGAGTGTAGATGCCGGATATTTTGGTCATTTGATTTTTTCCGCTGCTGCGAGCAGCAAGTTCTTTAACTGCACGGTCTCGGAGATCACATCCACCTCGTTGCAATGTTCCCAGTCAATCCACACATATTCCAAGGCCATCCAGCCGGCGAATTGGCGACGGGCGAGCGCCTCCACCATGCGCGGAAAATCGATGGTGTTTTTCTTCAGCGGTGCCTGCAGCCGTCCGCGCCGCGCCGCGCGCGCGTGCAGATGCGTGGCCAATTGGGTCAAGGGCTCAATGCGCTCATCGGCCATGCCCGCCCGCGTAAAATGGGCGTAATCCAGCGTCAAACCCAGGCCCGGCACCCGCTTCACCAAATCCAGCGCCCGCTCCGGCGTGTCGGCCAGCGAGCCGACATGCGGCTCCACCGCGAGCTGCAACTTGGCGGCGCGGGCCTCGGCCACGCGCCGGTTGAGTTCATCGACACTGCGGGCAACCCCGTCGGCCCGCGTTTCGCCCGGAAACGTCACCCCCGGCAAAATGGTGATGTGCGCCGCCCCCGCCGCATCCGCATAATCGAGCGCGCGCAAAAATTGCTCGCCGGCCGCCGCGCGCCGGCCGGCTTCGGGATGATTGATGGCGAGTTCGTCAAAGCCCGCGTGGAGTTGCAGGAAAATGTCCGCGGCTTTGAGTCCGTGCCCGGCGAGGCGTCGCTGCAATCTGGCCCCGCTCGCGGCGGGCCGCCTCAGCTCGGCACTCGGCTTCAAATGGCCGTGACCTTCAAACAAACCAATGTCCGCCCCGCGCAAGCCCAGCAGCGCGATGACTCCCAGCGCCTGGTCGTGTTCCAGCCGGGGAAAGGAAAAATCGGCGCAGCTTAATTTTAGTTTCATGCCTCAGTTGGTTTGATAAGCCCGGCCGCCGCGCGTGCGGGACTCGCGGTATCGCGCGTCCAGTTTTTCCAGCGTCGCCACCAGGCCCCGTCCATCGCGCAAATATTCCTGCAGCGCCTTCCCGCCGTCCGTTTGCAGCGCCACATAGCCGCTGTAACGCGGCCGGACAATCGCTTCGGACTGCGTGAGCCGGGTGCCGCTCAAAAAGCCGCCGCACAGCTCATCCGCCAGCCCGTCGTCCCACGCGGCGCGGTGCGCGGGTTGCCCGCCGGCGTGGACGTAAATGCCTTGTTGCACCCTGCCGCTCGCGACAAACAGCGCGTAATCCAGCGCCGCGGCGGCATTTTTGCAATTCGCGGAAATCGCCAGACCGGTGCCCCCCAGCACACTGCGCAATCGCGGTCCGCCCCGTTCGAGCGCCAGCAAGTTGCCAAAGGCCAGTGCCTTTGCTGCGAAATGGGGGCGCGCATAGTTGTTGTAAGTGTAGGCGAAGGCGTTCCACGCGAAATCATCCGTCGTCGTCATGCGCTCGGCAACGAGTATCGGATTCAGCTCATAAATGTCACGCGGCATCGGCTCGGTCAGCTCCCGCAGCATTTCCGCGGCGCGTTGCATGATTTCGCGGGGTGCCAGGTTTTCCTGGTCCGCGCACGGTTCCGCGCCCAGCCCCTTCACCAGCATGAGAAAATGCAAAAACAAATCCGCGTTAAAACCAGGGATCACCGCCAGCTTCCGCCGCGCCAGCGCCACCGCCTCGGCCCACGTTTGCGGTGGTGGCACCCCGGCGCGTTCGAGCAAGTCCCGGCGCCAGCTGGGCGCGGGCGTGGCGGCGTCAATCGGCAGCGCCAGCATTTTCTCCTGCCAGACATAACTCTCAAACGTCGGCCCGACGGAATTTTGTTTCAACTCGGCCAGGGCGGCCGCCGGGGCCAGGCCGGCCAGATCGTGAACCAAGTGGTTCTCGAAACAAAACCCCGCCCACGGGTGATCAATCACAATCAGGTCAAATTTGCGCGCCAGTTGGTCAATCGGCGCGTGGCCGAATTCGTCCAGCGTGCGCTTCTGCCAGTGAATCCGCACTCCCGGATGGGTTTCCTCGTAACGCTGGGCGGTCGCCACCAGGGGCGGCAGCGCGCGGCTGTGATCCCAGGCAATGCCGGTGAGTTGAATCGCTGTGCTCATTTTTCGGGACGGATGCGGACGGTTTTTCCACTGGCGGCCGCCTGGCAGGCGGCTTCGATGATTTCCATCGAGGCCAGGCCGAGCTCCCCGGGCGAGCCATTCGGGGCCTCGCCCAGCACCGCCTCAATGAAGTTCCGCGCGGGCGCTTGCGCGGGATAAATCTCCTCCGCCGTCAGCGGCGGGAACTCCGTTCGCCGGTCGCTGAAATCAATGCGGGTCATCGTGCCCCGCCAGAGTTCCAGTTGCAGGATCGCCTGGGTGCCGAAGACCCGCACCTCGTAACTGCGCTCGCTCAAGGGCGTGGCCCCGGTGCTGGCCAGGGAAACCAGCGCGCCGTTTTCCATCGTGATCGTCAGCGCGTTGTAAATGTCGTTGCGGGAGCCGTCCCGGTCGAAACGCGCAAACACCTCGGCCGGCCGCAGGCCCGTCAGAAAGGTGAGATACGCGGCCGCGTGCGAAACCTGGCAGTAGATTTGCCCGCCGCCGGCAATCGCCGGGTCATTGTAGGAACCCGGGCAGGGCTCCAGATAGACATTCGCCATGCCGTGCGTCGGCGAGGTGTTGATGCCCCGCAGCAGCTTGTCAATCGGGTTGGTCATCAGCAGGGAAATCAGCTTGATCTCGCCGAGCGCGCCCGATTGGATCAGTTGCCGCGCCTCCCGCCCATGCCGCGTGTAATGCCACGGGCAACTCATCACGAGCTGCAAGTTTTTCCCCGCCGCGAGGTCCACGAGTTCCCGCGCCTCGGCGGCCGTGAAGGTCATCGGCTTCTCGATCAAAACGTGCCGTCCGCTCTCCAGGGCCGCCCTGGCCTGGGCAAAGTGGACATTCGGCGTGGAGGCGACAATCACCGCCTCCACTTCCGCCAGCGCGAGTAATTCCTCGACGGTCCTGCAAGCGTGCCTCGCGCCGAAATCGCGCGCGATTTTTTCCGCCGTCGCCCCTTCGCGGCTCTGCACGGCCACCAGCTCCGCCCGCGGATGCGCGCGGATGGCGGGAATGTGGGCAAAAGTCGCCCACCACCCCGCGCCAATCACCCCCACGCGCAGCGGCTTCATAATCAGCCCTTGTACGGCGCCAGCAGCTCCCGCTTGAGTTCCACGCCAAAGCCCGGCTTGTTCGGATCCAGCGACACCTTGCCGTTCACCGGCAGTGGTTCGCCCTCGAGCACGCTAAAGATCGGCTGGATCTCCGTGCCCTGGCCTACGGAAAGGAATTCCGCGTAGGGCGAATTGGTGTTGGCCATCACGAAATGATAATTATAAACGCTGGAGCCGTGCGGAATCACCGGCATGTCGTAGGGCTTCGCCATCGCCGCGATCCAGCGTGTGGGCGTGTAACCGCCGCACCATTGCATCTCCGGCTGGATAATGTCCGTGGCATGATTATGAATGATGTCGTGAAACGCCTTGGGATGATATTCGAGGTTGCCGGTCGCCAGCAATATCGGCGCTATGCGGTCGCGCAAAATGCGGTTGCTCTCCGTCGCCCAGCCGTTTTGCAGCGGGTCCTCGAACCATTTCACATCATAATCCCGCACCCGCTCGGCGACGCGCGTGGCAAACTCGATGTCCCACGAGAGGTAGCAATCAATCATGATTTCCATGTCGTCGCCCAGGCCGCTACGGAGTTTGGCGATGAGCTTCTCCATTTTTTTAATGCCCTCGCGCCCGCTTTCCACGCCCCAGGGCGCGGCAATTTTCACGCCGAGAAAGCCGCGGTCGCGCCACGAGTCCACGTAATCGGGATGTATCGTCACGTAGCAGGGAATGGCTTCCTTGGTTTGGCCGCCGATAATTTTATAGACCGGCAGCTTTTGCGCCTTGGCGACCAGATCATAGAGTGCGAGGTCCACCCCGGCCATCGCCATGCTCGTCACCCCGCCCAGGCCGTAAGGCAGGGTGGAGCGGTTCATTTGATCCCAGATGAGTTCGATATTGTAGGGGTCCTGGCCGATGAGGAAGCGCTTGAAATGTTTTTCAATGATCGCGCAGGCAAATTCTCCGCCGCCGTAATTGGCGCAAAAACCGCTCACCCCTTCATCCGTAAAAATCTCAATCACAAACGGATCCTGCCCGCCGCCCATCCACAGCGAGCGCACGCGGGAATATTTCGGGTGCACGGACATGGGATTGGAAATGAGCGTCTGCGCCTGCCAGCCGCCGCCCCAATATTGTGATTCGCCCACCGCCGCGCCGCGGGCCCCGGTGTCCCCGGATTTAATCGTGTAAAGTTTGATGTCAGTGATTTTCATGTGGATTTAAAGTCCCAAGTTACCGGGGCCCGGAAACCAAAAAAATGGATAAAATGACATTCAACGTAGACTTTTTGCAGAAACCCGCCCAACCGCCACCCCAAGCCTCACCGTTTTTGACTGCGCAGCCGCCACTGGCTCGGCGTGATCTGCATTTTCTGGCGGAAGAGCCGGGAGAAATAGTGTTCGTCCTGAAAGCCTGTCTCCGCCGCGATTTCTTTGACGGAGAGGCTGCTTCCCACCAGCAAGTTCCGGGCGCGCAACAGCCGCATTTCCAGCACATACTGGTGCGGGGCCAGGCCGGTGTGCCGCGTAAACGCGGTCCGAAACCAACTGTAGCTGACCCCCAGTTCCTGCGCCAGGGTCTTCACGTCCAGGTCGCGGCCCAGGTCGCCTTCCAGGCGGGCAATCGCCAGTTCAATCGCATTGGAACCCGGATTCCCCGTTTCCGGTGGCCCCTGCTGGGCGGAATAGCAAATGCCCGCCAGATTCGCCGCGGCGCCCGCCAGAATTTGCTGCAGCGCCGGACGGTTGGCCCGGACGGCTTGAATGAGCCGGTTGAACGTGGCCACCACCGTGTCCTCCACATTAATTTTGATCACCGGTTTCGCCGCCGAGATGAAGTTGCTTTTCTGCCAGTTCTGCGCCATCACCCCGTCGAAGCCAATCCAAAACTCGTGCCACCCGGTTTTGACATCCGGCTGGTAGCGATGCCACACCCCGGGGAACAGCAGGAACACACTCCCGGGTTCAATCGGCACGTTTATGTTACCTGCCGACTCAAAATTCCCCCGTCCTCCGGCCACATAAACCAGGGCAAAACTGTCCAGCACCCGCCCCTGTTGCCAGTCAAAGGCAAAGCCCTTGGGGTGTCCGCTCGGCGGGTAAGGCGTATGCGGGGGCACCCGGGTTTCGCCCAGGGTGTTCACAAACAGGCCCCATTTTCGGTCCCGGCTGCTTACGGGAAAATAGCGGTGGAATGAGAAAAAAGTGCTCTTCATGGACCCGTGCCATACTCCGGCTGTTCTGCCTGAGCTTGCCAGCAAAAATCCAAATATCCACGCCAAATATCATTTTGCCCATGAACTGGGGGCGGGGACAGCCTGTCCCCGTAATTTTCTCCTCTGAAATTTCCCATCTTAAACCTGCCATTGTGTCCCCCCGCCCCCGCCCCCCGCCCCCCCTTTTTGCCGCTTTACTAATGCCCGTCCCGGGCTTAGCTTGGTTGTAGAACTGGAATTACATTATGAATGCAATGCTTGCTGGAATTTTTGGTGGCTGGGAAGTCGTCCTGATTTTTGCCGTGGTCCTGATCTTGTTCGGTGCCAAGAAACTCCCCGAACTCGCCAAGGGCCTGGGTACCGGCATCAAGGAATTTAAGAAAGCCACCCGCGAAGTGACCGACGAAATCCAAAACGCCCCCATTGACTCGCCGCAGCCCAAGATTGCCAGCCAGTCCCAACCGCCCGCCACGGTGTCCCAAACCACCACGCCGCCCAAGGCTTGAGTCGCAAGGTTCCCGGGATGGCCAGCCCTAACGTTACGCCCAACCCCGACGAGGATGAGGGTGGTCCGGTAAAAAATTTCCTCGAGCATCTGGAGGATTTCCGCTGGGTGCTCGTCAAGAGCGCCGTGGCGGTCTCCGTCGCCATGCTCCTCTGCCTCATCGGCGCCAATTACGTCATTGAGGTCATCAAATGGCCCATGACCCGGGCTCACGTCTCTTATCCCCCGGCGGATAAAATCGCCGTCCTCACCTTCGGCACCAACCAGCTCGGCAAATTCAATCTCACCCTCGAGGAACAGCGCTTTCTCGACGTCGGCACCAACCAGATCGTGGAGGTCGAAGTCAAACCCCTTCGCATCGGCACCAACCAGGTCCTCGGCTGGCAGGTCAGCGCCGACCCCGCCATCACCGCCGACGCCCACCGGATGCATATTAATCTGGTGAACCTCAACCCCGCCGGCGGCTTTTTCGTCGCCTTTCAGGTGGCCATTTACGGTGGCTTGGTGATTTCCGGTCCCCTCGTCCTGTATTTCCTCATGTCCTTCATTTTCCCCGCCCTCAAAATCCATGAGAAAAAGCACATCTTCCGCGCCATGATCATCGGGGCCGGCCTGTTCCTGACCGGCGTTGCGTTCTGTTTCTTCGGCCTGATGCCGTTCGCCCTCGAAGCCTCGCAAATGTACTCCCAATGGCTTGGCCTGGGCGCCTACGAATGGCGCGCCGAGGATTACATCAGTTTCGTCTGCAAATTCATGCTCGGCATGGGCTTGGGCTTCGAACTGCCCGTGGTCCTCCTCACCCTCGTGAAACTCGGGGTCCTCAATTACACCATGCTCCGCAGCATGTGGCGCTACATGATCGTCATCAACCTGATTTTGGGCGCGCTGCTCACCACCCCCGAAGTCCTCACCCAAGTCCTGATGGCGGTTCCCCTGTACATGCTTTACGAGATCACGGTCTGGATCGCCTGGTACTGGGAATGGCGCGATCGCAAACGCGCCTTGAAATCATAAATTGGCGGTCCAAAAATTGAAATCGCGCTTTACAACCCGCCGATTGCGGGTAAGCTTTTTTAAAATCTAAAATACGTATGCGAAATGCCCTGACTCTCCTCGCTGTGATCGCGCTGCCCGCCTTGTTGGGTTCCGGTTGTGCCGGCCCCGAAGAAAAACTGAGTCGCGGCCTGAGCAACACCTTTGAAATCGTCCGCTGGGGTGATTTGCGCCAGTCCATGGAACAGTCCCAGATTTTTGATGACACCGGCAATGGCTTCACCACCGGCTTGGTCACTGGTTTCGACAAGTCCATTACCCGCACCGGGGTTGGCCTGTATGAAATCGTCACCTTCCCCATTCCCGCCTACCATCCCGTGCTGACCAACTACATCAGCGCGAGTCCGGCGTTTCCCTCGAGTTTCACGCCCGGCTTGATCAACGATCCCACGCTGGCCACCGATACCTACACCGGTTTCAGCGGCGGCGATGTGGCGCCCTTCATCCCCGGCAGCCGGTTCAATGTGTACGATTACTAAAATTACCGGCATTCCTTTGCCGCTTTCAATCCGCGCCAACTCCTCCGGTTGGCGCGTTTTGCTTTGAACCCCATGCCCCTCGCGAAACCATCCCCCTGCAAGGTCAACCTGATCCTGAACATCCTCGGCCGCCGCCCGGATGGCTATCATGAACTGGAAACCATCATGCAGCCCGTGCGGTTCCATGACGAGCTGGCCTTCACCCGCACCGCCACCGGCCTGGAACTTACCTGCAACGACGCCTCCCTCCCCGTGGATGGACGCAACCTCGTGCACCGCGCCGCCACCGCCTTTCTCACCGCCGCCAGCATCTCCGACGGCGTGAAAATTCACTTGGAGAAAAAAATCCCGCTCGCCGCCGGCCTCGGCGGCGGCAGTGGCAACGCCGCCACGGCCTTGCTCGGTTTGAATGAACTGTTCGGCCAGCCCTTGGGCCTGGCGAAACTGCACGAGCTGGCCGCCGGGCTGGGCTCCGATATCAATTTTTTCCTGCAAGACCAGCCCGCCCTCGCCACCGGTCGCGGCGAACAAGTGCAATCCCTCGCGAATTTCCCCGCCCTCGCCGGCAAGGCCTTCTTTCTGATCCATCCCGGCTTTGGCATCTCCACCCCGTGGGCCTATCAAAACCTCGCCCGGTTTCCCGAGGCCCTCAACGGCCGCCCCGGCCGCGCCCAACAACTCGTGTCCGCTTTGCAAACCTCCGACTGGGCCGCCATCCGCGCGGAAATGTACAACTCCCTCGAAGCCCCCGCCCTGGACAAATATCCGGTGCTCGCCGTCTTCCAGAAGTTCCTCCTCGAGCACGGCGCGCTCGCCACGCTCATGTCCGGCAGCGGCTCCACCACCTTTGCCCTTTTCGAAACCATCCCGGCCGCCGAAACCGTCCGCGAACAATTCCTCGCCTTCTTCGGCCGCAACTGCTGGACCGCCGTCGTCCCGGTTTGAAAAATGCCCCGCTCCTTCCCTCTTCCCTCGTCACTCGTCCCTCTTCCCTCGTCACCCGTCACTCGTCACCCGTCACCCGTCACTCTTCTTCCGCCCTTTCCCCAAACGCGCCCGCACCATCCCTAAAATTTCCTTCGCCGCCGGAATGTGACACGTCAGCGTGATCACCACATACACCACCCCGGCCGCCACCGCCGGGGCGAACACCGCGCCAACCTTGCGCGGCAGCGTCGCATGACCCAGCGTTTCCTCCCACAACCGCCAGCCCTCCCACGCAATCAACCCGGCCGCCAGCGCGGCGACGGCCAGCGGCACCAGGGTCCGCCGCAACGGCGCCATGTCCAGCCGCGCCAGCTTTTTACGCAAGGCAAACAACAGCAACCCCACGTTCACCGCCGAGGTAATCGTATTGGCAATACCCAGACCGCCCTGATGCAGCGGCACCACCAGCGCCGCGGCAATCGCCAGGTTCAGCCCCAGGCACACCATGCTGATTTTCATCGGCGTCTGCGTGTCGCCCAGCGCGTAAAACGCCCGCACCAGCACATTCACCGTGGAAAACGCCACCAACCCCGGGGCCAGGCACACCAGCGCCCACGTCGTCCGCTGCGTCGAGAGCGCGGTGAACTCGCCCCGCTCAAAGAGCAGCCGGATGATCGGCTCCGCCAGCACCACCAGCAGCGTGGCCGCCAGCAAATTGGCAAACAACAACGTCGCCACCCCGTGCCGCAGCGTGCTGCGAAATTCTCCGTAATTCTTCTCCGCCGCCAGCCCCGCCAGCGTCGGCAGCAGAAACGTCGCCAGCGAAATCCCAAACATCCCCTGCGGCAGCTCCATCAACCGCACCGCATAGTTAAACGAGGCCACAATATGCGGGTCCACCCAGAACCCCATGATCTGCGTCAGCAGCACATTAATCTGAAACGCCGCCAGCCCGATCATCCCCGGCACCATCCGCCGCACCACCAGCCGCACCGTGCTGTCCCGCCATGGCGAAACCCAGCGATAAGCAAAGCCATTACGGAACAGCGCCGGCAATTGAAACGCCCCCTGCGCCACGCCCGCCACCAGCACCCCGATGGCCAGCGCATAAATCTGCGTCGGCAGGGCCTGCCCGAAATGCGGCGCCACCCACAGCACCGAGGCAATCATCACCAGATTTAGCATCGTGGCCCCCAGCGCGGGAATAAAAAAGAACCCCCGGGCATTCAGCATCCCCATGAAAATCGCCGTCAGGCACACCGGCAGCATGTACGGAAACATCACCCGCAGGAGCCGCAGCATCAGGTCCGTCTTGTCCGGAAAATGGTGCACCGCCAGCGCCACCGTCAGCCCCAGCATCACCAGCGCGATGATGATGGACGCGGTCACGAGCAAACCGGAGATCACCGCATTGGCCGCCCGCCACATCTCCCCCTCGCCATCCCGTTTCTCCTTCTCCTTGAAAATCGGAATAAACGCCGCCGTCAACGCCCCCTCGCCCAGCAGACGGCGGAACAGGTTCGGAATTTGGAACGCCATCGTGAAGGCCCCCGCCACCCAGCCATCACCCATGAAACTGGCATAAACCATCTCGCGCACCATCCCGAGAATCCGGCTGGTGAGCGTGGCCAGGGCCATCAGGCCGGACGACTTCAACATTTGCGACATCGCCCGGGATTCTAAAGCCACCATCCCCCCGACCAAAGCCCAAAAGCCAGGATTTCCTGGCCGCATCCGGAGGCTGGGCACTTTCTCGCCCGTCCGCCCGTGGAATTCTGCAAGGAGGGTGGTGAGCCTGACGGCCATTCTCCCTCTCCAGGGGGAGAGGGCCGGGGTGAGGGCGGACGTGCCTCCTCCCACCGGGACACTTTTCTTCGGTTCCTTGGCCGCCATGCAAACATCCCCGCCAAAGTCCGGCTTTATCCCACGCGCCCCCCCGCCCAAGGAGTGCGGCCGTCTCGGCCGCGACCCTACGTCCGACCACTGCCAACGCACAGCCCCCCGCTCAACGAACCTGGTCTATCGCGTGCGCATGTGGTTGGGTGCCGTGATCGTCATGAGTCGGACGACCATTCTCCCTCTCCTGGGGGAGAGGGTCGGGGTGAGGGCGGACGTGCCTCCTCCCACCGGGACACTTCTCTTCGGTTCCTTGACCGCCATGCAAACATCCCTGCCAAAGTCCGGCTGTATCCCTCGCGCCCTCCGCCCAAGGAGTGCGGCCGTCTCGGCCGCAACCCGACGTCCGACCACCGCCAACGCACAGCCCCCCC
>CAITTG010000055.1 GCA_903895255.1 uncultured Verrucomicrobia subdivision 3 bacterium
CTCCCGACCGGGGTTAACTTCAAAGGGCTGCTCTGGTAAATTGTATTGCTTGTTTCAATCCTCACCCCGATCTCAAGACCGGGGTGACGCGATGGCCAGCCCGATCAACACAATGGCCACGATGTTTCAATCCGCACCCCGATCTCACGACCGGGGTGACTCACCAGGTGCCGGAAGGCTGGACCTATTCCAACGTGTTTCAATCCGCACCCCGATCTCACGACCGGGGTGACAGCGACCTGCCCAATTGGCTGGTGCGCAAGGGCTTTGTACCCCATTTCCGCCAACGTGCCAATCTTTCCTCCTTGCCAAAAGTTGGATATGTCAAAGAGCCGAGGAAATCACCGGCCAATAAGGCCTTTCGACGTGTGCGCGAAACCCCGGCCTTTTGGCCGGCACTCTTGGTTCGCGGAAGCCTGATCATAAGATTAAAGGTCCGACCAAATCCACCGGACGATCCACTCCGTGATGCTCGATCTTTTGCTTGGCTGTTTCGTCCAGAAAATAAAACCGCAAAGAGTCCGCATCCGCCTTTATCTCGCGCAACAACCGGTCCTTGAGCTGCACCCATTCTGCCTGCCCCACCTGGCATTCGAAAACACTCTTCTGGACTCGCGTGCCGTAATCCTCACACGCCCGCGCCACCCGGCGCAACCGCCGCAGCCCCGCCTTTTCCACCGTGGAAACATCATACGTGACCAGAATCAGCATACTCGTCCTTATTTCGGAACCAGCGGCACGTAGGCCGCGATGTCGCCCCGCAAATACCGCGCCAGAATCCGCCCTTGATAAAAAGGCATCTGCCCAATCCGTAACTGCTGGTCGAGCAAAGGATGTTGCAACGTCTCCTGTTTGCGCACCTGATAAGCCTGAATCACCAATTTGCGACCAGCATCAGTGAATTCCATTGCCCCGCCCTCTCGTTCCCGGAAATGCTCCGGCACGACCTGCTTGCGATTCACCAGCGTCACTGCCAGCCGGTCCGCCAGCCAGGGACGGAATTCCTCCATCAGGTCCAGTGCCAATGCCGGACGATTCGGTCGCTCCGTGTGCAGAAACCCCACAAATGGGTCCAACCCCACCGCCGTCAACGCAGTGATACAATCATGCCGGACCAAAGCATAAAGAAACGACAGCAGACAGTTAATCCGGTCTCGTGGCGGTCGTCGATTGCGATTGATAAAGGCAAACGCCACACGCTGCTGCTTTAGGCAAAGCTCGAAAACCGAGAAATAAATCTGTGCTGCCAGCCCCTCCGCCCCTCGCAACCGGTCCAAGGCCCCCTCCTCTGCCAGATTCGAATCCGTCCAATAGCCCAACTCAATCACCTGCCGCCCCAGCGCCTCAACCGCATCCCCCAGCCGCTCCTGCTCGTCCTCAGAATCCGTTTCGCGCGCGGCCCGCAGCAGCGAGTTTCGGCTGTTTTGCAATTTGCCAGCAATCATTTGCCGGGCAATGGCCGCGCATTTCGCCGGCTGGTCAGCCGCCCTGAATTGCGCCCGCCGCATCGTTACACTCGTGTCGGCCACCCCCGACATGCGCGCGTGCAAACGCCCCCATTCACTCAAATAATTCACCGCCACCCCATGCTCCCAGCATAGATCGAGCGCCGGTGGCGTGATGTTAATTTGCCCAAACGCACAGATAGATTCCAAATGATGAATCGGAATCGAAACCTTGCGCCAGTCCGTCGCCGCATCCCGCTGCCGCTTCTCCGCCGGCAAATCCGCCGGATACACCGGCACCTCCACCTGCAAAGTCAAATGATCCCGGTTCACATACGTGGCCGGGGTCATGAGATACAGCGTGTTTTGAATAATTTCCGACATCACGTTTTGAAGAGTTGCCCCGTCAACTGCGCCACCCGGTTCTCCAGCGCCGTGGCCCTCGGCAGACAAATTTCAAACAACGAACACTCGTGGCACGCCTCGCGATACTCCGCCGCCGGCACCGATCCCGCAGCCAGCAACCCCTGCAACTGCCGGGCCGCCTCCTCCGTGCGCCCACGCAAATCCAGCGAGAACGGCACCTCCCGCCGCCGCTTGCTGTCCGCATTGAACACCGCCCCGCCCAGGACCTCCCGGCCAAACATCTCCTCCAGACACAACCCCTGGGCGCAAAGCTGCACATCATCATTCTCCCATTGACGTCGCTTTCCCCGCTTGAACTCCACCGGAAACAACGAACCATCCGGCCGCCGCTCCACAATATCACACTTGCCATTCAGCCCTAGCCGCTCCGACCACACCGGCAAGGCCCGCAGCAACGTAACCCCCTTGGCGATTTCATAGCCGGGCACGTCGGCGTGTTCGTGGACAAGATCGCCACTTAAGGTATGATGATTGTCGACAAAAATGCCCTCGAAGTGGATCAAGGCAGCACGCCGACGGCAAAACAGGAAATGATTCAAGGCGGAGAGCGGAATCATCTCCCGTGCTTCGCCAGCGCCCGGCGGCATTGGGGCTGAAGGGTTCACATCAGCCTTGTTTCGGGCCGATGGATTGGCCCTCATGTCGCAGGTTTAGTTTGATTCCTTTGGGCAGGTTCGCTTCGGTCCAGTAACTTTTGACTTCGTAATCGGCGAAGGATTCGGGAAAAGTTTTTCCAGCCGCTTTGGCTTTTTCGGACAAGTCCACTTTGATGCCTTCAAAAAGCTTATGGGCATGGGCGCAACCCAGCCGGGCTTCACGTTTGTTCTGTTCGGCGTTGTTCGGATGTTGGGTGCCGACGTGCTCAAAGTCGAAGAGGCCGCGGACGATCATTTCGCCACGGGCGGCGGAACGGTCGTGCTCGAACATTTGGAGCAACGCTTGGAAAAGTAATTCGAGGTCAGCGTCAGTGAAGCGAGTTTTCTCGGCAAAGGCGGGCGAGACATAGCCTTTGGCGGCATAAAGGGCATAGGGGACGATGTGTTTATTGCCCATGGTGCGGTTCTGACCACTACCAGACTTGGCGGCTTTTTCCTCATCTTCATTTGTAGAAGCACATCTTGTGATTGTCACTTCCAACGGAGTGATAGGGTTGAATGACTGGCCAAATGTGAATTGCACCGGGCCACGCACCTGTCCATAAGCTGAACCTTTGAACACTTTGTTTCCCGTGGACAAAACCGCACCGAAAGCACGAAGATCATAGTAACGATTGCAGAGCCAGGCCAATGCTTCGCGCTCCCATTGGTCCCGGTTCTTCTCTGGATCATGCTTTGCCGACGCGGGCTTTTCCGATTCGTCAATCAGTTTATTTAAAACAGCACCCTGGCGGATAAAAATAAGATTCTCTTTACCCGCC
This sequence comes from uncultured Verrucomicrobia subdivision 3 bacterium, assembly GCA_903895255.1. Lineage (GTDB taxonomy): Bacteria > Verrucomicrobiota > Verrucomicrobiia > Limisphaerales > UBA11358 > UBA11358. The sequence goes on from CAITTG010000055.1 coordinate 3,289, forward strand.
GCTGGAGCGGGAGAGAACTCCTCAACAAAATTGCGCACTTTCCGCTTGAGGCACACGTCGGAAATGATGCCCCGGTTAGTATTCGGATCGAGACGCGGCATATTGCCGGCATCAGGATCGCCATTAGGGTTGCCATTGGTGACTTCAAACAGAAGCAGGAAATCGTGGCGATTGGTCAGAATGTTGTTGCTCATAGATTTTGTATTTTGGGGAAATGGATTATTTGGTTTCGGATTCAGTGGCTTGGTCGTTAATTTTTCGGTTGGCCTGGCGCGCGGCCGCGTCGGAAGCCATCTGCTGGTAAAAGCCAATGGCAAAGCGACCTTGGGCCTGGAGATCAAGCGTGCGGGGAAATGCGGGGGGAATTTTGTTCCGCCTCATTTCTTCGGTCTGTCCAAGCCGGGCCAAAATGGAAAATATGGCCTCCTCCAAAAACCGTTCGCCACCCGCATACTTGGCCGACTTGCCGATTTTTTGGAGATGATGCCGGTTAAGCTTCACCAGATATGGAAAAACATAGGCGGGCGAAGTGCTGGCCGTGCCAAAATACTTTTCAGACACCGTGGCTCCTTTCAGCCCATATTCATGGGCCTTTTTTTGAGTTTCGTTGAACACAGAGAGCAGTCGTCCGCAATTATACGCGGGGTCATCTGTGTCTGCGGTGAGTTCAGGTTTTATTTCCATAGTGGTTTTTTTCCGGTTGCGGTTAAGGGTGAGTTTGAGCAGCGCGAAGCGGCTCTGGTCATAAAGCATTTGATAGTTTTCATCGCCAACAAGTTTTGAGTGCAACTGGTTGAGGATGGGTGTAAGCAGCGAGATGGGAGGTGCGTTTCCTTCCAAAGCGGCGCGGTAAAGTTCGGCGGGAACATCGGGCAGCAAGTCCTTAGTTTCGCGGACAGTGGTGCAGGCGAGCCAGTAGATCGAGAGCGGATGAAACTCCATTGTCTTGCCAGATGCTTTTGATCTCTTCCCTGCGTTCGGTTCAGGCTTCAACGGCACATCCAATTCCAGATCGGCGAACCAATCGTGGAAATTTTGAATGGCTTGATCAAGCGGCTGCTGGAGCCAGTGGAGGACAGTTATCCTCCCCGGGTTACCTCCAAGGGTGACTGCGAAGAACTGGTCGTTTCGAGCCAGCTCGCGCTCAATTCCGGCCCAAGGCGACTTGATAAAATTGGCAACTGATTGAGAGTCTGGACGATTCAGAAGCTTGGCGAACAGACTTGCGGAGGATTCGGATTCACGGGACCAGAAACAAAGGCAGGTATTACCGAGACGGAGCGAATGATCGGAGTTATCCAGCAACCAGTTTAAAGCAACGCAGTAAGCCGTGGCAGCTTCTTCTGAAGTGGGAGCGTTCAAGCTTTTCTCAAATCCGTAGGATCTGAAAGCGTCCTTATCGAAAGAGACCAGTGCGGCACCAAATGAATCAGTGTTCGGCACGCCTTGGATTTTTGGATTGTGCGTCGGCGTAATGGGCTGATTTTCTAAGCCAGAAATGAGGCACAAACCACGCTTGCAACTTTTTCGCGCATCGTGAACTTCGCTTGCGTGAAGCTCGCGCCAGAATTGCTTTATAGTTTCATTTTCGGCGAGGAGTTCGCCATTGACGCGGAAAGTGAAATTTTCCGGCCCAAGTCGGACCTCACTTCCGCTTGTTGTACGCAGCCACCAAGCGAATTTATCACCGGACTTGCCCGCCGCTGATTTCCCCCAGCGCAGAAATGGCGGTGGGACAGTTTTGATTTGGTTTGAGAAACGCTGAACGGCTTCAAAACCGGGGTGTTTGGTTTGCAAGTATGCCTCGTTGATTTGTCGCCAGAAATCTTCACGTTTGCGAGAATTGTTGGCGTCCCGGTCGGCACGCTTCTTCTCCGTCATCGGGGCGTCCGGATCGGGGTCGAGGCCGAACACGGCGGTCAATCCGTCGGCCAAAAATTCGGAAACCCCGCCAGCAACTTTTGGCCTTGTGGTCTGCGGACAACTGAACTCCTTGCCTCGTTTCTCATCGCCGGTCGCTTGAGGCCCCGCTCCCAACAGGTTGCCGCTCGCATCAAGGTCAATAACCCAACGGACAGCTTTCGGCGCAAAAGCCAAATCGTTTAGCAAACGTCGTGATTGAGCAAGGTCATAAAGGTGTTTCAGTAACATGTTCAGTTGCCTCCGGTTTGAGTTGTGAGGATGCGAATGCGGTCGGGATGGCAATCCATCCACGATTTTTCGACATTTGCATGGAAGAACGCAGGTTGGGGCGTTATCGGCGGACGGGTCCAGCGCGGACGATTAGCCATGAATTCCTTGCGGCGCTTGGTTTGTTCACCCTTTTTTAATCCGGCCAGCGATTGATCGAAGTCATTGGCTTGCTGCAATTCCTCATCGGGCTGGAGCCAGCGAAAGCCATAGGAGCGTTCCTGATGGTGGAAAACATCGTAAAGCATCAGGCCAATATCCTCGTTGAACTTGCCGACGGGCTGGCCTAGTTCAGCCGCACGGCGAAGCATCGCGGCGTCAGGATCGTTTTCCCATTCAAAGTCAGCGGCAAACTCCCTCATACCGAGACCTGGGCGATGGAAGCATTTGCCGGAAATGGCACGGCGTTCGATCTCGCCGAGATATTTCTCCAAGTTGTCCTCGGGCCGGTTGGCCAGCGGTGTGACGCGAACTTCGGCGGTAATGAGGTATTCCACATCTTGCAGGGCGAGCATGTTGCGTTGAGTGCCATCATCCGCGCCACCGCCAGCCTGGATGGGCATGATTTTTTCCGGGGCATTCATCCACGTTTTGGCACTGTCCAGACTGATGACCTTGGTCACCTCGTTGCGCCGAAAAGAGACCCAGCGGCCCCGTTTGATGACCCGGATTGAATCAATGAGGTAGAACATCTGCGGCTCCCAAAAGACCGCTTCAAGGATGCCCCGCGCAGCCGAGGGCGTGATGACTGGGTAGCTGACGCGCTCGACTTTCATTTCGGGTCGAGTGAAGCAGGCAAAGTCGCCCCAGACACGGAGAGTGATGAGGTTTGGTTTCATTGGATAAAGTCGTCGAGGGGGCGGTTATCGATCACAAGGCCGAGATCGGGATGGTAAAACCCATCGTCGAGAACGTAAATTTCGAGATTGGGAAGCAAAGGGCGGATGTGTTTCATGGCTTCGAGTTGTTTGAATTTATGCGAATGTACATTGACCATAAACCGTTGCAGGCGACGGAGATCATCGCAATTGAAACGCGGCTGGCCGGGCATAAGCTGGCGCTGGCGAAGCTCTTCGATCACCGGCGCGGCGAATTCCCGGCCTTGCGTATCACAAGCGATGATGACCGGTTGGCCTTCGTCGGAAATGACTTTGGCCTTGCTGGAAACTTCCCGAAAACGGAGTTGCTGGCGATCCTCCTGAATGGAGGTTTCGCAACGTTTGGCGTAATCGGTGTTGACCACTTGGTAAAGTGAATGGAAGTAATCACGGAACACTTGCGGATCAGCAGCGAGACGATTGGAAGCAATTTCCTCATCGCCCAAACCAGCCAGCGTAATCACGGCCTGATCAGCGGCAGCGCGATAAACACCCGGCGGCAATTTGTGATCCACCGGACGGAAGACATGCACTTCGCCAGCGGCCAGGCGACCTTCGCGATTACAACGGCCAGCCACTTGAACAATGGAATCCAGTGGCCCGAGTGCACGCCAGACAACCGGGAAATCCACATCCACACCTGCTTCAATAAGCTGGGTGGAAATGACACGGCAAGGTTTGCCAGCACGCAGTCGCTCCCGCATGGTTTGAATTAATGCCAGTCGGTGTTGCGGGCACATTGCCGACGACAAATGAATCGGCGGCTCCAGCGGCAGAATTCGTTTGATTTGCTCCCAAAGCACCTTGGCATGGCACGTGAGATTTACGACGCACAACCCTTGGCGAGTCACTGCCAGTCTTTCCGCTAATTGAGGCCAATCAAGTGTTTCGTCCGCTTTTGGCAGGTGGTAATTTACCCGGCGCAGCTTGCGGAACAAATGGTCCGGGTCCGGGGCGATCTCACGTAATTCATGGGCGTCAAATCCGTCAGGCAATGCCGGGGATTTTCGAAAAGCTGGTTGCGTCGCGGAACTGAACACAAAACTGGTCCCGTAATTTGCCGCCATTTCGCGAAAGACATTGAAAGTTGGCCGCAAAAGATGCGCCGGCAGGGTTTGCACTTCATCAAAGATGACAACCGAGCGCGGAATGCGGTGGAGCTTGCGGCATTTGGTGGGGCTGCTGGCAAAGAGCGTTTCCAGGAATTGCACCGACGTTGTTATAATGACAGGAGAATCCCAGTTCTCTGAAATTAGCTCCAAACGGGATTTTTCCTCCTCACTCAAATCGTCCTTTGGATGAACCCCCGAATGGTTTTCCAGCACAACTTCTTCGCCGAGAATGCGGCGATATTCGGCGGCATTTTGTTCGATAATGGAAAGATAGGGAATGACAACAATGATGCGACGAAGATTGTGGGTTTTGGCATGTGCCAATGCAAAAGCCATTGCCGCAATCGTTTTCCCTCCACCGGTGGGAACCGTAAGCGAAAAGAAACCGGATGGTATAGCCGCTCGCTCAATGGCGGCATCGAAAATCAGGTTGCGAAGGGCCAACAATGGGCTGTCCGGGTTTAGAGCCGTTTTCTGGGCGCGCTCCGCCTGAATCTGGCTCAAAAGCCGGTTTGCATCTAGCTGCTTGTCCAGCGGTGGCTTGGCTGGCCAATAAGCCGTGTCCAGGCGGTCGGCATCAACCACGCAGGAAAAAATCAGGCGTGCGTAAAATTCAGCCGAAAATTCATCAACCACCCAGGCCGGCGGGGCGGGTGGCAGTGGCAAAGGGCCCAATTCCGATTCAAAACGCTGTATAAGCAAAGGAACCGTCTGGCTCATGCGAAGTGCAGGCCTGGCAAACATGCCAGCCAAATCCCCGCAGTCATGGAGCCCTGCATGATGTCCGGCAATCGCCAGGGCAGTGGCAAGCAGATTACGTCCATCGGCTGCCGCCCATGCCGCACCAAAGACCGCATGCTGAGTCTCGATGCCACCTCCGCGTTCACCTCTCAGATAAGCTTGAAACTCATCGCGATATTTCCCCAAATCATGCAGCAGCCCTGCAAGTCTTGCTTCCTCTGCCAAGTTCAATGGTTCGGCAAACTGCCCAGCCCGTTCGGCGACGCTGCGCAGATGCAATGATAGCTTTTGCCAATTGCCGGATTCCTCCGGCAGCGGTTCCCCATTGTCCCCTTCCGCCGTGTGCGCGTAATAGTTCATCCTAAAATTCCTTTTCGTACAGCGATGAAACTGACTGGTAACGCTCCGGGCTAATTACCACAAGTTATTTATGAAAATTTAATCCAACTCTCCCAATGGGATATTTTTGCCACAATCTCGTTTCACCTCGCAACTTTAGCCCAGGGGGTATGACAACTATGGTCATACCTATAATAAAACTTCTTTCTCAATTAAATGCCCCCCCCCCTCATCGCTTGCCTCCCTCCCCCAATCTCAATCATTCCCCCGCCGACGGCAAAATGAATCCAGACGCCCGCGCATTGCCGCCCGTTCCGCGCCAGCGCCTGCCGGTAACAATCCAACTGCCCGCTGTGACCCAGCGCCCGGGATTCCCAGTCTTTTCGCGGTCCGGGGAAGCTTTTATGATCCACCACCACCCACCCCGTATCGGTCTCCAGCAACAAATCCATGAAACCCGCGATCTGTTGGCCAGCTTCATTGACATACTCAAAGGGCACTTCCACCAGTACCGATTTGACCTGATAGGCACCCTTGACCCAGGTTTGAAAACGCTCCACCATCGCCCGCACGTCGTTTACCTCCAACGCAGATTCCATCTGAAACCCTCTGAGTATCCGTAACGTCCGGGCTGTTTGGATTTCTGGATCGGGATAGAGCAACTCGACCGCCAATATGGCATGCAGTGCGTCACCGAGGTGGGCTTCATCAGGCTTTCCTTTGAAGGGCAACCGACCCCCAAGTTCAACCACGCTTTTGACATTGGCGCCTTCGATTGGCTCCTGACTTGATGGTATCAAGCGGGCCGCCAGCTTGGGTGTGTTGGTTCTCGCCGGTGGAAACCACGCATAATCTGGCTCCGGTTCGCTTCCCTGCGGCGCAGTCGGCGGCTGAATCTTGACATGATCGGCTGCAACTATGGTATTATCAGGCAATCGCACCCCGGCGGCTCCCGGTGTCAACCAGGGTGCCTTCAACAGGTTCAGCCAGTTTTGGTCTATCGCCGCATCCCATGCCAGGACGATTCCATCCCGTGCACGTGTGAGCCCCACATACAACAAGCGTAATTCTTCTTGGAGCACCTGCTTTTCGGCCCGTTTCCCGCGCACACTCTGGCTGGCCCGGTCGTCCAAGGAGATGCCACTGCTTGATTGCCCGAACGGCCACGGCCAAAACCGAATCCGCCGATTGCTCAACGGTTGCTGACTGTCGAACGGCTGGTCCAGGTTCCGGGGTTCCACTAAAATGTCCCAGACTCGCGGCCTGGCGTCATAATCCAGCCCGGTGCATACTACCACCGGCCATTCCAGCCCCTTGGCTTTGTGGTAGGTGCCCACATGAATTGCATTCGCCTCTGGATCCAACCCCTTCAGATCGGATTCCGCCTTCTCCTCGCACCACCAGAAAAACCCGGCGATGGTGGCCGGATGCAGGCTGGCGGTGCAATTTGTTTCATACTCACGACACAAAATGCGCAATGCCTCCAAATTGGCCCGCCGTTGCGAGGTTTGACCCTGGCTAAATCCCCAGCCGGACACCACGGTCGACGCATCTGCCAGGGATAACGCCAGGTCCAATGCTTCCGCTGGCGTCAGCACTTGCAGCCGGGCACGACCAGCCTCCAGCGCGATGATGATGGGATGTTCATGCGGTGCCACGGCCCCCCAATTGTCTCCACCCGGCTCATTGTTTTGTCCGGCTAGAAAGTCCAGCCGCTGGGCCAGCCAGACTTCGGGGGCCAGGCTGCCACCCATTGCGATGATCTCGGCTGTGGCCAGCGTGTCTTGCGGATCAGCCAGCCGTCGCAAACACGCCATGGCAAACCGCACTTCCGGAGTGCCGAACAACCCGGATTGTTCCAAATTCACACTCACCCCGGCGGTAAAGAGCTTGCCCGCCACCAATTTGGCCTCGTCATTTTTGCGGCACAGAATCGCCACATCTCTGGGCTCCAATGGACGCCAGCATCCCGTTGCGCGATCGCGCACCTCCCTGCCCTGGCCTGCCCTCAACCACTTGGCCACCTGATCTGCCAGCGTGGTCCAGAACTGCTCATTATTCAGCTTTTTCAGTTTGCCGTTGCCCTTGTTCGCCTGGCCACTCGACAGTTCCAGAAACTGGATCGCTGCCTGGCCACTTTTCGCTTCCGCCTTCGCCGTCAGCCGCACCTGCTTCTCCGGCAGGTTAAGCGATTCTGCAAAAGCCGGGATGAACAGATGATTGGCCAGTTGGACCAAGTCGGGCAGTGAACGGTAGGAAGTGCTCAAAGGTTCCGCCAGCCCCCCCACTGCTGCAACCGATTTCACCACCGATTCGATCAAAACTGGGTCACTGTCCCGGAAACCATAGATGGCCTGTTTGACATCCCCCACCCAAACCGTTTTCTTGGCACTTCCCGCCAGTCTCATAAACAACGCCAGTTGGATGGGGCTCGTGTCTTGAAATTCATCCACCACCAGCAGGTCAAGTTCTTCCTGCAAATGCCGGATGATCCCGGCATGCTCGCTTAAGAGTTTATAAGTCAGTTGCTCCAAGTCCGCAAAATCCAGCCAGCCCCGCGCCTTTTTAAAATCTCCAAACTTGACCATGGCTTTTTGGGCAAACTCGAACACCCCGTGGACATATTGTTTGATGTGTTCACGAAAGCGCGGGTGGCTTTCATATCGACTGGCCACCGCTACGACCCCGGCCGCTTGCGCTTTGCTTTTCGCGCCCGTTTCTCCTTTGCCCAATTTCACCCAGTCACTCCATGCCATGGAGCCATCGGCCAGTCGGCGCTGGGCCTCTCGCATGTGCCCCAAATAAGTTTGGGTATTGCCGGTACTGTCCCCGTTGCTGGCTATTTGTTGAATCGTCCGGGTCAGCACCTCCGCCAGGGCCGCATCCAAATTTTCCGCAGCTGGTGCCGGCAACAATTCAATAAGTTCCGCGCTGCTTTCCGCCGCCATGGCGGGAAGTTGGTCGGGACTGAAATCATTCGCTTGCGCCGCGCTGATAACACGCCGGACCTGTTCTTTCCATTCAAACTCCCCATCGCGGTTTTTCTGCCCCAGGGCAGCTGCCAATTCCTGCAAGTCCCTGATGGCTTCCGCCGTGACTGCGGCCTCAATCGCCTGCGCGAGTAAATCCTTTGCTTGATCGTCCGTGATGATTTCAATTTCCGGCGAAATCCCCGCTTCAAAGGCAAACCGTTCCAACAGTTGCCGGCAAACACTGTCCACCGTGCCAATCGCCGCCTCATTCAAGCGTTCCGCCAGCAGACTGTGTCCTGAACTGTGCAGTTTCTGCCGCAGCCGGTCCTTTAATTCGCCCGCCGCCTTTACCGTAAATGTGGTGGCCATCAACCCGCTGGGCCGGCAGGTGCCCTTTGTTAGCAAGGCATGAATTTCCTCCACTACCCGGTGGGTTTTCCCGCTGCCGGCACTCGCACTGATAAATGTGATGTTCGCCTTCATTGCTCCGCCCTCCATCCCACCAACGCGTCAAAATCGTTGTAACGAATGTCGACGGTTTGGTATAGCCAGTGGTCGCGGGGAGGGACCGAATCTGGCACCTCCGGCTCAGGTTCTTCCGGCAGAGCCGTGGTGGTGACTTCGATCCAGCCCTCATCAAGTTGCTGCCGCCGCCAGCGCCAGACCGCCTCAAAATCATTCCAACAGGCTTGCAAGCCAGCCCCCTCCTCCAGAGTTGGGACCGTCGCCAGGGGGAAAAAATCGGCGTTCTGCGCCAGCAGCCGTTGTTTCCCCAAAATGTAAAAGGCACCCGCCGGCCAGCTCTTGTGGCTGGCGTTTTCCAAGTAGCCATAAACCGCCAGTTGCAATTGGCGGTTGGTTTTGAGTTCTTGCTCCCGTGTGGTCGTCCCGCCCAATTTGAGGTCAACCACCGCCCGGCTTCCCGTCTGATTGATGGCCAGTAAATCAATATAGCCCAGCAGGTTCCCGCCAAAAAATGCCGTCTCGCCAGGATTCACATTGGTGGTTGCCGACGTCACTTTGGCGGCGCGCAATTGGTGCAACAGCTCCCACAGCGCCCGCTTGGCCAGTTCCAAAAGAATCAGGCTTTCGGAAAGATTGCCAGGTAGCAGAAGGGTTGCCCCTTCTTGTTCCAATAGTGTTGGCCAGCGTCGTCCGCACCATGCCCCCAGGCCTGATCGATCGCACGTTAACCAATTGATCTCGGCGGGCGGCGCGGCTAACAGCAGGTCCAGCAATCGGTGCAGTAAAGTGCCTTTCAGGGCAAAATCCGGCCGCAATTTCAGGGTGGTCATTGGCCCGCGCTTCAATTTTGCCTGATAAGTCAGCACCCAGCTAAATGGAGTGTGAATAAATTTTTCCAGGCTGGAATAGGATTCTGTTTCCCTGGGAATCAGCTTGCCCCCATCTGCCAATTTCCACCAGCGTTGCGGGGCGGGCAAAGGCCGGTGCTTCAAATGGCCAAAGGTGAGCGGGGGTTGCGCCTGTTTACGGTATAATTCCTGATCCAGATCTCGCGTGGGCAATTGGGGGGGATTGCCGTCTGTTATTGCCAGCAATCGCGTTAGTAAAGGATGTGTGCCTGACGGTTTGCCTCCGCGTTGTTTGGCCACCACCAATATTAATTGCTTTCGGGTCGCCAGGATAGGACGCATCCACGACTCAACTTTCAACTCCGCTAGCGTATCGGGTGGCGTGAATCGGGCTCCATGGGCTTCCCATGCCTGCAGTTCCGCCTTGGTCCAGGGTAAGGTCTTGCTTTCGACGGGTTCGGTAAAGTCCCACCAAACAATCTGCTCGGCCGGTTCAATCACTGCCTGGGGATCATGCACCCAGGTCACTTGCCCCAACTGCGGTTCGGTCAATTCCCCTTCCCAACCCGCTGAACTCAATTCCCCGAGCAATTGCTCCAATTCCAGCCGCGTGAGCGTAACATAGTCCATCAATTCCACTGCCAGTTCAAACGCCAGTGTGCTCAACAGCTTGAATTGTCCCGCCACAATCGCCCCATCTTCCATGCTTCCGGAACGGTTCGCCGCCCAGCAGGATAGTTGCCTGCAAAATTCGGAAAGTTTGGCCCCGGGTGCCCCGGTTTCCGGATTAAATCGTTCAATGAGAATCCAGTTTGCCAAATCGTCGTCAATTCTCTTAAGCGCCACCTCCCGCTCTCCTTCGGGGAGTTTCTCGGCCACGCTGCGGGCCGAGGCCACGGCCTCCGCCCATTTCGGACCACCAATGCCCGGGGAATCGGCCAGCGCCATGCTCAGCCGCCGGCGCAGACGTTTGCCGACCGGACTGGCTGGATGCGTGAGAAACTCCAGTAAAGCTCCCGGATCGACCGGATGCCAGCAGAGGCTCAAGGCCAGCAAGAGCAATTGCGGGATGGGGCGTGCCCCGGATCGCGTTTTCAGACCCAATACTGGTTCGTCCTCGGCTGCCAGCGCCTGATCCAGTATCGCCGCTTGTTGGCCGGCAATCACCGTCAGTTGATCTTGCTGGCCACGCTGATGGATAATTTGGGCAACCGCTCGCCCCAAAGTAATCTCCGAGTGCGCGGTTAATACCAGTAGCGTCCCGTCATTCTTGGGCTTGAATTTTTGCTGGCCATTGGCTTGAATTAAAGACCGATACCGTTCCAGATCCGAGGCCGCCTCCAAATTCATCGCCGCTGCGGGCTTTCCATCACGTTCATAAGTGGCCTTGAGCTGGTCGCAAATGACCTGCCACAGGTGCGGCAGATGTTCCTTGCGGTGCAAAACCTCCAGTTGGATGTCACCCAGGCTTCGAATCGCCAGTTCCCTTGCCACCGCCGCCAATCGATCGGCTTCCCCCGGTGCCACGGAGGATTTAATGATGGTCTCCAGCTGAGCCAAATCACGCAAACGCGGCGGATCGGTTTTCGTCACCTGGCCATTCCAACCGGCCTCAATCAAGCTATCTCGCCAGTTCAATAATACCCGGGACGTTGCCAGACTGTCCTGACGGCATGAATCCGCAAAAAACACCCCGCCGTTTCCCGCCAGTGCCACCACGGCTTTGCGGAATTGCAATACCCGTTTGAACGGCGAAACCACCAATGCCGTCAAGCCCAGCCGCGTCTCCAGCAATTGCAGCAAACCACGCGGGCCACAAATCAAATCATTAAAGGCCACCCGCCCCCGCCCGGTGTGATAACCATCTAGTTTAAGCCCAAATTGAATGTGCATCTCGATTTCCCCTTCCCCTCGCACCAACCAGTTGTGTGGCAGCGATATTCGCACACCCACCCGACATGTCCAGCCTCTTGTTGCGAAGGTGTTTCCCCCTCAATGACATACCAGATGCCGGACTCGCTTTACAAACGCGTATAAATGGCTCGCTTTCCAATGCGGTGCATTGAGCTGTTCCTCCGCCCAAATTTTGAATATTTCCGTCTCTTTTTCATTGGGGAGACGGCCACCCCCTCCGGGCCCGGATGGCCAGTTTGGGGTTTGCAGCCGCAAATCGACCGTCTGGGTCTTCAAAATTACCATGGCACCCACGGCCTGGCCATGATGCCGCCTTTCCTCAACGTGATGCTGAATCCAACTCTCCTTCACATCACAGAAAACATGTTCGCTTTGGCCAATAATTATTCTATTCATAATCTTTGCTCCAAACCACCACGCTGCCCCGCGCAATTACGGGTAGTACTTAACTCTAACCATTGGGTATGACAACTGGAGTCATAGCAAAAAATAATTTATAATGATCTCAAATAAATTGACATAGCCCCCTTAATCTCGGCAAAACTGATGAGCTTTTCGATTATACTATGGCGAAGACTCAAAATCAGGCCTGCCGGCGAATTGCTTGGGAACGCATGATGCACATTCATGATCTCCTCCAGGCGAAAAAGTTTCCCAACGGCACCAATCTGGCACAACAACTCGAGGTGAACCTGCGCACCGTCATGCGTGATCTGGATTTTATGCGGGACCGCATGGAACTCCCCATCGAATTCGACCGCCAGCGTAATGGTTTCTACTACACCCGGCCGGTTGATAAATTTCCGCAACTGCCCGTCACCGAGGCCGAAGTCTTTGCCCTGCTTGTGGCGCACAAAGCCATCGCCCAATATCGGGGGACGCCCTTTGAGCCGCTTTTGGCTATCGCCTTCCGCAAAATGTCCAGCCGGCTGGACTCCACCACCCGGTACTCACTGGGCAACCTGGATGAGGCCCTGTCCTTCCGTCCCTTTGCGCCTGAGGATACCGATCTCGAAACATTTGAAATCCTCACCCGCGCCTTGAAGGAACGACGGGTGCTAAAATTTCGTTATCGAAACCTCGGAGCTGAAACCATCCAGAGCCGGCTCGTCCACCCCTACCATCTGGCCTGTGTGGACAACCACTGGTACCTGTTCGCTTTCGATGCCAAACGGGCCGCCATGCGAACCTTTGCCCTGCCCCGCCTGGCTTCCCCTGAAATCACCGCCGAACGCTTCACCATCCCCAAAAAATTTAACCTCAATGACTATTTAAAAGGCAGTTTTAACGTCTTCAAAGGTTCTGCCGACTACGAACTGGTGATTGAATTCGATTCCTGGGCCGCCGACCTCATCCGTGGACGCCGCTGGCACGCCACCCAGGAGCTGATTGAGCTGCCGGAACGTAAAGTCCGTCTGAAAATGCGACTCGACAACCTTGAAGAAGCCGAGCGCTGGGCCCTGAGTTGGGGACGCCATGCCAACGTGATCCAACCACCCGCGTTGGCCGAACGCCTGCGGGAGACCGCCCGCCTGCTGCTGAGTCCTTACCCTGTTCAACAATGATACCCGTACCCGTCATTCTCATTCGCCCGCTGCGTGATTGTCCCCGGGGGATACGGCTCATATCAACAAACTATTATGAGTTTTCGCGGTCATAATTCTAATGCGCAATTGCTCAACAAAGGCTTGGGCATCGTTTGGCGTAAATAGCAGAAATTTATAAATTCTCGAACCAGCGAGACTGATTACAACAATGTCTCCACACATGCGTCTTCGAATCCAGTGTGACCTGATTCCATTGTAGCTAATCAAGCATTTCAAAATGCCTTTATGATAAGGATATAATTCCACTGATTCGATATCGGCATATTCCACCTTTAGCTTAAAAAGCATAAGAAAACCAGTATATTCCAAACCATTTTCAGTCATTACAACTCCATCTTTTATCACCTGATGAATTCCAAGAAATTTAGTTCCTAATTTGAATATTGCCAATAAACATATCGTTGCTAGAGCAACACTTACAAAAAGCACCAATAACATAGTTGTGCTGGAATTCATGGATTGGGAGGGCTAACTAATTGACCAGAAGATGGATAAAATCCACTTGTATTGAAAGTGGTTGTTGGGTATGAACTTGCTGAAAAACCGCCGCCATAACCACCAGTAATGCTAAAAATTCCTATATCACCGCTTTGGGCATAAGACGCTGATACGTCTGGGATATTACCATTCCATTGATTAAATGGGCCATATAAATCAGAAGATGTGCCGGCATTTGTGGCAAAAGCACCACCAGTAAACCCTGCACTTTTTCCAAAGACACCTGATTTCTGACATTGATTCGCTGGCCAATTAATTGACCCAAGCGGGCCCCCAAAAAATGCACCTCCACTCAAAAAACTTCCAACACTCCAGCCATCTTGAGGATTATGGAACAACCCAATTCCTCCCGAAAAGCTCACGCCGCCTCCGATGATATAACCTCCCTCCATACTAGCAGAGCCGACTATGCCAACACCAAATGTTGAATTTTGGACAGCTTCCGCGATCGTGTAAGCAAAGCTTGGATCAGCTGTAACAAAAAGCCCGAATGGATCGACGTTATCTATCGGCCCATTCCCCACAAACCCATACAAATTAATCCCCCCCGCCTCGCCCAAGGGATCGGGATTTACCCACCGCTGCAAATTCGGCTGGTACCACCGGTAGCCGTAATAATACGAGCCCGAGCGCAGATCCACCTCCTTGGACGAATACCGGTACGCGTTCCCCGCCGCCAGCGCACCCCACATCCCCAGCGTATTCCCAAAGCTGTCGTACAGGTACTTCGCCACCACCGTCCCGCTGCCGTTAACCAGCGCCGTGATGTTCCCATTCCCATCGCAGTGGTAAAATGTTCTCCCGTTCCCATCCGTCCGCGCCAGCAACCCGCCAATGCCCCCGGCCCCCTGCAACGTGCCGCTCAGGTCCACCCCGCGCGTGTAGGTCACCACCGGCACATTGTTCGTGGTCCGCTCCTGCAGCACTGTCTTGCCGTCATAAACATACCGCACCCCGTTGGTCGGCACCCACGCCCGGCCCAGCCACGCATAATCCGTTCGCACCCGCCGCCGCCCCAGGCCGTCGTACTGGTACTGAGTCCGCCAGCAATTCGTCACCGTCGCACTCGTCAACTCATTGGCCGCGTCGTAGCCGTAGGCGATCAACCCGTCCCAAATCAGATTGCCATTGGCGTCATACCGCAGGTTCACCGTCACCGGCAGCTCCGTGCTGAACTGGTTCGTCCGCGTCACCCCCGCCACGGTAACGACCCCGGTGAACACATTCACCTTCTGCGCCAGCGGCACCCCGCCCGCCACCGCGTACGTCCCGTCATGATACAGCGCCGCCGCCTGCCCGTTCACCGCCAAAGCCGTCACGTTGTTGGACACCGAGCCCGCCACCGTCAGCAGATTGTTGTCGCGCGTCACACTCACGAGTTCATTGGCATTATCACTTTCAAATCCCTGAATCAAGGCATTGTTCGTCCGCAGCAGCAAATTCTCCGCCGGGTCATACCCGTACCCGTCATTCTCATTCGCCCGCTGCGTGCTCGTGCCTGGGGGATACGGCTCCGATCCCACCGCGCTGATCACCTCCCCGATGTCATCGTACCCGTAATTCACCGTCGCCCCGTCCACCCGCTGGACGGACGTCCGGTGCCCCGCCGCGTCATACTCATAGCTATACTCGTCCAGCGCCGATGTGCCATGGGACAGCGTCGTGTTCAGGAGCTGGCCGGCCCCGTCAAAACTCTCTGAAATGCTGTTCCCGCCCGGCAGCGACAGCGTGTTGATCTGCCGCCCCGCCCCATAGTAATTGTAGGTAAACGTTCCCGCCGGCGAAGTCAGCGTGTGCAGCCGCAGCAAACTGTCATACCCAAAACTCGCTGACCAACTCCCCGCGGGCTGCGCCAGCGTCAAACCCTGCGGCACCCGGTTCGCATACGTCCGCGTGAGCGTGTCCGCCCCAAACGGCCCGCTCTCCGTGAACGGCGCGCCCAGGAACGCCCCGAAATTCGAGAAGGCTCGGGATGCCAAACCCGTCCGGGCTTTCAATTTATTGGCATTATACGTGCTAGGTTGGCTTGTCGAGTTCAGTTTTCCATCGCCATTACCAGGGCTAAAATGAGTTCTTTGGTTTCGTGATGGTCTGGTATAAGCGGCTTCTTTGAATTGCCATGTTTTAAGTCCGCATGCTTCTTGCTAACATTATTAGTAAGATTTTTACGATCCCATTTGCAAGGCCATACATAAAGAGAGCAGTTATCCATGCTAGGCATATTGCCGACCAGAGAAATATTAATTGCTTTTTGTCGATGGGAATTTTGTCCCTGATTATAAAAATCAACCAAATTAAATTTAGAAAAAAACATGCAACAAGTATCGGAAATGCAAAAATTATCCAATAATGTATTATATCAAATCCATTCAAGGATTCCAGCTCAGAACGAGGCATTAGGATCCATAACTCAGAAAGAAAATAAAGGAATAAAAAAATAATATTTGGCATTACCCAAAGTAGAGAGCCAGCTATGACAGGCTTAATTTTAAAAACAAAGTTTAAAATGCGACTTGATTTTACCATATAAGAATCATTTTAAAATCTTATTTACCATTCGGATTTCCACTGTGTGCTGCGTTCCATCCATTACTCCACCAAATCGGTTGCTCTGCGGAACCTGCATTTTTAGACATTAGGTAAGCAAAAGCGTTGCCTATTGCAATGGTTTCACCAAGTGTATAACCAGCACCATTCATGTAGACCCCTACGCCATAATTTGACGCATCAGTGTATGCTGGATAAAAAGTATTGTGATCTAAACACCCATGACCTCTATTTCTTTGAAAGTCAAAATTTCCGTAATGCCCAATTGAACCATTTGCTCCAAGTAATCCGTTGGCTTGACCAGTATTATATTCAGCTTGAAAGTCTGTCCCGTTGGGAGCCAAAAATGTCTGGCCGTCTGGAGCAGTAAATGTTTGCGAACCATTCGGCGTTCCAGGAGCAGTTGAGAAATCGGCGGGAACCAAATACCCAGGGCCATAGAATGAACCACCTGAACCGTAAGGATCGGAATTCCAACTACCACCCAGACCTGAGGTTGGATTTCCTTCAAATCCTAAAGGATCAATCTTGCCCCCCGGATTATTATATACATACTGATACAAATTAATCCCCCCTCGTTCCCCAATCGGATCCCGGTTCACCCACCGCTGCAAATTCGGCTGGTACCACCGGTAGCCGTAATAATACGAGCCCGAGCGCAGGTCTATTTCCTTGGAGGAGAACCGGTACGTGTTACCCGCCGCCAATGCACCCCACATCCCCAGCGTATTCCCAAAACTGTCGTACAGGTATTTCGCCACCACCGTCCCGCTGCCGTTCACCAGTGCCGTGATGTTCCCATTCCCATCGCAGTGGTAAAATGTGCTCCCGTTCCCATCCGTCCGCGCCAGCAACCCGCCAATGCCGCCCGCACCCTGCATAGTGCCGCTCAGATCCACCCCGCGCGTGTAGGTCACCACCGGCACATTGTTCGTCGTCCGCTCCTGCAACACCGTCATGCCGTCATAAAAATACCGCACCCCGTTGGTGGGCACCCACGCCCGGCCCAGCCACGCATAATCCGTCCGCACCCGCCGCCGCCCCAGGCCGTCGTACTGGTACTGCGTCCGCCAGCAATTCGTCACCGTCGCACTCGTCAGCTCGTTGGCCGGGTCATAGCCGTAGGCGATCAGCCCGTCCCAAACCAGATTCCCGTTGGCGTCATAACGCAGGTTCACCGTCACCGGCAGCTCCGTGTTGAACTGGTTCGTCCGCGTCACCCCCGCCACCGTCACCACCCCGGTGAACACATTCACATTCTGCGCCAGCGGCACCCCGCCCGCCACCGCGTACGTCCCGTCATGATACAGCGCCGCCGCCTGCCCGTTCATCGCCAAAGCCGTCACGTTGTTGGACACCGAGCCCGCCACCGTCAGCAAGTTGTTGCTTCGCGTCACGCTCACCAGTTCATTGGCATTATCACTTTCAAATCCCTGAATCAAGGTATTGTTCGTCCGCAGCAACAAATTCTCCGCCGGGTCATATCCATACCCGTCATTCTCATTCGCCCGCTGGGTGGAACCGCCCGGCTCATACCCCACGGCACCGATCACCTCCCCGATGTCATCGTACCCGTAATTCACCGTCGCCCCGTCCACCCGCTGGACGGACGTCCGGTGCCCCGCCGCGTCATACGCATAGCTATACTCGTCCAGCGCGGTGGACCCGTGCGCCAAGGTCGTGTTCAGAAGCTGCCCGGCTCCGTCATAACTCTCTGAAATGCTATTCCCGCCCGGCAGCGACAACGTGTTAATCTGCCGTCCCGCCCCATAGTAATTGTAAGTGAACGTCCCCGCCGGCGAAGTCAGCGTATGCAGCCGCAGCAAACTGTCATACCCAAAACTCGCCGACCAGCTTCCTGAAGGCTGCGCCAGCGTCAACCCCTGCGGCACCCGGTTCGCATACGTCCGCGTGAGCGTGTCCGATCCAAACGGCCCGCTCTCCGTGAACGGCGCGCCCAGGAACGCCCCGAAATTCGTGTAGGTAAACGCGCTCGTTCCCACCAAAATGCAAGCCAAAACCCTGTTCCGAATTACTATCCACGGCAATGCTTCCACTATCGCTGCTCTGCCATGTAACCTTCGGTTTGAACATCGTAAACAAGCCTTCGCAGCTATACTGTACTGGTGGGTTTCCGTTGTTAAAATTCAAAGTGCAGGTGACGCATACATTTTCGCTGGCGGGCAATCCCAGACCGCCGTTGCGCTGTTCCTCCGGTTCCAAGTCGTACAGGACAAAATTGGCAAAATCAGATACCAGCACGAATCGGGGCAGTTCATCAAAACGACCCGATCGGGTGATGTTTTCAATGTAACCAAAGGCCTGGGTCTCGGCCTGTTCCAGGCTTTGCCCCCGGCTCTTGTGTTCGGCGATTAGTTTGCCCCGCCAAAACAAGTCGATGGCATTGACATGGCCTTGGAGATTCCGGACGTTGGCTTCAAAAGCCGCCACCGAGGCACGCCGAATGCCAAACACCTCAAAAAAATCGTTGTCAAACCGATGCTCGGCAGGCACAACGATCACAAATGATTGCCAAACATTCCTCCCGGCTGAAACCAGCTAGCAAGGTTGCCAGAGAATCGGGTGTCAAACTGGCCAGCTTGGCGATGTCACAATGGGTGGAATTGCAACCACCCTTGTAATGCAGGACCAGGCTCCGAACCTTCAATCTTAATTGCTCATGTGTGAGCTTATTCAAGCTTGGATCGGACGGGGCGGAGAAGCTTGCATCCACCACAAAATTCATATGGCAATATAACCATCGCCGCGGGAGTTGGCCAAACGCCAAATCGGTGCAAAAGAGACAGCGTTGGACTGTCTTGATCGGCCATTTAACCATAAATAGGCCATGGCCGGAAAGATGGGTAAACGGGCTCGCCTCGGGGCCATTCCGGCCCAAAAAATAATTTCAATTATTTTTCGACCTGGACAGCGGATGTCCAGGGTCCCCTGTCAAACTGCGGGCACGAGAAATAAAAAAAACTGCTTCTGTCTGTGGATTCCGGATGAGACCATCGGCTTTTTCGGCAAGTTCATTGAATTGAAAAATATCCCGTGCAGGATGCTCGCACCCATAACCTAGCCCCTATGTAAATCAATTCCAGATTCGCATAGGTACGGTTTAACAAAATAATTTTCATTTTTGCCCGGGGATCAATTGCCGTCATCACTTTTCAAGGCAATTGCGATCTAATTGCCAACTCACGCCGTGTACTCGGCTGGGATGACTTATCCGGCGGTAAATGCAAGCCGCACCAGGCAGACGAGAACATATCCCAAACCCGCGCAAGCAGGCAGCGTCAGGACCCAAGCCCAAAGGATGCGTTTAACCACGGGCCATTTCAATGCACTCAAGCGTTTGGAGGCACCCACGCCCATAATGGCCGAGGTGATGACATGCGTCGTGGAAACGGGCATGCCCATGGCCGCCGTGCCCAAGAGGACTGTGGCGCCGGCGGTTTCAGCGGCAAAACCATGAACGGGCTGGAGTTTCACGAGCTTGTGGCCGAGAGTTTTGATAATACGCCAGCCCCCGCTGGCCGTGCCGGCCGCCATCGTGAGGGAGCAGAGAATTTTGATCCACAGGGCGATTTCCATGGCTTTGCCCGGCAATGGATCGCTGGTTTTTAGAAACCCGAGCCAGCCTGGCAATCCGTCCAACGTGCCGGCCTTGGTGGCGGCCACCAGCGCCAGCGCAATAATCCCCATGCTCTTCTGCGCATCGTTGGTGCCATGGCTAAAGCCCATGTAAGCTGAGCTAACCAGTTGCAACCGGCCAAAAACGCGCGCGACCTTCTGGGGCCGAACTTTATGCAGCATCACATACAAAAACGTCATGAGTATAAATGCCAAAAGGAAGCCCAAAACTGGTGAGATCATCATCGGAATGACAACCTTGTAAAGCACCCCGCTGCCCATCCACCAATGTTTGCCCGCTTCGGGCAATTTATACCAAATGATGGCGTGCCAGTTATCATGGGCGGCGGCGATGGCGGCACCCACCAGACCGCCAATCAGTGCATGACTGGAGCTGGATGGCAGGCCGAAATACCAGGTCAGTAAATTCCACGTAATCGCCGCCAGCAGCGCGCAAACCAGCATCTCGGAGGCAAAATCCGGGGCAATAAAATTGGCGTCCACTAATCCCGAGGCAATTGTTTTGGCCACCGCCGCCCCCACCATGGCTCCCAGCAAATTAGTTATGGTGGCCAGGATAATCGCCTGGCGCGGTGTCAAAACCTTGGTGCCCACCACAGTGGCAATCGCATTGGCCGTGTCGTGGAATCCATTGGTGTAGTTGAAAATCAACGCCACCAAAATGACGGTAAATAGCAGCAGCATGACCGTCAGGAATTTTTAAGAACAATTTGAGAAACCACACTGCCCACATCCCGGCAACGGTCGATCACTTTTTCGAGCATTTCGTATAGTTCCTTGAGCACAATAACCTTCAGGGGATCATGACGTCCGCTGAAGAGGTCGCGATAAATTTCAATAATTGCCTTGTCGGCCTCGCCTTCCAAATGCTGGAGCCGGTCATTCCATTTGCGAACCTCATCAAGGTTGATGCCGCCACAGAGGCTTTGCACCAATTGCAATACACACTCCGAGGCTTCCTCCAGCAGGGGGATTTGCTGGGAAAAATCCACTCCCTTAATCTGTTCGGGCACAATCATCACCCGCTCGACAAATTTCTCCACCGTCTTGGGAATGCGATAGAGGGCGCGGGATAATGCGTCAATATCCTCGCGCTCCAGCGCGGTGGCGAAAGTTGTGTGAATGGCATTGCGAATTTCGGAAGTGATTTGCTTGTCCTTGCGGCGGGACTGCGCAAATTCTTCAAGGCCCACCGGCTGGTCGAGCGACTTGCACAGCTTCCCCAGGGCCAGAACGCTATGGCGGGCTTCCTTGGCGCTGGCTTCCAGCAGACCGAAGAATACATCCTCCTTGCCGAATAGTTTTTTGAGTAGGAACATAATGACTGGTTTAATGTGCTGATTAATTTGGAACTAGGCAGCACTGATTTTGGCTTTTTTGTACCAGTCATGCAAGTTTGGTTTGGCGGGCCATGCCGGAAGCTGCCCGGTACAAGTCCACTCTTTACCTAATCCGCCGGGAAAGAATAGATGACATTTGACCAGACTTGGGTATCTTGCATTGGCATAGCAATGGAACACCTCTTTGAAATCAGCGTGCAAAACCTGCGCGAAAAGATTATGCTGATGGCCAGCCAGGCCGGGGTGGCGGTTAATCTTGCGATGCAGGCGACTATCCACCGGGATTGTGATCTGGCATTGCAGGTCAAACGGGATGACGCGCTTATTGACCAGCAAGAAGTGGCCATTGATGAATTTGCCATTCATTTGCTAACCCAGGCACCCCTGGCCGCCGATTTGCGCTTCATCACTGCCGCTCTCCGCATCACTCAAAATTTGGAACGTGTGGGCGATGAAGCCGCCAAAATTGCCAAGCGGGCATTTGAACTGGCCCAGGAACCAGCCTTGAATTTGCGACTGGATTTTCTGGTCATGGCCACCGACACCTTGAGCATGTTTAACGATGCGCTGGATGCTTTTGTGCACGGTGACCCTGCGGCGGCTCGGCTGCTGATTCCCCGGGACCGGCAACTGGATGAGCGTTATCGGCAAATGGAAGCGAGCTTGGTGCGGCACATGACGCAACATTCGAAGGATATTGTTTCATGCCTCCGCTGGCTGGTCGTGGCAAAAAGCCTGGAGCGAATCGGTGACCATGCCACCAATATTGCCGAGGATGTGGTATTCCTCTGGGAAGCCCAGGACATCCGCCACAGTGGCATCAAAAATCAACTCACACCTGCCTCAATCTCTGCCGTTTAGAGGCGCCAGGTCAGGTCCATTTGGAAAAGATTGTAATTGTTGACCGGATTCAGCCCGGGCATGTCCAGATTATTACCGCCGGTGCCCAACTGGCTGTTGATCCGGGTCGCGTAGCCATAGCGAAAGGTACCAATAATCGAGTCCGTGATGCTGTAGGCAAACGCGCTGTAAATGCCCTGCAAATTGGCCCGGCCCTCAAAAAAATCAGAATCCAATAGATTGACGTCTTGTGCGTACTGTTCCACGCATTGCCAGTAAAACCGGGTTTCCCAAGTGTTCTTTTTGGAGGTCGAGCCATAAACCAATCCTTGAGTGGGACCATAAACCGGACCGGCGTTGCCAAACCCAATGCCCACCTGATAGGCCAAATCCTGACCGTACACGGGGCTGTGAACTCCGGGGAAGGCCGCCGGGTTGGCCTCATATGCCTCCTTGGCGCGCGTGTTACCATCGAGGTTATAGGCAAAATCTCCGAACAAGCGGCCTTGTAAGTTGCCCATGGGAGTATTCGGGATGGGGAAATCATATTCCGCTGGAATTTCCAGCACCAGCAGGTCATTGATGCCCTGTTGGTTGTAACCAGCTTGATATGTGGCTCCGGGAATACCCACATTCACCCCTTTATAGCCCTGGCCAACAAATGGCTGGTTCAAACCGTTGTTATAGCCTTCGCCAGTGTAGGTATAGAGCACCGGGGCAATTTTGAAATACTGTTTGTTGGGCAGTTTCACTGTCCCACCCGCCTGCCAGGCCAGCACAAAAATATCGCTGGAGGGAAGTTCACTGGCGGAGGTGGGGTCTTGATAATCAAACTGGCCAAAATCCACAAACCAATCAACCGCTTCCGTGGAAAGTTTGAATTTCTCAAAAGCCCCCTCCGGATTGATGTCGGCGTCCCACACCATCGGCGTGGTGTAGAGCGGCATCGGCATGCGGCCCGCCGTGGCTTCAAACCACGTCTCCGGATGCCAGCCGATAAATAACTGGCCTACGTATATCCCACTATTATACTTGTCAGATGGGGTGGCTGAGCCCGCCGTGCCGTTTGAACCAAAAGTGTCCCAGGGCGAGCGCGGATTGGAGGAGGTGTCCAGCCGGATGCCATAATTAAACTGATCCTGCAAATCGCCACGAATCCCCAGGCGCAGAGCGTAGCGAAAACGTTCCCGATAATAGGTGCTATCGCTCGCTCCTGGCACATTGTCCGCTCCGCGATATTCATAACGCAGGCGGACATCGCCAAAAATTTGCATGGATTGCATGGAACTGGGCAGCTTGATCACATTGGCCGGCAGGGCCGCCGAACTGGTGGCATTCGATTGCTCAGCCGCCATGCCCGCCTCGATATTTTTAGCCTCTTCTTGCGTGAGAATCCCCTTTTTAATGAGGGTATCCATCAGGAGATCCGGATGCGATGCCGACTGCGGGGGCGCTTGCGGTGGTGCCTGTGTCTGGGCGCATGCCGCCAGAGCGCTAATTACTAAAGTTGCAGTGGCAACAAATGGTTTCTGCGAGCAAAAATGATCCTGGCGTTTTAAAGTCATGTTTATTACAAAAACGTTACGATTGGGTGACGGATTTGTTACAAATTTAAAAAAGTTCCCCTTGGAATACAAACACTCATTCCACTAAATTCAAAAAAGTTAGTGGCTTCTGGCGGGAAAACTGGGGTTTTCTAAACCAAAATTGGGCAGAAGTTTAATTTCTCGGCAGGCCGCCAGCCTTTAGGCCTACGCCCGAAACTTCCCGCCCTCCGCCCGGCGGGCGCGGCCCAGGGTTTCGAGGGTTTTGAGGATTTCGGCCACGTCGGCGGGTTTGGCGCGGGCAAATTGTTTGGCCACTTCCGGCCCGGGCTGAGCTCAATGAATTGCCCCTGTCCGCCGAGGTGTGGCGGGAGTGAGGTGAAATGCAGTGGCACTACAAACACCGGGACATGCAGCTGCCAGGATACATTTGGGGGCAGCTATCGCTCGTTAGGGGCATGGCCAGGGTCATCTCGACCGGCCAGAATTGAGGATGCCTCATTCAAATGTGCGATTTGCCGGAAGGGTTGTCTCAATCTGGCTTTTTGCCTTTTTCGTTGCTTCCCTGATGGCCAGTGGGTCACCGCGCGAGCATTGTTCGCTGGATGCGAACTGGAAATTTCATCTGGGCGAGGACTGGCCTTATGCGCTCAAGCTCAACCGGGCCGGGGTTAGCACTGGTCCGGCATCGCCTGAATTTGATGACAGTGCCTGGCGCACAGTGGATTTGCCGCATGATTGGGCGGTGGAACTGCCGTTTGATCGCACGGCGGAATGCAACCATGGCTTCAAGCCGGTCGGACCGAAATTTCCCCAAAACAGCATTGGCTGGTACCGCCGCACTTTTACGTTGTCCGCCGGGGATGGTGGCAAGCGCATTTCGCTCCAATTTGACGGGGTTTTTCGGGATGCGACGGTCTGGGTAAATGGCTGGCTGGTCATGCATCACGAAAGTGGTTATTCACCTTTTGACGTCGATATTACGGATTTGACGCATTTCGGCGGCCAGACCACGGTGACCGTACGGGTGGATGCGAGCAAATCCGAAGGGTGGTTTTATGAAGGTGCGGGTATTTACCGGCATGTTTGGTTGAATAAAACTTCACCCGTGGCCATAGCGCCGGACGGGGTGTTTGTCTATGCCACGTTTAAGAACAACGTGCCGGGTGACCAGGCGGATATTCATGCCGAAGTCCGTTTATTAAACTGCTTCACCAACCCGGTGCAAGCGGTCGTGAAATGCGATATTATCGGCCCGGACAGCGAAACGCAGAAACAATTCCAGAGGGAAATAGAAGTCGCCAGCAGCGACCCACAAACTGTCAGGCTGGCAACGCGTATATCAAAGCCAATCCTTTGGTCTCCGGAATCCCCCACCGTGTACAAATTGATTACGACTGTCGAAGTAGACGGTCGTTTGGTGGATCAGCAGGCGACAACTTTTGGCCTGCGCACCATTAGTTTTGACGCTCAACGAGGCTTCATTTTAAATGGGAAGCCATATTTGATCAAAGGCACGTGCAATCATCAGGATCATGCCGGGGTTGGCGTGGCCTTGCCGGATGCCTTGCAAGATTTTCGCATCGCAAAATTGAAGGAATTTGGGGACAACGCTTATCGGACCTCGCACCATCCACCCACACCGGAACTCCTCGACGCTTGTGACCGCATGGGAATGCTGGTGATGGATGAAAGCCGATTGCTTGGCAGTGATCCGGAAAACCTGCGACGTTGGGAGCAGCAGATTCGCCGGGATCGTAATCATCCCAGTGTATTCCTCTGGAGTATTGCCAACGAGGAATTTGCCGTGGAAGACACCGAGGATGCCGCCCGGGTGGCGTTGTCCATGCAAAACCTGGCCCGGCGGCTGGACCCGACCCGGGAAGTCACCTATGCTGCTCCGGAAGGAGACGTTTTTGCGGGCATCAATTCCGTTATCCAGGTGCGCGGATGGAATTACCACATCATTGGGGAAACGGACCGTTATCACGCTGAACATCCCGACCAACCCAATATCGGCACGGAACAGGCCAGTACCGTGAGCACGCGGGGTATTTATGAAAATAATGCGGCGCGCGGGCACCTTAGCGCCTACGATGTGAATTATCCGGGCCATGGCTTGCCGGCAGAAACGTGGTGGTCTTATTTCGCGGCGCGTCCCTGGCTTGCCGGTGGATTCGTATGGACGGGTTTTGATTACCGTGGGGAACCGACCCCCTACAATTGGCCGTGTATCAATTCCCATTTTGGGATTCTCGATACCTGTGGATTTCCGAAGGATAATTTTTATTACTATCAAGCTTGGTGGACGACGAACGTGGTGCTCCATTTGTTGCCGCATTGGAACTGGCCGGGGCGGGAGGGCCAGATGATCCGGGTGGATGCGCTGAGTAATTGCGGGGAGGTTGAGCTTTTTCTCAACGGAAAGACACTTGGCCGGCAAACCATGAAACCCAATTCAAAACTTTCCTGGAAAGTCAAATATGCACCGGGAACCTTGTCCGCCATGGGGTATGATAACGGAAGGCTCGCGGCTAAGGCGGAGGTGTCGACCACGGGCGGCCCGGTGGCAGTGGAACTCCAGCCAAACCGCACGGAGATCAAAGCCGATGGCCGTGATGTAAGCGTGTTCACGGTCTCCGCGCTGGATGCCCAGGGCAGGTTTGTGCCGGTGGCACAGAATTTAATCCAATTTGAGCTGCATGGACCCGGCAAGATTATTGGGGTTGGAAATGGCGACCCTAGTTGTCACGAACCCGATGTTTTTGCGCCGCAAATCCCCGTCCATTCGATTCCCATCAGCAATTGGCGCTGGCAATTTGCCGAGCTATCCGCCAAAGGGGCGGTTGGGCCGGAGGAAAAAGTTGAATTTGATGATTCTGGATGGCATTCCCTAAAAGACTTCAAGGGCAGCCAGGTGAAGGATATGGTGTCACCAGGCGGACGGTCGACCGTTTTTCGGACGCACATCAAATTGAAATCTGAAGATTTAGAAAATGCTGGAATCGAAATTCGATTCGGCGGCGGGTTCACGCCCCATTGGGTCTTTGTCAATAATCAGCGACTTGGTGAGGTGCGTGATTGGTCGGCTCAGTCGGTTTTTGAATTGAAAAAGAATTTGCACGCCGGAACCAATCTGGTGGCTTTTGGCATCTCGGGTGATCCAAACGCAGATTATTTCCACCTCAGCGCCCGGCTGGAAATGATTGGGCGACCCATCCCACAAGCATGGTCCCGGAGCCTGTTTAACGGCTTGGCGCAAGTGATGGTGCAATCCACACGCGAGACCGGTGAAATCACCCTGGTGGCGCGCTCGGCGGGCATGAGCCCGGCGACCAATCAAATTCAAAGCGTGAGTTGCGTGCTTCCGGTGGAGTTGCCTTAAAATTTGCTATTTGGAAGCAGTTTCTGATTTGTCCGTGCGGAAGGGGGTAACGGGCAAGCCTTCAAGGCTCGTGAGATTGCAAACGGGATTATTGGCCCAGGCGTATCGCACGGCAACGGGTTCATTCACCCCGGGACAGGCAAGTTCCACCCGGTCGCTGCCCAACAATTTGCCGGTGGCCCAGTGCCAGGTATGATCCTTGCCTTCAACGGCAAATCCCATGGCTTCATCCACGTCAAAGGTTCGCAAACTGCTGCCGAAGCAATTGAATTTAACGATCACCTTTTCGGGCTTGAGTGTCAGGTTTTGGAACTCTGGACTGCGACAGGGAAATTTAAACCCATAATCCTTTACCAAAGCCCAGCGAACGAGGCGCGCGGCAACGTCATGTTTGTTTTTGGGGTGGATATTTTTACCTTCTCCCAAATCAATGATGACGGCCTGACCGGTGTTCGTTAACGCCAAGGTTTGAGTCTGCGCTTCGCGAAGTTCAGCCCAAGGGCTGTCACCCGGCTGGTCAACTTTCTTCATATAATTGGCCAACTGGACCCAATAAAAGGGAAAATCGCCCTGATTCCATTCCTTGCGCCATTGTTCAATGAGAAACGGAAACAGGCTGGAATATTCTTTCGCCCGACTGGCGTTGGCTTCACCCTGATACCAAATAACCCCTTTGATGCCGAAACCGCGAGTGGGATTGACGACGCCATTGAAGATGTTGCCGGGTCGAGCGTTGCCTGCCAGCCAGTCGGCGGGAGCCTGGGGGGCACGCCCCACAGGGCGCTTCGCAACGCGGTCGGCGGCGGCCTCAGCGTTATATTTGGCCAGGGCATTGGTGTAATCCAGCTTTGCCTGGGCGGATTGCTGGTAGGCTTCATTCTTAACTGTTCGCGCCATGAGGTCGGCAAAGCGGGGATCACTTTCGAGGCTTGATCGACGAACCCACGCTTCAGCCGCCGAGCCGCCCCAGGAATTGTCAATTAGCCCCACTGGCACATGGAGGATTTGGTGCAGATAACGACCGTAGAAAAAGCCCACCGCCGTGAATCGTGCCGCCGCCTCGGGGGAACTGAGTTTCCACGCGCTCTTGAAGTTATCCTGCAATTCCTGGGTGCCAAGGTGGGGAACATAAATCAGGCGCAGCCCAGTGATGTCGGCACCGGCCACTTCGAGGTCGCCATTCCAATCATCCCGGAGCACAAAACCCATGTTGGACTGGCCGGAACACATCCAAACTTCACCCACCAGGACATCCTTGATTTCAAGACTCTGCGAGCCATCACTGATTTTAAGGCTCTGCGGTTGGTCATTGGCCGGCTCGGCATCTAATTTTACCAGCCATTTGCCATCCGGCCCGGTGACGGTTGACTGGGTTTGGTGGCCGAAAGCCACTGTGATGGTCTTCCCGGGGGTATCCCAACCCCAAATCGGGTCGGCTTGTTTTTGCTGAAGCACCATGTGGTCGCCAATAATAGCCGGGATTTTGAGTTCCGCATGCAAACAGCCCATGGAGAGGGCATAAGCCAGGGAGACAGCAGTCAGACAGGTTTTCATGTTTATATTTTTGTAATCAAATCTTTTAAGGGTGACAAATTTATTAGCTGGAAAATTCACAGATTGATGCGGTGGGCTTGGATATTAAACAAATAAATGGATGCAGCATTATTGAATGCTTAAATTTTCATAGTTGCCGGCGCTGACCTGGCGTTGTAGCGCCGGAATATAATATACACCCACCCCCCTGACGGGTTTCGCAGGAAAAGCGGTAAGCGACCACAGGTCAAAACCGTTCACCCAAACTTTGGCGAGGTGATGCGTTCCGCCGGCATTATAGGAGCCAAATTTCAGATAAAACCCAGTGCCATCGGGGAACGAATTCAGGGTGCTCTGCATCGGCACCGAGCAAACAGACTGGTACACATTGCCGGGATTGAACGCAGTGGTGATACGCGCAGTCATTGATGCGGTGGAAATGGTTGAGAAATCGAGCCGAAAATCAAAAGTAAAACCATTAGTCGACTGCACATCACCGAGACTGTAGTAAAGCGGTGTCAGGAGGGAAGAAGGTGCGGAAATCTCGCCGGCGGCAGCGCCGCCGCTGCCGCAATTCAATGTGCCAAAAATGTAAGGGAAGGAACCGCTGCCGGAGAAGTTGGTCGTGATCACCAGCGCGCCTGCCGTGGACACGACCGCATCAATGGCATTACGAATGCCATCCGGACTCCAATTGACCGCCTGCCCCCAGGCTCCGGCGGTGGTATTTGTCCAATAGCTCTGGTAATGCAGAACATCGGCGATACGCAGGCAAGCAATTATTAAAAACGGGGCAAGCTTGCAGTGCCAGTTTAACCCGCATTTTAAAGAGCAATTTGGATGGAAGTGCGAAACCAAACATTGATTTTCCGGGTCAAATAAAACCCTTGCACCATACTTTTCGATAAAAATTACTTTAGCCTCGGGGCGCACCAGAATTCGACCAAACATAAATATTATAGCGATTCGGTTCGTGACGTGGTTAAGTGGCAGTGCCAATCCCATGGCACTGCCACCCCCATCCAACCGGAAGCCACCCTCCGGTCTTTGTGACGGAAACCACGCCGCCACGAAGCTTTATTTCATGACATTAACCATCGCAACGGTGTCAACCGGTGGTTGTGCCTAAACCAAAAGCACCATAAAGCCCAATTGCCGTTACCGGTGGTTATTTGCGCCATCCTATCAGGGTGTCTAGGCCGATGGCGATGCCCCTAACGAGCTATGCCCGGGCACGCAGCGCAGGTGAATGGCATCGCTCGATAGGGGTATATACTTCCCGGCTTTTGCCAATTAAGGTAGTCCGCATGTTCACCACAAAAGCTTTCAAAACCAGCATAATGGCTTGGTCTGGCCGGCCAGCAGTAATGTAAAACCATCTATTTCAATCAAATTATCCAACGAATCAACCATGAACAACACCCCACTCATCCATCGAATTAAAGCCGGGTTGCTGGCAACGGGCGTTCTGCTGTCTGCCAATGTCCTGCTTCAGGCCCAAACTGCGAGCACTTACATTCAAACCACCGCCAACTACAATTGGGGCAGTGCGGCCAACTGGAGTCCGACCGGCATTCCCAATGGCATTGACGCGGTGGTCAACATGAATTCAGCCACAACATATTGCACCAATTCGCCAGAAAACATCGCTGCCAACGGGGCATTTCCTTATGTTTTTGGCACCTTGAACCTGGCTGGTGGCAATTTGGGTGTTAGCGCCAACGGGAGCAACCAGCTTAAGGCCGCGGTTTCCAGTGGGGTGCCCGTTATAAACGGCAATGGGTGGCTTTATTTCAGGTTGTCAGGCAACCAGGGCATTGTTTACCAAAACAACAATGCCGCGCCACTGCTTGAATTCCGCTACAATACCCAGTCAAATTATCTCAACGGCAACACGGAGATTGCCAGCGGTGCCGTTGTGGAACTGGATGGCGATTATCAATTTGGTAATGCTACCAACGCCGTGATTATACATGACGGAGGCACATTGACCTCTCGGTCAAGTCAAGCCCAAGGAGGAACCGGATTCATGGCCATCCCGGCTTCGCGCAAAATTCTCCTCGATTCGGCAAGCACCCCGGCAACATTCGGCACCTATAGTGGTTATCGGTGGACACTCCTTTGTCCCATTGGCGAAATCACGCCGGGGTCGGGGCTTCAGATGGCCAAAATTGCCGCTTCCAGCACCTATACCGCCGGACCTGTGTATTTTGGCGCCGCCAATACTTACACCGGGCCGACAATTCTGGGCTATGGTTCCCTGACCCTATCTAATCAATTTGCTGTCCAGTATAGCACGCTTACGCCCAACACGGGTGGCACCGTGTATTTTGACAAAGGGCTTAATACGAATATTTTTTATGCGGGTGGCCTGGCGGGCAATGGTTACATGGTATTGACCAATAATGCCAGTCCCGGGGTTCCCATTACCCTGACGGCAGGAGCTAATAATGCTGACACGACTTATTCCGGCCGCCTGCTGGGAATTGCCAGCGGTGGTACTTTGGTAAAAGTTGGCACCGGCACGTTGACCCTCTCAGGGACCGGCGACAACAGTTATGGGTTACTCAATATTAGCAACGGCACAGTGGTGTTGGCCAAGAACAGCACAGGCAGCGTTCATGCCAACGGCGGTGGCGTCATCCTCAATGGTGGCGCGTTGCAACTAGGCGGCACCGGTGGCGATCAGATTTTTAATTCCGTGGTGGTTACGATGAACGGCGGAACGTTTGATCTCGCCGGCCAGGTGGAAACCATCGGTGGTCTCACGGGCAACGGCGGCACGAATACTGACTCCAGCGGCGGCGGCGGAACGCTTACCGTCAACGTCGCTAACAACACGGCTGTTACGAATGCTTCCACACTTACGGGCGGTAACCTGGCATTTGGCGGACCCGGCACCCAAGTGTTCGTTGGCACAGACAAGCGGGACAATTTCTATCCGGGCATGACCACCACGGTCAGTGGTGGCACTTTGCAACTTGGCACCGGCGGAGCAGTTGTGCCCTTGGGGGGGGCCACTGGCATCACCGTGAATTCACCGGGCACCCTCTCGTTCATCTTTGGCGGCGTATCGACATTCACCAACTCCATCAACGGCTCTGGCAACCTTGCACAGAACAGTTCCGGCACTCTCATTCTCTCGGGCAGCGACACACACACCGGTGAAACCCTTGTGAATACGGGCACGCTGGCGCTTCCGAGCGGGGGCACCATGGTTGGCGGTTCCATCATAACGGTTGCCTCGAATGCAATTTTTAATGTTACCGCAGGATCCCTTGCCCTTACGAGCGGCCAAAACCTCAATGGCTTGGGCACCGTCACCGGCAATTACACCCTTGGCAGCGGGGCCACCAATTCCGGAAATCTGACTCTGAATGGCAACGTGACCTTGCAAGCCGGGGCTGTTTTGAATCCTGGCTCGGCGACAAGCGCCGGCACCATTACGAACAATGGAAACATCATCAACGCCGGCGCCTATACCCTCCTGTATAATCTGGCGTCAACCACCACACCGGGCGGCGGCACCAATGCACTCCTGGTGGTGTCTGGAAACCTGAATGTGGGCAGCAGTGGAAACGCGGCCAAACTGTTTATAACCGGCACCCCCCTGAACGGCACATATGTGCTGGCAACATACGGATCGCTCAGCGGCTCTTTGGGCGACGTGCAAATCACGGGTGTCAGCGGACGTCAGACATATACCTTGCAGACCAACGGCAACCAGTTGCAATTGGTGGTTGGCGGCCAGGCGGCCCAGGGCATTGTCTGGCTGGGGGACGGCTCCGCCAATGTATGGGATGCGAATAATACAGCGAATTTAGATTGGACCAACTCCGCGTTAACCACCGTCACTTATTTTGCCCAGAGCGACATCGTGACCTTTGACAATACCTCCGCCAATCCGACGGTAAACCTTGCCGGCGACCTGATACCGCAACCGGGTTCGGTCGTGGTGGTCAATTCCACAAACAATTACGATTTCACCGGCAGCGGTTATATTGACGGGCCGGGCACGAGCTTGACCAAGACCAACTCTGGGACTTTGACCATTGAAACGGCAAACACTTTCACCGGACCGGTGAATTTAAACGGCGGCGTCATTAGCGTGGCTGCCGTGGCCGCAAATGGCACGGCTTCACCGCTGGGGGCGGGCAGCACGCTCGTCTTCAATGGCGGCACTTTGCAATACACTGGTCCTAATGCCAACGGTTCAGTCTTCAATCGGTCGGTGGCGATCGCCACGAATGGTGCGACCATCGATCAAGAGGGTTCGGGTTATCTCTACCTGGGAGGTTTGATTTCTGGCAGCGGCCAGCTCACCAAAACTGGCCCCAGCCAGCTGGTAATTTCTGGTAACAACACCGGCTATACCAACAACACCTATATCAATAGTGGACAGTTGCAACTGAACAATGCCAATGCGCTGGGCACTAACAACAGCCTGGTTGTTGTCACCAACGCCGGGGTTAGTTTGGCGGTGGGCGGTGGACTCACGGGAACGGTTTTCAAATCGCTCGCCTTGAATGGCGATGGTGACGGCAACGGCGCATTGCAGGCCAATGGCACCGGCACGTCGGCAACTTTTTCCGGCGGGATTAATCTGGTTACCAATGCCAGTTACACTGGTGCCAGCATCGGTGGCGGTGCCGCCGGCACTCTCAGTGGCGTCATTTCTGGTCCGGGCACCCTGACCAAACTCGGCACGGGCACGTTTACCCTGGCGAACAACAACACCTACACGGGCGGCACGGTGATCAATACCGGCATATTGCAATTGGGGATTGGCGCAGGCGGTGGCAATAATGGCTGGTTCGCCCCGATACCAGCCAATTCGGTTTTGACCGACAACGGCTGTCTCGCAATTAACCATACGAACAATGTGTCGCTCACCAACACGATCAGCGGAACCGGCTGGATAAATCAAATCGGCACAGGCACGCTCACCCTGGGTGCGTCCAACGACTTTTCCGGCGGCAACACCTTTTATTATCCTTCGATTGCCTATTCCATGCCTGCCTCAGTCAGCGTTAATTCCGGCATTTTACTAGTAACAAATTCAAATGCCCTTGGCGTCGGGGCTCAGGTGGTTGGTGGCAAATTGCAATTGGCCGGCAATATAAATATTCCAGCTCCCATGGTATTGGTGTCCGGGGCGCTGGGTGTCCAAAACCTCGAAAATCTGAGTGGTACGAATACTATTTACGGCCAGGTGAATGGCGTCTACGGCAACAATTACTGGCCAATTGCCGCCTCCAGCGGCCAGTTGATCCTTTCGACATTTAACAATGCCATCGGCAACACCACTTATGGCCGGACCCTGCAACTTCAGGGAGCGGGGAGCGGTGTCATCACCAACATTATCGACTCCAGCTCCTCCTTGGTGAATTCCGCTGGTTTGAATTATTTGATGTTGGAGAAAGACGGCGCCGGCACGTGGACGATCGCCGGGCCGGCCGATATCACGAGAAATGTGACGGTTAACTCTGGCATGCTGGTGATCGATCCCAATGGCTCCATCAATGCCGGGGGGGCCAGCCAGTTGTATGGCTGCACAGTTGCGGGCGGCACCCTCCTGGTCAATGGCTCGCTGACCCTCAGCCCGTCCATCACCGCCAATGTCAACAGTGGCCAACTTGGCGGCAGCGGAACCATCAACGGTCCCGTTTCGATTCAAGCGGCCGGTGCCCTCTCGCCCAGCGGGGCCATCGGCACCAACACCAGCTCCCTGGTGATTAACGGCGACCTCAACCTGGGTGGCAATGCTTGGATCGCCGTCAACAAGTCGCTCGGGCAGCGCAATGATTTGGTTAATGTGGGGGGGGCGTTGAACAACACCGGCAACGGCAGTGTGACGGTGACCAACAACGGCCCGGCACTGGTTGTGGGTGACACCTTTAACCTGTTTAACAAAGCCGTTACGGGCGGAGCCGCGCTGACCATCAACAAGGTGGTGCGCGGAACGGTGGGACAATATGTGACCTGGGCGAACAATCTAGCGGTGAACGGCAGTATTACGGTGGCGTCCGTCGCGCCTTTGGGCACCAACGCCTACCTGACTTCGCTGGCCCTTAATCCGGCGGATAATCTGACCCCGCTATTTGCGACCAACGTGCTGGTGTATGCAGCCACGAACGCCGCCGGCACCACGCCTACGCTGACGGTAACCAATGCCGATCTGACCGCCTCCAATGCGATCTTCTTGAACGGCACTTTCCTCGGCGTGCTGGCCTCGGGCGTTCCCAGCGCGGCTCTGACCGGTCTCGGGGCCGGTTCCACCAATGTGCTCAAAGTGTTGGTCACCGCCCAAGATGGGGTGACAACCAATCTCTACACGGTCAATCTGACGCAGTTGTCGATCAACACCAACACCTTCAGTCTTAAGAGTGTGGTCACTGGCGGCAATCTTCAGTTGAGCTGGCCGCCCGATCGCCTGGGCTGGCGTTTGCAGGTGCAAACCAACTCCTTGAGCGCAGGTCTGGGTACAAACTGGTCCACCTGGCCGGGATCGACCACCGTCACCAACGTCAGCATCCCGATCAACTCGACGAATCCCACGGTGTACTTGAGAATGATCTACCCATAACCCGGGGTAATTCTGCAAATCATTTTAGGGTTTGGTGTTTCATTTCGCGGGGCATTCCAGTTGAGGAATGCCCCGCGAATTTTGATAATTAAACACGCTGTGCAACCATTTCTTTAACTTTGACTAGGATCAAAGAAATTAGTCGCCGGCAGCGGCCCGGTGACCGTATGGCCCCACAAGGTCACCGGGCTCGCTTTTTGGCACTTGCCGCAGGTGATGGTAAACAGGTCGTCGAGGGAGTTCATAGTCATGGTGGTGGGTGACGGGTGACAAGTGACGAGCGGAGAATGAGTTTTGGCCGCCACTTATCACCGGTGACTTTTCACTTATTTGAAGTTCAAGCGCCAGCGGGGGACGGTAGTCACCATTGGCTCGGCTTGGGTGGCGGGGGGAACAATGACCGGGCGGCCGGACGAACAGCGGCGGCGCCATTCAGGCGCGGGGCGCGGTGCTACCCGCACGGGGCTATTTGCATTGGCATTGTAAGGGGGATGGTTGTTGCGCATATCGGGGATGGTTAGGGGTTGGTTGGTGGTTAATGGGGAAACGGGCTCGACTGGCGTCTCGCAGGGCGGCCGAGACGGCCGCACTCCGGGGGCACAAGGGCTGTGCCAGGCTTTGACGGTGGCGGCGAGTTCGGCGCGCAGGGCGGGCCATTGCTGTTCCAGTTCGGCTTCATCCACGGTGGGGATGGTGTTCCCACTGGCGGCGAATTCTTTGCGGGCGGTGTCCAGCAGCTCGGCGAGGTTGACTTCGCTGGCATGTTCGCCGAGCAGGTGGCCATCGAGGACGAGTTCGGCCGCGTCGCCTTTCTCGCCGATCAGGGCTTCCAACCGGCGGTCGATGGTGTGGTCGCAGATGATGGGGAACACGTTCACCGGCCACGGGGAGTTGAGCCGGTGCGCGCGGTTGATGGCCTGCTCGAATTTGTCGTAGGCCCAGGAGTAGCACAGCAGGATGACGTTGTTGCAAAGCTGCAGGCTGTGACCTTCGGCGACGCTTTCCACGCCGGCCAATAAGACGGGAGTGAAGTCAGGCTCTGGGCTCTGGGCTCTGGGCTCTGGGCGGGGAAGAAGACTCTCCCGGCGAGCGCGGGGATTCCCCCGCTTGAATTCCTTGATGGCGGCGCCGCGTTTCTTCTGGGTCATACGGCCGTCGGCGACGGTATGGCGGACCCCGGCTTGATTCAGGCGCGCGCTGAGGCAATCCAGCGAGTCTTGAAAGGCGCTAAAGATGACGACTTGCTCGCCCCGGGCCAGCACTTGCTGGATGATTTTGAGGGCGGCATGCAATTTGGGGATGTAGCTGTGGCCGGACCGGGGTTCGGTGCCGACATTGGCCTGGCTGAAATGCGCCTCCAACATGCTGCTGGCGGGATTGGCGGCGGCGATGCGCAGGGCCTGGAGCTGGGGGCCGATGCAGGGACGGCTCTGATAATCCACATACTCGCCTTCCAGGTGATGGCGGTAGACGCTGGCTTGATGGGTGCCCATGGGGACGCGGACGATGTGGCGGTGCTTGGGGACGATGTCCTCGCCAAAGTCCTTCTTGCGCCGGCGCAGGACGACGGGGGCGAGCACTTTCCAAAGGCGGTGGACGTTGCAGACCTGGGGGGTGAACTTCACATAGCGCCGCTTGGTCTCGGAGCGGTCCTCGGCGGAGAGGTTGCGCTCGGTGATCATGTATTCGCCGGAGAATTGTTCCTTGGCCGCCGATTTGCCGGCGTAGGGGAACCGGGCGCAGGCCTCGGCATGGCCGCCACAGACCCAGTGGGCAAGCCAGAAGATGTCCGGCACGCGGTTTTTGATGGGGGTGGCGGTGAGCACCAGCCGGAAGCGGGGGTTCATCTGGCGGACGCCCTGGCCGATGAGGGTGTCATCGCCCTTCATGCGGACGCCTTCATCCACGGCGACGGCCGCGAACGAGTCCTGGCAGAGATCGGCGAGCGTGGGGGAATAGACGCATTTGATTTTAAGAGGCGCGAGGGGACTCGCCGTCCAGGCCGGGGCGCGAGGCTCTGGGCGGGAAACGTGCTCGCCAGCGGGCTCGTCACGGCGGTCATAGACCGCCGCTACAGTTTTGATATGGCCGACGCCCTGCTGGTACTCAGACCACCAGTAGCGGAGCATTTGGTCGCGGATGAAAGCGACGGATTCGAGGGGCAGGCCAGTAAAGGCGGCGGCGGCGTGGTAATGCTTGAGCACTTCGTAGGCGGCATCGCACTCGGTCTGCACATTGCCCTCGCAGGCGCGCCGGGCGGTTTGCCAGGCTTGGCGCAGTTGAATGGCAGTGGCATCGGGTCCGCAGACGGCAAACTCATTCAGGCGCTGGTAGTGGCGCTTGCAATGGCGGGCGCGCTGGTCAAAGTATTCCTCGATGTGCCGGGGACTCAGGCCGAGCCGGGCCATAAGAGAGGCGCGAGGCTCGGGGCTCTGGGCGTTAGGCGGGGAAGCAAGGTTTAAAGCCGGGAAGTCGGCCACGCCATTGCTGCCGAGCTGGGTGTAGCTGGTGATGTAATAGCCGGGGGGCAGTTCGCGCTGGCCGTTGACGGGGTTGACGGTGGACAGGGCCATGAAGGTGTCCTGGCTGTCCAGCACGACCGTCTTGGCTTTGAACTTTTCCTGCCCTTCATCGATGACTTGCTTGTGGAGGTCGCCGGGGACGGTGAGGAGGACCGGGGCGAGCGGCTGCAAGCCGGTGACGGGTGAGGGGTGATGAGTGACGGGGGAAGGACGCTCGAACCCGGTTTTGAGGGCGGGCCAGACGTACAGGGCGAGGCCTTTGCCGCCGCCGGTGTCGTGCCCGAGGATGACGCCATCATGCATGGCGGCCCGGGCGTAGTCTTCGATCTGGAACTGTTTAAAGCGGAACTCGCGCAGAGGCGCAGAGGTCGCAGAGGGGGGGATAAGCATAATTTCAGGCGACGAGTTGTTCAATTTGGTGGAGATCGGCGATCAGGCGCTGATAGAGCGAGGGGTTTTGGGTGGCCACGTCGGGGACTTCGGGGATGATGAAATGGCTGACCAATTGGTGCAGGGTGAAGTCAATGGTGATGCGGTCGGCCTCGTCATCGCTGTCGGGGTTGAGGGAGAGGAACACGGATTTGTCGCGGTTGCGACCTTCCATGAACAGGTATTCCTTCTCGCCAGCGGTCACATAGATGGCCAGTTCGCTGCCGGCCCATTGGACTTGGTCGAGGCCGCCGGACAGGTTCATTTTCGTGCCGTCGCGGCGGACGCTAATTGTCAGGGTGCGGAGCTTGTAGGACCGGCCTTTCTGGAAGGCTGGCGCGAGGTCCTGGCAGCATTCGATGGTCTCATGTTCGTCGAGGTAGCCGAGGCGCTGGATGGCATTGAGCGGCTTGAGCGGGGCGCGCATGGCCTCGTATTCGCGGATGGCCAGCCGGACGGCATCCACCACCGCCGGGGCGACGCGCCAAGGCGGGGCTTGAGGCGCGAGGCCCAAGGCATGGGGCAGCAAGCCGGCCGCGCGCATCAACTCCTCGCGGTGCGCTTTTTGCACGACGAGGGACATGGGGGTTTTGTCGTTCAGGGCGAACAGGCGCTGCACTTCACCCTTGGGGATCCGGCCGCTGTGTTCGTCGAACAGGGACAGGTTGGTGCGGATGACCGGGCCATCCATGTAGATGTTCCAGATGGGCTTGGCGGCGGTGGCGGTGACGCGCTCCCATTCCTCCTTGGCGGCGGCCCAGGCGATGCGGGTGTCCTCGGCATACCCGCGGTCCTTGGCAACCTCGGCACCCCGCCGGAGGCGCAGGCGGTCTCGCCGGAGGCCTTCGCATAACTGGGTGGCCTGCGCGAGGGCCGTGCGAGCCGCACTGGCCTCGATTAAGAACTCGACGGGGGAGCCGGATTGCGGCGACCGGGCGAAGTAGATGACGCCGGTTTGGAAGGCAGGCTCGGGGCTTGGGGCTTTGGGCTCCGGGCTGCAAATATTTCCGGGGATGATCAGGTGGGCCCAGACGTGGCGCTGGAGGTCGCCGTGCGGGGCATTGGGCGCAAAGATGAGGCGTTGCAGGGTGGCTTCATTCGCAATCAGATAGCCCTCGCCGTAGGCGGTGCAGAGGTCGAGCGCCAGACAGAGGGTGGCGATGGTGGAATCGATGGTGCCGGGACCCCCGGCTGGGCTATCTTGGGGGAGGAACTTTTTGGATTGGCGGTGGTCGTCCTGATTGGCGTAGGCATCGGCGACGGCGGAGCAGGCACTGTCGGCTAATTCGGCGAGGCGTGCGCGCGGCCAGTGGAGATCCCAGGGGGGATTCAGGACGAACAGGTCGGCCTGGAATTGAACTTCGCGAAGCAGGGCGGAGAATTTCGTAATGTCAGCGGGGACGAAATTCGGCGCGAGGCCCGGGGCACGTGGCTCGGGGCGG
The DNA here is from genome assembly GCA_903895255.1 of uncultured Verrucomicrobia subdivision 3 bacterium. Lineage (GTDB taxonomy): Bacteria > Verrucomicrobiota > Verrucomicrobiia > Limisphaerales > UBA11358 > UBA11358. The sequence continues at coordinate 42,678 of CAITTG010000055.1, forward strand.
CCGGGATCGATGTCGCAGCCGAGCAGGTGTGCGGTGTGGGAGGCGGCGCCCTGCAGGAGCTGGCCGTTGCCGCAGTTGAGGTCCACGATCACCGGCCGGTAGCGCGGCAGGGGCAGCGCCAGCACCCGGGCCCAGTCCAGCGGGGTGAAGTATTGGGCCTGCCCCTTGGCGCTGGCGTTGGGGGCGGATTCCAGCATTTGCTGGTAGATGGCGGGATTGATGGCCGTACCACGGCCGGGGGCCGAACCTCGGCTGGGGAATGGATTTTGCATGGGGATTGCTAAATATGGATTCGAGGTTTATAAGTTTAAAACGCCCAGCGATGTTTCATCCAGAAGGGGAATTCCTGGTCCGGCGAGCGGCGTTGAAGCGGGTAGGGGGAGTCGTTGCGCTTGGCGACCACCCCTTCCCAGAATTCACAACCCAAAGCTCGATTGCTGGCTTGCAGGATTTGCCACAGTTGCGGGCCGGCCTCATACCGCCACGTCATGGGCAAATAGACGGAGTGGTTGGCAAGCGGTTGATGCAACTCCCGGTGGATGGGTATGGGATTTTCTCGCAAGGCGGCGGCGATCTGGATAAAATATTTTCGATCTTGAAACGTATTTCCGGCCGGCAGGGCATCCAGCAGGATCAAAGTCCCGCGCCCGATTTGATGCCGGCGGTCGAGGGCCTCGACATCCAGCCATTCAAACGGCAGTCCGGCGAGCCGGTCCAGTGCGGTGGTAAATTCCGTTGTGATGCTCAGGGGCTGATTATGGCGGTTGAACATGGCCCGGGTGGGCAGATGCACCCACGCGCGCCAGCCATTGTATTTGCCTTCCAAGGTCCATTCACCGGACTTGGTAAGTGCTTGGGGCAACGTACCCCCATTGACCGGGCGGGCAGGGTAGCCAGGTGGTTTAATCATGGCGCATGACCGGTGCCGGGTTGCTTGCGGGCAGGGTGGGCACGCCCAAGATAGCGGCCATGAGGCCGGAAGATTCGTAGAGGCCAACCAGCGTTTCGGTGTGCTGGCGGGTGACGGTGCGATATTTGGCGCAGAGTTTATCGTAGCAGCCGGTCTCTGGCTGGCCGGGTTGGCCCATGATCAGACGCAGATCAGTTTCCAAATCCCAGCTGAGTTGAACGTGACCCTGGAGGATGGCGTATTCAACGGCCTCCTGGCCGAAATTTTCATCGGAACAACGTGCGAGCAGTTTGAGCAGGTAGTCTTTCATAAATGTTTTACTTGCGTTGGTTTACCGCCGGCCCTTGGTTTTGATTTGGGGAATGATGGGGCAGACCTGTTCCAGCGCGAGGTTGATCTCGGGCGTGAGTTTGGAATGCCGGGCCAGATGAAAATCCGATTTGGGTTTGATGCCTTCCTTGACTTCCAGGGCATCGGCGCAGTTGTATTTATTAAAGATTGTTTCCAGTTCCGCCAGCAACTCCTGGACGCCGGATTGCGGCAGTTTGTCGCCCTTGATTTTCAGTTCAAAATCCTGCGTGAAGAATTCGTCGACGCGGGAACCGAGCACTGGCAGCAAGGCGCTTTCGTCCGGCAACATGGAGTAACGATTTTGAAAGGTAACGAGCACTTCACCGGCGCTCCGCCCACTGGCCGCATCGGCGGGGTACGGGATGGCGATGCTGCTGGGGACCTCCAGTTTATCCCGGTTGATGGCGAAGTAGTGAGGACAAACCATGAACTTGAGCTCGGCCTTGTCGGTTTTCAAGGCCCCTTCCAGCGCCTCCAATTGCTCGGTGCGCTCGACTATTCGAGCGGCGATGCTCGCGGCGGTGCCTCGCTCGTCATCCGGATAAACTGGATAGACGGTTTTGGTTTTGCTGTCAGCGGCCTTTTTCAAACCGCCGAAACTAACGCGCTTGAGTCCGGCATTGCCCGGTGCGGGGGCGGGCTCAAGGGCAGGGGTAGTGGGTTGCTTGGTGGGAGCGATGGGATTAATGCGCATAATTGAGGGAGGGTTGACAAAATGAGGTCTCCGCCGTCCTGACATTGCCCGGCCATGCCATCCGGCTTATTAGGATGCCAGTCAGGTTGAGGGTTTTTAATCAGCGCCCAATGGGCACACGACGGAGACAAAGGTAAAAGCCGATGCCCGTCACCTCACGAGGAGGGAACGGGGGCAGATAAAAGGGATGAGGGAAGTGATTAATTCAGGCCATCTGCCTGGAGTTGGTATTCAGCCAGGCGTTCATGAGCCTCAGCGAGCTGACGCTTGCTTTCGCGGATGCCTGCCAGACGAGCCACGGAAGGCGGTTGCTTCCGGAATTTGGCGAGCAAGGCGGTGTGATACTCGATGCGCGCCCGCATGTCGGCCAGGCCTCTGCCGGGCTTGCGTTTCGCCGGGGGCAGACCGCAGTCGGCCCGGGCCTCATCCCTGATTTGTTCGATTTCGGTGGGTAACGGTTCTTGGTAGGGGGTCATGTCCATAAAAATCTTCAAGCCTCAAACCAGCACCGGTTGGGTATTCTGGCGCAATCCCTTGGCATCCAGCAGGGCGGAACGGACATTACCACAAGCAAAGGTGGCAATCTGGCGGGCGCTCTGCCCATCCACATAATCGGCCAGCAAGGCCTCAATCTCCGCGGCACTGGGCGGGATGATGTCGAAGACTTGAAAACGGCTTTGAAACCGCGCCTCAAAATCGCTGATCTTGCAATTGCTGGTGCAAACCACGGCGATGCCATCCGGCAGATCATCCAGAATGGACAGAAAACGCACTTGGGCAACCCGGGGGATTTCATCGGCCTCGTCAATGTGCAGCATCCGGTACTCCCCGAAGAGGCTGCGGTAACGCAGGGAGCGCTCAATTTCCTCCAACGAATCAATTTTGACCTGGGTGCCATTACGCTTGAGGGTGCTCCATTGATTGCAACCCAGCAGGCTTTGGAGATAAAGCGCCAGTGCGGTTTTGCCGATGCCTGGGGCGCCATTCATCAGAATCTTGATGGCGGCATTGTTGGCCGCTTTGGCCTGCTGGACCACGCGTTCGAGGTGCAGGGCGGCAGCCCGGGCGCCCGCGCCTTGCGGGGTGGTGTCGTTGCCGACCAGGTCGAGCGCGGAGCGGGGGACATATTTGCCGGAACAACGGTCAATGAGGTCTTGGAGATTGGGATTCATAAGGGAGTTGCTGTTGGAGCCAGTGTTGCACGGTTTTGTTATGCAAAATTTTCTCAACCCGGGCGGCCTTCCATTCCCCGCCCTTTTTGGTGGGGATGCCACGGGCTTTGAGGTCCCGGGCAATTTCCTGAAAGGTCAGGCCTTGCTGGCGCAGGCCGGCCATGTGGAGGATCCATTTCTGTTCCTCGGGGTTGTCCACGAGCACGCGGATGGGGTTGCCCCCCTTGGTGGTCTGCCCGGCCGGGGCGATAACCGCATCCCAGCCAAAGGGCACTTCGCCGCAGACTTCACGCTTCTCAAATTTGGTGCCGAGGGCGTCGTTGATGCGCTCGCGGATGCGGGCCAGTTCCATTTCAGCGCAAGCGGCCACGACGGTGATGATGAGGCGGCCGATGGCGGTGCGGCTGTCGACATTCAGGTCCAGGAAGATGATGCGCGTGGCCGAAGGTCGGCCGGCCCCTAATGAGTCGCCCAGCGACTCGATGAGTTGCACAGTTCGCCGCACGTCGTCGGTGTCGCGGCCGAGGCGGTCGAGCTTGGGGACAATGATGGTGACGTTCAGGCCTTCGGCCAGAGCCTCGCGCGTGCGCTGCAACAGGGCGGCTCCCTGTTCGCGGCCGGCAAACTCGGTGGTGCCGGAGGTGTCGCATTCGGCGAAGAGTTCAAACACAGCCACGCCGCCGGCATGATAGTCGGCGGCGCGCTGAACGGCATCGGTCTGGGCCTCGGTGGAGAGGTCCTGACGATTGGTGGACACACGCACATAGCCCAAAAAAATTCGGGGATTCATACCTATTAGGGATTTGCGACACAATTAATTAGTGGCCGCCCCGGCGGATATGGTTGTCGAGGCGTTTCATGATGTCGCGGTATTGGCGTAAAGATTCAGGGCAGCCTTCGCGTTCGTGGTAGTAGTCGAGCATGGGTTTCAGTTCGACGAACATTGCGGTGCATTCGCTCAGGCTGGGCGGGCGGCTGGCCTCGTAATGGGCCCAGCTATTCTTAAACTCCTCGCTGGGTCCGGCGGGGTCGTAGATGAGGCAGCCGGCCTCACAACTTAATGGCTTGCCCAATTCCTTGACGAACTGGAGGGTGTCCTCCCACGGGGCGGGCTCGACTTTCTGGCCGCTGACGTCATGCCCGGAATATCGAGCGGACGTGCCGGCGCATTTCAGGCAGATGGTGCGCCCGCTGTCGCTATAATATATGAGGCCCGGTTTCAGGACGGGTTTTGGATGGGTGGTCTGGGTGGGCATAATTAGCTTTTGGCCAGGGTGCGGCGGCGCCAACTCGGGACCTGGGCATGCGCGGCCGGGGTTATGATGGGGACCGATGGGGCGCCTGGCTCAGGAGGGATACCCTCCAGCGCCTGGGGGTGGTCGTTTTCTGGTGCCACCCGCATGGGGCTATGGGAATCAAATTGGACACCATGGGAAATTTCGGTGTCCAGGTTGGCGACGGGCGGGCAGGCAGCATCCCGCAAGGCAGCGCGATCGCCACCGAGCTTGGGGGCGTACCAGTCGGCGAATTCACTGAGGATGGCGGATTGGTCGCTGGAACGGCTGGCAAGTTCGTATTCGCGCCACAGAGCGTAGACGGCCAGCACTTCCATGCCGGCCACGGCGGCGATGCGGTGCAAAGCGGCTTGAAAGTTGCGATGAGTCTGGGCGAATTTCTCCGTAAGGCGATTGATGATGACGGGTGGCGGTGGGTTGAAGCCGTTGCAGGGGTCCTCCAAACGCTGCCATTGGGCCGCTTTGCTATTGGGATCGGGGGTCTCGGGTCGGGCGGCAGGGGTGGTGCCACCGAGCAGGGTGGTAACCTCATTCAGGAAAGCGATGGCTTGGGCTTCGACTTTGAAGATAAAGCCAGGGATGGCGCCATTGCCTTTGTAGTTGGAATAGTAGCCATTGTGTTGGTGCGCCAGCTCCCGCGCCCGCAGATAGTCGGGGCGGTCCACGCGCTGGACGAGTTGCACGACCCAGATGGCATGACCGAGTTTGGTATGTTTGGATGGGGTGATGGTGGCCACGGAGTCTAAAGTCCCAGGTCTAATGTCTAAAGTTGTAGCGGCCGGCTGCTCGAAGACTATCCGGACCCAGTGCTCGGAGGGTTGAGCTTCGAAGGCGGCAAGCATGGCTTGTTCGGCGGGATCCAATTTTGTGCGGTTTGGTCCGGCCCAGCCGTCGCCGTGTTTGGTGTGCATGGCATGGGCGAAGGCGGTCCATTCGCGGCCGGTGTGTTCGACGCCCTTGAATTTGAAGCCGGGCGGGAAGGTGGTCAGGGCGAGGAGTTGGCCGACGTAGTGGTCGAGGTGGTGCGGATCGTTCTCGCCCAATAGGTTGGCAGTGTAGTGCCCGTTATAGACGACGCCCTGCAATTCACAGAGCGCGCGGCCGAGGGTTTCGTAAAATGTGTCGCCGAACGAGCGGTGTTCGTGCACGTACTTGGCACCGCCGAAGAGGCCAGGCCAGACATTGTCGTCATTCGACTCGTAGATGTCCTGCATGCCATCGAAATGGCCTTCCTGATACTTGTCGCTGATGCGGCAGACGTCCTTGAGGGTGGGGCCGAATTCCCACGAGACGTCAATGGAATCACCGCCGGAGAAGGAATCCGATTTGACGGAGAATTTCACGCCGGGGAAGGCGCGGGTGAGTTCGGCCTTGAGGTTCTGTGAACCCAAGGCATGGGATGAGATGCGCTTGCCTTTGGTTTGGTCGTGGCGTTTCAGCCAGGCGTATTCCTTGGCCAGGGATTCACGGCGCTCTTTTCGGGCCTCGGCCTGGCGTGCGGCCTCACGCTCATTTTCCAAGCGTTGGGCTTCGGCAGCGGCCAATGCAGTGCGGATTTCAGCGGCATCGGCCACGCTAGACAGGATGCGCCACTGGCTGCTGCTGCGGACAAGGGCCTCGGGCAGACGATTGGACACATGGGGGTTGTGGCCGGTGAACACAATGTCGAAGGAGGCGTTGCCGCCGGTGACGACGACGCCCCGGCCCAGCGTGGAAACGGTTTCGGGGCGCTGTTCGCCATGGATTCTAAAAACGATGCCGTCCGCGCCGCCGTGGAGGGTGCAGTGGACGCGACTGCCGATGACCAAAAGAGGCTTTAGGCTCTCGGCATTGGGCTCTGGGCGGGGGGCGGCGGGAAGCGGGATGATTTTGGCGGGGGCAGCCGACGGGATGACTTGGAATCTTGGCATAAAAAGGAAAGGGTTTTGGTGATCAGTGATTGAGGAGGATCCAGGGTTGGTCCTCGATTTTGGCGATGCGACGGCGATGGGCGGCGCATTCAGAACGCAGGCGGCGGATCGTGGCGCGCATTTCGGTGCAGACGATGGTGTCCAGGACGGACCGGCGGATACCGGCGACCAGTTCCCGGATGCGGGCGCGATTGGCATGGATGGCTGCCTGCAGCTCCTCGATCTGCTGTTCGGCTTGAAATTTAAGGTCGTGCTCGCGGCTGTCCTCGGCATAGCGTTCCGCTAATTTATCGGCCACGCGGGCGGCGGTAGCTTTATCGCGGTACAGGTATTGTTCAACCACGCCGGCATTGGAATTCCAAGGGTCAGTGCAGGCGGCCAGGAACAGGGTTTGACCATGGCGCGCCGGCAGTTGCAGGACCATGCCCTTCGTGATTTCATCCTGATTATGGTCCACATACCAGCCGGTGTGACGCAGGGAGATGAGCTTGTGGGCCTCGCCGGTTTCCCGGAAATAGCCGGAGAGGTTTTCGCACCAGTGGCATTGGAAGCCACCCAGGGAAAACACCGCGCCACCCCAGCAGGCATCGGATTGACGCATGGTCTGGGGAACCCCATGCCAGCGTTGGTTTTCATCCTGCCAGCCGCCACCGAGCTGCTTTTTGCCATTCCGACGGAAGGCTTCGAGCCGAATCGCCAGGGGGATTTTCAGATAGTCACTCATGGGTTCTTAATTGGGTTTTGCTGGCAAAACGCCGGGGGGGAGGCCTGCAATTGTTTCACGTCCGACATTCTGTTCCATGTGGAACGCCCGTTGCCGATGTTCCACGACCGAGCGCATTAGCACCGTTTTCAGGTGGTGACGTCGTGGCAAACCTCGTAATCGCCTTCCACGGGCTGGACAGCAAGCGCGGGCAGGCCGAGTTCCCGGCGGGCCTCCGCGTCCCAGTCTTGCAGTTGTTTATTGCCATCCAGAGACCAGGCATAGGTGCTGGCGGTCTCATGGCTGTCTTCATAGCGGCAGCAGACTTCAAAGTAGCTGCCGAAGTCATGGGGGAAAGATTTGGCGACAAGGCGCGCGCCGGGCGGTTCCGGGCCGACGACGCGGCGGATCTGGTTGATGAACGCGGCGCATTCCTGGCGGGCACGCGCTTCATAGCCTTCGCGACCGGCCTGGGCGCATGCTTCATTGCCGGGGACGGGGCCGATTTCGATTTGGTCGATCATAATAATTGGGTGTTTCAATAAAAAAGGCCCGGCGCAAACGCGCCGGGCCACTTTGGTCCAACTTTCAAATGTCCAAGCCACCGGATTGGGTGATGATGATGTGGTTGGGGAACCATTGGATGAAAGGTTCATGGGCATAGCGTTGCCCGGCTCCGCCATTGCCGGCAGAGCGCACGTGGAGGTCATAACCGGCCAGGAACTGGAATATTTCCTTAATTTGCTCGTCACTAACCGTATGGGGCTGATCCTCGGCCATGGCCAGCTGGCCGGTGAAGTGGATGACGCCCATCCAGTGCCAGGATTCCGCGTCCTGGTTTAGATCACGGGCAATCAATTGGAAAATGGGTTTCATGTGTGAATGCCATAGCTGCTGCGATGCAGGATGATCCCCCCGTTGTAGCCACAGCCCCCGGGAAAACGGCCGTTGAAATAAAACTCATCCCCCATGGCATAGAGGTGCGCGCAGTTTATCAGCCGGGCAAGGTCGCGGAGCAAATCTTTGAAAGTTCTTTCGCCCCCCTGCAACTGTGCGTGAAAATGCCGCAGGGTCCGGCCAAACTCATTAGGAGTTTTCTGATTGGCATGACGCGCCAACTCGGCAACCGAGTAAATCGGGGCCTCCACCTGACCGATCAGGCGGTCAGTATCCACCACGGTTTCGCGGACTTGCCGTTCATGCAGCGTGCGTAAAATGGCCAGCAATTTGTGGGTGTTACAATACAGAACGTCGGCCCGGGTTGGAAAGCTGCCGGTCTGGCCGTTGGTGGCCAGATTGCAGACAGATTCATGCAGGACCAGCCGGTCGCCCCAGAAGGACAGAATCCGGCCGCAATCGCTGGCGATATGCGGGTAATTGACCGGGTTCAGTTCCCCGGGCAGCAGGTAAACGCTTTCCGGGTATTTGGCCCCGGGCAGTTGCCAGGCCAGTCCAATGCTGGGACGGTCGGGCTGGGTGGTGACTTTAATTTTCATAATTGATTGGATTTACCAAGTCTGGCCGGTGGCAAATGCCTCATCGGCCGCGCCGGCGTAAAACTCGGCTGCCGCCTTTTCCCCGCAAGGTTGCTGGCACAGGGCCGTGCGGGTGGTTGGGAAATAGAAAATGCGTTCGCCTTTGCGAATGGATTTGCCACACGTGCATTTCGAGACAAACCGGGCGGTCAGCCAACGGGGATCACCGGCATATCGGTTCATGGGAATTCCTGGGGTTAAGGGTTTACACAAAAAAGGCCTGGCGCACGAAGGCGCCAGGCTTGGGCAGGCGGGTATTTCTAATCTGTCTGGGTGACCGCTTGAATTTCCAGCACGCCCGGAGTACGGATGATGATCCGGGCATGGGAATTCGGCGGAAACCCGGCGCGTTCCAGCCACCGGCCTCTCAGCCGCAGGGCTGGTTTGACCTTTTGGCGGAAGAAATCGCCGGTCGGTTCAACTTTCAAGGTGCGGGTTTTCATGCGGAAATTTGGAGGCGGAGTTTGTTTGAATGGTTACGCAGGGCAGAGGACCGATGCGGGTCTGACCACCCCAATTCAAAGCCATTGGCCATTTCAAGGTGACTCCGAATCGGAGTCGGTCACTAGAACAGCGCGGCCCAATTCACCTGTCCTCGCCCATCGTCAAAATAAAAAATGAAACGAAAAAAGCCCGGAAGTCGTGAGACTTCCGGGCTTTTCCGTTTCAGGCCGCAACGGCCTGGTGTTCGGTGATGATTTCGATGGTGGGATCCACGCCCAGTGCCTGGGCCTTGCGGATTTGCGCATCGAGTTCATCCTTGCGATTGACGGTGAGGTCATTTTGTTCCCACGCGTCATTCATTTCGTACAGCGCCGCGCAGAGTTCCAACTGGCGCGCTTTCGTGGCGTTACCGGCGGCGCCAAAGGACGCGGTGATGAACGCCACCGCGACCTCCAGGGTCAGGGGCGTGCTTTCCCGCGTTTTCGTTTCCGCCGGTTCACCGGCGGCCGCTTTGCCCTCGGCAATGGCGGCCTCATCTTTCTGACGTTTACGGATGTCCTTGAGGACTTTGAGGGCATCACCGGGCTTGGACAGGGCGTTGATGACATCGAGGACGTCATCGCACGATTTCCACTTGTCGCCATGTTTCTTGCGGGCATCGGCCACAATGGCGTTCGCCTTTTCCAGCCAGTCAACGGCGGCGCAGTCGTAATGCTCCTCTTTCAACAAGCCCGTTTCCACGAGCGAGTTGAACAGGGCCGACAGCGCCTCGATCCGGCCGGGAACGGTTCCCCCGGCGTTCTGTTCAAAGTAATCCTTGAACGCGGTGTCCCCGGGAATGTTCCGGGCGTTGACCTGTTCGGTGTAATACCGTTTCATGGCCGCCACGACTTTCGCGGAAAACTTCAAGTTTTCCTTGAATTTGTCCGTGGCCGTCGCAACGGCCTTTTTCAGCTTGATGGTGTCCTTCGCGTAGCCGAACAGGTCGGCCGGCGCGAGTTTCACCAGTTCCGTAAACGTGAGTTTTTCATTGTTAGCCATGGTGTTCCTTATCGCTTGTGCTTTGAGCCAGTCCGATTCATTCGGGCGTTTCAGCTCAAACCGGGTGCCGGGAACTGCGGCAAACTCACTGCCCGCACTCCGAATCGGAGTGACGCGGTGGCGGCCAAAAACGCTTTCCAGACGTTTCCGACCACCACCGCGCACCCCAAGACCCGGAACACGCGGGCAAACCAAAACTGTCTTTCAACAGTCGCTACGGGCCACGAGGCAAATAGCCGGTGGCGCGCGGGGACGGTTGGCGGGACAGGGGCGCAAAGAATTTGCGCCGGAAAGGCGCGCGCCAACCTTGGCGCGCGCATTCAATAACCAGCCTTTTGCGACACAATAAAACCGCGCCGCAATCAGCGCACCGCATAACGCGGTGCTTACATTAACTAGGCCTTTGCGACACAATAAACGGCGCGCCGTCCGGGAAAGAAAAAACGCCAGCGGGAAACCCGCTGGCGTTTAATGGGCTGGCGTGCTTAAACCGACCGCAGCACCCCGCGCAGCTTGCGCCGCCGGAAATACAACCCCGCCGCCGCCAGCACCGCGCCGCGCGAAGCCACCCCGCGCCGTGACTCGCCCACCACCTCCACCGGCAAACCGCTAACCGCTTTGGCCAAATGGTGCCCCGGCGGAACCTCCACCACGCCGCCGGGTTTGATATAATCCCCGGGCAGGCACACCGACGGGACAAAGGCGCGCACCTCCACCGGAACCACATGCTTTAAACCCGCTTCCGAACGTCCGCCGCGCATCCGGGCAGTAAAACCGCCCGGAATCAGCTTTAAACGCTTGGCCGCTTGTAAAAACGTGTCCGCCGCGCTGTGCCGTTCCCGCGCCTTGAAACCCGCCGCCGCCGCCGCCGCTTCCATGGCGTCGCCCCCCAGCAGGAACGCCGCCGCCCGCCCGACCTTGTCAACCGCCGCCGCGCGCCGCCCCCGTCCGGTTGACACATTTGCCAACCGCCGCGCCAGCAGGTTTTGCCGCTGGCCCGCATGGCGTTCAATCCAACGACGCGCGGCGCGCTCCGTGCGCGATTCGCCGGGCAGCACTTGCGCGCACAACCAGTCATCTTCCGCCCCGCCCATTAGTGGCACGGTGTCGCCCAGGTTGTCAGCCGACAGAAACGCGACCGCCCCGCGCCACGCCACCCGCGCCGCCAATTCCCACGCGACCGCGCCCGACATGACCACGTCCCCGCCATCCGTCCCGCGCGTAATCGTGACCCCCGCCCGCCAGCAGGCTAACGCCAGACAGCCCGCGCCGATGGCGTCTTTTATGCGATCCTGCCCGACGTCGTGCCCATCCGCCAGCATGCGACCCGCCAGCTTGCGCGCCGAGCGCGTGGCAATTGCCAGATCCATTTGCCCTTGCACCGCCAGCAGCAAAGGCCCCGCCGGACGTTCGCACGACGCCAACGCTTGCGCCATGGTCATGCCTTCCAATCCCAAGGCCCGCCCCGCGCCCGGGCTGGTGGTCAGCGGCACCCCAGCCGACGCCAACGCGTCGCCCACGCTGGCCAGACCCGCGCCCGTGCCCCTGCCCGGGTTGACGTTATTATTTAATGTGGTGGTGTGATCATTTGCCGCCATTTCGCTTGATTCATTCATGGTGTTCTAAGCACCGCGCGCCGTGTTGCCGACGCTTTGCCAGCACAGTTGATGCACTTTGCGCGGTTGGCCTAGATTCACGCCTTTGGCCGTTGGCAACTACCTTGGCACGCGCGCTTTTTACGGGCAGCCGATCAGCAGTTTACCCCCGCTGGTATTGGGTTTTATTGGGGGACACCAAAACAGGTTGAAAGCCATGGCCCCCACCAAATGGTGGGGGGGGTATTTTCGGATTTTGACGGGCGATTTACATGAGACCTACCAAGGCCCTGAATACGCGCACACTCCGTGGCCCGGGCGAGCGGGCATCTACGGCCCTGCCAGGATAGGGTCCGAGGTGGTGGAGCGCGGTTTGAACCCGGAACTGGGCGGGAGACCCCACAGTGTGCTGGCTGAGGCTGTAAAGCTGGTCCGGTATTGGCGGATCGGGGCAAGCTTGATCCCTAATGAGGCACCGCAGATTTCAGACCCAAAAGTGCTGCGAGGGCGTGGGCAGGGGGCATGGCAAAGGGATACCTGGGTTGTTGGACGCGGCGCATTGGCTAAAATAATACCTTCCTGAACTTGAACATTACCCGCTGATTTGGTTCACTTGTTCGAGTTCTTTTAATTTTTATTATTGAACTAAAATGTCTATGTATATACAGGGAATTTTCGTGAAGTTCACAGGGTTCATGTTGTCCCAGCAAAAAATCTGGATAACCTTTTTAAAAATGATTTTTGGCGACAGGAGAGATTTCTAATTAAAAGAAGCCAGAGGGTTTTTAAACAAAGTGAACTGGGTGAACTTAATACCACCATTTTCTTGATCAGCTATTTGTGGAAGTTCATGGGTATAATCAACCTCCATATTTCAAATCTTGAATGCCACGAATAACCCCCTTGACTCCGTGGGCAGGGGGCAAAAAGAGGTGACAATAAAAAATCAAAAGCAGAATTTAATCCAAATATATGATTGCCATTGATACACTGGACGTTAGTGATCGCACAAAAAAATCCATGCTGCAGTTTGTTGAATATTTTCTAGATAAAACGACGATTGACTGCGAACGATTTGCACGGACGGGTGGGATTTCGAATGATTCCATCGCTCTAAAAATCAAACCGCGCAGGATCGTTGGAGATGAGTTGATGTGGATAACAAGATTCATTGAAATAATGCTGAACATCGGGAATTCAAAATATTTGCTTATGGTGGTGGCAAAATTTTATGAAAAGAACAGCGTTTATTACGGCCAATTTTCATCAGAATGCGAAATTACACTGGAAGAATTTGAAATATGGCTGCGAACACATATTGCTCGGGATAAACTTATGTTTAAAGAATTTGGCCTTTTAAAATCATCGGAAAAAAACCGGGGGGATTTGAGAGGGACGAAACCTGTCGTGGATGAAATAGAGGAGATTTGCGCTTTGGCCCAATTTAAGATGGCACGGGAAGATCCGCGTTTTTGGGTTGAAGTCGGGCGTTTGGCAAAAAAGCACAAAGCTAGCTTCCTACCGCGATTCTGCCCGCTATTGATACCTGCCGCGAAACAAATTGAAGATCCTTACCAGACTAAATTGCAATCGTTTTTATTGGATTTCTGGTATGATCAAATCCCGTGTAAAAATGAAACATACATCCCGGCATTATGTTCTTTATCAGATCCAGCGATTACTGAGCTTGCAAAGCTTGCTTGTAAAAGTATTTATTTAAATACCATAAATGTTCGCAAGACATGGGAACGTCTTGGTCTTCAAAAAATGAGGAAACTCTCGTTTAAGAGTGTTCAGGTGACCAAAGGTAAAATTACGATCTGTGAATTTAGACGCAAATCCAAATAATTGCGTCCAAGCACGTTTTTCGAAATCCCTCTAACGTTGAACCGAGCGAATTCTGGCCCTGAAGGCTGGAATCGCCGATTCAACAATGAAAAAAGAAAATAAAAATTCTCGATCCAAAGTTCGTCCAGATTATTCATGCGAGCCGGGTAATCCCGCCGATGAGGCCATGCCTGGGTTAGAGCTAACCACCCCTGATCTCTCGTTGATGGCCCGGCAGGCCTTGGCTTGGTTTTATGAGCGGTTGAGCTTGAACGAGGCGGATCGCAAGAGCTTGTTTTTCAAACGCGGCCTTATCAGTTGGACAGTTGATGCCTTGGGATTTCGTTCAAATCCACAATCCAACAAAGATTTGCTGCTGGAAATGGCGGATCATTTCTCGCCGGAGGTTTTGGTGGAAAGTGGCCTTTGGAAAATGGATGAGGCCAAGCTGGGCGAACCACCCAAACCGAATGCTCAGTTTTACGGCATGAGCATCGTGGAAAAGCGCGATGCCAGGGGTAAAAAAGTGCGAGATCAGAATGAGGAGGTAATCCGGGAGTGCATCTGGAACCACCCGATCCTGATTCCCTATTTCAACGAGACTGGTGATCTGGTGCATCTCCGTCCGCACAAGGGAATGATGGCCGGCAAGCCCCCGCAGTTTTATGTCATCCGCGCACGTCATGGGCTCGCCAGTCATCCCCAAACGAAAGTCCACCTGGCAATTGTTACTGAGGGAGAATTTAAAGCAGCGGCCTTGTGGCAGATTTTTGGTGGCCATGCGGAAATCGGTGCGCTGCCTGGCATCACCATGGCCAAGCCCCTGTTTGGGGACGTGGAGGAATGGCTTGAAAACCTTGGCGTCCGACAGGTTGTGGTTGGCTATGACAATGAAAACAAGGGCGATGAAAAGCTGTCGGGGTACCAGCCAGAAAAGCATCGCCGGTTTGATGCTCAAATTTGGGCGCGTTACCTGGCACGGCAATTGTCTAAGCTGGGTTACGAGGGAAAGGTCTGTGCACTGCCGGACAATTGGCGAGATGAAAAGGGAAAGGCGGATTGGGACGGACGATTGGCCGCAGTTGTGGCCAAATTGGGGATGGTTGATGGATCGATGGCTGAGTGGGACAAGGTAAAGGACCAAATCCGCGAGGAATTCCAACAGGTGGTAAGGGAAGCCGTCCCCATCGGGGAATTTCGCTCCCCTAAAATGTTCGACCAAGAAACTGAAAGCATCATCAGGCGAGGATTGGACAAAATCTCCTACGAACCCTGTTTACCGATTGGTGGCGAGGAAGAGCAGGTGATCGCCCGCCGATTCCATCGACTGGCGGCCCGGCTTAAAGAGAAGGATTGGTTTCCACTCAGCGCGGTACGGTTTTTGGGGCTGCTCGCCAGGTCCTACCAGGCCACTGCCGGCAGGTACTACAAGCTGAAGCCCTTAACGGACAAGCTGGAGGAATTCTGGCAGGAGCAGCAGCGCATCGCCCGAGAAAAAGGGGATGAGGAGGCCAAACGGGCATGCGAGTTGGTCCTTCGGGGGCGAAAAACCCTCAAGGCGACAAAATACGGCCAGATTCCCGAGACGATTTCCGATTTTCACCTTCGGCCAAAATATGTTTTGCGGCGCATCAATGGCACCCGGACCCGGATGCTGATTATCAAAAATGTGCATGGCGCCATATCGCCGTTGGTGGGGATCCCGTGGGATGAAATCGGCTCGCCTGTGAAACTGCGCGATTGGTTGCACAAAAACATCACCGGCGCTTCTTGGGACGGCGGCCAGTCTGAATTAACGGCGTTGCATGAAGATTTGGGGCATGTATTTGTCTGGAAGGAGGTGGTGGAAATTCCACTGCGCGGGTATGATGCCAAAAGCAAGCTTTGGTTTTTTGAGGATTTGGCATTTTCGGAGGATGACGAGTTCACGCCTGACCCCAAAACCGGCATTTTTTGGATTAAATCTCAGGATGGTAAAATTCTGGGATACAGCTTTGCCCGGGATGCGGATGGGCGTGCCCGCGACCGTGAGGATGATGTGTTTCGGCAGGGTGTGCCATATATGCATCCTGAGAACAAAGATTCGGCCAAAAAGGTGGTCGCGCTGTTTCAGGAAATTCTCAAGAAATTGCCCGAGGCTTTGGGTGGCATGGAGGCATACATGGCTTTGGGAATGGTTTTTGCCAGTGCTGCGGGGCCGGAAATATTCAAGGAATGGAGTTGCTTCCCTGGCCTGTGGGTACATGGCGAGCAGGGGGAAGGCAAATCCGCGCTGGTCCGCTGGCTGATCCGCATGTGGGGTTTTAGTAAGGATAAAGGACTGCCGTTGCCAGCGGACGACCAAAGGACGACGCTGACCCTGGCGGCTTTGAGCGGGGCTTTGGGACAATACGGTGAACTGCCCTTGTGGTTGGATGAATATCAAACCGGAACGGCAGCCTGGGTGCGTTCAATATTGAAAAACAGCTACGACCGGGCGGAAGGGGCAAAAAAGGATTATGGCAGCAGCCCCCGGGAATATCTGGCGACCGTCATTGTCAGCGGCGTGGCGACCTCCAGTGAGCCACAGACCCGAAGCCGGTTCGCCCATATACAAGTCAGTTCAAAGAACCGAACAGAGGATCATTATCGATGGTTCCAAACGAACAGCCAGGAGTTTTACAAGTTGGGTCGTTTTCTGTTGCGGACTCGGAAGCGCTTTGTGGAGCGTGCGCTGGCGGCCATGCGTTCCTGGGTTGATGGTGAATCCATGCAAGGGGTCGATGATCGGGCTCGCATGGTGCATGGCTTGGCATATGCCGGGTTTATTGCGGCTTGCGAGGTGTTCGACGTTGAGGTTGATTTGAAAACCTACCGAACTTGGCTCATTGATCATTGCAAGCGTAGTGCCTCCGAGATTCAGGAAAGTGTGAGTGTGGACCTGTTTTGGCGCGAAGTTCTGAACGCTTTGGAATCCGGGGCCTTTGGCCATACCCCCGCTGAAAGACGGCAGTATTTTTGCGTTCATGAGGACAAGTTGGCCACGTCTCCGGTCAGTGAATACCAGCTGAAAGCCGGTGCCGAGGAAAGTTTTAAGGCCTGGAAATCATATTTGCTCTATTTCCGTCCGGGACCGTTGATTGAGTTGTTACGCATTTCCAAGCGCAAAAGCGGTGGGGATTTGCCGATTTCCCAGAGCGACCTGCTTAACCAAATGAAAACGAGGCCCTACTGGCACCCTTCGAAACATCAATCGGGCCATCGGCAAAAATTTGGTGGAAAATCAAATCGCACCTGTTGGTGTGTCAAAATTGACCTGCATCCAATGGGCTATGTTCGTATCAGTGACGCGGAGTTTGAGGCCAGTCTTGTTCAGGACGACGAAAATAAGGCGGCTTTTTTGGCTGATACCTGGGTAGACCCTCGTAAAGGCGACTTGTTTGCCTTGATCGAATCCCTGCACTCGAAACGGGCCGAGGAGGAAAATTGATTTGCCCATGAACCAAGCGAAAAAAGATTTCTTATCATTGGCTACGCCACCAGCACGGCTGGGAATTGATGAGACGGCGTGGTTTCTGGGCTTTACCGAGCATGACATCCCGGTATTGATCTCAGAGGGGTTGCTTAAACCTTTGGGGCGTCCGCCGGCCACTGGCTCAAAGTATTTTGCGACGGTGGAGCTGCAAAATCTGAGAAATGACACCCGGTGGCTGGCGAAGGCGTCGGACGCCATCGTAAACCATTGGCGCGAAAAAAATGCCGGCAGACGCGCAAAAGTCGAGCGACAAATCACGGCGTTAGGATAATGCAGCCCCAATTGCTCTAGGCATGAGGTTTGCCTGGCCAATTTGGCAAAGCGATTTGAATCATCGGGTTCCAACACCTGCGATCAGATGACTATGTTGCTGACTTACCGGAATAATATTTTGTCCGGCGCTATTTTGCTCATACATTTCCAAAGAGGGCAGGGTGACCTGAGCGTTTTTAGCGTAAGCCCGGTGGACGGCTTTGCTATTGTGACCCAAAGCCTCCTGCGCAAACCGCTCAGGGTATCCGCATTTTCGGGCGCGTTCCGCCCAAGCATACCGGTATGAATGCAACGAGACCCCGGTTATGCCCAGACCATCACAGCGCCTTCTGAATTCCTTGGCGCGATGTTTTTCCGCGATTTGGCTCAGGCGGGGAAACAGGAGCCCGGTTTCAGGGAGAGTGCGCAGTAATTTCTCCAGTTCCTCGCCGAACCGAATAAATGCCAGGCTTTTGGTCTTTTTCCTGGCGTAACCGATCACCCGGTTGGTCCAGTCAATATTTTCTGCTTCAAGGGACGCAATGTCAGACTGTGAGCCGCCCAAATGCCAGCACATTTCAAAAAATGCTCTGGTTTCCAGATTTTTTTCCCGGCCGATGATGCGCAGGTGTTCCTCCCTGGTAATGGCACGTTTGGGGCTATATTTGATTTTGGGCCACTGGCGCTGTGGGATGATTGGCCAAGGTAACCAGTTCATAGAAATGCAAAAATTGTGCAACTCCCGCAAATGAACATTGGTGCTGACCGTGCCGCTTTTAAGGGTCTGCCACAGATCTTCAGCCTGGGTTTCAACAATGACACGATGCCGAATGATATCAAGGGCTTGGTTTTTTATGGCGCGTTCCCAACGCTCCTTCGTTGAACCGTGTTTGCGTTCAACCATGGCCTCCAAGGCAGTTTGCCAGGTGCGGGTGGCCATGCCGGCATCTGTGCCGGCCAGATAAGCCTTGGCGAGTTGGCGGTTCAGCGTGGGCTGACGGACCGCTTGATTTTTGGCAAAAACGATTTGTTCGGCCTCGTCGCGGCTTCGAGTTTGCAGGCTGGCGCGTTTGCCGGTTTCGTTGTCCAGGCAATAGAACCCGCGTTTCTTACGGTCAACCAGACGGAAACGTTTTTTCATAAGCTTGGTGCAGCCTAGAAGAAAAGTTTCCCGAGGTGTTACGGTGCCATGAGCGTGCTGGCCGTTGTTGGCCGGATTATGCCCAAATTGATGCCCGTCGAGCCATTTATGCCCATTTTGATGCCCATGACTGGCATCCTGCCGTGGTAAAGCCCTGACTATCAACAGTCTGGGTTTTGGTGCCGGTGGTGGGACTCGAACCCACACGACTTTTTATGGTCCCAGGATTTTAAGTCCTGTGCGTCTGCCATTTCGCCACACCGGCAAGTGCTTGTAATTAGACTACTTGCGAACTGTCCACTTCGACTGCAATTTAGCTTTGTATCCCGTCTTTGTATCCCGTAACTTTTGGTTATGGAACCAAAGCCGGAAATAGAAAAGGGTTCTCGGAAGCGGGCGGAAAACTTGTCAAAAGATGGCAAGTGGCGCTCGTTTCCGAATATGCCAAATCTGTTGCAATACGTCAGCAATGGCAATTACTATGGCCGAATTAAAATTGGCGGCAAGACGATTCGTGAGAGTCTTGAGACCGGGGTTTGGACAACCGCCAAAATACGCCTGGCCGATTTCCTCAAGGGACACCACGAAAACCGGAGCAATGTGGACCCACCCCAATTTAGTGAAGCAGTTGAGTTGTTCAAAACCGAAACGGAGCGGGACACGGGCATCAAAAAATCCAGTGCTGAATATCGCCTGCGCTGCCTTAAAAAAATAGAGAAAACCTGGCCCGAGCTTTGGACGCTGCGGATTGATCAAATCACTGAGGACTCCTGCAAAGAATGGGCCGCAAAACTGAACAAATTGGTTGCCTCGCAATATTTCAACAACATGATCGGCACGTTCAGGCAGATTTTGCAACTTGGCATCAAGGCGCACAAGGGCCGGGGCGGGGGCGTTTTGGAAAATCCGGCGGCTGAATTAAAGCGCGTCCGGGTCAAGAAGTCGGATTTGCAACTGCCGGAGCCCGCCCATTTCAAGGTGCTGTTGGAAAACCTGCGCACAAAGAGCGGGGGGTGGGGGCCGCGAGTGGCTGATTTGGTTGAATTCCTCGCCTACGGGGGGATGCGGATTAACTCTGAAGCGCGGTGGGTCAACTGGGATGATGTGGATTGGACGCAAAAGGAAATCATTGTCCGTGGTGATCCGGTCACCGCCACCAAAAACAGTGAAATGCGCCGGGTGCCGATGCTTCAGGACATGGAGAATTTGCTGTTGCGCATGAAAGACAAGCTTTGGGCGGTTGGAAAGGAACGGATTATTCAAGTGGGCAAATGCAATGAGGCGCTCGCACGAGCCTGCAAAGAGCTTGGTCTTGCAAAGCTGACGCATCACGACCTTCGGCATTTGTTCGCCACGCGCTGTATTGAATCCGGGGTGGACATTCCAACCGTTTCGCGCTGGCTGGGACACAGAGACGGTGGAGCCTTGGCGATGAGCACCTACGGGCATCTTCGCCGGGAACACAGCAGGGCGATGGCGGAAAAAGTGAAGTTCTGACGGCGGCGGAATTCCCTCCCGTGTTCACCTCGTTTGGATCAACCCTGAATCCCCGGAGTTGCCGGCAATGGCATCGTCCATCGCATCCATGATGGTCTTTATTTTGCCGCTGATGTCCGCCTCTGTCTGGTCATAAATCTGAAAATCGCCCGTTACCTGGCTCGGGTCGCCATTCGTGTCGGCGGCATAGATCCGAACCGAATCACCGACCAAGTTGAGCGATTTCTGCTGGGTCTGCAATGCCTTCATGATGGCCACACGGTGCTTTTCATTTTCATGGCGCAAGGAACTCCTCCGAATCCATGAAACTTTCGCAATTTTATTAGTATTGGCGTCCAGTCGCGTTAGGGTGTCGGTTTGGAGTTGTGCCAACTCAGCCGCCTTGTCGGAAAGGGTTTTGTAAAATTGGTCAATCGTTTGCTGCCTCTTCTGGGCGGCCTGCTGTTTTTCCTCCTCCCGCTGCTTTGTCAAGGCGGCAAGTGCCAATGCAGCGGTGTCAACCGGTGGCGGGGCCGGAGCGACAACGGGAGTGTCGGCCTGGGGCGGCGGCGGTTCTGGGGCTTGGGTTTGAACTACGGGTGCCGGTTGGTCGGCAGGCGGTGATGGCGTTGGAATCACCTGTGGCTGAACCGGTTGAACGTTCACAGGGAGACTGGCAATCTGGGCAGGAGCGTTGTTGTGTTTCGATGGCCAGAAATGGAGCATGGCCAAAGCTGCCAAGGACACTGCCAGAATCCCAATGATTAAAAGATAAGCCGATGGGTTCGGCTTTGATTCCGTTGGTTTAGGAGCCGAGGCGGCAGTCGCATTTGGATTTGCCGTGGGTGCCGGAGTAAAAGTCTCGCGTGGTTCCTGTGGACGTACGGCAGCCGGTCCCGCCAAAGGCACTGATGCCGCATCTGGGGGCTGTGCCTCGGTCGGCCGGGAAAGGGGCTGGCTGGCTGCCCGGCTGGAAGGGTTGGCCGACCGATTTGGCCCCTTCGCAAGGATCTGCACCGATTTGCCAACGGCTGCGGCGGCGATGTTCTCCCGCAATTCCGGATTTAAACTGCTTGAAAGCGGCTTGACGAGCTGGGTGATTTCCGTCGGGCATTTTCCCAGGATGGCGTCCTCCAAATACTCATTTTCAATTTTTTTATCCAACTGGTCCAGATAACGCGAGTAAATGGCGGCCTGTTGTTCGGCGGCAAGTTTGGCGCTGGTCGAAAGCGACACTAAAAACAAAATTCCACTCGGCAGATCAAAAAGCAGGAGTGCCGCGGAAATGGCAAAGGGAACATAGGCCTGACTGCCAGTCCATCGCGGTACGCCCCGACTTTGGGTGTGGTAGGCCGCGCCCTCAGCGCGAAACTTTGCCGCTGCCGCCAGGCTCTGCCCGCCAAATATCCAAAAGCAAACTATGAATGCCCCGCCCGTTAGGAAAGTTAAGCCCCATGGTTGAAAAAGTCGCTCCAAGCCATAAAGATGCAAGAAATAGCAGAGCCAGGCACCGCCCGAACGCACCGACGGCACCGCCAAGGCGATGTAGGTGGCAAATAGCCAGACCACTAAGCCCTGTCCCAAGCTTTGACTGCTGAAATAGCGCTCGCCCATATTCTTGC
>CAITTG010000056.1 GCA_903895255.1 uncultured Verrucomicrobia subdivision 3 bacterium
CGTGGCCATCGAACGCAATCCCAACATGGCGGATTTGTTGCGCAAACGCTTTCCCAGCGCCCGCATCATCACCGGTGACGCCTGGCAACTGGACCGTTTGTTGCAGCGCTGCCGCACCCCGGTATCCCTGGTCGGCGCGGTTATTTCCAGTTTACCCCTGCTCAATTTCCCGGCGGAACAGGCGGAATCGCTGGCGGATAAAATTAAATCCGTCCTGCATCCGCATGGCAACTGGGTGCAGTACAGTTATCATCTCGGCAAGAAGCAACCGCGTGGTGCCGAACAGTTTCACTTGCGCGCTTCCAAAATCGTGTGGATGAATCTGCCGCCGGCCCGAGTGAGTGTTTATGCGAAACATGGCCGGGGTGATTTTTCCGGCCAGTCCTGACCGGAGTGCCTCCCCTTTTGGCCCGAAGGAACTTGCGCCAATCAGAGTGCAGGGATTCCAAGTTTTTCAAGTGCATCCCGGACGGTTAGAATCGGTATGCCTTCAAAAATTTTCACGGAGAGGAGATCTTCGTCGCCGGTGACGATTGCCTCGGCAGCCGCGCCCGCGGCACACACCAGCACATGGAGATCATCGGGGTCGCGTAACGTGGAGGGCACCGGGATAGGGGATCCTTCCACGATCAGCGCGACGGAGTGGAACCGAGCAATAAGTTCCCGTGCGCCATGGCCTTTTTCTCCAATCGCGTCCGAAATTTTTCCCGTTGGATTACTTCCGCGAATTCCCCCAAGACAAGTCTGGAAGTGCAAAGCGTGGCCGAACCATCCAGCAAGGCATCCACCAATTTGGCGGGGTTTCCGCTCCAGAGGGAACCCGAGACCAGTACATTGACATCAACGGCAAGTTTCACGCGCGCGCCGTTCGGCCCGGCAGGCCTTTATTTCAGCGTCCACCTCATCCATGGTCAGCGCTTCACCCGGCAAGGAACGAATCTCGTCCAGTACTTGTTTCAACTCCTGTCCGGCATGCCGGCGACGCATCTCTTGGACCAGCAATTCCGCCATTCGAGGGCTGTCTAACAACCCCATTTGGCGCGCTTGCCGGATGAGTCCTTCGGGCAAATCTAATTCAACCGTGACACTCATGATGCATTCGATTTCTACGGGGTAACATACTGTATTCGTTGTTACCTGCCAAGTGAGGATTGAGGGTGGTACCGTCGGTTATCCAGCGAGAGCAGGACCGGAATTGGCCCCCAATTTAGAATTATTCTAAATCTTGACTCCGTGCCCGGGGTTAGTAAATTATGACCCAACAGTAATGAGCGCGGTGGATCATCAGAAACCCAGTCAGGACCTGAACCAGCGGCTCGGTGTGAGCGGTTTCCGTTTCACACCGCAGCGCCAGCGGGTTTATGATGTCTTGTGGGAAAAGCGTGACCACCCCACCGCCGAGGAAGTCTTTATCCGCGCCAAGCATGGCATGCCGGACATCTCCATGGCCACGGTTTACAATTGCCTGGATGCCCTGGTCAAAAGCGGGCTGGCCCGGCAAGTGACCTTGGAGCGCGGTGCCACCCGGTTCTGTCCGAACATGGAGGAACACTGCCATTATTACTGCGACACCTGCGGCGAAGTCTTTGACGTCCCGTTCCCGACGGAAAGCGCCGTGATGCCCCATCCGCTGGGTTTTAAAGTGGATCATTACGATATTGCCGTTCACGGCCTGTGCGCGGAGTGCGCGGCCAAGAAAAACTCTTAAACTTTTATTTCCCATGAGCACTGCCACCGAGACAATTGAAGACTTGGTCAAAACCGAGTATAAATACGGATTTTTTACGGATTTGGAAACCGAGTCCGCCCCCCCGGGGCTGAGCGAGGAGACCATCCGGCTGATTTCGCGGAAGAAAAATGAGCCGGAATGGCTGACCGATTGGCGCTTAAAAGCCTATCGTTACTGGCTTACCCTCGAAGAACCCACCTGGCCGAAGGTGCACCACGAAAAGATCAACTACCAGGACATCGTGTATTTCTCCGCGCCCAAGCAAAAGAAAGACGCGCCCAAGAGCCTGGATGAGGTGGATCCGAAATTGCTGGAAACCTACGAAAAGCTCGGCATTCCCCTGCGCGAACGCGGCCGGCTGGCCGGCGTGGCGGTGGACGCGATTTTTGACAGCGTCAGCGTGGGCACGACCTTCCGCAAGCAGCTCATGGAAAAGGGCGTGATCTTCTGCTCCTTCACGGAAGCGGTGCATGATCATCCGGA
>CAITTG010000057.1 GCA_903895255.1 uncultured Verrucomicrobia subdivision 3 bacterium
GCAAATTGGTCATGCCGACGTTGCCACGTTGACGCGGCAGGCAATCGGCAATGCGTTGAAACTGGCCCTCGGTTAGTTCCATTGCCCGGCGAGAATACCGCAAATTCCGCCAATGTCAATTAGTGTTAACAGGCCCTAGCGTTGCTGCGCCCGAGGACGGGCGCACTCGGTCTGCAAGGCATACCCCCGCCCCATCGGCAGTCTCAACAATTCCCATCAGCCTTTTGGCAAAAAAGGGAGGGCGGGCCGGCCAAATGTTGCTAAAAAGAGAGCAATTATGAAAATGGACCTGAATGCAAGGAAGCGCACCGTCGCCTTGGTGCGGGGCGAGGGATTTCGCTGCTCGGCCTTTCGCGATGACCAGGGAACCTGGCGGGGAATTTACAGCGGCCGGGAGTTGCCGCCGGTGCTGGAAGTGTTGTCCGAAATCGATCAACCCGAAAACCAGCCGCCCCACGTTTTCGGGCTCTAGGCCGGAACCATTCATTTCAATCGCAGATGGACCCAGATGAACGCAGATAAAAACGGAGGGTTTGCCAGGGTTCGGTCCGCGTTTGATCGAGAAACAGTTGGCGCGCCTTTTTTGCGTTTTTGCCCTTTCCCCATCTGCGCTCATCTGCGTTTATCTGCGGTTAAAGTTTCTTTTTAATTGCATCGTTCCGGCCAAGCCGAGGCCATCCCGGGTGGCATCGCTAATCCACTGGCTCTCCGTAAAAACAAAAATCGTCAAGCTGGCGAACCAGCTTGACGATTGGCTAAAGGGAGGGTAGGCGGATTAAGCCTTCTTGGCGGTCTTGCCGGCCTTGGGCGCCTTCGGAGCCTTGGCCACCGGCGCGGGCGCCGCCGCCTTGACTTCGGGCTTCACCCAGGTGCGCTTGGGCGCCTTGGTGATCAGACCCTTCTTGAGGGCCGCCGCGGTAACCCGCACATAGCGGACTTCGCCGCCCGGCAGGATGGCTTTCACGCGCTGGAGGTTCGGGAAGAACCGGCGCTTGGTAATGGCCGTCACGTGCGTGCCGATACCGCCGCTTTTCTTCGATTTACCACTGCGCCAGATGATGCTGCCCTTCATCGGGGCCTTGCCGGTTAATTCACAAATTTTCGCCATAAATTCTTTCGTTAAAGAGTCGCTGATATTACCAGTGAGCCTGACGTATGCAAGCTCTATTTCAGCAAATTCTGCGTGCCTTTCCACCGGACCGGGCGTATGCTGCCCGCTCAATTTTATGGCTACCATCAAACCTTTTGCCGCCCTGCGCCCCCAACCCGAACTGGCCGCCCGCATTTGCGAACTGCCCTACGACGTCATGTCCTCCGCCGAGGCCCGGCAAATGGCCGCCGGCAATCCCCTGAGCTTCCTGCACGTCAGCAAGCCGGAGATCGACCTGCCCGTGGACCTGGATGTGCACGCCCCGGAGGTGTATGCCAAGGGCTTGGAAAATTTCAAGCGCCTCATCGCCCAGGGTGCCCTGGCCGTGGATGCCCAGCCGAACTTCTATTTGTACCGCCAGATCATGGGCGGCCATGCCCAGATCGGCCTCGTGGCGGCGGCGGATTGCGCCGAATACCTCGCCGGCATCATCAAGAAGCACGAGCTGACCCGCGTGGACAAGGAAGACGACCGCGTGAAGCATATCGAGACGCTGAATTCCCAGACCGGCCCGGTGTTCCTCACCTACCGCGCGGTGCCGACCCTGGACGCGCTCTTTGCCCGGCTCGTGACCGGCACCCCGGCCGTGGATTTTACCGCCCAGGACGGCGTCCGGCACACCGCCTGGGTGGTGACCGCGGCGGCCGACCAGGCCTTCATCGAGCAGGCCTTTAAACAAATTCCGTACCTGTACATTGCGGACGGCCATCATCGCAGCGCGGCCGCCGGGCGGATTTTCCAATCCCGCCAAGGCACCGGGCAGAGCGGCCGCTTTCTCACGGTGATCTTCCCGCACAACCAGATGCAGATCCTGCCGTACAACCGGGTGCTCAAAGATTTGAACGGCCTCACCCCGGAATCCCTCCTCGAGCGACTCGCGAAAATCTTCGTCATCAAATCCCCGGGCCATCCGCGTCCGGCGGGCAAGCACGACCTGGGCTTTTACATCAATCACCAATGGCACACCCTGACCTTCCGTCCGGAACTCACGGCCACGAATGATCCGATCGAAAAGCTCGACGTAACGCTGCTGCAAAAGAACGTGCTGGCCCCGCTCTTCAAGATCGACGACCCGCGCACGAGCACGCGCATCAACTTCGTGGGCGGCATCCGCGGCACCGCCGAGCTGGAGAAGCTGGTGGACAGCGGCGAATACGCCTGCGCCTTCAGCATGTACCCAACGAGCATTGAAGACCTCATGGCCATCGCCGACGCCGGCGGCATCATGCCGCCGAAAAGCACGTGGTTCGAGCCCAAGCTGCGGGACGCGATGTTTTGCCACATGATTTGAGGCGGACGTTTACAGAAGGAAACGAGGGGAACGAAGACGGAAAGTCCGGTGCCGCTCGTAATCCCGCCCAAGGCTCGGGTTCGGGCGGATGACCATAAATCATGCCGCCCAGTGGTTGTACTCGTGGGCTCGAAATACAGCTCCGAATATCCAAAGATACAAAACGCTGCCCCCGTCACCATCTAACTTGCCTGCTTCCCATCCATATTCAACGCGAATGAGAAAAGGTGCCAAAGCCGTCGCCCGGCAAAAATAATATGGGCCTTTAACCTGGGCTGCTAAATCAGCAGAAATATCCCTCCAAGTAGATTTAATGTTGGTCATTTGGCTGAGAGCCACGGTCCGGGCCTTGGGCACACCAACCAGATTCGTTGCATACCAAAGCAAGCTATAAAGTATGACCAGCACGGCCAAACCTCGAACCCAAGATTTTGAATATTTCAAACCGAATTTCATGTTTTAGCCCACTTGATCTTAAGCATGCCGCGCAAAATCCCCATCCTCCCCGACATTAGGCATGGCCAGCAGGGCGGCTTTGAAACCGGTTCGCCAACTGCCAGGGCCCAATAACGCTGCGCGCAAGATTCGGCGGTGTTCCTCCGCCACCGAAACCCCATGCGCGGCCGCTTGTTGCTTCAGCCTCCAAACCACTGATTCCTCGATGTTTCGGACGGTGAGTTGAGCCATGGCACTTTTATTTGCAAATTAGAGGCACGGCGGACCGGCAGCAATCTCAATGTGCAAAACCTGCAAGGTGCAAACCTCCCCAAACTGAGCCTTGAATTTCCCCGAAATTTGGCGTTTGAAGATTGAAGTTTCCGCCTCCCCCGGCGGCAGTCGCTTTTTGATTTGCATCCCCTGAGCGAGAGTTTTACTGTCACCCCCATGCCCGCAAAACTCAGCACCCAGGTCATTGACCTGGCGCATGGCTGCCCGGCCCCGGGGATGAAAATCGAGCTCTGGGCCATTGAACCGGATGACCGCCGGCTGGTCATCTCCGCCCGCACCCATGCCGATGGCCGCACCGAAACGCCGCTCCTCACCCCGGAGGATATGGAGACGGGGGGCTACGAAATCATCTTCCATGTGGGCGACTATTTTACCGCGCGGGGTACGGTGCTGCCAAAGATCCGGTTCCTGGACCAGGTGCCCGTGCGCCTCGGCATCGCGGATGCCGGCGCCAGCGTTGTAGCGTCGAGTCTGTGACTCGACCGACGAGCGCCCCGCGCGAGCATGGAACTTGGTGGCGAATTAGCTTTGGGCTTGACGCTTGAAGTTTCCTGTTCTCACCCTACCGTCCCGCCTGAATCCACTCCATCGTCTTCGCCGCCAGCCGGTCAAACGCCGTCACGCACAGCGCCAGATGCTCTTCCCGCGTGTCCTCGATTTTATTGTGACTGATGCCGTGCAGGCTCTGCACAAACATCATCACCGTCGGCACGCCGGCGCGCGCCACTTCGGCGGCGTCGTGCAGCGGACCCGAGGGCAGGCGCAATGATTTGCCGCAAGTTTCGTGAATGGCCGCATCCGCCAGTGCGATCAATTCCGGATGAAACGGCCGGGGCGCAATGTCCCACAAGCGCTCCCACGTCACCGTCACGCCGCCTTCGCGGGCAAACCGTTCGCTGGCGGCGCGGGCCTCGACCAGCATGCGCGCGAGCGCCGGGGCGTCCAGATGCCGCTGGTCCAGCGTGAGGCGGCATTCCGCCACCACGCTCGTGACAATGCCCGGCTGCGTGGTGCACGACCCGATCGTGCACACGCCGCCCTGGCTCCGGGCGGCGATGTCGTAAATCTCCTGGCTCATTTTGGCCGCCGCCAGGAACGCATCCTTGCGCCGGTTCATCGGCGTGCTGCCGGAATGCGCGGCCTGACCGTGAAAGGTAATCGCATGCCGCTCCACGCCAAACGTCCCCAGGACCGCGCCCAGGGGCAGATCCAGATCCAGCAAGACCGGGCCCTGCTCGATGTGCAGCTCCAGATACGCGGCGGCATTTTGCAATTCCACCCCGCTCTCCTTGACCCGCTCCAACTCCACGCCCACGGCCTGCAACGCGGCCGGCAGGGCGATGCCGTCGCGATCTTTAAGTCCGCGCGCTTCGTCCAGATTTAAATTCCCCGAGCAGGCGGAGGAACCGAAGAGGCTTTTGCCAAACCGCGCGCCTTCCTCATCCGCCCAGTCCACCAACCGCACGGTCACCGGTGGCCGGCCGTGGTACTGTTCATTGAGGCGGCGCACAATTTCCAGCCCGGCCAGCACATTCAAGCAGCCATCCAGCCAGCCGCCATTGGGAACGGAATCCATGTGCCCGCCGATCAGCAGGGCGCGTTCGGACTCACCCGGCAGCGTGGACCACAGATTGCCGGCGGCGTCGGTGTGCGTTTCCACCGGGAGGGCGGCGAGTTTTTGGCGGAGCCAGGCCCGGGTGGCGGTCCAGACCGGCGTGAAGGCCACGCGCTGCGCGCCGTGCTCATTGCCCGTGAGGGCGCGCAATTCCTTCAATTCGGCAATGGTTCGCTGGGGATTTACGGGGGCGCTCATGCGGCACAACTATTGCAAATTATTGTGGCCATGGGCGCCAAAGCGAGTTAAAAATAAAAAGCGTTGGATCTGACTGCCCCCGCCAGCCAAGCCCCGACGCGAAACATTGATTGCGAAATATTAACAAGGTCAGACGCCAGTTAAGCTGCTATGCCGACATTAGCCACTACCGTTGACGGACTGTCATTGCCGAATCCGTTTATCATCGGTTCCGGCCCGCCGGGAACGAATCTGAATGTCATCAGCAAGGCCTTCAAGGAGGGCTGGGGTGCTGTCATCGCCAAAACCGTCAGCCTGGACGCCTCCAAGGTGGTGAACGTCTCGCCGCGCTATGCCAAGCTGCTGGCCAACAGCGGTGAGGTCATCGGCTGGGAAAACATCGAGCTCATCAGCGACCGTCCCTTCAAGATCTGGGAGGAGGAATTTAAAAAGTGCAAGGACCAGTTCCCCACGGGCGTGCTGATCGCCTCGGTGATGGAGGAATATCGCAAGGATGCCTGGATCGAAATTATCCAGCGTTGCGAGGCGGCGGGCGTGGACGGTTTTGAACTGAATTTTTCCTGCCCGCACGGCCTGCCCGAACGCAAGATGGGCGCGGCCATGGGCCAGGACCCCGAGATTCTTGAGGAGGTCTGCGGCTGGGTCAAAGCCGCCGCCACCAAACCGTTCTGGGCCAAGATGACGCCGAATATCACGCACATCGAGGACCCCAGCCGCGCGGCCTTGCGCGGCGGCGCCACCGGGCTGAGCGGCATCAACACCATCCGCAGCGTCATGGGCGTGAACCTCGACACCCTGCGTCCGGAACCCACCGTGGAGGGCTACACCACCCCCGGCGGGTATTCGAGCCGCGCCGTCAAACCCATCGCCCTGCGCATGGTCATGGAAATCGCCACGATGATCCGCTCCGAATTCCCCGGGCGCTCCCTTTCCGGCCTCGGCGGCATCGAGAGCGGCCGCGACGCCGCGGAATTCATCCTCCTCGGCGCCGACAC
This sequence comes from uncultured Verrucomicrobia subdivision 3 bacterium, assembly GCA_903895255.1. Lineage (GTDB taxonomy): Bacteria > Verrucomicrobiota > Verrucomicrobiia > Limisphaerales > UBA11358 > UBA11358. The sequence goes on from CAITTG010000057.1 coordinate 5,979, forward strand.
CGTGCAAGTCTGCACCGGCGTGATGAAATTCGGCTACGAATGTGTGAAGCCCATGACCGAGGAACTCCTCGCCTTCATGGCCAAACACAACTTCGCGACCCTCGCCGATTTCAAAGGCAAGAGCCTCGACTACTTCACCACCCATGCCGACCTCGTGAAACGCCAGACCGCCCGCAAAGCCGCCGCCTCCGGCAAATCCGTGAAAAACGACGCCGAGTGGAAAGGGGATGAGTTCGTGAAGCAGTCCGATGCGCTGGCCAGGGGATGATGAAGCACCAAGCACCAACCTCCAAGCTCCAGAGAAGCGCCAAATCCCAAGCTTCCAGTGTAAGTGAGCCGGTGATTTATCCGGAAGTCCGCCCGGAGGCCTGGGTTTTGAGCGAGACCAATGGCGGCACCTCCGAGCCCCATGCCTTTGATTTGGAGGAGCGAACGGCGCTGTTTGGCGAGGCGATCATCCGGTTTTGCAAAAAAATTCCCCGGGGGCCGGACAATGACCGTTTGATTCATCAACTGGTGGGTTGCGGCACCAGTGTTGGGGCTAATTATTGTGAAGCCAACGAAGCGGTCTCGAAAAAGGATTTCAAATGTATTATCGGTCGTTGCCTTAAAGAAGCCAAGGAAACCAAATTCTTTTTGCGGATGACCGCCACCTCCGAACCTCAATTGGTCGATGAAGCCCGCAAGCTTTACCGTGAGGCCAAAGAACTACACCTGATATTCGCTGCCATAAAACGAAAATGAAAAAACAATTGTTAACGCTCAACGATCCGCCCAGCAATACCCACCGCAAACTGGTTGCATTGGAGCTTGGTTATTGGAGCTTCTCTGGATGTTGGATGTTGGTGTTTGGATGTTTTTGCTTATGACACCTTGCCCGCAATTTATCGGCGGCGAATGGTTGCAGTCAAAATCTGCTGTCACGCCTGTTTTCAATCCATCAACGGGCGAAATCATCGCCGAATGCCCCGTCGGCAGCCTGGCGGAGGTGAACGCCGCCGTCGCCGCCGCGCACGCCGCCTTCCCCGCCTGGCGGGACACGCCGCCCGTGGAACGCGTCCGCGTGCTGGCCAAATTCAAAATGCTGTTGGAGGAGCATTTCGAGGAAATCGTCACCTGCAACACCCGCGAGCACGGCAAGACCCTCGTGGAATCGCGCGGCGATGTGAAACGCGGCATGGAGGTCGTGGAATTCGCCCTCGGCGCCACGTCACTCCTGATGGGCGAGGTGCTGGAAAACGTCGCCCGCGGCATTGATTGCGAGGCCATCCGCCAGCCGCTCGGCGTGTGCGTGGGCATCACGCCCTTTAATTTCCCGGCCATGGTGCCCCTCTGGATGTATCCCGTCGCCATCGCCTGCGGCAACACCTTCGTGCTCAAGCCCAGCGAGAAAGTCCCGCTCACCGCGATTAAAATCGCCAAACTGTTGGAGCAGGCCGGCCTGCCCAAGGGGGTGCTGAATATCGTTCATGGCGGACGCGAGGTCGTGGACGCCTTGCTCACGCATCCGCAGGTGAAGGCGATTTCGTTCGTCGGGTCCACCCCCATCGCGCGCTACATCTACGAGGTCGGCACCAAGCACGGCAAGCGCGTGCAATCCAACGGCGGCGCGAAAAATTACGTCATCATCATGCCGGATGCCGATGCCGAGAATTCCTCGCGCGGCGTCATCGAGGCCGCCTTCGGCTGCGCCGGCGAACGCTGCATGGCCGGCTCCACCGCCGTCATCGTCGGCAGCGCCGAAAAATCCGTCCTCCCCACCCTCGTCGAGGTCACCCGGCGCATCCGCGTCGGCCCCACCGATCGCGAAGCCCAGCCGGACATGGGCCCCGTCATCACCCGCCAGCACCGCGACCGCGTGCTGGAACTCATCGAAACCGGCATCCGCCAGGGCGCGAAAATCTCCGCCGACGGCCGCGGCGTCAAAATTCCTGATGCCCCCAAAGGTTACTACGTCGGCGCCACCATCCTCGATCACGTCCAAACCAGCATGACCGTGGCCCAGGAGGAAGTCTTCGGCCCCGTGCTCAACGTCATGCGTATGGACGACCTGGACGCCGCCATCGAACTGGCGAACAAGTCGTTTTACGGCAACGGCGCCTCCATCTTCACCCGTTCCGGCAAAGCCGCGCGCGAATTCAAGCACCGCATCAACTGCGGCATGGTCGGCATTAATATCGGCGTCCCCGCCTCCATGGCCTGGTTCCCCTTCAACGGCTGGAACGACTCCTTCTTCGGCGACCTGCACATGCAAGGCCGCGAAGGCATCCAGTTTTACACCCAGCAAAAAGTCACCACCAGCCGCTGGTTCAGCTACGGGGAAGGGGACATCTGGCATAAATGAAAACCAAGTGACGTGTGACGTGTGATGAGTGACAAGCTTTCCAGTTCAACCGTTGCAGAGAAAAGCAAACCGCAAGGTTATCGCGACTTGCTGGTGTGGCAAAAAGGCATCGCACTTGCCAAAATGATATATCAAGTAACTGAAAAGTTTCCCTCTGAGGAAAAGTTTGGTTTGATTTCGCAAATGCGCCGGGCCGCCGTATCCATTCCATCCAACCTTGCTGAAGGCCAGGCCAGGCACACCACGGGTGAATTCGTATTGTCCATCTCGCACGCGGAAGGTTCACTGGCTGAACTGGAAACGCAAATGATCCTGGCTGTTGAACTTGGGTTTGCCACTCCCGATAAAACCAAAATCTGCACCAACGCCATGGAAGAACTGCGTAGAATGCTGAACTCCCTCCGGCGTTCGCTCACCAACCGAAGCGGTCCTGCTCGTCACTTGTCACCCGTCACTCCTCACTCCCCATGAGCCTTCTAATTAAAAACGGCCAAATCGTCACCGCTGATTCCCGCTACGTGGCGGATATTTACTGCGAAGGCGAAACCATCACCACCATCGGCCCCAACCTAAGCGCGCCCCCCGGCGCCGAAATCATCGACGCCACCGGCAAATTCGTCTTCCCCGGGTTCATCGACCCGCACGTCCATATCTACCTGCCGTTCATGGGCACCTATGCGAAAGACAATTACGACACCGCCAGCCGCGCCGCGCTCGTCGGCGGCACCACCACCCTCATCGAGATGTGCTGCCCATCGCGCGCGGACGACACGCTCGCCGGCTTTGAATTGTGGATGCAACAAGCCGTCGGCAAGTCCGCTTGCGATTTCACGTTTCACATGGGCGTGACGAAATTCAACGACCAGACCGCCGCCCAGCTTCGCGAAATCGTGTCGCGCGGCATCCGCTCCTTTAAAATTTTCCTCGCCTACAAAGGCGCCTTTGGCATCGACGACACCGAGCTCTACCAGACCCTCAAACTGGCAAAGGAACTCGGCGTCATCGTCACCGCCCATTGCGAAAATGAAACCCTCGTCGCCGAGCGCTCCAAAGAACTGCTCGCCGCCGGCCTGACCGGTCCCGGCCAGCATCACGAGAGCCGCCCCCCCCGCGTGGAAGCGGAGGGCGTTCACCACCTGCTGACTTTCGCCGAACTCACCGGTGCCTCCACCTATATTGTCCATCTGAGCTGCCAGGAAGCCCTCGCCGAGGCCGTCGCCGCCCGCCAGCGCGGCGTGCGCGTGGCGGTGGAAACCCTCATTCAATATCTGACCCTCGACAAAACCTACGCCGAGCGCCCCGATTTCGAGGGGGCCAAATACGTCATGTCCCCGCCCCTCCGTGATAAACGCAACCAGGCAGTCTTGTGGCATGGCCTCCGCGACGGCCTCATTCAAACCGTGGCCACCGACCACGCCCCCTTTGATTTCCAGACCCAAAAACCCATGGGCCGCGCCGACTTCACCAAAATCCCCAACGGCATCCCTTCGCTCGAAGAACGCATTACCCTCCTCTACACCTATGGCGTCAAGGCCGGCAAGATCGACCTCCACACCTTCGTGAACGCCGCCAGCACCCAGGCCGCCAAACTCTTCGGCCTGTTCCCGCGCAAAGGCGCCATCCAGCCCGGTGCCGACGCCGACCTTGTGGTTTTCGACCCCAACTATCGCGGCACCATCTCTGTTAAGACCCAGACCATGAACGTGGACTACAGCGCCTTCGAAGGCTGGCCGATCGAGGGCCGTCCGGAAATCGTGACCGTCCGCGGCCAGGTCGCTGTCCGCAGTGGTAAATTTGTCGGCCAAACCGGTCGCGGCCAGTTCCTGAAACGCCTTTAACTAATCGGGTAGGCGACGGGGTGACGAATCTCAGATTTAAAAAGTAATCGTCCCGACACTACTTGAAAATGGCGCCTTCCCTGCGCCTGCCAGCACTTTGGAGTGCGGTGGCCAGCGCAGCGCGACACCGCCTGTGGGTGCTGAAAACCCGGCGGAAACGTGGCAACGTCTGGGCGGAAAACCCGTTCCCCCGCCTTTTTGCCTCAAATCGCACCGGAAAAACCAGCCATCCCCGGTCCAAAACTTTCTTAATTATTTTTTGACCTGGACAGCCGTTGTCCAGGGTCCCCTGTTAAATTAGTGCGTGATGAATGTCGTCAGGACAACGTTGGCGGACCGCCCGGTCGAAAACCGGGTGCGCTTCTGGCCTGCCCGGCCAGCGCTCACCCCCGCTGTAAAATTCGCAAGTTGTTTTAAACAAATAATTTAACAAATTAACCAAATAACCATTTAACTGTTTAACCATGACTTTCCTCCGCGCCAAGCTTGATTCCGGCACGGTTGTTGGTTTTACTCCTTCCGTCAGACGTAACAAGGACCCCATGGATTTGAATCAGAGGATCAGTTCGTTGCCAGCGGTGTTTTCGGATGTCGAGCAGGCGGAATTACAAACCAGCCCGCTCTATAATGCCGATCTCGCACCCGTGCCCGCGTCCGCCCGCCGCTGGCGCGCCGGCAGTTACGCCGCGCTGTGGATCTCCATGGCCGCCTGCATCCCCACCTACATGCTCGCCTCCTCGCTCATCAGCGGCGGCATGAACTGGTGGCAAGCCGTCCTCACCATCTTCCTCGCCAACCTCATTCTGCTCGTGCCCATGCTCCTCAACGCCCACGCTGGCACGCGCTACGGCATTCCCTTTCCGGTCTATTGCCGCGCCGCCTTCGGCACGCACGGCGCGAACCTCCCCGCCCTGCTGCGCGCCCTCGTCGCCTGCGGTTGGTTCGGCATCCAAACCTGGATTGGCGGCGAGGCCATCTACAAAATTTGCGTCACCCTCCTCGGCCTGCATCCCGCGCCAGTCACTAACTGGCTCGGCGTCTCCAGCCTGCAATTCCTCTGCTTCCTGTTTTTCTGGGGCGTCAACCTGCTCGTCATTCACCTCGGCATCAATTGCATTCGCTGGCTGCTGAACCTTAAAGCCCCGCTGCTCGTCCTCCTCGGCCTGGGCCTGCTGGCGTGGGCGTATCATGCCGCGGGCGGTTTTGGTCCCATCCTCTCCCAACCCTCCGCCTTCGCCCCCGGCCAGCCCAAGGCCGGTCAGTTCTGGGTATTCTTCTTCCCGGCCCTCACCGGCATGGTTGGCTTCTGGGCCACCCTCTCGCTCAATATCCCCGATTTCTCCCGGTATGCAAAAACCCAGCGGGATCAAGTCCTCGGCCAAACCCTCGGCCTCCCGCTCGCGATGGCGCTTTATTCTTTTATCGGTGTCGCCGTGACCTCCGCCACCACCATCATCTACGGCCAAACCCTCTGGGACCCGGTGGATGTGCTCACCCGGTTCACCAATCCTGCCGTTCTGATCATCGCCATGCTCGCCCTCTGTGTGGCCACGCTCGCCACCAATATCGCCGCCAACGTCGTCAGCCCCGCCAACGACTTCGCCAACCTCGCCCCCCGCCACATCTCGTTCCGCACCGGCGGGTTCATTACGGCCGTCATCGGTCTGGTCATGATGCCGTGGAAACTCGTGGCCGACCCCTCCGGCTACATCTTCACCTGGCTCATCGCCTACAGCGCCCTGCTCGGACCCATCGGCGGCATTTTGATCACCGATTATTTTGTCTGGCGCCGTGGCCGGCTGAATCTCCCCGACCTTTACCGGACGGCCGGTGAATACCAGTTCACCCGCGGTTACAGCCTCGTCGCCCTCACTGCCCTGGCTGCGGGCGTGCTGCCCAGCCTGCCGGGCTTTATGGTGCAGGTGCACTGGCTGGCGGTCACCGCCGTCCCGCCCGCGCTCGCGAATCTCTATAGCTACGCCTGGTTCATCGGCTTCGCCGTCGCCGCCGTCGTTTATCTGGCATTGCGCCCCTTGGCCCCCCGCGCTTAAATTTTATCCAACATGAGCATCCCCCTCCTGCCGCCCACACCCCACACCCCGCAACCCTACACCGGGCCCACCGCCGCCGCTGTGCTCGCCCAACGCCAGCAGTACCTCAGCCCCGGCCTGTTTCTGTACTACCAGAAACCGCTCATGCTCGTGGAAGGCAAAATGCAATATCTCTGGGATGAAACCGGCAAACGCTACCTCGATGGCATCGCCGGCATCGTCACTGTCAGTGTGGGCCATTGCCACCCGCACGTTGTGGCCGCCGCGCAACGCCAGGGCGAATTGCTCCAGCATTCCACCACGATTTATCTCAACCCCAACATCGGAGCCTTCGCCGAGAAACTCGCCTCCAAACTCCCCGGCGATTTGAAGGTCTTCTATTTCGTCAATTCCGGTTCCGAGGCCACCGATCTCGCCCTGCTCATGGCCCGGCTGCACACCGGCAATTACGACATCATCGCCCTGCGCAATGCCTATCACGGCGGCAACGCCTCCGGCATGGCCGTCACCGCGCACAGTTCCTGGAAATTCAATGTCCCCCACAGTTTCGGCGTCCATCACGCCCAGGCACCGTACCCCTACCGCGGACCCTTTGGTTACGACGATCCCGCCGCCGGTCACAAATACGCCGACGATGTGAAATCAGTCATCGATTACGCCACCTCCGGCCGGGTCGCCGGCTTCATTGCCGAATCCATCCAGGGTGTGGGCGGTTTCGTGGAGTTTCCCCCAGGTTACCTGGCGGAAGCCTACGCCCACGTTCATGCCGCCGGCGGGGTCTGCATTGCGGATGAAGTCCAGACCGGCTTTGGCCGGCTCGGCACGCATTTCTGGGGCTTCGAAACGCACGGAGTCATTCCGGACATCGTCACCATGGCCAAGGGCATTGGTAACGGCGCGCCCCTCGCCGCCGTCGTCACCACCGCCAAAATCGCCGCCACGCTCACCGGCAAGATCCATTTCAACACCTTCGGCGGCAACCCCGTTGTCAGTGCCATGGGCAAGGCCGTGCTGGAAGTCATCGAAACGGAAGGCTTGCAGGCCAATTCTTTGAAACTGGGCACCTATCTCAAGGCCGGCCTGGAAAAGCTGAAGGCGAAGCATCCCCTCATCGGTGATGTGCGCGGCCAGGGCTTGTTACTCGGCATCGAGCTGGTCAAGGATCGCGTGACCAAAACTCCCGCCAAGGCCGAATGCGCCGCCGTGCTGGAGGCGGCCCGTGAAATGGGGCTCTTGCTCGGCAAAGGCGGACTGTGGGGGCAAACCATCCGCTTCGCCCCGCCCATGGTCATCACCCAGGCCGACGCGGACTTTGTGCTGGCCGTGCTCGATGCCGCCCTGGCCCAAGTCCGTGAATGACCGGAAGTATTTTTTGTAATTTTTCAATTATCGGCTATGCTCAGGGCAGTCAGACAGGATGCCGACGCCAACACCAGTGGTGGTAATTGAAGATGACCCGCTGTTTCGCGAGGTGATCGTCAAATTCATTAATCAATCCCCTGATTTCCATTGTGACCAAGTTTGGGGCAATGGCGAAACCGCCCTGCGGGAAATCGCCAGCCAGCCACCCGGGCTCATCCTTATCGATATTGATCTCCCTGGGATCTCGGGCACGGAATGCACCGCCCGGCTCAAACGCCGCTGGCCGCATATTCCCCTCCTGATTTTAACCGGCCATTCCGAAAGTGAGCATATTTTCGAGGCGCTCAAAGCCGGAGCCAATGGCTACCTTCTCAAGCATACCGCCGCCAAAAAACTGCTCGAAGCCATGCAGGAGGCCCTCGCGGGCGGCGCTCCCATGACCGGTGCCGTGGCGGCCCGGGTGGTTGAGTCTTTCCGTCTTCTGCCACCGGTTTCCCCCGGGCCGGCGGCGGTATCCGAACCGGTGCCCGACACCCTTTCCGACCGCGAGTTGCAGGTGCTGGAAAAACTCGCCCGGGGCCTCGCCGCCAAGGAGATTGCCAGTGATCTGGGCGTGAGTTTTGAAACCGTAAGAACTTATATCCGCAGGATTTACGCCAAACTTCATACCCGTTCCCGGGGTGAGACCGTGGCCAAATACTTTCAAATGCGGGAAAAATAAACATATCGGAGGGGCTGGCTGCTGGAAATTGGGTAAAGATGGTTAGATATTGATTTTTATCAATCATTCCGCTAATTATTTGCCATCGTTTTTTTGTAAGATTGGCAATGAATACCAGCGTCGAGGCGCAAATCGATCCCGATCCTGACAGTTTCCTGATGAAATATTGTCAAAGGCAGCATTGCGCACCCGAAGATTTTGCCGTGCGTGTGCTGTGGCATTGCATGCACCGCGCCCAAATGCCCCTCGCCCGTTTGATTTGGCTCTTCAACGCCGATTTTTTCCTGTCGGACCTGGATTTGATCAACCAGGTGAAAGACGCCACCACTTCCGCCAAAGTTCGGGAGATCGTCAAATTTTTCAGCAAAGAGCCCTCCTACACCAATTTCTGGCGGCGTACCCTCAAAATTCGTATCTCCCGCAGCAAATTGCTCAAACTGGCTGCCGCCGAGCTCGGTGAAACCAAGCCTGACGCCGACCTTGAAGTCAAAGCCGAAAACAAGGGTGAATCCAGCGGTAACCCCGCCTCATCCTGAGCCTGTGACCCGCCCCACCCCAACTCTGGCCGCCCCGTCCCTGATGGAAACCCGGCGGCCCATCATCATGCTGGTGGATGACGGCATCACCAACTTGGAATTGTTAAAAGCCGTGCTCGCGGCCCAAGACTATGACCTGCGTGCGTTTCTGGATGGCCCGTCCGCTCTGGCCGCGGCGGAGCTGGACCCCCCGGATTTAATCCTCCTGGACATCGCCATGCCCCACATGGACGGTTACGAAGTGTGCGCCCACCTCAAAGCCAATCCCGCCCTCGCCAGCATTCCCGTCATTTTCAGCAGCGCCCTCACCGACACCAGCGACAAAGTGGCCGCCTTCGCTTGCGGCGGCGTCGATTATATCCCCAAGCCCATCCAGCCCGGTGAGGTCAAGGCTCGTGTGCGCGCCCAATTGCAACTCTTCCAGCACCAGCGCAGCCTTTCGGAAAAACTCGAGCGCATCCGCCGCCTGGAGGAGTTGCGCGACAGCCTCACGCACATGATCGCCCACGACATGCGCACGCCCATCGGCTCCATCGCCGTCGCCTTGGAGCTCTTGCGGCAACAATTGCCCGTTCTGAATGAAACCGCCCGGCGCACCCTCGACATTGTCGAGCAAAACGCCGACCTGCTCCTGCGCATGGTGGATCAAATGCTCGACCTCAGCCGGATGGAATCCGGCCAGATGCCGCTGCACCATACCCGCTTCATTCTGGCGGATCAGATCCAGCACGTCATCGACGCCCTGTCGCCCCTGGGCACTCCGCATCGGGTGATCCTCCGGCTGGCCCAGCCTTTGGCAGTGGTGGCCGACGCCGAAATCATCCGTCGCGTCGTGGCCAATCTCCTGGAAAATGCCCTGAAATTTTCCCGCCCCGGCGAAAAAGTCATCTTATCCATAACCGCCCGGGGCGAATCGGCCCGCGTTTCGATCACTGACCAAAGCGAGGGCATCTCCGCCGCCGACCGCGAACGAATCTTCGAAAAATTCGTGCAACTGGAGGGCCCGCGCCGCAAGGCCGGCACTGGCCTGGGCCTGGCCTTCTGCAAGCTGGCCGTGGAGGCCCACCGTGGCGTGATCGGCGTGGACAGCGAGCCCGGCCAGGGCAGCACCTTCTGGTTTGAACTCCCCCTGGCAGCCAGTTAGGGCATTTATGAGAAGGCTCTAAATCCGCATTTGCCAGATTTGGCAGCTTGCTGTGCCGTGGTGTGCCGCCAAGGATTTTGAATTTTGGGCTCTGGGGTTTGGCTTTCAGCCTTCCCGTCCCACCAGTTTCATCGCGGCGGCGGTGCGGGATTGCACATGCAATTTTTCGTAAATGGCACTCACATGCGTGCGCACGGTGCTCATGCTGATCGCCAGTTGATCGGCAATTTCCTTGTACATGTAACCCTTGGCCAGCAACCGCAGGATTTCCAGCTCGCGGACGGTCAGCTTTTCCAGTTCGGAGGCCGGCTGGGTGTCCCGGTGAAAGTGATTGATGACTTTCCGGGCAATTTGCAGCGACATGGGCGCACCGCCGGAATGCACCTGCTCCACCGCCTGCACCAGTTCCGCCTGCGGCATGTTCTTCAGCAAATACCCGTTCGCCCCCGCCCGCAGGGAATCAAAAATGGTGTCGCCATCCTCATACGTCGTCAGCATCAGCACCTGGACTTTGGGCAGCTTTTGCTTCAATCGCGAGACGCATTCAATGCCGTTCATTCCGTTGAGATTGATGTCCATGAGCACCACATCCGGATTTTCGCCCGGAATCTGCGCCAGCGCCGCCTCCGCTGAGGCATGGGAACCCACGCACCGCAGCCCGGCTGCGTGGCCCAGCCATTCCACCAGGCTCTGCCGCATGTCCTGCTGATCCTCCACAATGGATATTTTTATGCTCATGAATTTGGGTCAATCCTTAATTTAAGCCAGAATGATGCGCCGGGTATCGGATAAAGATATGAGCCGGAGGGCTTCAGTCCGGCGGCCACCCGATTTGAATGGTGATCACCGTGCCCGCCCCGGGCCGGCTCTCGATCCGGCACTGCCCGCCGATTTCCTGCAAGCGTTGCCGGATGTTGCGCAAGCCGTCCGCCAGCGCATTCTCCGGCGGATTCTCAAACCCCCGGCCGTTGTCCTCCACCACCACCCGCAGTCCCGTGCCGGTCGCCGCAATGCGCAGCCAGACCTCCGTGGCCCCGGCGTGTTTGACAATATTTTGCAGCGCCTCCTTCACCACCAGAAACAGATTATGCCGCACATTGGCCGGCACTTCCCGCACCGGGGATTGTTCCGGAAAATCCAGCAGGCAGCGAATCCCCGCATCCCGCAGATAATCCGTCGCGAACTGCCCGGCGTAATCAATCAGGTGCGCCAGCGTGTCGTTGCGCGGATTGACCGCCCAGACAATTTCATCCAGCGATTTCACCGCCTCCCGCGCCATGCCGGACATTTTCTCAATCCGGTCCCCCGTCTTTTCTTTTTTGGCCAGATCCCCCAGCACCGCGATCAGTGTCAGGCTCGCGCCCAGGTCATCGTGGATATCCTGCGCGATCCGCGTGCGCTCGCGCTCCAGCACATGTTGCCGCTCCAATTGCTCCATTTTGCGCCGCAGCCGGACCGTCGCCGTGTGTCGCAGCCAGCCGGACACCGTGCCAATGACCGCCAGCGCCGCCAGCAGCCGAAACCACCAGGTCTCATAAAAATGCGGCTGGACCACCAGCGCCAGCGTGTCCCCCGTCTCATTCCATTCCCCATCGCTGTTCCCCGCCAGAACATGGAACTCGTACGAACCCGGCGGCAAATAGCCATATTGGACCGACCGCCGTCCCCCCGCTTCAATCCACCCGTGATCCTCCCCCTTGAGTTGATAACGAAATCGCACCCGCTCCGGGGAAACCAGGCTAATGCCGGTGAATTGAAATTCGATTTGATGCTGGCCCGGGGCAATCACCACGGGCCGCGCCCGCTGATACTGAATCCCCAGCGGATTCTCCGGGCTCGCCCCCGGGCCACCCGGCGCCGAAACACTTTGCCCGTCCACCAGCACATCCTCGATGACCACCGCCGGCGGTCGGAGGTTGGGATGCAACTCCCGCGGCTGCACTGCCACCGCCCCTTTCAGCGTGGTAAACCACAAGCGCCCGTCCTGTCCCCGCCAGGCGGCCGGTTGATAGCCGCCCGAACATTCCAGCGACGGCAACCCGTCCGAGCGCCCGTAGGCCACGTTGGGAATCAGGCCGCCCCCCGCAATGTCCGCACTCTCCAGATCGAACTTCGCCACCCGAAAAATTCCCTGGTGCGAACCCAGCCAGAGACTCCCCTCCCGGTCCTCCAAAATCTGGCAGATCACATTGTCCGGCAGCCCCTCCCGCCGGCTGAACCGGGTGAATTCCCCGTTCCGAAACCGCAGCAACCCGCCCCGGAACGTCCCGACCCATACCGAGCCATCCGCTTCCGGCAAGAGCGACCAGATCGCTGTTTGCGGCGTCGGATTGTCGGTCGGCCGGTACGCGGTCGTGACCCCTTGGACGATATGATAAAGGGTTCCGTCTTCCGCCCCCGCCCACATGGAGCCATCTTTTCCACCCGCCAGCACCCGCACGCCATTGGCCCCCACGGTGGCATTCTCCTGAAAATCATCCGGCGCCTCCGCCTGGCCCACAAACAACCCGTTCTTCGTTCCCGCCCACACCGCGCCCGCCGGATCCACCCAGATGGCTTTCACGCCATGGATCGCGGGCAGGATGCGCTGCCAGCCGTTGCTGCGCACCAGGTACAAATCCTCCTGGCCGGAACTCACCCACAAACGCCCGGCGGCATCGGGGAAAACGCAAAAAACATTTGCCATCGCCGGCCCGCCCCGGGGTGGCAACCCGGCCCGGCTTCCGTCCGCCGACCAAGTCTGCAACCCACCCCCCAGGGTGCCAATCCACACCCGGCCCTGCGCGTCCTCGCACACCGATTGCGCCGGCCGCGGCACGGCGTCCGGGCCTGCCGCGGGCGTTTGGAAACGCCGCTCCCGAATCCGCACCAGTCCGCCCTCATTCAACCCCGCCCACCAGTTGCCCTCGCGATCTTCGAAAAACACATTGATCCGGTCCCCGGGGAAATTCAGTTGCGCGTCAAAATGGCTCGTCTCGCCCCGGGCATCCACGTGGAACAGCCCCCGCTGATAAGCGTAAATCCACATCCCGCCATGGTGATCCGGCTGCGCCTCCAGCTCATTGAGCGGGCCGGTGAAATTGAACGCGCCCGCAAACACATCCTGCAATCCCGCCGCCTCCCCCACCCACTGGCGGTCCCGTGCCCGCCGCACCCGGCCATTCACCACCGCCCAATACGAACCGTCCGCATTAATGGACAGCGCCGTCACCACCCCGGCCGGCTCGCCATTCGTCGGCGTGAGGTTTTCAAACTGTCTGCCGGTTCGGTGGAATATTCCCTGGTCCGTTCCCACCCACAATCCCCCCGCGGCATCCAGCGCCAGACTTTCAATCTGCACCTCCCCCAGCCCCTCGGCCACCGGGTGCGGTTCAAACTGTCCCGTCCCCGTCAGCCGCCACAAGCCCGCCTCCGTCCCCCGGTACCACACCGTTCCCGCGCCATCCGCCAGCGCCAGTGCGCCGATCGCCCGATCCGGCGGATACACATCCTCCCAGCCGGACCCCGCCGCCGCCGCGAGCGGACGCCGTCGCAACGAGCCCCGGTGCAGCAGGAAAGTCACCATTCCGTTGGCCGAGCTTGCCAGCGTCACATCCGGGTCCTTTTCATCGCCTCCTGCCCATTCCCGCGTGAAGACCCCTTGCCGGAATGAAGTCAGCGAACCGTCATAAGTGTTAATATACAACGTTCCCGCCGCGTCCACCGCCAGATGCCGCACCCGGGCATGCGCCAGCGCCGGCACATTCGCCGGATCAAACGTCACAAACCGCACCCCGTCGAAGCGCACCAGGCCATTGTAGGTGCCCACCCAGAGATATCCATCCGGCGTCTGCGCAATGTCCGTCACCGAACTGCTCGGCAGGCCGTTGTCCGCCGACCAGACATCCGTCAGATACTCCGTGCGCGCCCGCGCCGCGCTGGCCGCCAACAGCAAAGCCAGCCCCCCGGCCAGGCCAGGCCCGGTGAGCCGCCGCCATCTGCGCCCGCGCTGAAACCAGTAAATCATTGCCATAACCCCGGCCCCGCTCCGCGTACCTGCGTGCCCAACCTGCGTTCCGGGAACACCTGAAATCTACGCCCCGCCCAAAACCCTGTAAAGCGTCCAGAACAAACCCCGGGGCAACCAACCCCGCCCGCCATTTTTTAAAATCCGTGTTCATCCGTGCCCATCCTAAGGCAAGTGCGTAAAACCCTTGCAAATAAAGGGTTTCTTGAGGGGACGGGCGGCCACTGTCAGCGGAACTGTCAGTAAACCGGTGGGTTGCTAAACAACTCGCCAGAACTGGCGGAAACTCGCTGAAACTTTGCCAGAACGTGCGTTCGATGAACGCCGTTTTACGGGACTGGTTGCTTGATTCAGAGCAATCACAACATGAAAACGAAATTCACGATGTTCCGGCGGGGTGAAATGTTCTATATGCAGGACAGCGCCACCGGCAAACAAACCAGCCTGCGCACCAAGGACGAGACCGAGGCCAAAAGCCTGCTAAATGCCCGCAATGAGGCACAGCGCCAGCCGGTGCTAAATTTGCACCTCGCCCGCGCATACCTGACGGCCAGTGACCCCGCCTTTGTCGAGCGCACCTGGCAGACGGGAGCCGCCCAAGGCGATGCTGCCGCGCTCACCGCCGAGCATATAGACTGGCAGAGCCGCACCATCACCTATTTTAGGGCCAAGACCGGATCACGGGCGCAATTCACCATCAGCAAGGCACTCGATACCGTGTTGCAGCAGTTGCCCACCACCGGAGCGCTATTCCCGAAACTCTCCGCAGTATCAGCCAATGACCGGGCGAGCCGCTTTCGCCGCCGTTGTCACCGGGCGGGTGTCACGGGCGTGACACTCCACAGCTACCGCTATGCGTGGGCGGAACGCGCCAAAGTCGTGGGAATGCCGGAGCGCTTTGCCCAGGCCGCGCTTGGCCACAATTCAAAAGCCATCCACCGCGCCTATGCGAAGAAGGCCCAAATCATTGTGCCGTCGCTGGAGGATTACGAGACCAAAGCAGCCGCAGGCAATCAGATGGCAACGGCGATGAACTGACGAAGCAGCGGGGGCAGCCGAAAGGCTGCCCCCGTCAATTCCCAACGCTGACTATACCAGCCGTTGGGGGCTTGCGCCGCCCCCAAGCCCCGCGCCAGAGGGTAAATCACCCTCTGGACGCCCGTCATCCGCTCGCGCTGGCCATAACGCTATCGCGCCCATTCCGCGTCAGCGGAATGGAAAGTGTTTTGCAGTCAGTCATAATGATCAACCACGAGGCTGGAACCATCTTCACGCTGCATGACGAAAGGCGGGGCTTCTGATAGCAGTCCCGCAGCCGCGTGCGGTTGATTGGCCCCAACCCGGAGCAGGAATTGAAACAGATTTTCCCGTTCGGGATATTTGCTTGATGCCGGGGCTGACTGCACCGGCGTGTCTTTGGGATTGGTCATAATTTTTTGGGTGGGTTAACGCTCTGGCTCCTCTGGCTCCGGTGCGCGTTGCGTCAGTTGATCTAGCAGGGGGACAGCAGGATAAATCCTGCCGCCATCCAGACCCATCTCCCACGCTTCCCAGATGGCACCCCGCACGGCGTTAATCGCCTTGTCGCCAGTCGGCTCGGTCTTGGCAAAGCCTTGCCGATACCGCTTGCCCATCATGTGCATTCTCAGCTCATCCTTGATATGGGACAGGTCATCATTCATACGGATTAATGGCTTGCTGCCGCAGCGAGTTCGGGGGTGTGAGGGTGGATTGCCGTTGGCCTTCGCCAGTCCTGCACCGACATCATCCGGTTCAGCCACGGTGCATCCAGCAGCCACAAAACCTACCGCAGCAGCTTCATCCCCGGTCTGCACGACGTGTGCATGGTGTTCGAGAGAGCATGAGGGCTTCAGTCCCCTAGACATGGACGAGCCACGACCGGCTATCAGCGTCATAATGCCGGGCGAGGATTGAACAAAAATTGGGCGGCTGGCGACATCACCAGCCGCCAACCTGGACGCAATTTCCCCTATTGACGGTGGCTGCCTTCTATTTTTGTTTATTTTGCCTCGAATTCTCATTATAACAATGCAATGGTCAAAAGCGTTAACACAAAATCTTCTGTCAATTCAAGCGGCGCACTCGGTTTCGAGGCGACCCGCTTTGCAAATGCGATCTAAAGCGCTCCATGACCACCGAACGACAAATTGAATTGCAGTTGATTGAGAAGCTCAAAAGCCTCAAATATGAGTATCGCGAGGATATTCGGGATCGCGACGGCTTGGTTCAGAATTTCCGTAAGAAATTTGAAGTCCTCAATCGCGTGAACTTGACCGATACCGAGTTTGCCCGCCTGTTGGAAGAAATAATCACTCCAGACGTTTTCACCGCCGCTCGAGCCCTCCGCGCAATCAATAGCTTCACCCGCGATGATGGCACGCCGTTGAACTACACTTTGGTCAATATTAAGGAATGGTGCAAAAACACTTTTGAAATAGTTAACCAGCTGCGCATAAACACCGACAACAGCAATCACCGTTACGACGTTATGCTGCTAATCAACGGTGTGCCGGTGGTGCAAATCGAGCTGAAATCCCTCAGCATCAGCCCGCGCCGGGCTATGGAGCAGATCGTCGAATACAAAAACGATCCCGGCAACGGCTACACCAAGACTCTCCTCTGCTTCCTCCAGCTCTTCATCGTCAGCAACCGCGACCAGACCTTCTACTTCGCCAACAACAACGCCCGCCACTTCGCCTTCAATGCCGACGAGCGCTTCCTGCCCGTCTATGAGTTCGCGGATGAAGCCAACCGGAAGATTCGCCATCTCGATGAGTTCGCGGAGCGCTTCTTGAAAAAGTGCGACCTTGGCCGGACAATCAGCCGCTACATGGTGCTCATCGCCACCGAGCAGAAGCTCATGATCATGCGGCCCTACCAGGTCTATGCCGTGCAGCACATGGTGAAGTGCATCGACGATGACAACGGCAACGGCTTCGTCTGGCACACCACCGGCAGCGGCAAGACGCTCACCTCCTTCAAGGCCTCCACTCTGCTGAAGGAAAACGATTCCATCCACAAGTGCGTCTTTGTCGTGGACCGCAAGGACCTCGACCGCCAGACGCGGGAGGAGTTCAACCGCTTTCAGGAAGGTTGTGTGGAGGAAAACACCAACACCGCCGCCCTCGTCCGCCGTCTGCTTTCCGAGGACTACGCCGACAAGGTGATCGTCACCACCATTCAGAAGCTCGGCCTCGCGCTGGATGAAACCAGCAAGCGCAACAAGCAACGGAAAAAGAACGACCAGCCCACCTACAAGGAGCTGCTGGAAGTCCTGAAGGACAAACGTATCGTCTTCATCTTTGATGAGTGCCATCGCTCCCAGTTCGGTGAGAATCATCAGGCGATTAAAGAATTCTTCCCCCGTGCCCAGCTCTTCGGCTTCACCGGCACGCCCATCTTTGAGGCCAATGCCTCCTTGCAGAAGATTGAGGACACCCAGGCCTCCATGCGCACCACGGTGGACCTCTTCCAAAAGCAGCTCCACGCCTACACCATCACTCACGCGATTGATGATGGGAACGTCCTCCGCTTCCACATCGACTACTTCAAACCCGAGGGCAACACGCCGCCAAAACCCGGCGAGGCCATCGCTAAGAAAGCCGTCATCGACGCCATTCTCGCAAAGCATAACGCCGCAACCGGCGGACGCCGCTTCAATGCCATCCTCGCCACTGCGTCCATCAATGACGCCATCGAATACTTCCAGTTGTTCGCCGACATCCAAAAGGCCAAGGCCGCGGCTGAGCCCGACTACACACCGCTAAACATCGCCTGCGTCTTCTCCCCGCCTGCGGAGGGAAATCCCGACGTGAAGCAGATCCAGGAGGACCTGCCGCAGGAGCAGGCGGACAACGAAGTCGAGCCCGACAAGAAAAAGGACGCCCTCAAGGCCATCATGGCCGACTACAACGCCCGCTATGGCACCAATCACCGCCTCAGCGAATTCGATCTCTACTACCAAGACGTGCAAAAACGCATCAAAGACCAGCAGTGGCTGGATGCCGATTTACGGAAAGCATTGCCCAACGTCCCTCATCATAAGATCGACATCACCATCGTCGTGGACATGCTGCTCACCGGCTTCGACTCTAAGTTCCTGAACACCCTCTACGTGGACAAGAATCTCAAGCATCACGGCTTGATCCAGGCCTTCTCCCGCACCAATCGGGTGCTCAATGGCACCAAGCCATACGGGAACATCCTCGACTTCCGCCAGCAGCAGGATGCCGTGGATGCCGCCATCGCCCTTTTCTCTGGTGAAAAGACCGGCGAGCAGGCACGGGAAATCTGGCTCGTGGACAAAGCCCCCGTGGTCATCCAGAAGCTGGAGGCCGCCGTGCAGAAGCTCGATGCCTTCATGAAGTCCCAGGGCCTCGACACCGCCCCGTCCGCCGTCGCCAATCTGAAGGGAGATGCCGCCAAGGCCGTCTTCATCGAACGCTTTAAGGAAGTGCAGCGCCTCAAGACCCAGCTCGACCAATACACCGACCTCACCGAGGAAAACAAAGGCAGCATTCAGCACGTCCTGCCGGAGGAAACCCATCGCGGCTTCCGTGGCGCGTATCTGGAGACCGCCCAGCGGCTCAAGGAGCAGCGCGGTAAGACCAGCAGCAAGACCGAGCCGGACGATGTGGATCAGATTGACTTCGAGTTCGTCCTCTTCGCCTCCGCCGTCATTGATTATGATTACATCATGGGCCTCATCGCCAAGTTCTCCGCCAAAGGCCCCGGCAAGTCGAAGATGACCCGCGAGGAACTGATCGGCCTCATCAGCTCCGATGCCAAGTTCATTAACGAGCGGGACGACATCGCCGAATACATCGGCACGCTCAAAGCCGGCGAGGGCCTCAGCGAAACCACCATCCGCGAGGGCTACGCCGGCTTCAAGGCGGAGAAGAATGCCAAAGAACTCGCCGCCATCGCCAGCAAGCACGGCCTCGCCACCGCTGCCCTGCAAACCTTCGTGGACGGCATCCTTGACCGCATGATCTTCGATGGCCAGCATCTCAGCGACCTCATGGCCCCGCTCGACCTTGGTTGGAAAGCCCGCACCCAGGCCGAACTCGCCCTCATGGCAGACTTGTTTCCCCTCCTCACCAAACGCGCCGGTGGCCGCGACATCTCAGGACTCAGCGCCTATGAGCAGTAAGACCAAAACCACCGCCACGAAGGAACAGGCAACGCCCGCTCTGGTGCCGAAGCTGCGGTTTCCGGAGTTTCGGGGCGCGCCGGAGTGGGATGCAAAACAGATTAGCAACGTGGTTGGAAGTGTCAGAACTGGAAAACTTGATGCCAATGCGATGGTCGCAAATGGCAAATACAGATTCTATACTTGCGCCGAGAACTACTACAAAATAGATAATTATGCTTTTGAAGGAGAGGCTTTGTTGATAGCTGGGAATGGTGCGAATCTCGGCTACATACATCATTACATAGGAAAGTTTAACGCCTACCAGAGAACCTACGTTTTGCAGGAGTTTGCCATCAATGTCCTTTTCCTGAAGTATTATTTAGATCGCAATTTGCCTGCTAGAATTTCTTTGGAAAAGAAGGACGGGAACACTCCTTATATTGTTTTAGGCACAGTCACAGAAATGCCGCTTTTGGCTCCGAAAGACGAAGATGAACAACAAAAGATCGCCGAGTGCCTGAGTTCGGTGGACGAGCTGATCGCCGCGCAAGCGCGGAAACTGGACGCGCTCAAGACCCATAAAAAAGGGCTGATGCAGCAGCTTTTCCCCCGCGAAGGCGAAACCCAACCCCGCCTCCGCTTCCCCGAATTCCAAAACGCCGGGGAGTGGGAAGAGCAAAGGCTGGATGATCTTGCACACTACGAAAATGGGAAGGCCCATGAAAACGACATTTCCGAGAAAGGACGATACATCGTCGTAAATTCAAAATTCATTTCAACCGAAGGAGCGGTCAGAAAATTCTCAAATGAAGGCTTCTGCATTGCCAATAAGGGGGACGTCTTAATGGTTTTGAGTGATGTGCCAAACGGAAGGGCTATCGCAAAATGCTATTTTGTTGAGTCTGAAGACCTATACACGGTAAATCAGCGCATCTGTAGAATTCGACCGACCCAAGTTAACGGGAGGTTCTTATTTTATGTCCTAGATAGGAACTCATACTTTTTGGATTTCGACGATGGCGTAAAACAGACAAACCTTCGCAAAGAGGATGTTGTTGGTTTCCCTCTTTGTGTGCCGCCCCAACCCGCCGAACAACAACGAATCGCCGACTGCCTCACCACCCTCGACGACCTTATCGCCGCGCAAACGCAAAAGCTCGAAGCCCTCAAGACCCACAAGAAGGGCCTGATGCAGCAGCTTTTCCCATCCCCGGAGGAGGTTGAAGCATGAGCCACGAAGCAATCGCCAAGGAACTTGCGGGCGCTAAAGAGCCAATCGTGTTGGTCTTTGCGTTCAACGCGACTGGAAAGACAAGACTGTCTGTTGCCTACAAGGATGCCACCAAGAGCGGCGACGGTAGTCACGCCGGAGTCTATTACAACGCTTACAGTGAAGACCTCTTCGTCTGGGACAACGATCCAGAGCACAGCGAGGCCAACATCCGGCTCGACATTAGAAAGAGCAGTTTAAACCGCTTTCACAGCTCGCTTACCGAGGATGACATCCGCGACAAGCTCAACCGATTTCGTCCAAGCTATCGCTTCGACTTCATACCCCACGACAACCCCGAGGACGGCATTAAGTCCGTGATGTTCTTCCACGAAGTCGCCGATCCAACAGACCCAAACAAGGTCTCCAAAGTCCCATTCAAAACCTCGCGCGGTGAAGAACGGATTTTCGTCTGGTGCTTTTTCCTCGCGCTATTCGATGTCGAAGGATGGGCGGACAAGCAATCGTCCCACTTTTTCATTGATGATCCTGTTTCGAGTCTCGATGACCACAACATCTTCATCACGGCATCGACCATTTACGACTTGATAGAGGAGCATCATGAGAAGCGAAAATTCGTCATTACTACGCACCACATTGGGCTCTTCTCAATACTGTCGGACATGCTGACCAAGGGAGAAAAGGCTTCCAAATTCAAGAAGCTAACCCGCGTCTGTACCCTCAGCCTCAAGAACGGTGAAGTTTCACTCGAAAGCTGCCTCAACGATGTGTTCCTTTACCACCTCCGCCTTCTCCAACTTTTGGATCGAGCACACACGGAGGGTGAAGTTAAGGCCTATCACTTCGCATTACTTCGCCAGGTTCTAGAGAACGTGGCGTCGTTCCTCGGAGTTGGGCAGTTCGGCTATGTTCTTAAACAAATCGGAATCGATGACAAAGACGAGGTTGCCACCATCGTTAACACCATGTCCCACAAGAGGGTGTATTACTACGAGTCCGATGAGCTTAAATCCGATTCGCTGGCGACTTTTGAAAAGGTTTTCATCGGCTTGAAGGAGAAGTATCAATTTGTCCTCCACGCTCCTGTGGGCAAGCTTTCAGCGCAAGCGCCAGGGACGCCTGTGGTAAAAACTCCGACCAAATTCGCCAAAGCAACATCGACAAAGACGGCAAAGGAGCGCGAGGGGAAAGACCCAACGAAACCGGTCAAAGTCAGGGCGGCAGAGACCGTGAAGAAGCCAACAAGCAAAGCTCCGACATAAGGGACGAAATCATGACCGATACCAGCCAAAAGCAACTAGGCAACACCCTCTGGAGCATCGCCGACCAACTGCGAGGAGCGATGGATGCGGACGACTTCCGCGACTACATGCTATCCTTCCTCTTCCTGCGCTACCTCTCGGACAATTACGAGACAGCGGCGAAAAAGGAGCTGGGAAGGGATTACCCCGATGTGGGCGGTGACACCCGCAAAGTGCCACTGTCTCTCTGGTATGCCAACAACGTGGATGACGTTCCAGAGTTTGAGAGGCAGATGCGCCGGAAGGTGCATTACGTCATTCAACCGCCGCACCTCTGGAATAGCATCGCCAACATGGCCCGCACCCAGAACGCGGAATTGCTCAACACGCTGCAAGCGGGCTTCAAATACATCGAAACGGAATCCTTTGAGAGCACCTTTCAAGGTCTGTTCTCCGAGATCGACCTGAGTTCCCCCAAGCTGGGCAAGAAGTATGAGGACCGGAACGCCAAGCTCTGCACCATCATCCAGAAGATCGCCGAAGGGCTGGCGGAGTTCTCCACGGACATCGACGCGCTGGGCGATGCGTATGAATATCTGATCGGCCAGTTTGCCGCCGGGTCCGGCAAGAAGGCGGGCGAGTTCTACACCCCACAGCAGATTTCCGACATCCTCTCCGCCATCGTGACGCTGGACAGCCAGGAACCGAAGACCGGCACGAAGAAGCGGCTGGAGAGCGTGATGGATTTCGCCTGCGGCTCCGGCTCCCTGCTGCTCAACGTGCGCAAAAAGGTTAACCAGGCGGGCGGCACCATCGGCAAGATTTTCGGCCAGGAAAAGAACATAACCACCTACAACCTCGCCCGCATGAACATGCTTCTGCACGGGGTGAAGGACACCGAGTTCGAAATCTTCCACGGCGACACCCTGCTCAACGAGTGGGACATGCTGCGCGAGCAGAACCCGGCAAAGAAGCCGAGCTTCGACGCCATCGTCGCCAATCCACCCTTCAGCTACCGCTGGGAGCCCACCGACGCGCTGGCTGACGACGTTCGCTTCAAAAGCCACGGCCTCGCCCCCAAGTCCGCCGCTGACTTCGCTTTTCTTCTCCACGGCTTCCACTTCCTCAAAGACGAGGGCGTGATGGCCATCATTCTGCCGCATGGCGTGCTCTTCCGTGGCGGTGCCGAGGAACGCATCCGCACCAAGCTTCTCAAAGACGGTCACATTGATACCGTCATCGGCCTCCCGGCCAATCTCTTTTATTCCACGGGTATTCCAGTCTGCATCTTGGTGCTCAAGAAGTGTAAGAAGCCGGACGACGTGCTGTTCATAAATGCCGCCGAGCATTTCGAGAAAGGCAAACGCCAGAACCAGCTCAAGCCCGAGCACATTGCCAAGATCATCGAAACCTACCAGTTCCGAAAAGAAGAGAACCGCTATTCCAAAAGAATCTCGATGGAGCGTATCGCTGAGGAAGGATTCAACCTCAATATCTCGCGCTACATCAGCACCGCCATTTCTGAGTCCGAGATCAAGCTGGCGGATACTCATGACAAGTTGGTAGAAATCGAGAAAGTAATTCAAAAGACAACGACTGAGCACAATAAATTCCTAAAAGAACTAAGCTTGCCTTTGTTGCCATCGACCAATTCTGATTCGTCAAAATCCTAGTCGGAGCCGAGGTCGACCGCTTTCTCCCCGTCCGTTCAAGCGGCACGAGCTTGTGGCTCGCTCTGCTGAGCGTGGCTTGCCACCGCCACAACTCGTGCCCCTTGTCCTGCCCCCATTCGTGACAGACGATTGGCTTTCCGTGCTCCACGGATGAGCCTTCCGGCTTGCCCCTGATTCCCCCAAGCCACGGCTCACCTCTCCGCACTCCCTTGCCAAACGTCTATTGATCGCGCCCCCGCGCCCCGATTGACCTTTGGTTGGATGCTCCCCTGTTATGAATCCAGCGGGGGTAGGCTGGAGTCACGCCAGCATCGCCCGCATTCGCGGATATGGACTGTTTTTGCCATGGCGCGTTTTTTTGAAGGAAGACGCCGTCCTGCTGCTCCCCGTAGCCCGCTTGCTGCTCCGCCAAATTTTTCGTGTTGTTTCATTCCCGCTCTCGCGGGGAGGTTAATTTCCGGCGACGAAGAGCATGGGGACACGCCAGCGACACGGGCTATCCGGTAAAGCCTGATCCTTCGCTGTCATGCCCCATGCACGCCGGAAATAAACGCGTGTTCAGTTCAAAACATGGCTGCGCTGGAGGTGAAGCAAGCGGCATACGGCGAGACACGGACGGCAATCATCAAAAAAAAAGCTTATGAAAAACAAAAAATTTGAACTTGAAGCATCAGCACCAGCAAACGCCGTCCAGCAATCATCAAAGAAACGGGACTCCCGCCCCCCAATTGACATGAAGCGGAGAAACGCTAACCGCGCTTTGAACACAGACGCCTTGCTTGGCTTGCTGGCCAAGGAAACGCCCAACTTTTTTGACCTTGCCGAAGTTGTTGGCAAATGGGTCTGGATTCAGTTTAGCGACAAGCAGCCGCCCACCGTTACCAGTGTTTTGGCCGAGCTTGGCTTTCATTGGAACAATAAACGCCAATCGTGGCAGCACCCTTGCGGGCAGTATCGCGACAAACGGGCGACGTTTGACCCGCGCCAGAAATACACCAGTTATTTTCCCGCCGACCGCAAAGCAGCTTGAACCCCGGAGGAATCACCATGAACGCACAATTTACGCCCATTCTGCCCGGACTGGAAAACATCGTGAAGCCGTTTAAATTCCCCGCCGGACCTCATGAATACAAGGTTACTGTCTTGCGGGAATGCCCGACCCCGGAAAACTTGCAGCTTTGCGACACCCCCGATAAAGCCGCCGACTATTGGCGGATGCACATTGCCACCCACCAGCATTTTAACCCAGACTGTGAATGTCTGGCCGTTCTGATACTGAACACCCGCCGCAAGGTGAAAGGCCATCATCTCGTTTCCATTGGTACGATGGACACGCTTTTAGTTCACCCCCGCGAAGTGTTCCGCATTGCTATTGCCACCGCCGCAAGTGCGCTGGTGGTCATGCACAACCACCCCAGCGGAGAAAGCACGCCCTCAGAGGCAGACGTTAAGGTGACACGGGATTTAATCCGCGCCGGCCAGCTTTTACGGCTGGAAGTGCTTGACCATGTGATTATTGGCAATGGCAACCGCGCCAGCTTGCGGGAATTGGGGTATTTCTACGCTTGAGGTTATGAAACGCCGCAAATATCGCCTGCCCATCCCGCAGCATGAATTTGGATTTGCCCCGGACGCCTTTAACCTGATGGCGGAATCAGGTTTAGACGGCGAACGCCTTGCCCGCGAACGCACCGAGGCCGACCGCGCCCGCCGCATGGCCGAAGCAGCCCAGACCCCACTATTTAGCACCAACCACACAACCCACCATGAATGATAATCCTTTTGGCCCCATTATTTACGCCTACACCCGCGCCCAGGCATTAGCCGACGGCGTGCAGGTGGACATTACCACCACCGCCCAGGAAGCGGGAATCCGCTTCCCCGTATTTATCACCCGCACCGCCTTTAATGCCTTTGTGACCGTCCCGCCCAATGTCACCGGGCAGGATGAAGCCGGGCGACTGTGGGACATTGTCTGGATGCTACGCCATGCCATCCGCAAAGCGCCCCCCGGCCAGACGCGCTTGCCCTTTGCGCTTTACGTGCGCAACGACAACCGCGCCCCGCGCCTAATCAAGTTGATTGCCGAGTGTGGCCCGCTCGACATGGACAAGCCAGAACCCGCCATCACCATCATGATGCCGGGCGAGGATTGACCGACGAGCACAGCCCACGCGCCCGGTTGAACTGGAAACGGTTTAGCCGGGCTGCCCTGTTGGGGGCTTACGTCGCCCCCAAGCCCCGCCGCCAGAGGCACGGCCTCTGGACACCTTCACCGCTCGCGCTGGCCTTCACGCTAACGCGCCCTTTCCGCAAGGGGCGGAAAGGAAAGTGGTTGTATTGTTTCATGATAAATTTTCACCTTGCCAGCCGTCCCACGTCTTTGCGATAAGTTTGTATGGTTTATCCACATTGGCATTACTTCACCACCCTGGTTGACGACTTGGAGCACTCCACACGCTACGTTGATATTTGTAAGGCCAACTTCAATACTTTTTCCATTGAATATGCCCGCATAATTTTTGCCGCCTGTTCAGAAATTGACGTTGTAGCCAAAATCCTTTGCGACAAAGTTCAGCCTGCAAGTAAGGCGGAAAACATTGATCGATACCGCGAAATTATCACACAACATTTCCCTAATTTGGCATCAATTGAAATATGTTTGCCCAGCGCAGGCCTAGATTTCATACCCTGGGAGTCATGGCAACAAAAGCACAATCCCAAATGGTGGAAGAGCTACAACAACGTTAAACACAAGAGAGACACGCATTTTGAGGAAGCGAATCTTGAAAACTCCATACAGTCTGTCAGCGGATTGTGCGTGCTCGTTTGCCAGCTGTATCACATCGAACTGGCTTCGCATAAATTTCCGACACCTGATTTTCTCTTTCTTGGCACACAATATGGTTTTGGCGCTGCGTTCATCGGACAACCATCTTTTCATCTTCCGGATGGTTGCAGACCTCAGGGACAATGGGAATTGCGGGGAAAAAAGCAATTTTTCGTGCCAGACAAAAAATAGCATCCGCTATTTGGCCGCCCGTCGCGGTGGCCTGAGAGGGACAAAAGCACCGTCCGGAATGAAACTGCGCGTTTCGCGCATCGCCTAGCGACGCACTAGAAGTCGCCTGCAATTGCTCAGTCAATCCGGAAACGAAGCTGTCCTGAATTCCAGTCACGAAGTTGGCCGGAATCGATTCTGAAAACCAATTGGCCATTATTCCAATCTCGCACCTGATCGCCATCAACCCTGTAAAGGAGCTGTCCGCTGTTCCAATCGCGAATTTGATCGCCTTCCATTCTCATAACCAGATGGCCACTGTTCCAGTCTCGTATATGCCTCATGAAAGCAAGCCTAAACAGGTGATTTTGGCTTGTCGAGCAGACTTTGCTTTGGCTTCTCACCCTCGCCCCACTGTCAGTAAAACTGTCAGTCCAAAGGCTGGAAAGTTCACCAAAATACTGGCCAGTTTTGACGAATAAACCTTGATTTTACAGGGGTTTTTGCTATATTTGGGGTGTTCTGAATCGGTGCCACAGACCGTGTCCATCCGTGGTTGAAACCGTCATTTTTACAGTTTAAATGCGCAGACCCCGCAAAAATTGCCCAGCCAAAGCCAAAATCCGACCGTCATGTTTCCTTTTCATCCGGCCTTCGTTATGGCATTTAAGGGGCAGTAACTATGGCACCTGAACGCCCAATCATCATCTGCTCCCGTGGCAGCGCCCTGGCTCTGGCCCAATCCAACATGATCCTCGCGGCCTGCCGGGCGGCTTTCCCCCGCCGGACATTCGAGCTGAAGATCATCCGGACCACTGGCGACAAATTGCAAAAAGCCTCCATGGCCAAGGCAGACCCCGCCCTGCCCAAAGGTCTCTTTACCAAGGAATTGGAAGTGGCCTTGCTGAAAGGCCAGGCCGACCTGGC
>CAITTG010000058.1 GCA_903895255.1 uncultured Verrucomicrobia subdivision 3 bacterium
ATTGCTTCGGATTAAAAGTGATTCGCTTTTCCATGTCCTGCATGGTGAAAGATTGACCGAATGCATCGAAAATACCAGTAAGAAGATGCGGGAGCGCGCCGGGCCATTCCCGCCCCTGCCGGACCGTTTGGGCCGGCATTGCGCTAAAGTTCATCTTCCTTGGATTTTGAAGTTTGGATTTTGAAGTTTTTCCCCGGGCTGCTAGCCTGTTGCCATGCGTATTTTGTCTGGCATCCAGCCCTCGGGCGCCCTGCATCTCGGGAATTATTTCGGGATGATGCAACCGGCCATCGAACTGCAACAGCAGGGCGAAGCCTTTTATTTTATCGCGGATTATCATTCCATGACGTCGCTGTTCGACGCCGCCCAGCGCCGCAAGAACACGCTGGATGTGGCCCTCGATTTCCTCGCCTGCGGACTGGACCCCAAGCGATCCGTGTTTTTCCGCCAGTCGGATGTCCCCGAAGTCTGCGAACTCTCCTGGCTGCTGACCACGCTCACGCCCATGGGGCTGCTCGAGCGCGCGCACAGCTACAAGGACAAGGTCGCCAAGGGCCTCACGCCCAATCACGGTCTCTTTGCCTATCCTGTGCTCATGGCGGCGGACATCCTGATCTATGATTCCAACGTGGTGCCCGTGGGCCGCGACCAGAAGCAGCACGTGGAAATGACCCGCGACATCGCCATCAAGTTCAACGAGACCTACGGCCAGACCTTTGTGCTGCCGGAGCCGCAAATCCGCGAGTCCGTCGCCGTGGTGCCGGGCATGGACGGCCAGAAGATGAGCAAGAGCTATGGCAACACCATCGAGATTTTTGGCGAGGAAAAGCCCACGCGCAAAAAGATCATGGGCATTGTGATGGATTCGCGCACCCCGGAGGAACCCAAGCCGGATGCGGACAAGAACCTGGCCATCCAGCTTATCAAACTCGTGGAACCGAAGGCCACAGCGGAGGCCATCGAGGAGCGCCTGCGTGCCGGCGGCATGGGGTATGGCGATCTGAAGAAGCAACTCTTCCAATCCTACTGGGACCATTTTGCCGAGGCCCGGAAACGGCGCGCGGAACTGGCGGCGAATCTGGATTACGTCCACCAAGTGCTGGCGGATGGTGCCACCCGGGCGCGGACACTGGCGCAGGGGGTGTTGAAACGGGCGCGGCAGAATTGCGGTTTGGAGTAAAAGTGTTGGCATTACATTAATGAGCACCATGAATTCGGAAGAGTGGCTGGCATTTTTAAATAAATATGCCACCAGCTCCGGCGCGGAAACATGGCCGGGCAACCCGGGTGCCACAGAAGAACAATTGGCGGCGGCGGAAAAGCAGTTGAAAGTAACATTGCCACCCTCGTACCGAACCTTTTTAAGTGCCTCCAATGGCTGGCAGCTGACCTCGCAAACCATGCCTCCATTGCGCGCGGTCGATAAAATCCGGTGGTTTCGCAAAGAACACCCGGACTGGTTTGGCGCTTATCAGCAAGGAGCGGAACCACTTCTGATCCCCGAGCAGGATTATTTCAATTATTCCGAACCGGACAGCATCAATTTTGAAATCAAACACCTCGCACAAACGCTGTGCGTTAGCGAGATTGGGGATGCTTCGGTCCTTTTGCTGAACCCGATGGTGGTCTGGCCGGACGGCGAATGGGAGGTTTGGTTTTTCGCAAACTGGCTTCCAGGGGCACTACGTTACCGTTCCTTTGCCGATTGGATGCGCCGGGAATTCAATGAATCCCTAAACGAGCCTTTCCAGCCCATTGTGAATCCAGGCGAATTGCCCACTGTTTATATGGACGCGCCCACCAAGGCAGACCGCCGGGTGCGTCCACGCGAGGAAGTGCTGGTGCTGGAAAAAGTGCTGGCCAAACTCAAGTCAAAGAAGGATCGGGAGCGGGTCAAAGCCGCCAATCAACTTGCTCGTTTGGGCGGAAAGGAGGCGGTTGACGCGTTGCTGCACGCCCTGAAAAACGACCCCATTCGGGAAGTGCGTTGGGCCGCCACTGACTCGCTGGGATATTTACGAGAACCCGATACAATCCAAGCTCTGATTGCGGCAGCCGCGGACCCAATGGTCAACAGTACTGCGATCCATGCCCTGGCTGGCTTTAATGACGAACGCAGTGCTCAATTCCTTTTAAAAACCCTGGAAGCGTGCGGTGCTCATGCCTTCACTGCTTCGGGCGTGCTGGCCAAACGCAAGGATGCACGGGCCATTCCATTTTTGGTGCGTTTTCTCACAGATACCGCGTCTAAAAATGCGGAAATCCAGCATATTGGCGATATCGCAGGGCGCGGAATTGCTGAATTTGGGGAAGCGGGTTATGCCGCGTTGGAACCGCTGATGAAAAACCCCGACCGCATCGTACGGTTCCGGGCCGAGCGTGGCATCTCGGACATTGCTTATTGTGCCAAGCAAAAAGAGTTGCGTTACAAAGCTTTTGAGCTGCTCCAAAGATGTTTTGAAACGGAAGCGGATGATGGACTGCGTGAGGAGATTGGCACCTCCATTGAAGTTTCGAAATGGAAAAATCGCAAATAGGTGGACGGCGCCGCCCGGGCGAGAACACTCGCGCAAAGGGTTTTGAAACGGGCGCGGCAGAATTGCGGATTGGAGTGACCGCGGGGCGGAAACTTCAAAATCCAAACTTCAATATTCAGAGAAAATGCAATGATCAATGCGGCGCGCGCCAGTGCACCGCTACGCTCACGCGGGATCCGGCCTGACTCCGCCATCACCGGGTCAAGACCGCACTCCCCGGCGGTGGTAAACAAACGTGGCGAAGGCCGCCAGCCAGACCATGACCGCAAGCAAGGTTTCCATGAGATTCCTGGGTTGTCAGGGGAGGAAGGCCATTTTTTAAACGGTGCGGTCGACCGCTGGCGCGCCACCCTCCGGCTGGGGTTGAGGAGTTCAGGCAAAAAACTCTTCCTCCCCGCTCGTCGCGGGATCAAACCGCCGCAATTGTTCGCGCAATTTTCGCCGGTCATGCCGGTGTTTGAAAGTTTTGAGACCGGTGCGCGCCAGACCCGGGCGTTGACTGGCCGGGGAGTTGTCTGTCGGGGCATGGAGTGGTGTTTTCATAGTTTAGTTTTGGAGTTTTATATGCAACTAAATTGGTCGTTATTAAATATAAAAAAATTGAGGTTGGATTAAAAGCACTTCACCGGGTGGCGGTGGAAAACAATTGCAACTGGTTGATGGGTAGGGATCATTTTAAATCAAATCTCAGTTTGTTCATCGCGTTGTTTTATTAATACGACCTTTATTATCGTTATTAAAACATTTTAAGCGAGGCGTGTCAAATAATATTTTTGATGCCCGATTATCGCGGGGGAATTTAGGCCTTGGTCCGGGGCGGCCGAAGGGCGATCACCTCGCATAAAAGTCGGCCAGCCTCAGCTTGGCACTCTCATAATTATTACAGCCTTCCCTTCGCGCCGCTGCGTCTTTGCGTTTAAATCACACCACGCGCGGCACCGAGACGGCGTAGAGCAGCCGGCCTTGGTGATCGATCATCCGCACCTCCATCTGGTCCGCCCCGAGATTGACGGTGGTGAAGCCGGGGGTGGTCTGGACGAATTTGGTGTACTGCGTGGCGAAGCTGAAGCGCACTTGCGAGCCGGCGCCGGAACAGAAGAGGTTCAACTTGCCCTGGACCAAGTGCTGCAGATCGTGGTCGTGGCCGTTAAAGTACGCCTGGACTTTATTATCGTGCAGCAGCGGCAGGATGTGCTGCTGGAGTTCGGCGGTGTCACTGTGGAAACCACCGGAAAAAATCGGGTGATGGCCGATGACGATCTTCCACGGGGCGGTCGAGGTGGCGAGCGCCTGGCTGAGCCAGGCGATTTGCGCGGGCACATCCTGCGCCCGGATCTGCGGCCCCATGCGGGCATCATGCTGGTACTCGGCCAGCATCGGCGAGGTGTCCAGGTAAAAGAAATCCGCCGTGACGCCGCCGGGCAGGGCATGCGTCTGCTGAAAATAGCGGGCGGGCAGGTTCCAGCGGCGATGCGTTTTCGCGTAATCCAGCTGGGCCTGGCACGAGCCGCGATAATCATGATTCCCGAGAATCACGTGCCACGGCACCTGCAACGCCGGGGCGGCATACACGTTCTCGAAAGAGGTCAGCCATTGCGGATCATCCACGGACGCCACGCCGTCCTCATAAAAATTGTCCCCCACGGAAATGATGAACTTCGCGGGCAGCGCCGCCGCCGCCACCGCCATCTGCGCCGCCACCTCGATCTGGTCCTTGTCGCCATTGCGCCCCCAATCGCCGAAGACGAGGAATTTCAGCCCATCGGGCGCGGGGGCGGGCGGGACACTGGCGGCGGTAGGGGCCGGCACACTCGCGCAGCCGGACAACAGGCCTCCGGCCAGGGCCGCCTGGCTGGCCACAAACAGGGTGCGCACAAATTCCCGCCGGGAATGTCTCGTTTCCATGGGGCTAGTTTAGCGCAAGCCCGGACGCGGCTCCACTATTTTCCAGGCGAAGCGGAATGAACGCAAAGACGCAAAGGCGCGGAGACGCACAGGACGGAAAAGCCGGGGGCCGGGCGCCGCGACCACCCCCGGTAAACTGCCCCATACGCGACGCGGGATGCTTTTGGGGCGCGCGATGCGTGGGTTAAAACCCACGCTTACCATCGGGAAGTCGCTACGCGACTGCGGGCCCGGCGCGGTTTCGGTCGCGTAGCGACACGGTGAAGGTAGGCGTGGGTTTCAACCCATGCAAAATATGGAACAAAATGAGTTTGCGTCGCGTTAGCGACGCGAGACTATGGCATCCCCAATGCACCAGGCGTGATTGATGGCGGGTTGTCCGGTTGCGTCAGGCGTCGCTACGCGACGCGGGATGCTTTTGGGGCGCGCGATGCGTGGGTTAAAACCCACGCCTACCATCGGGAAGTCGCTACGCGACTGCGGGGCTGGCGGGTGTTGCGGTCGCGTAGCGACACGGTGACGGTAGGCATGGGTTTCAACCCATGTAAAATATGGAACAAAATGAGTTTGCGTCGCGTTAGCGACGCCTGACCATGTCATCCCCAATGCACCAGGCGTGATTGATGGTGCGTTGTCCACCAAGCAGCCGTTTGATGCGCGGGTTAAAACCCACGCCTACCATCGGGAAGTCGCCACGCGACTGCGGGAAAGCAAGTTCACCCGGCAAATTCCCCCTCAAATAAATATTTTTCTTCGTATGGTATTTCGTGCTTTTCCAAAAACGCCCGGTACTCCTCCTCAAAGGTTTTCACCCGGTGATGCTCCCGCTGGCCGCGGATATATGCCTCCACCTCGGGAATCAGCGACTTGCTCACCGTAAATGCGGCATAACCATCCTGCCAGCCAAATCCCCGCAATCCGGCCATGGTTTCCCTGATCCAAGCCGAGGATGCGCCCTTGATTAATTGCACTGCTTTGCTGACCGCCAGCGACGGTGGCATGCCGACCAGGAGGTGAACATGGTTTTCTACGCCGCCGATCATTAGGGGCTTCATATGGTTATCCCGGGCAATGCCGCCCATGTACGACCACACGCGTGCTTCGATTTCCTGATGCAGCCAGGGTTCGCGATTTTTGGTGCTAAAAACCACATGGAAGTGCAACGAGGTAAACGTGTTCGCCATCCCGAAAAAGTATCAAAAACCGGAGGCTGGTTCAAGTCGCTACGCGACTGCGGTCCCGGCGCGTTTTCGGTCGCGTAGCGACACGGTGAAGGTAGGCGTGGGTTTCAACCCACGCATCGCGTGAAACAAAATGGGTTTGCGTCGCGTCGCGACGCCTAACCATGGCATCCCCACCCTGCATGACGCGATTTTGGCGTTTTGTCCGGTCAGATCAAGCGTCGCTATGCGACGCCGGGGCCTTTTTTGGCCGGTCAATACGTGGGTTAAGACCCACGCCTACCATCGGGAAGTCGCTATGCGACTGCGGGATCCGTGTCCATGCGTGGTTAAATCAGTTTCCCCGCGATCTCCCGCGCCTGCCGGATCAAATCCAAATCGTCCTGCAACCGCCCAAATTTCAAATCCGGCACACCGCTTTGGTTGCGTCCCAACATCTCGCCCGGCCCGCGCAGTTTTAAATCCGCCTCGGCAATTTTGAAGCCGTCGGTGGTGTCCGCCAGCACTTGGAGGCGGTCCTTGGCGTCCGGCGTTTTGGCGCTGCCGATGAGGATGCAATGGCTCTCGTGCGCGCCGCGCCCGATGCGTCCGCGCAATTGGTGCAACTGCGCCAGGCCGAAGCGCTCGGCGTTTTCCACCAGCATGATGGTGGCGTTCGGCACGTCCACCCCCACCTCGATCAACGCGGTGGCCACGAGAACTTGCAACTTGTTCGCGCGGAACTCGGCCATGACGGCTTCCTTTTCCGCTGGTTTCAGGCGGCCGTGCATCAGCCCCACGCGGAACGGGGCCAGCGCGCGCCGGACGTTCTCCGCCTCCAGCGTGGCGGCTTTCAGGTCGTTGACGGTGTCCGCCGCGTCCACGCGCGAATAGACCACGTAGGCCTGCCGGCCGGCGGCGAGTTTTTCGCGGATAAATTCCCAGACCTTTGGCAGCTTGTCCGCCAGGCGCACATACGTCTTGATCGTTCCCCGGCCACCAGGCAGTTCATCAATCACGGACACATCCAGGTCGCCGTACAAGGTCAGGCCGAGCGTGCGCGGGATGGGGGTGGCGGTCATCACCAGCAGGTGCGGGAAGCGCCCTTTGCGCAGCAATTCCTCGCGCTGGACCACGCCGAATTTATGCTGCTCATCAATGATGACCAGCCCGAGCTTGTCCAGCGTGAAACCCGCCTCGATCAGCGCGTGCGTGCCGATGACCAGCACCGGTCCGGTCGCCCCCGGTTCGCGGGTTTTGCGGCTGCCGGTCTGGTATTCCACGGCGATGCCCAAGGGGCCGAACCATTTGGTGAAATTACGGTGATGCTGCTCGGCCAGGATTTCCGTGGGCACCATGAGCACGACGTTGAACCCGCTCTCCAGCGCCATGAGCGCGGCGCAGGCCGCCACGGCGGTTTTGCCGGAGCCCACATCACCCTGCAACAGCCGCCGCATGGGGTGCGGGCCGGTGAGGTCCGCGCGAATCTCGCGCAGCACGCGCGCCTGCGCCTCGGTGAGCCGAAACCCCAGACCGGCCAGGAACGGGCGCATCCAGTGATTATCCCCGCCGCAGGGCAGGCCGGCGGCGTGGGATTCGAGGTTTTTGCGCCGGCCCAGGATGCCGCGCTGCAATTCCACAAATTCATCCAGGGCCAGCCGGCGCCGGGCGATTTCGCAATCCGAAAACTCCTCGGGAAAGTGGAGCATGTGGACGGCATTGGCGCGCGTGGGGAGGGTGGCCGGGGAGAACCCGGGCCAGGGCTCGGCGACGTGGCTCTCGAATTGCAGGAGTGTCCGCCAGATCAGTCCGCGCAACCAGCGCTGCGGCAGCCCCTCGGTGAGCGGGTAAATGGGCGCGATGCGGTTGATGTGGATGGAGCTTTCCTCCCCGGCCTCGATCACCTCGGTTTCCGGGTGGTCAATCGTGCGGGGCTTGGTCTCGAGGAGTTTGCCATGCACAAACACCTCGTCCCCCATCATGAAATAATTCTGCATGAAGGGCAGGTTCCACCACCGGCAATGCAACCGGGCCGTGCCGTCGTCCAGAATGATCTCGAACACCGATTTCTGGCCCCCGCGAAATTTTTTGAGACCCAGTGCGACAATTTTGCCGCGTGTGGTGCGGGCCTCGTCCCGGGTCAGCTCGGCAATCGAGCGGAAATGCCGGCGATCCTCATACCGCCGGGGCGCGTGCAGCAGCAAATCGCCCACCGTAAAGAGCTTGAGCCGGTTCAGTTGCAGGGTGCGCTCGCCGCCGACGCCCCACAGCGAATTCACCGGCGCCGCCAGCGGCGGCGGGGCAGGGGAGGCGGGAGCTTTGTCGGTCGGCGTCACCCGGGAACGATAGCGGGGGGCAGTCTTAAGTTTAAAGTCTAAAGTCTAACCTCTAACGTCTAACGTCTAAGCCGGAACAATTCATTTCAACCGCAGATCAACGCAGATAAACGCAGATAAAAACTATGAGGTTCCCAAAGGTTTGGCCCGCGATGGATCGAAAACCATTTGGTGCGCCATTTTTTCTCGTTTTCCGCCTTTCCCCATCTGCGTTCATCTGCGTTGATCTGCGGTTAAAGCCTTTTTCA
>CAITTG010000059.1 GCA_903895255.1 uncultured Verrucomicrobia subdivision 3 bacterium
AACTCGTCAGGCGCATAATCCCGCGCTGCGGGACCACAGGTTCAAATCCTACCCCCGCAACCAATTTCAACGCCCGGTCGCCAGACCGGGTTTTTTTATTATCCCCGGTTATCAGGGGTGAGTCCTTCAGAATTCGGCGGGCAGCTTTTAAATGGGCGCATGCAGTGGCAACGCTCCGAACCTTGGGCATCCTTGTGCCAAAGGGAAAATCACCTTGGAACAGGACTGCTCGCAATTGCTTGCTCGTGGGAGACGAACTGGAAGGCTGTTCCGGTCCAGCGGTCATCCTTTGGCAAAGGGGCCTTAGGATGCGCCTGTGAGAGGAGGAGGCAACAGTTTAACATTTACTCGGGCGGGCGGAATGTTTATGGATGGTCTGTTATGTCGGCAATCTTGCAATTGATCGCGGGGCACCCAGTGAAGCAATTTGAGACGGGGGGCATCGTCATTGAGCAAGGCGCGCCCAATGGCCCGTTGCTGGTGCTGCTGCAGGGGGAGGTTGAGGTATTGCGCGACCAAGTGCGTTTGGCGAAGGCTTCCGCGCCGGGCAATGTCTTCGGGGAAATGTCGGTTTTACTGGGCAGCCCGCACCATGCCACGGTCCGGGCCTTGAAGCCGAGTGCCTTTGCGGTGATTGAAAACCCCCGGGAATTTCTAACGTCCTCGGCGGAGGCAACCTTCCAAGTGGCGCAATTGCTGGCCGCCCGCCTCAACGCCCTCAATCAATATCTCGTGGACGTGAAACAGCAGTACGAGGGCCACGACCATATCGGCATGGTGGACGACGTGCTGGACACGCTCATGCACCACCAGCCGCGGCGCCCGGCACCGTGAAGGGGCCAACGGGGAGGTTGAGCTGCTGGCGGCCCTGATCCTCCTGGGAGTCCCAGGTGATGCTCATTTGCTCCAGATCGAAAACCAGGCAGGCGGGCGAGGCGCCCAGTTGTTTGCCGGGATTAAAGACCCAGGTCTTGCCAATGCGGTCAATCCAGGAACCCTGGCTCACGAAGGGGGCGTTGTGAATGTGGCCGGACAGCACGACGTCCGGCTCGAAGCGCCGGATCCAGTCCACGAGGAATTCATCGCCGCCAAATTTTTTGCCCGTCCAGCTCACGGGGGAGCGGTCGGGCGGGGCGTGATGAATCCAGATCCACTTGTCCTTGGGGCGGGCGGCATCCCGCTCGAGTTGCTTTTCCACTTCAGCACGCGACACCGGACCATCCCACCAGGGGCAGATGGTGATGAGCGAGCCGGCAACCTCGACGCTGTCGCCATCCACAAACAACTGCCCGGCCTTGGCTTCGCGCAACCAGTGGCAGATGGATTCGTTGGCGGCGGAACGGGCATTACAATCGTGATTGCCGGAGCTGACGAGCAGCCGGGTGCGCTCACGCAGCCGGTTAAGGTATTTTTCGACGACGACAATCTGAACTTCGAGGTCGAGCACGGAGCCCAAGTCCAGCAGGTCACCGCCAATCACGGCAAGGTCGTAGTGGGCGACATTGGCGGCGAGCCAGTCGAATTGCTTCAGCGCGTAATGCAGGTCGGCGACGAAAAGAATCTTCATGAGGGGCGGGGGGACGCGTGGTTGGAGACGCGAACAATCACTGCGGATGAATGGGTTGCCTGACCATGCGGGGCAGCTTAGGGGTGGTCCCCGGCAGGGTCAAGGAATTGAGAAGCGGGGAAAAGCGCCAAGCGCCCGGGAATAATCCAACTTCAAGCAGCAAACTTCAGTGAAAATTCAAGCCTCAAGAAAACACCCGGCGGAGTACGGGCAAAATGCCCTTGAATTGCGCCTGGGGTTGCAACCAACTTATTCACCAGCCCCTTGCCACCCCGCGCCATTCGGTGAATAACTTCGGGCGCCCGGGGACCAAGTCCCCGGTTTTTCAGGCACTTTTTATTCACACCCTGGTGAATAAATCCAGCGGGTTGGTGAATAAGCTGTGCATATCAATTCGTTGTTGGAACGAAGAAAAATGTTATGATGATACCAGTTCATTGAAAGAACGGTGCCGGTGGTGGTAGTCGAAAGATGAGCCGCCGGCAACCAGGATAATCCCAGGCGACTGGGGAACAGTTCGGTCAGGCTGGTTGACCGGGCTCCTCTGGCCGGGGCGCAAGCTCCGAGGAGGCAGAATTCACCAGTTCCTCTGGCGGTGTTCGCGCACCGTCAAAATGCGAATGAGGGACTTGGCGGCGAGGAGCGATTAGAAACCGCTCCGAGCCGGGTCAAGTAATCCGGAAACGTTTCGGTTCCGGATGAATCGCAGTCACCCAGAGGGTGAATAGTTGCTACTGTGCATCAGCACGGTGCGGCCGACTCTGGCGGGCCGGTGAAAATTGGCACCGCCCAACGAAAGACGCTGAAAGGCGGACAAAGGGAGCGGACGCATCGGGAAGACCACGGGATTGAGGCAGGTTCCGTGAAAAACTTCCGAGCGCCGGCGATGTTAAAAACGACACCGCTGGACTGTGAAAGAAAGGCAACTTGAGAGAGCAGAGGCGAGACCCGTGGTTCGGGGCGAACGCACCGTCACAAGCGGTGGCTGACCCGGAACCAATCGGTCAAGACGCGGAATGTTTCCAGGCGTGTCTTGACCTGGTTCGCAGGCCGGTGGCGCAACCACCAGCTGAAGCGAGCTGAAAAGCCTCACTCAAAATCCACTGGCCGCGAGGCCTTGGACGGCCCAGCCATGAGGCCGGCAACTCCGCTTGCCGTGGAGAATGGCGTCGGGAAACCAGCAACCCCCCGCGGGGGGTGCCAAATGCTGGCACGGGAAAGAGAGCGTGGCGAACTCCCATCCCCCATTTGTCCCGGTCGGACCGCAAGGTCGGACCGGGACTTATTGTTTTTAGGGGGCACAGGCAGCTACGCCGGCACAGGAGCGGGCTGACCTTCCGGCCAGCCAAACAGGTGCTTGGCCCGGATCACTTCAAAAATGGCGGGCGGAATCAACTTGATGAGCGACTCATCCCCGGCCTTGATTTTTTCCAGCACTTCGCCGGAGTAAATGGAGAGGTGGGGGGCGTGGTAGTTGGTGATGTTCTCGATGAACTTGTTTTCCACCAGATGCGCGTATAAATGGCGCAGGTGCGGCGCCACTTCCAGGTTCTCCACGGTGGTCAGCTTGCCGGTCTTGCGGTCCAGGGAGGGATAAACGTAGAGTTTCGCCCCGTTTTTAAAGAGCTGACCGAGGGATTCCATGAGGCCGCCGGGGAGGTCGGTGTAAAATTTCTCATCAAAGACATCCCGCAGCCGCACCAGGCCGATGGGCAGGCCAATGGGTTTGTCGGTCTGGCGGGTGAGGTAGGTGACGAGCCGGTGGTAGCGCAGGAAATTGGAAATGAGCACCGGCTTGCCCAGGGCGCTGAGGGTGTCCACCCGGTCCAGAAAATCACGGTGGTTGATGGCATCGCCCACCTGCAACTGCCGCAGGGTCATTTCAAACATGACCACGGGCGGGATGCCCTGCAGGGCGGGGTTGGTCACGAATTGTTCCCCGGCGCGCTCGAGCATGTCGAGCATGGGATTGGTGAGGGGCCGGAAGCTGCCGCGTTCGAGCAGCACCGGCTTTTTCCAGAGCAATTCACTGGGAATAATACTCTCGCCCTCGGCGGTGAACATGGCGGCCTCGGTGAGCCATTGTTGCACGAGTTGGAGGGCCATAAGCCGGTTATCCACACCCGTAAAGGCAGGGCCGGCGAATTTAATCATATCCACCTCCACGCGGCTGCTGGTCAGTCCGTCGAGCAAGGAACCGATCAATTCCTCGGGATTCGAATAATTATAGAACGCGGCATGGATGAGATTGACCCCGACGATACCCAGTGCCTCCTGCTGGTTCACGCTTTCCTTGTCGAGGGTGCGAACGTGGATGATGATGGAAGAGGGTTCCTCCCGGTGCTGGGTTTGAAACTTAATCCCCAGCCAGCCATGGCCCTCATCGCGACGGGTGGCCACGGTGTCGGCAAAGGCGAAGAAGTGGCATTTGTCGCCCCGGGTTTTGTCCAGGCGTTGCAGGAGCAGGCCGAATTCCAAGTCGAGCATGGCCCGGAGGCGTTTGCGGCTGACGTAGCGCTCAGCCGGGCCGTAGATGGCGTCGCTGACGGCCATGTCGTAGGCGGAGATGGTTTTGGCGACGGTGCCGGAAGCTTTGCCGACATGAAAAAACCAGCGGGCGACCTCCTGGCCGGCGCCAATTTCGGCAAAAGTGCCGTATTTTTTGGCGTCCAGGTTGATTTGCAACGCCTTTTCCTTTGTGTCGAGTTTTTCCATGGTCATAAGCGGTTCACCGCTGGCGATACCATACACAAAAACCGGGCGTTGTCCAATCTGTTGCGTTTCTGGCTTTCCGCGCACCGGGAACGCGCTATAATCATCCGACTATGTATCGGACGCAGGATTTAAATGTGAAAGAAATCGTCCGGCTCTCGACGCCGCGGCAGATCAAAGCGGCGACGCCGGCCAGCGACGCGGTGAATGCCACGGTGGCGCGCAGTCGCGAGCGCATCGTGCAGATTTTGCAGCAAAGCGACCCCCGCTTGTTGGTGGTGATTGGGCCGTGCTCGATCCATGACGAGCAAAGCGCGCTGGAATACGCCGGCCGGCTGAACGCCCTGCGCGAAGAATACGCGGACCGGATGGAAATTGTGATGCGGGTTTATTTCGAAAAGCCGCGCACCACCATCGGCTGGAAGGGGTTGATTAACGACCCGCAGCTCGACGGCTCCCAGGACATTGAAACCGGCTTGAAAATCGCCCGGCGCCTGCTGCTCAAGATCACCGGGCTGGGCCTGCCGGCGGCGACGGAATTTCTGGACCCGATCGTGCCCCAATATATCGCGGACTTGATCAGTTGGGCCGCCATCGGGGCGCGCACCACGGAATCCCAAACCCATCGGGAAATGGCCAGCGGCCTTTCCATGCCGGTGGGCTTGAAGAACAGCACGGACGGCAGTTTGCAGGTGGCGATTGATGCGATGGGCGCGACCCGGCACGCGCATAGTTTTCTGGGCATTGACCAGGACGGGGCCACGGCCATTGTGCGGACGACCGGCAATCCGAACGCCCACGTGGTGTTGCGCGGCGGGCGGGCGATGACAAATTACGACGCGGCCAGCATCCGGGCGGCAGAGGAGAAATTGATTTCAGAGAAATTGCCGCCGGTACTCATGGTGGATTGCAGCCACGCGAATTCCGCGAAGCAATTTGCACGGCAGGAGGATGTGTGGCACAGCGTGATTGAGCAACGGGTGGCGGGGACCAAGTCTTTGATCGGAGTGATGGTGGAAAGCCATATCCACGAGGGGAACCAGCCGATGGTGAAGCCACCGGCGCAGTTGCGCTACGGCGTTTCCATCACGGATTCCTGCATTGGTTGGGAGACGACTGAGCGCATGTTGCGCTGGGGTTACGCGGAACTTAAAAAGCTCGCCTGAGGCAGCCGCCCCGCAGCCTTTAAGTGAAAGCGCCGGGAACTTCGCAAGAAGTTCCCGGCGCTTTTTTAATTCAAATCACCGTCAATCCACCCGGGGAGGATGGAACCGGCAAAGGGATGATCAGCCGTTGTTGCCAATCGCTTCCACCGGGCAGCCGTCCATGGCGTCCTTGCAGAGCTTGGCTTCGCCGGCGTCGGCGGGCTGCTTGTAAACGTAAGAATAACCACCGTCGTCGTTGCGCTTGAAGTTGGCGGGGGCGGTTTCGCGGCAGAGATCGCAGTCAATGCATTGATTGTCCACGTAGTAGGTGCCGGTGATGTTTTCGGGATATTTATTTGCGATGTCAGCCATAAAATAATTAATTAAAGTTTAAGGGAAAATATTCGGCAAGGGGGGCGGGAATAGCAAGTTTAATTTACACTGCCCCAACCCGGCGCCGTGGAATAATTGCTTTTAATTTTCCACCAAATTGCTAGCCTTGCCCGATGATGCAACGAGGCAATGTGCGCCGGACCAAAATCGTATCCACCCTGGGACCAGCAACGGATTCAGCCGAAATGATCGGCAAATTAATTGATGCCGGGGTCAATATTTTCCGCCTGAACATGTCCCACGCGCCACACGACTGGGTCCGTGGCGTGGTCAGCTCCATCCGCTCCGAATCCCTCAAACGCGACCGCTTTACCGGCATCATGATGGACACGCAGGGGCCGGCCATCCGCACCGGGGACATTGCCTCCCCGCTGGACCTGAAGCCCGGCCAGAAGTTCACCCTGACGGTCCGCGGCGAACGCGACTCCGAACAGCATTCGGTGGATGTGAACTACGAGAATTTCATCAATGACATCAGCGTGGGTGACGTGGTGTTGATTGACAATGGCACCATTGAAATGAAAGTGCTGGCCAAGTCCGGCAACAAAGTGGAATGCGAAGTGCTCACCGCGGGCAAGCTGGGCAGCCGCCGCCACATCAACTTGCCGGGCGTCAAGGTCAGCCTCCCGGCGCTCACGGCCAAGGACATCAAAGACGTCAAGCTCGGCTTGGAATTGAACGTGGACTTTATCGCGCTATCCTTTGTGCGCGAAGCCCGCGATTTGCTGCAACTGAAAGAATTATTCGAGGAAGGCAAACCCGCGCCGTTTGTCATCGCCAAAATTGAGGATCAATCGGCGCTGGCCAACCTGGAATCCATCGTGCGTGAAGCCGACGGCATCATGGTGGCGCGCGGCGATTTGGGTATTGAAATCCCCTACGAGGAACTGCCGATCGTGCAGCGCCGCATCGTCAAAATGTGCCTGCGGCTGGGGCGCCCGGTCATTGTCGCCACGCACATGCTGGAAAGCATGATTACCTCCCCCATGCCCACCCGGGCCGAGGTCACGGACGTGGCCAACGCGGTGTTTGAGGAGGCGGATGCCATCATGTTGAGCGGCGAAACCACGGTGGGCAAGTACCCGGTCAAATGCATTGAAGTGTTCGACCGCATCGCCACCCGCACTGAGCGCAGCGGCAATGCCCTGTTTCATGACGCCGCCGAACTGACTTCCGCCCGGCAAAAATTGGTTAAAAGCGCGATTGTGATGGCCAACGAATTGAAGGCGGCGGCGGTGCTGGCTTTCACCCGCCACGGACACATGGCGCGCTACGCCTCGTGGATGCGCCCGCGCTATTCACCGGTGTATGCCATTTGCGACAATGACAAATCCGCCAATGAACTGACCCTGAGCTGGGGCGTGACCTCATTCGTCATGGAATTCGACTTCATCGAACCCCAGAATACCATCGAAGCCGCTCTGAAACGGATGCTGAGCGAGGGCCGCCTGAAGCCGGGGGATATGGTGGTGATCATCGGGGCTATTTCGATTGGCACCGAAATCGTGGATGCCGTCCAGATGCGGACGGTCTGACCCCGCAACCGGCCGCAGTGGTTAGGCGTTCATCAGCGTTTGCTCGATGGCCGCTTGGGGCACCCGGCAGCCAAAGTCGACAGTTCCGATGCTCTTGGCCAGCACAAACTTGACCTCGCCGGCGCTGACTTTTTTATCGAGCAACATCGCTGCCAACAACTTTTTGCGTTGCGTCGCGCTGAGCCGGATCCTCACCGGCAATCCGGCCCGCGCGAGGAGTTGTTCGATGCGGATGGCCTCTGCCACGGGTAATCCGTGCCCGGCGACGGATAGCTGAGCCGCCAGCACCTGGCCGATGGCAATGGCCTCCCCATGCAGGTACTTGCCGTAGCCGAAACTGTTTTCGATGGCGTGGCCGATGGTGTGTCCAAAATTCAAAATGGCCCGCAGACCGCCCTCCGTCTCATCCTGGCCCACCACCTGGGCTTTGATCTCGCAGCAGCGGGCAATCACGGCTGTCAGCGCTTGGGGTTCCAGCTTGATTAGTTTGGGGAGGTCGCGCTCCAGCCGGGCAAAAAATCGGGCGTCGTAGATGATGCCATATTTGACGACCTCGGCCAGGCCGCTGGCAAACTGGCGGGACGGCAGAGTTTTCAGGGCATCCAAGTCGCAGAGCACGAGCTTGGGCTGGTAAAACGCACCCACCAAATTCTTGCCCGCCGCAAGATTTACCCCCACTTTGCCGCCAACCGAGCTATCCACCTGTGACAGGAGCGTGGTCGGCACCTGCACGAAGGGAATGCCCCGCAGATAAGTGGCCGCCACAAAACCGGCAAGATCCCCGACCACCCCGCCGCCCATGGCCACAACAAAGGATTTGCGCTCCAGCCGGTGGGCGGCGAGCTGATCGTAGCAAGATTGAACCACCTTGAGATTTTTGGCCTTTTCCCCCGCCGGGATGGTAATGAGGAGGGGCTCAAAGCCGGCGGCGATCAAGGATTCGTGAGCGGTGGTGGCAAACAAGGGGCCGACGCTGGCATCGGTGATGATGGCCGACCGCCGACCGAGTTTCAGCCGGGCGCATTCCGCCCCCAGGCGGGGCAGCAAACCCGCGCCAATTTTGATGGCATAACTGCGTTCACCCAAACGGACTGGCACAATA
Organism: uncultured Verrucomicrobia subdivision 3 bacterium; assembly: GCA_903895255.1. Classification (GTDB taxonomy): domain Bacteria; phylum Verrucomicrobiota; class Verrucomicrobiia; order Limisphaerales; family UBA11358; genus UBA11358. The sequence continues at coordinate 8,455 of CAITTG010000059.1, forward strand.
CGCATGGGGGCAGGATAATGCTTGCCGGGAAATTACGAAACAAAAACCGGCGGACGCCGCCGACTCCGGGCATTTTCTAGAACACTCTAGTTTACGGGAGTGAACGTGTCCTCACCAATCCGGCACCAGGATTTCACGTCAGCAAGTTCCTGGAACGTCTGGGCATTGCGCCATTTACTGTCTTTATCGAAAAAGCCGAGGCAGCGGAAGTACTGGCATTGAACCAGCACAAACTTGCCGTGCTGGGGCAGGGCGGAAGCGCGGAGTCCCTGGCTGGCAGCAGACAAAACAGTTCCATTAATGAATGCCCGGTTCCCTGATAGTTGAGCCACACAAGATGTCATAATGTTACTAAGTTATTCAATATTACTCTGTTGTATTGCTGCACCACCCGCAACCAAGCCTGCTCCCGACGTCCCCGGAACCAGCGGCGACCCGCCAAATCCCCACACCCTCCCGGGCACGGACCGAAAAACACTCAATCAGGTGGCCATTCCAAAAAGCCGCCTCTCACAGAACAATACGCGCCAAAAAACGTGTTCTTTCGAAAATCTTTAAATTTCAACCGAATGCATCGGTTAATTTTTGAAAGACCGGTCAAGCGGTGGATTTAATGTTGGGCAGAATTGGGACCAAGAACCGGGTTGGTCGTCGCCGGGCTGGAACCGTTGTTGTGGAAAGCGAACCCTGCCAATGCGGCATTCGAAGACGGTGATTAACCAGGGGAGGGAGCGAAAAAAGGCTGGTCAAACAAACGCAATTCAGATCACGTCTTTTTTCAAACGTTCGACCTCCTGCATGATCAGCTCGGTGACACGGTGCTTGGCGAGGTAAACCTGATTTGTCGAAATCCCCAATGTTTTGGCCACTTTTTCGGCGGGCCAGGCTTTGTTAACATAGAAATCAAAAATTTGGTATTGGTGCGGGTCCAACTTTCTCCGGGCCTTGCCAACCGCCACTTCGAGGAGGTTTTTTTCCCATTCAGCATCCCAAATTTTCTCCAATTCCGGGGACACTTCGCTCCCCGCCCCGGCAGGTTCGTAATCTTCGTGCAAAATACCGTCACCGGCCTCCTGGATGGCGGCCAGGGGCAGGCGTTTGCGGACTTGGTCGGCAATCCGCCAGCGGGTCATGTTCAGGAGCCAGGTTTTAAAGGAACCGATGGCGGGATCATATTTGAAGGCGGGCATGTGTTTGGCCACGGAGATCATCGTTTCCTGCACCACCTCCTGGGCTTCCGACTTGGTTAGACCCCGCTTGACGGCGACCCCAAAGATAAGGCGGCAGTAAGTTTCAAAAAACTCCTGCCAGCTTGCCTGGTCCTCCCAGTTTTTGAGGCGCTGGATCAGTGAGGCCCGCGTGGGAATTAATTCATCCGGCAACTCGGCCATACCAGAAGTAATGCGGTCAAATGGGGTGATTTGCAAATACAAATTAACCAATTTATCTACATTTTTTATATTTAATCCTTAAATTAGCGTGACCATCACAGGGTTTCGACTAATATTTGCCTTATAGTCTGAAGTTTGCAAAAAACCCGGGCTCGGAAAGATTTTTTGAATACCAGTCGCCTCAAACAGATGTTTTGGGCTGCGTTTTTTATAATGTTCGCGGCCGGTAACGGCTTGGTCTCCGCCCAGCCCGCCACTCCCGCATCATCCACCAATGCCATTCAGATTATGGTGATTCAGGGTGTGGTGGAAGTGCTTCCCGCCGGGCAGACGGCCTGGCAACCGGCGCGAATCAACCAGGCGATGGCACCGCTGGACCGCATTCACACCTCCGGTAACAGCCGCGTGGCCCTGCGCTGGTCGGACCAGAGCATCATTTCGTTCGGGCCAGCCACGGAACTGGAAATTTTACCGGCCGAGTCCGCGGATGGGCAGGCGGGCTTGCGGCTCCTGCGCGGGATTTCCTCCTTTTTTCATCGCGACAAACCGGGCCGCATTCGCATCATCACGCGAGGAGCCATGGCCGGGGTGGAGGGCACGGAGTTCGTCCTGGGGGTGGATGAGCAGGACCGCACGACGGTGTCCGTGATTGACGGCCGGGTGCGGCTGGGCAACGCCCAGGCCACGGTGGTGCTCACCAACCTGGAGCAGGCGGCGGTTGAATGGGGCCACGCACCAGTGCGCACCGCTGGCTTTATTGCCAACAATGTGCTGCAATGGTGTTTTTACTATCCGGCGGTCATTGACCCGGCTGAAGTGCCGTTCACCGCGGCTGAAACCAACGAACTGGCCGGCTCGCTGACGGCCTACCGGAGCGGGGATTTGCTGGCGGCCCTGGCGCAATACCCCGCCGCCCAGCCCGGATCGGAGACCGAACAGTTGTACCACGCCGCGTTACTGCTATCCGTGGGGGAAGTGGCGGAGACCGAAGGCCTGCTGGCCTCGCAGACCAATCACTCCGAACGCACCGGGCGACTGGCCGGGGCCCTGCGCCAGCTCATTGCCGCCGTCAAGCGACAACCGTCCGCCACCACCACCGCGCCCACGCTGGCCTCGGAATACCTGGCTGGTTCCTATTTCGCGCAATCTCAAGCCATCCGCGAAATCTCCCTGCAAAATGCCCTGCGGCTCGCCCGGCAGGCCACGCGGCAGGACCCTCAATTCGGCTTTGCCTGGGAACGCGTGGCCGAGCTGGAGTTTTGTTTTGGCCGGACCGATGCGGCGCTGGCGGCGCTGGACCAAAGCCTGCGGCTGTCCCCGCGCAACGCGCAGGCGCTGGCCTTGATGGGCTTTGTACTGAGCCAGCAAAACCAGCCGCGCGCGGCGCGCGAATGGTTTGAGCGCGCCCTCGCGATCGATTCCAGCCTGGGTAACGCCTGGCTGGGACGCGGGCTGGTGCGTATTCGCTTGGGGGATGTGAAAGGTGGGCGTGAGGACTTGCTGGTGGCCGCCGCCTTGGAACCCCAACGCGCCGAATTACGCAGTTATTTAGGCAAGGCGGACATCGCCACCGGCGATGATATTCGCGCCGCCAAGGAGCTGGCCCTGGCTAAAAAGCTGGATCCCAACGATCCCACGGCCTGGCTTTATTCCGCGCTACTCAAGCAGCAGGGTAATCAAATTAATGACGCCATCCGGGATTTGGAAAAATCCCAGGCGCTCAACGACAACCGCAGTGTGTATCGTTCCCAACTGTTGCTGGACCAGGACAGCGCCGTGCGCAGCGCCAATCTGGCGAATATTTACCAGGATGCCGGGATGTATGACACCGCGGTGAATGAGGCGGGCCGGGCAGTCAGCTCGGATTACGGGAATTATTCGGCCCATCTTTTTCTGGCCGGCAGTTATGAACAGCAGCGCTCGCCCGATTGGAGCAACCTGCGTTACGACGCTCCGGCCAGCGATGAGTTTTGGATCGCCAATTTGCTAGCCCCCGCCAGTGCCGGCTGGCTAACCCCGACGGTGGCGGAGCAACCCTATGCCCGGTTGTTCGACCAGGACCGCGTCGGCCTGGTGTCGGACACTACTTATTTGAGCCGGGGCGCGTGGCAGGAAAACGCCGACACATTTTACACGTCGGACAAAATTGATTTTGATTTCGGTACTTCCTACGTCTCCGATCCCGGCCAGCGGCCCAATCAGGCTTTTGAGACGACCGAGTATGACATCAGCCTGAAAGGCCAGCTCACCCCCCAGGACAGCCTTTTTGGGTCCGTGCAATTGGTCTATGCCAACACTGGTGATGTTAATGAGTATTACAATCAAGCCGATGCCTCACCCGGATATCAATCGAGCGAAAACCAGCAGCCCAACGTGTTCGTGGGTTATCACCACCAATGGAGCCCGGGGGTGCAAACCTTGTTCCTGGCTTCCCGGCAGGTGTCCAATCAGACAATTGCAAACACCAACGGGTCGCAAAATGTCGCGGTGGTGGAGGGGGGTGGCTTCACCTCCCTTCAGCCATTCAATTATGATAACCAGAATGTGGGGTTGGACACCAAAGTGTACTCGACCGAACTCCAGCAGATCTGGGAACAGGGCGACCACACCACCATCGTCGGCACCCGTTATGACTGGGGCAATGTGAATTACGCCAATTCCGAGTATTTGAGCGGCAATTTTGCCAACTTGTTTACCGCCAATTCAAGCTACCTGTTTAATCAAAATTTTTCGCTGGATTATAATCATTTTGGCATATATGGATACCACACTTGGCAGATCATCGATCCATTTTCGCTCACGGCGGGAGTGAGCTATGAGTGGTTGCATCAACCGACCGATTTGGCCGTCACGCCCTTTGTTGATCCAAGTTCGGTCACGGGCAATGACTACACCCTGGCCCAACAGTCGGGGGCGCTAAACAACCAAGACCACAATCAAAGCCAGGTCTGCCCCAAAGTTGGGTTCGTTTACACCCCGACGGCCAGTACCGTGTTGCGGGCGGCCTACACCCGGTCCCTTTCGGACTTTGCGGGCGCGCAAAACGGCCAGATAGAACCAACGGAAGTGGCGGGTTTCAACCAGACTTATCACAGCTTGATTCCCGAATCCGCCGCCGGGATCGGAGATACCAGTGGCTCCCTGTTTGACACGTTTGACGGATCCCTCGAACAAACATTTTCCACCGGCACCTATGTTATCCTGTCGGGTCAAATCTTGTACTCCAAGCTGGACGACGTTCCAGGAAATTTTGTCTATTTATCTGATTCGGGCAATGATTTCTCAACTTATCCTTTGGGGCTGCAGGAATCACTCCATTTTCGCGAACGCACCGTGGGGTTGAGTGCGAATCAATTGCTAGGGGAGCAATGGACGGTCGGAGCCAAATATTCCCTTTCCCAAGCCAATCTCAACATCAGCTATCCGCAGTTGCCCGGCAATCTTAATCCGCAGCTGAACCAGAGCCTTGAAAGCGTCTTGCAGACGGTGGTTTTGCACGCCAACTGGAATCACCCTTCCGGTTTGTTTTCCATCCTCGATTGCGACTGGTTTCATCAGGACCCCTCGGGATTTACCCCCACTGAGTCCGGCAGCGATTTCTGGCAGCTCAATGCTTACGCGGGCTATCGGTTCTGGCATCGCCGGGTGGAGGCCTCGGTCGGAGTGCTCAACGTGACCGACCAAAATTACCAGTTGGAACCGCTCAACCTTTACAATGAAATGGCGCGGAGCCGGACCTTTGTGGCCCGGCTGCTGATCAGCTTTTAACGGCTGGTCACTGCCAAACAACCTGCAAGTTGAGCACCACGGGGGTGTTGGTCGGCATGCCGCTGACAACGAACATCTTCAATTGGAAGCGGTCACCGCTTTTGACAGGAAAATCAACATAGTTGCCGGCGCACCAAGTCATTAAATCACTCTTGCGCATGACCGAGGCAACCGAGGCATACGGCGCGGGATAAGCGGAGAGGTCCGTCAAAATCCCATTGGTGGCACCCGCAGGCGGCGTAATCCAAATACTCCCGGCGCTATTCGTCATAATCGAATAACCCGTAAACGGCCCGGGGCAATCCGAGCCCTGCCCGCCCGATACCACCTGCGGAAAGATGCTTTGCAAGACTGGGAGGGAGGCCAGCGAGGACCAACAGCCGGCGAGGGCCAGAGCCAGCACTGCGGCGGTGCATTTGAACTTAGGTTTTAGCTTCATAGATTAATTATTTATTTGTTAATTGTTAAATTTTTACAGATACAGTCCACTCCCCCGGACACGCAAATTTTTGCGCTCGACCCCACTACCAACTGCAACTGAATACTTATACGTGGGGTTTTTAACGTTCTGTCAAAATTTGTTTTTATTTTGCCGGTTTGTTGACCGCCTCGGTCGAAATCCGCCGCAAGCCGGGCCTTAGCTGACCTAACCGACCGAATGGCCTTTCAAGTCCCGCACTTCACCAGAGCCTGTCCCATTTCGGACATCGAGGCATAGCGCTCCGCTGGCGTTGGCTGGCAGGCTTTCATAATAATCTGGTTCAAGGGCAAAAACTCCGGGGGGTCCTCGGTGCTCACCAAGGTGGTGGCCACTTCGGGAAACAACCCAGGCTGGCGCCCGGTACTGATTACGTAAAGCACCATGCCCAAGGCATATATGTCGGCCGCCACAGTGCCAGGTCGTTCCGGCAAGGGCGGCATATAGCCCGGCGTGCCGACGAGGGTTCCGCCGCCATCCGGCAGCCGAATCTCGGTTACCAGCCCCAAATCCGCCAGTTTGGGCTGACCGTTCACGAAAATGACATTCTCAGGTTTGATATCCCGGTGGGTAATGCCCTGTTGATGCAGAAACTCAACTGCCTCGCACAGCTTCAGGCCGATGCCCACGCACTCCCGCACTGGCAGCCGCCGCCGGTGCAAGGCGGCACGCACCGTCACCAAATTCCTGGGTTTATATTCAGCGGGCACCGATTCCCAGCCCGGCGCCAGGGCGTCACCCAGTTCCATCACGTAATAAAAGCAACCCCCATTTTTGGGGCTGACAAATTCCACGTGTAACAAGCCCGGATGCTTTTGGGAAATCGCCTGGTATTTCTGAACGCCATTGAACTCCCGCTCAAAGGGTGCCAGGTCCTCGCCGAATTTGGACTGGTAAATGACTTTTACGGCGCGCCAGGCCCCGGCGGTATTCCGGGCCAGCCAGACTTTGCCATAAGAACCCTCGGCAAACGGCGGGGGCATCAACGTGTAGCCCGGAGTTTCCGGAACTGGTTCAAGCGGAAGTGCCGGAACAGCAACGGGCGCTGGCGCCGGTACAGGTGCCGGAACAGGAACAGACGCGCGCTGGATTCGCCAAATGAAGGTCCAGGCCAGGCCGCATGGAATTTGCCCGCCAGCGATGATCAGCCAGGGAAACCAGTAGTTGGTATAAAAGCTGAAAGCGATGGCCGTCAGGGACACCGCCAGAAACAGTCCGCCCGCCGCCAGCAACGCGGTTCGCCGCCGCAGCCAGCACAGACCGCCGCCCGCCCCGGCCCCCGCGAGAATTAGCACCAGCACCTCCAGCCCGCCCGCCGGGCGCAGCAGGAAATCCTGATTCATGAGGTTCAGGTACGAGGCGATGAGAATTTCCACGCCGCCGGAAGCCTCGCCGGTCCAGTCCGTGTACGGGGTGCGGAATTTATCCGGATCGCCATTGGGCAGAGTCGTCTCCGGCGCGGTGCCGATGAACACGGTCCGGTTGTGAAAATAGTTTTTGGGTTTGGACAGGGCATACCCGTAACTCAAGTGTTCCCAATTCCCGGCCGGACCGTAATAACGCAACCAGCGTTCCTGGGGCGTGTCGCTCAAGGTGGCTCCGGACAGCCGGGCGGCGGTCCAGGGCAGACTGGGATAGGGTCCGGGCGAGGGAAACGGCCAGTGCCGGCGGACCACGGCATCGAGGTCTGGATCCAGCCAAGCCACGCCCCAGTTGGTGCCGGCCGCCCGCAAAAACAAGTCAGCGGGCAAGTCGGGCTGCACCCCGGCAAACTCCGGATGGATCAATTGCGACTGTTCCGCCATTAAAACGATATGGCCTTGTCGCAGCATCGCGGCCGCCAGGCTTTGATCGATAGCCGGATTGCGCAGGGTTTGAAAAAAGGAGTCAAAGACCACGAGCGCACAACCGTCATTGGCCAAACGGTTGAGCAACCGGGCGTGCAGGGCCCGATCCCAAGGCTGGCCGCGCACCTGATGAAACTGGTCAAAGGCGGCGTTATCCATCTCAATCAGCGTGACTTGATTGGTCAGGCTCGGCGCGCCAAACCGGAATAAATTATCATAACTGGCATTGACCCAGCCATCCCCCAGCGGCGTGCCCCACAAGAGCAGACCAAAAAGCACCGCAACCAGCGCTCCCATGATGGAAACGAGGATGGCTTTTTTCCTGGTGGGTCGCTCGGCCACAGATTATGGGGATGATTATGGTGGATATTAAGGCCAAGGACAAATGGTCGTTGCGATTAAATAGCGTTTGGAAAAGGGGAAATGTGAGGGAAATGGGCCAAGGTCCAACGAGCCAAAACTAGAAAACCCGGACTCCGGGTTTTAAATAAAGTGACACTGGCCCCTCAAGGTCAGTTAAAAGACCGGGCTGCATTTAGGGCTCTGAAATGGGGGCGGGAATGAGGGGTTTTAATTGAAAGCAGGCCGAAGATAATTTAATCGCCACCTTCAAGCTCAACAGACTGATCCTAATTGTGGAAATTAACGGTGGCAAATGCGGGGGGGCTGAAGAGTCAGGCATCATTTTGACTCCGCCCGGATTTTCTGACGCAGGCGCTCCCGGGCTTCGCTCGAGAGTTGCTGCGGAACGATTTTGGTCATTTCATCCGGATGCGAATGGGCCGCGTGGTGGATAAAAGCGATCTGCTTGCCATAACGACGGCACCACACGCAGAGCAGTAGGTGAAGGCGGAGCCCCAAACGTTGGCGGAACGATAGCTGGTGTTCGAGGGCCTCCGACTGCAACCGCACCGCAGCCTTGCAATTCAGGGAAAGGCCAGCCAACCCGCCGAAGCAGGCGGTTACGATGTTTTTCAACCATTTCATTATCTATGACGCCACAATACCGAAACTTTTCCAGACGCTTTACCAGCCGCACCCTGGCGGGAGGCAGCGCGGGCATAAGCATTCGTCGGCGGCCAACTGGAATCCTTACACATTTTATTGTGCCTTTTCCGGCCCAATTTCACTCGGCCACCCCCGGTTTGGCGAACCAATTGGTCTCCAAGCAGCGGCGCAAAGCCATGCGGGCACGGTGCAACATCACCCAAAGGTTGCTTTCGGAGATGTTCAAGAGGGCGCAGATCTCCTTGCTCTCCATGCCGTCCACTTCGCGGAGGCTGAAGACGGCGGCAACGGTTTTGGGCAGATGACTGGAGCAATCCCGGAAGGTCTGCCAAAAGAGTTCACTATCCAGACTGGCGCCGGGACTGGACCAATCCAGCGGGCCGAGTTCATGAATCCAGCCATCCTGGCACAGGCCATCGGGGACAAACCGGTCGCTTTCCTCGTCCGCGTAGAACTCCAGGTCGGTAAACGACGTTTCGCGGCTGTTTTTGCGGTAATGGTCGTAAATCTTATTCTTCAAGATGCCCACCAGCCAGCTTTTCTCCGCCGACCGGCCGGCGAAGCTGCGGCCGCCCTTGAGCGCGGCCAGGAAAGTTTCCTGCACGGCATCCTCCGCCCGGGCAGGGTCGCGCAACCGCATGAGCGCATACTTGAACAGGTAATCGCCGTGCAACTCCACCCATTGCTCGGGGTCGGAGAGTTGTCCAGCCGCCGGTGGATGCTCCGCCGGGAGGGGCGGTCGCGGTTCATTGGCATGGTCAGTCGACACGGGCGAAGTATTACGGACCGGGCAGAAATTGCAATTCCACAAATGCGTGCGGGGATCGCCGCCGCACAACTTGAATGCCTCTGGAAGGTTTTACCATGACCCGCAACTGACGCCTGGCCGGATGCGGGGAATGAAGAGCTCGCTGGAAAGCTTGTAAGGTTTCACCAGTTACCGCGACCAATCTTCGTGCCATTGAAGCGCAAAACCTGCGAGCCCGGACCGGCCAGAACGACACGCCTTCAGGCGCGGGCCGGGAATGCTCACGACTATTGGGGGAGCGAGCGCGGCTTGCAGGTAAACGGGGAAATTAAGTAACACGAACAACCTAAGAGCAAAAACCCATGATGGCCGGTGCAGAGGATTCACGCTTGGTAAAAAGGTGGACTTGACCGGCCATTTCAAATACAAACAAGCAAGAGGATAGCATGATCATCATTATTAGCGGAACCAACCGGCCCGGCAGCAACACGCGCAAGGTGGCGGCGCACGTGGAAAAATCCTACGCCACGCTGGGCGTGCCCGCCCAGGTGCTTGATCTGGCGCTATTACCTGCGGAGATTTATCTGCCCGCCGCCTACGAAACCTCCCCGGCCGCCTTCAAGCCTTTCATTGATATCATGCTGGCCGCCGACGGGCTGGTGGTGGTGACGCCCGAATACAACGGGGGCATTCCCGGCGCACTGAAGTATTTTATCGACATGCTGCCGTTTCCAGAGAGTTTCGACCAGCGGCCGGTGTGCTTTGTGGGTCTGGCAGCGGGGCTGTGGGGGGCGATGCGGCCGACCGAGCAGTTGCAGCAAATTTTCGCCTACCGCAACGCGCTGGTCTTTCCCGAGCGCGTCTTCCTGCCCGGGGTCAACAACCTGCTGGACGCCACCGGCCGGCTGCAACCGGTCATCGAACGCAATCTCCTGCAGCAAGCCACCAAGTTCGCGCGCTTCGTGGAAAAGCTGCGTGAAAAACAGTTTGCCCGGACGCCCAAAGCTGCCGAGGCCCTGATTTTGCCAACCCTCTGAGACAGGAAACTTATGATTGTAATTATTAGCGGAACGAACCGGGCCGGGAGTAACACGCGCAAAGTGGTGGCCCGGCTGGAGGCTATTTATTCCGCCCTCGGTGTTCCGCACCGGGTGCTTGACCTCGAGCAATTGCCGCCGAGTATTATTTTGCCGACGGTTTACGCGCAGAAGCCCGCTGAATTCCAAACCTTCAGCGACGCGGTGCTCGCGGCGGATGGACTGGTGGTGGTAACGCCAGAATACAACGGCAGTTTTCCCGGGGTGCTGAAGTATTTCATTGACCTGCTGCCGTTTCCGGAAAGTTTCGAACACCGCCCGGTTTGTTTCGTCGGGCTGGCGGCGGGGATTTGGGGGGCGCTGCGCTCGGTGGAGCAGTTGCAAACGATCTTTGGCTATCGCAACGCCCACATTTTTCCGGAGCGGGTGTTCCTGCCAGGCATCAGCAAAATGATGGATGCGGAGGGACAGTTCACGAATGCGGACATGGTAAAACGATTGGAAAAACAGGCGGAAGGATTTACGGGTTTCGTGGAAACCCTGCGGCACAAAAAACTCAAGCCATGATCGCGACCGCCTTTTGCCTGATCCTGGGAATTTATCTGGCCGGCGGACTGCTGTTCGCCGTGCCGTTCGCATTCCTGGGCGCGCAAAAGATCGACCCACATGCCGCGCGGGGCAGCCTGGGGTTTCGCCTGCTCATCATCCCGGGCGCGATGGCGCTTTGGCCGTGGCTGCTGCGACGCTGGTTACAGGGCCGTCAGGAGCCGCCCACGGAACGCACCGCCCACCGGGCGGCCGCCGGGAGCGGCACGCCATGATCCGCGCACTGCGCCAACGACATCGCCACGTAATTTTCGCACTGGGCGTTTTTGTGCCGGTGGCTTTTGGCGTGGGGTTGTGCGAGCGGGCGCCCGTTCCGGTCATGCCGGGGTTCCCGCCGGGACTCCACCTGGCACCACCGGCCGTGACCCCCACGGGCTGGTGCCGGACCAATCTATTTTCGAAATTTCCGATAACCGTCCGCCAACTGCGGGAAAACCCGCCGACTTTGCGGGTGGCGGTGGCCTTCACCGCCGCCCCGGATTTTTTACAGCCAGATTTGTTGGTCTATTGGCAGCCCGGCAGCCCCATTCTGGCGGATGCCCTGCCGGACGGCGCCACTTTGGCGGGCGGGTTTGATGCCCCCGTTTTGTTTCTGCCCGCCGAGGCCGGCACCCGGCCGGGATTTTTTGTGTTGTACAGCCTGGCGAATAATAAAATCGTGGATGTCTCCCGGCCGACCATCATCGGGGAGGCCTCCCCGTGATTTACTAACCGACAACCGAGCATGTCCGTTCAATACCAAGCGGTGCAGTGGAACCGGCAGAAGCGCTGGTACGACAGCGTGCTGGCCGGCGGGGTGGCTTTCTATCTGCTGGCCTTTGGCGCGGTGACGGAACACCTGTTTCCCAACATCACGGAGGAGATTCTGTTGATGCGGGCGTTCGGCACCGCCGCATTCCTCCTGCTGCACATCATCTTGTGCATCGGCCCGCTGTCCCGCTTGAGCCCGGCATTTTTGCCGTGGCTTTATAATCGGCGGCACGCCGGGGTGACCCTCTTTCTGCTCGCGTTGATTCATGCGGTGATGGTGGTCACCACGTACCATGCGGGCGGGGACACCAATCCGCTGGTCAGTATCTGGATATCAAGTCCGCTGACGAATTCCGTGGCGGGCGTGCCCTTTCAGGCGTTCGGTTTTTTTGCGCTGGTTATTTTGTTTTTGATGGCGGCGACGAGCCACGATTTCTGGCTGGCCAATTTGAGCGCCCCGGTCTGGAAATCGTTGCACATGCTGGTCTATGCCGCCTATGCGCTGCTGGTATTGCACGTCACTTTTGGGGTGTTGCAGGCGGAGACCAGCTGGCGCTATGCCGGGGTCATGGCGGCGGGGCTGGCCACGGTTCTGGGCCTGCACTGGGCGGCGGCGCGCAAGGAACGGGCGGCCGACCGGGAATTGGCGGCGGTGGCCGCCGATGGCTGGGTGGCGGCGGGCACGGTGGCGGATATTCCGGAAAACCGCGCGCGGATTGTCTGCGTGGCCGGGGAACGGGTGGCGATTTTCAAATACGGGGGAAAAGTCTCCGCCGTTTCCAATGTTTGCCAGCACCAGAATGGCCCGCTGGGTGAGGGTAAAATCGTGGCCGGCTGCATCACCTGTCCTTGGCATGGCTATCAATATCTGCCGGAGACGGGCGCCTCACCGCCACCGTTTGTGGAGAAAGTGCCTACGTTTCAGGTGCGGGTCAACGAAGGCCGGGTATGGGTGAATCCCCGGCCAAATCCCGCCGGCACCCGGGCGGAACCGGCGGTGATTGAGCCATGAGCGAGGATTTTTACATTGGCTGGGAGGCCCGGTCGGGGGCCGGCACGGCCCGGCGGCTGCGCGTGGCGGTGGCCGCGCTGCTGGTCCTTACGACCGGGCTGGCACTGGTGCTGGCCGCCCAGCAGCACACGATTGGCACAAGCATTTTCGAATGGGGCACCCTCAAGCCATTCACCGGGCGCTTGAAACTCGAGCCCTATCCGCATCTCCTGGTGACGCGCCCGGGAACGACGGGCGACCAGGCAGCTTGCTCGACCTATTATCTGGTCGCGCCCTTAAAACATGGGCTTGAGCGGGAGCGATTTGCGGCCTTGGATGGCCAAAGGGTGTCGTTACAAGGCACTTTAATCTATCGGGGCGGTGAGACCATGATTGAAGCGGTTCCCGATTCCATTCACGCGGCGGGCAGTCCGGGGTCAACTCCGTCCGGCCCGGCCACGGTGAGTCTGGGCCGCCAGACCCTGACGGGGGAGATTGTGGACAGCAAATGCTATTTCGGGGTGATGAATCCCGGGCAGCTCCTGCCGCACCGGGCATGCGCGATCAATTGCATCAGCGGCGGCATTCCCCCGGTTTTGCTGGTGCGGCAGCAAGCTGGCCCGGCCATTTATTTGCTCTTGGTTTCCGCCACGGGCAAGCCGGTGAACCAGCAAGTGCTGGACCTGGTGGCCGAGCCGGTGCAAATCACCGGGGACGTGGAATGGCAGGATGGTCTGTTGATTTTGCGGTCGGATCCCGCCACTTATCAGCGGGTGGGAAAATGAGCGGTGGCGGGCCGGGAAACCTTCAACCCAACTATTAACCTTTGAACCTAAAAATACCAGCCCGGTGGTTCCGCCGCCCCCAGTTTTCCTGGTGGATGGCGGGTGTGGCGCTGTTAATCGTGCTCATCACCCTTCCCTCGTGCGCCGACATGTTTGCCAAGTTCGACAACCCGGCGCGACTCGGGGGGGTGATCCAAGTGACCACCACCAATGGCTTCACCCTTCGCTGGGTGGAAAAACTCGCCGCCACCAACGGCGGGTTGAACCTGGTCTTTATCCACGGCTCGCCGGGGGGCGCGGGCGCCTGGGCGTCTCAATTTCAAGCACCATTCCCGGGTGCCAACCTGTTTGCCTATGACCGGCCGGGTTTTGGGCTTTCCCAGCCGGTATGGCGGGAGCCGCATTTACAGGGGCAGGTGGATGGTTTGATGACGCTGCTGGCCGTCGCGACGACCAACCGCGTGCTGCTGGTGGGCCATAGTTACGGTTCACCCATTGCTATGCTGGCCGCGCTGGAGCATCCGGACCGCGTGGGCGGGGTCTTGCTGATTGGCGGGGACGTGGACCCGGCGCAGGAAAAACCGTGGCTGGTGCAATATTTATTTTGCTGGCGCGCCACTTCGTGGCTGCTGCCGCGACCCTTGCGTCAATGCAGCCGTGAGATGCTCTCCGTGCGCGGGGACCTGACCCAAATGGAAAAACAGATTCCGGATCTCGCCGTGCCCGTGGTGATGGTGCATGGCGACCGGGATCCGCTGGTGCCAGTGGAAAATGTGGCGTGGCTGGAGCAACGGCTCAAGGCTTTGGGGAAAACCAATTTGTTTGCGAAGATCATTTTGCCCGGGGTGAATCATTTTATTCCGTGGGAACATCCCGCTGAAGTGGAGCGCGGCATCCGGTTGCTCGTAACCATGAGTAATACCGCCGCCAACGCATCTGACGCCAGCCCGCATTAAATCCGTGCCCATCGGTGGTTAATGAGTTAAGCGGGCTCTTTCCGGTTCAAGTTTTCCACTGACATGCCAATTTGCGTGTAAGGAATGCCTGCTGCGGCCGACGAACAAGTGGCATTTCAAATATAAAACATTACCAAACATGAAAAAATCCACGCAAAAAAAATCGCCGGTGGAGTCCAGTCTGCCGGACCGGGAACAGCTCGACTTTGAACGGGAAGTCAGTCGTCGCGCCTATGAACTGTGGGAAGCGGCGGGTGGCGGGCATGGTGACGATCTGCGGCACTGGCTGGCCGCGGAGCGTGAGTTGCAGACACGCCGCCAGTCCAACAAGCCGGCTTGAGCCGTTCAACCCTCCCCGATACTTCAACGCCGGGCATTGCCCGGCGTTATTTTTTGCAGAAGCCCGGGCATGCTAAAAAATATACCCCTCCCGTTCATGCTCAATTCCCTGTAAGGTTTCTCCCGGGGCACCGACGAACGGATATGAAAATAAATAAAATGATCCGTTCGGTGTTCACCGCGATGGGCATCACCCTCGCCACGGCAGCAGCCAGCCCGGAGACTCCCATCGCTGCGATGATGAATTCAAGCGCCCATGCCAGCCTCGCTCCTGGCTGGTCGCTGCTGGATTTGAATGGTAAAACCGTTCAGTCTGCGGATTTCAAAGGAAAGGTGGTGGTGCTGGATTTTTGGGCCACCTGGTGCCCGCCGTGCCGGGCGGAAATTCCTGGCTTCGCGGATTTGCAGAAGCAATATGGCATGCGCGGACTGGCCGTTGTCGGGGTCTCCGTGGACCAGGCCAGCACTTCGGAAATAAAATCTTTCACCGAAACCCTCGGGGTGAATTATCCGGTGGTCCTCGCCGATGCCAAAACCGTCGAAGCCTTCGGTGGTATTGACGGCCTGCCGACGACCTTTGTCATCGACCAGACCGGCCATATTGTTCATCAGCACTTGGGCTACACCAGCAAGTCCCAATTGGAATCTGAAATTAAAGCCCTGCTCCCGGCCAAACCAACCCCATGAAATTAATGTGTCGAAATATCTTGTAAGGAAACTCCAAAAATTAACACCAACCATCATATGAAAAAACTGTCATTACTCCTCCTCCTCTTGGGCCTGGCGCTGCCTGTTTTCGCCCAAACCAAAACCCTGCTCAACCTGGACGGCGACGGCGTGGCCATTCAGGGCTATGATCCGGTCGCCTTTTTCACCGATCAAAAGCCAGTGAAGGGCGACCCGAAATATGTGTATAAGCATCAGGGCGCCCTTTATTTTTTCGCGTCCAAGGATCACCGCGACCTCTTCAAGGCGAATCCGGAGAAATATGAGCCGGTCTATGGCGGCTACTGCGCCTATGGCGTGTCCAAGGACAAACTGGTGGAAATTGATGTGGACGCTTTTCAAATCGTCGACGGCAAGTTGTTGCTGCAGTATAGCAAATCCGTCCGGGAAAAGTTCAACCAGGACGCGAAGGGCAATCTGGCCAAGGCGGATGCCAACTGGCCGGTGCTGGTGGAAAAAAAGGGGAAATAAATTATCCGGAACCACAACGATTCCGAACTCATTAAAATAAAATTATGGAAACGTTCTCTAAGACCCAAACGGTGTTAAGCTGGGTGTGCCGGCTGACGGCGGCGGTCATTTTGTTGCAAACCTTGTTTTTTAAATTTACCGGCGCCCCTGAATCGGTTTACATTTTCACCAAGGTCGGAATGGAACCCTGGGGGCGGTATGGTTCGGGAATTGTGGAACTGATCGCGGCCATATTATTGATGGTTCGCTGCAAGGCATGGCTGGGCGCTTTGTTGGGGCTCGGGACCATGTGCGGGGCCATCAGCTTTCACCTGACCATTCTGGGCATCAGTGTCCAAAACGATGGTGGTTTGCTCTTTGCACTGGCGGTGGTGACGGCGGTCTGCTGTGTCATCACGCTCTATTTGCACCGGCGGCAGATCCCGTATGTTTCACGATTCATCAACTAATAATAACATGAACCCGAACGCTACTGGCGAAAGCCGGGAATTGATTAACTCGGTGGTGGAAACCTTGCGGCAGGGTGAATGCCTGCTGGCGGGAATCGACAATGACAGTTACACCCGCAAGCTCGCGACCGCCTTTGATGCCTCGATTGGCGGGCACTTCCGCCACTGTCTCGATCATTTTCGTACCCTGGTGGAGGCGGCTCCGGCGGGGGATTTAAATTATGATCACCGGGAGCGCGGCACGCTGGTGGAAACGGATCGATTGGTGGCGCTGAAGGCCGCGCGGGATTTAATTAAGGATTATGAGAAACTCGACGCCGCCTGTCTGGCCCGGCCGCTCATGGTGACCTGCAAAACGAGCTACGCCGCCAGCGGTTCGCAGGCCTCGCCCTCCACCATTGGCCGCGAGATCATGTATTCGGTGGCCCATGCCGTTCACCATTACGCGCTGATTGGCGTCATGGGCGGGATCATGGGCGTGCGGCTGCCGGCGGGCTTTGGCGTCGCGCCGTCGACCCTCAAGCACCAGGCCGAGACCGCCCGAATGGCGGCGTGATGGTCATGACCGAAGCCTTGCCATTCGCGTCCGACGCCCTTGCCGGGTGGCTGCCGTTTTGGAAGGCGGCGGGATTTTTTTTGGCCACTTTTGTGCTGGAAGACGCGGCGGCGGTCGGCGCGGGTCTGCTGCTGGCCACCGGTTCCATTTCCTGGCCCGCAGCCTTTACGGCTTGTTTCTTGGGCATCTGGTTGGGGGATGCCGGACTGTATGCGCTGGCGCGTTTTGCCGGGCGCCAGTGGTTTGAAACGTCGCGCTTTAAAAAACATGCCCCCCGGGTCGCCCGCAGCGAGCAATGGTTTCGGGAACGCGGGACTTTAATTTTAATTTTTAGCCGGGCGGTGCCGGGAACCCGGTTGCCGACCTATCTGGCGGCCGGATTTTTGCGGGTGCCCATGGCGCGGTTTTTGCTCGTCACCGGAGCGGCGGCTTTGGTGTGGACCTGGCTGGTGCTGTTCCTGGCGCAAACTTTTGGCGCGCAAATTACCCGCTGGCTGGCCCATTACCAAGCGGGCAGCCGGTGGCTGCTGGTCAGCGGAATTCTGCTGCTGGTCGTGTTTCAGTTGATTCGCCGCCGGCTGGCAAATTTCGACGCGCGGCAATTCACCACCCGCCTCCAGCGCTGGATGCACTGGGAATTCTGGCCGATGTGGCTTTTCTACCCGCCGGTCGCGCTTTATTACCTCTGGCTCGCTCTCAAATATCGCGGAGCCATGCTGCCCACCGCCGCCAATCCGGGAATTTTCTCCGGCGGCATCGTGGGTGAATCCAAGATGAAAACGTTGCATGATCTCATGCGCGCCAGCGCAGAATTTACCGCGGAAGCCGAGTTGCTCGCTGGCGGCTCCGTTCCCGACCGGCTGCATTCGCTGCGTGAAATCTGTGCGCGCAGAAAAATTACATATCCCTTCATCCTGAAGCCGGATATCGGACAACGGGGCGCGGGCATCAAGCTCATCCGCAACGAAGCGCAGGCGGTGGCTTATTTGCAGGCCACAGGCGCGCCGTTGCTGGTCCAACGCTTCGCCGCCGGGCCCCATGAGGTCGGAATCTTTTATTATCGTTTTCCGCATGAACCTCGCGGACGCATTTTTGCCATCACGGAAAAAATCTTTCCCCTGGTCACGGGCGATGGCAAATCCACCATCGCGGAACTCCTGTGGCGGGATGACCGGGCCCGCTTTATGGCCGGAAAATATTTGCCACGCCTGGGCGCGCGCCAAAACGCCGTGCTGGCGCAAGGGGAAACACAACCGCTCGTCCAGGCCGGCAACCACGCCCAAGGCTGCATCTTTCGCGATGGCATGCACCTGAACAGTCCCGCGCTGGAACAACGCATTGACGAGATATCCAAAAATGTCAGCGGCTTCTTTATCGGCCGCTATGACATCCGGTTTGCGAGCGAGGAAGATTTGCGCAACGGGCGGAATTTCCAGATCATCGAATTAAACGGCGCGGCTGCGGAGGCGACCAGTATCTATGACGCGCGCAATACTTTGTGGTCGGCCTATCGCACGCTGTTTCAGCAGTGGAATTTGATTTTTGCCATCGGTGCCGCCAACCGGCGGCGGGGTTGTGAGCCAATGACTATCGCCGCCTGCTGGCACGCATGGCGCCAGTATGCCGCGCTCGCCGCCACGTATCCGGCCGCCGACTAAACCATGTGCACGGTTACTTTTTCCCCGCGCCAGCGCGGTTACGTCCTGGCCATGAATCGTGATGAAAAGCTTTCCCGCGCGGTGGGACTCCCACCCGCCAGGAAAACCATCCAAGGGCGGGCGGTCCTCGCCCCGGCCGAACCGGGCGGTGGCACATGGATTACGGTCAACGACACTGGAACCACCTTTGCGCTGATTAACTGGTATGCCATCGCCAGACAGGTGAAAGCCAACCCCGTCAGCCGGGGAAATGTCGTGCGGCGCGTTAGTTCGTTGGCAACCGGCGCCTCGGCGACCATGGCGCTGGAAGAAATGCCACTCCACCAGGTCAATCCCTTTCGCCTCATCGGCGTTTTCCCGGGCACGAAGGAGGTCTTGGAGTGGCGCTGGGATTTGCAACAGTTGACGCATAAAATAAATCCGTGGTGCTTGCAGCAATGGATCTCGTCCGGTTTCGATGAAGCGCAGGCCCAACTGGTGCGCGCCGCAGCTTTCCAGGCAGCAACGCTACAAAAAGCGCCCGGCACACTGGCATGGTTGCGCCGGCTGCATCGCTCCCACCGGCCCGCCGCCGGACCCTTTTCAACGTGCATGCACCGAGCGGATGCAGCGACAGTTAGTTACACCGAAGTGCGGGCCAGCCGCGGCCAGGTTCAGATGAACTATTTCCCTGGCGCTCCCTGCCAGTGCGCTAACGGTCAGATTAAAATCAGCGAGGTAAAGTTGAGGTTGCAAGCTCCGCCCAGGCCTGACATCCCGCACCCCATTCAAACCTTCCACCCTGATCTCTTGGGAGCCGACGTCAGGAGGCTCATTTCAATCCCTCCTGAACCGCAATCAAATAAAACCCGGCGGCCAAAATCCCAGTTGCGCCAGGAACCGCCCGCTGCTGGCGTTCTGGAGTGCGCACAGTCCTCTGCCGCTCTGGCCCAGCCACCCTCCAAAACGCCTTGATCCTTTCCCCTTCACTTACATTTTAGTAAACAAATTCACATCATCCTGCTCGTCGTCATCTTCACCTTCAATTCATACCTTTTCGCCAGTTTTTGCCCGGTGCTCCGCAACGTCATTTCTTCCCCGAACGCGGTCGATAAATTCCGCGAGGTCAGCACCCCGAATTTTTCGCCGTTGGCCAGCACCCCGCCGTTTTTGACCATCAGCACATGGGAAAACACCGGCATGATTTCTTCCACATGATGCGTGACCAGCACCAGCGTGGGGGCCTTGGGCTGGCCGCCGAGACGTTGGAGGAATTGTAGGAAATGCTCGCGTGCCGCCGGGTCCAGCCCGGCGCAGGGTTCGTCCAGGATGAGCACGCGCGGCCGGCCCATCAGAGCACGGCCAATCAATACTCGCTGGCGTTCGCCTTGGGAGAGCACCCGCCACGCGCGGTCCGCCAGGTGCCCGGCTTCCACCGACCGCAAAAGTCCCCGGGCGCGGGCACGGTCCGGTTGGGACAATTCACCCCAAAAATCAATCATCGCGTACTTGCCGCTGGCCACCGTCTCCAGCGCCGGTTCCTCATCGGACATCATTTGCCGCACTGAGGAGCTCACGATCCCGACCCGCTTGCGCAATTCCCGCCAGTCCGCGCGTCCGTAAGCCTCCCCTAGCAGGGTGATTTCCCCGGCGGTGGGCATGAGATAACCGGTGAGCGCGCTGAGCAGGGAAGTTTTGCCCGAGCCATTGGCTCCCAGAATGACCCAGTGCTGCCCCGCCTCCACCCGCCAGGAGATGTCATTAATAATCACCGTCCCGTCCCGCACAATGCGCAGACCGGCCACTTCTAATATCGGTTTGATCAGCTTCACTTTAAACGCGCCTTTTTCAGGCTTGAAATTTAAATGTTTTCTGAAGTTTGGATTCTGAAGTTTATTTCAAAGCCGCCGCCTTCACCAGTTCCGCTTCCAAAGTCTGCGTCGTCCATTGATTCCCAATCAGCACCTTCTGCAACCGCCCCCGCGCATCCACCACCGCCGTGCGCAGGTTGTGATTGATGCCCGCCCCCTCATGCCAGAATTTCATCCCAAAGCAATCCGCCAGCGCCGTGATGTCGATCAACTGACCGGTGAGAAAACTCCAGCGCTGCGGATCATAGTCGTGCGCCTCGGCGTAGCTTTTCAACGCCGCCGGCGTGTCATGGTCCGGGTCAAAGGACACCGTCACCCAATGCACGTTGGTTGGGGCGGCTGGGTCCTTGACCAGTTGTCCCAGCGTGTCGTGAAATAGTTGCGACATGCGCGGACAAAACGTGGGGTAGGGGCACCGGGTGAAAATGAACGTGATGGCCAGGGCCTGGCCGCGAAAATCCGACAGGCGCACGGGTTGCCCCAGCTCGTTGGTAAAGCCGTAATCGGGCAGGGGATCGCCCACGCTCAGCGGGTCCACATCGCGCACCAGGCGGAAGGCGCCATTCGTGAGTTGCGCCGCGTTGGTCACCACCACCGTCTCCCGCTCCGGGGCGATTTTTTGAATGTGATCAATCCAGCCGTCCTTGGCCGTGACCGTAATGCGAAAGGCCACCGTGTCGCCATTGGTAATGCCCGCCAACTCCCGCACGTCGGTATAGACAAAAGGCATGGTCATCGCCGGCATGAATCCGGGGATGGCATCATGCTGGATGGTGATGGTTTTTTGGAACAGGTCCATTTCCCGGATAATACCCTGCGCCGGATACGTCCGTACGTGCGCCCCCGAAAGCCAGACCGATACCAAGCTGGCAGTCACGGCGAGTAAAAACAAAAACAACATCGCCGCCGGCCAGAAATAACGGCGGGGCGGTTGCGGGTTGGGTGCAATGCTCATTTTCCGCCCCAAGGAAACCCGATTTTGGAGGAAAAATCGAATCTAATGTGACGTGGGAGCACAGCCGCAGCCATTTCCCCCGGCGTGCGGCCGTCTCGGCCGCCACCCACCGACCGCCCACTCCCATCATACAGCACGTTTGCTAGGGCTGCACATGTCTCAGGGCTGTAAGCCCGTCATATTCTAGCCCGGGCTGGAGCGAGTCTGGCGAGCGGCGTCCCGGGTTGGCAGGCCCTAAATCGTTAGGCGGCCTGTAGGGCCGAAACCCGAGCTGCCAATTACCGTTGCGCAATCAAAGCTTTGGAATTCCAAAATTGGTTTCAGATGTGGAGCTTGGTCCCCCCCTGGATATAACCCTGGAACTCCCCGCGTCCTGGCGAGTCGCCGGAAACTGGTCATTTCCCCAATTACTTTCGATCCTGCTTACCCAATCTCAAAAATCTCCGCTGCGAAATCTGAACCAAGGCGTGAACATCGGCAAATGATTTATCAGGTCTTTTTTGATTTAAGCCAATCATCAAAATATTCTTTCTGAAGTGTAACTGAAGCTGGAATGACGTCTGCCCCCTCATCGAAAATATTAACCAGATCGCCTTGGCTCGTTTTTTCCTAAAGTCAGCCGGTATGCCTTCATGCCAGCACTCATGTCGCGACACATGCCAGAAGGAAATACATTCAGACTAGCTCCATAACAGAATGGAGTGAGGTGCTCGCTTTCCAATCGCATCCGAATATTGCAAAACGCTTCGAATTAGAGCATTGACAGAAATGATGTAGCGCTGCGAAGCGAGGATTTTGGGTTTTTTGGCGAGGCTTTGGCGAAGGCGCATACCCACTGCGGTCTGTGCCTGAGCCAAAACGAAGCCAAAAACCC
>CAITTG010000060.1 GCA_903895255.1 uncultured Verrucomicrobia subdivision 3 bacterium
AGGAATTGGAGTCGGCCCGCGCTACCACGCTCAATGCCCATTACACCGCGCCTGGCGTGGTCAGTGCCATGTATGACGCCCTGCGCCGGCTTGGCTTCTCCCAGGGCCGGGTGCTCGAACCGGCACTGGGTTCCCAGAAGATCGTCTTCCAGATGGCGTAGGTGGTAATCCCTGGAGATTTGTTCCAGACAGTTTTTGAAAGGATTTCCGGCTGGGATTCGCAGTCACAACGGCGGCTTGACTTTCCGGGCAAATTTGGGGTCAATATTTGAATTATCGTGACTATTGAACGCCCATGAAAAAAATCGCCTTTTTGATTACATTGTTGATCGCTGCGGTGCTTCCGAACGTCTCCGGGGCGCAGACCGCTACCAATACCACTTCCGTACTTAAAACCGGCGTCTGGGAAGGCACGTTCGTCACTTATAACAGTGGCGAGTCCAAACTCAAATTGAACATTGAAAGCGTCACAGGAAAAGACATCAAAGCCGAGGCAAACTTTGTGGATTACCAAAACAGCATCGTTGAGTTGAAAGGTGAAATTGTAGATTCCTTTGGCGATTTTGTCGAACAAAGCCGTTGGCAATTCGCCGCAAAGGATAAAAAATTCAAGGATGGCACCTGGATCAAATTTCACGAAATTAAGCTGGTTCAAGGGAATTCGGAACTCAAGCAAACCTATTATGTTTTTGTTGCCGATGATAATGGTATGGGGTGCTGGTATTATGCCGACGATCCGCAACCACGTGGCCGTCTGGAATTGAAGGCCCCGGCAGAATAAGCAAAGCCACTGGACATTGACAATTCGTCTGCGCCGGCCCCCCATTAACCAAATGGTAGCCAGCAAAAATTACGAACATCCAATTAGTGACTATTTCCGTGACCCAGCCGCATACGACGATCGTGTTGGCCACACCGCCGCTACCGCGCTGGTCAAGATTGGTAACCAATGTGTTCCTTCGTTAACAAAAGTCCTGGCGGCCTACCCTCGCCGTTCTGGTGGTGGTTGCGTGGCAGGCACCCGCGTTGATGCAAAACCTCTGGCAGTATCTTATCGAGCAGGTTTTTCAATGGGCGCATCTGCCGAAGGCCGGGCTTCCAAATATTCAGCTGTCCGCCCCGCCAGACTTCAAGACTTCCAACCTTCCAGCCATCTGATAACCCAGCGCGGATAGTGTTGACAGGCGTGCAGACTTTCCCAAGGCTGGATTTGTGGAAAGCCGGACGGTAGGAAATCCAGCCATCCACCTTTTCACACTTCCACCCGCTCAGACTTCCAAACTTCCGAAAATTCCACATCATGATTATCACCATAGCTTCCTTGAAAGGCGGACAGGCCAAAACCACCAGCGCCGTGCATATCGCGGCCCTGTTGGGGGCCGACGCCAAAACCCTGTTGGTGGACGGCGACCCCAACCACAGCGCCTTGAATTGGCACAAACGGAAGGGTTTTCCGTTTGAGGTGTGCGATGAACGGCAGGCGGTCAAATTCTCACGGGATTTCAACCATATCGTCTTTGACACCCAGGCCCGGCCCAGCCACGAGGATTTGGAAATCCTGGCGGGAGGGTGCGACCTCTTGATTATCCCGCTGACACCCGACGCGCTTTCCCTCGATACGCTATTTTCGTTCACCGAGTCGCTGAGGCAATTGGGCGCAAAACAGTTCAAAGTATTACTAACCATCGTGCCTCCGAGGCCGGCCACGGATGGCCTGTTCGTTAGGCAGATCCTTGAAAAGGCGGTTTTGCCGGTCTTTGCCACTGATATTCGCCGGTACAAGGCGTATCAAAAAGCGGCACTCGCAGGGATATTGGTCAAAGACGTGGCGGATGATTATGCGGCGGCGGCCTGGTCCGACTATGCCGCCATTGTCCGAGAGATTTTTAGCCATTCAGGAAGGGGGGCCGACCAATGAAATCAACCGGCGCAAAAACCGGGAACCAATTTGCGGCAATTTTGCAGGCCCGGCACAAACCGACCGGCGAGGCACCCGCCAACGTTTCACCGGCACAAAGCCAGCCGGAACCAGCGGCCTCGGTGATTGGCCGGCCGGGAGGGAAGGGGAAAAAGCGAGATCCTAATTACAAGCAGGTGACGGCCTACATACCGCAGCAGTTACACACCAACGCCACGATTGCGTTGCGGCTGGCGAACCAGGAACGGGTGAATTCTGACAAAGAAGATTTCAGCGAACTGCTGACCCGGTTGCTGGCCGAGTGGTATCAGCGGCAGAGCTATTACCGGCCCGGCCGGTGAATGGCTGGAAGTCTGAAAGTCCGGCCGCCATCGGCGGCCAGGCCCTGCAAACCGCAGGCGAGGGGATGATCACATCCCGATCGCCACCCCCTTTTCTTTGGCATCTTGCCGCTTCTGCCAGCGGACGGCCTCGACCACTTTTTTCGGTTGCAGCCTGGGCTCACTTTTATTTTCCCCGCCCAGGTATTTGACCAGTTCCGTCGCCATCTGCCGCTCGCGTTCGCGGGTTACTTTCTCCCGCAATTCCGCAATGTTGTCGGTATAAATCCGGACTTCCTTGCGTCCCCGCGACACGGAAACATAAAATTGCCGGGCGTCCGACGCCCCCGACGAGATCAGGCCCGACTGGCAGACCAGCACGCAATCCACCGTCTTGCCTTGCGCCGAGTGTGATGTGGATGCATAGCCCCACGCCAGATGCGTGAAGTTTTTGTCCAGCTTGCGGCCATTAACCAGAACCAGCTGGCCGTCTGGCAAGATATTCTTCACGGTGTGAAGGCTGCCGTTGTCCAAGCGGCGGCCTTCGGCATCCTTTGAATTGGCGGTGATGCGGATGTGTTCGCCCCGGCCAATCTCGATTTTGTCGCGTTCAAACACGGTGAAACGCTCCGGTTTATTCAGCGGCAGCAGTTTGCGTTCCTCACCGCACCGCACCCACACGCTGTTCTCGGCCACGCCGACCACTTCCATTTCCCGGCCGCGTTTAAAACCTTTTATGGGCTTGCTGGTCTTGACCACCTGTCCGGGCCGGTAATGGCGGGCGTCGCTTTTTTGCGCTGCCGTCAGGGAACAGTCACGCAATATCGCCCACTTGCGCTCTTCAACCAAGTCGCCCCGTTCCTTGAGGGTCTGCCG
>CAITTG010000061.1 GCA_903895255.1 uncultured Verrucomicrobia subdivision 3 bacterium
GGTTGTATTAATCCGATAAACTTTTTAAACATAATCAGTTTGACTTTAAAATGTCCAATCCGATTTTGCTCCTTAGCCGGAACCATGCAATAGAAAAGCAGTGTTTGCTTGGTCTTTTTGCGTAAGGACTGCGTCGTGAGGCGCTTCCAGATCCATAAAGGATATGCTACGCGCCTCACTCCTTGCCTTACCCAAAAATCCGCTGCGCAACCACTGGCATTTCTATTGCATGGATCCGGCTAAGGAGCAAAATCGGATTGGACATTTTAAAGCCAAATTGATTATGTTTAAAAAGTTTATCGGATTAATACAACCAAACCATCAATGACAAATATGAAAACCAACTTGATAACCAATCTTACCGGGCGCTCTGCCGCCCGCTGGCTGGCCGGCGTAATCGCAGCTGCCCTGCTGGTCGGCGGCCTGACCGCCTGCCGCACCACCAAACAATACAGCGAATCCCCGAAAGATTTCTCCGGCTTTTTGGGTGACTATTCCCTGTTGCGGAAGGGCACGGGCAAGGAAGCCAATTACATTTACATCAACACCCTGGCCAACTGGAGCAAATACACCAAGGTCTACATTGAAGGCGTGGACCTGTGGAAATCCGATGAGCCAGATTCCCCCTTCGGCAAGATGTCCCCGGAAAATCAACAATTGCTGGTTAATCTTTACCACACGGCGCTCGTGGACGGCCTGGAAAAAGATTTCCAGATCGTGGACAAGCCCGGTCCGGACACCATCGTGATTCACGGCGCGGTAACCGAGGCGCGGAAGTCCAAGCCCGTGCTCAACCTGATCTCCAGTGTGGTGCCCATGGGGATCGCCTTGAGCTATGCCAAGCAAATCGTCACCGGCTCCGGCACCGGCGTGGGCCTGGTAATGGTGGAAGCCAAATTCACCGACGGCGGCACGGGCGAGATTTTGTGTGAAGCCGTGGATGCGCGCGCTGGGACCAAGGCCTTGCGCACCAAGTTCAACAGCACTTGGGGTGACGTGAAACTCGCGTTTGACTGGTGGTCACAGCGGCTGGCGGTCCGCGTGGAATTGTTCAAGCAGGGTGACTTTAGCGCGGATAAGTTGTAAGATTTAACGCCTCACAAAGCCGCCGCCCACCCGGGCGGCGGCCCTTTTTTTGTCAAAACATCACGGAGAGCGCGATGGCGTAAGTATCCGAATCCACCCCCGTGCCCACCTGGGTGCGGCTGCCGAGATAATAGAGCTTCACGCCCACCGTATGGCTGATGGGCAGCCCCACGCTGAAACCAAAGCCAATGCTGCTCTGGTCGTTGTTATTGGTCCGCCCGTTGACGGAGGTGGTGCCACCCCCGGCGTACCCAATGCTGCCCGCCGCCCATAAACCCGGGCGAAAGGTGTAAATCACACTGGCATCGCCCGTATAAACCGGATCCTGGGTCAGCTTTCGACCGTTATAAAAATCCGTGTTGTCGGTATAGAACCAACCTTGGACGGTGAATTCCGCCGCCCACTTGCCCCAGTTGTGTTCCGCACCCATTTGCGGACGAAACGTGTACCGGTTGTCGCCCAAGTTGATCAGCTTGTCGCTGTAATACTGGCCGGTGGGCAATTGCAGGCCGAAGCCAAAGCCGACGATGGTCTCCTTGTCCGCCTTGCTGGCCCGATAATCAGCGAACTCCTGCCCCTTGAGCGGCGGCGCGCCAAAGAGATTCACCGCAAACCGCAGGGAGGTGTCATCCAGTCCCGACCGATTCACCGCCGCCGGCCGGCCGTCGAGCAGGCCACTCCAGTGACCAATCGCGTAAGGTTGGGCCACCTCCACGCGCGCCGACTTGTCGAGCAGCGCAAAACTGTGAATGTATTTCACCGCTACTGTGTTCAGGTCGAACTGGCCGTTCTGAATCCGGAGCACGGGGTCCAGCGCAATGGTGCCGTCAGTATAGCCGTAGCCCACGCCGGCGAAATTCGACCCGATGGGCAAATGACTCCAGCGCCGGGGATCGATGTCCTGCGCCTGGCCAAGGCGGGGCAGCAATACCAGCGCCAACAGCGCGCCAACCCGGCAGCCGGTTGTTAGCGTTCCAGGCAGGGCACGTTGCCCTGGTTGAGCTGGCGTTTCCATGAATGATTGCGGTTCGCGATTAAATGTCTGGGTGAAAGTGGTATCCACTCATTCAGACTGGCGCGAAGGTTAATGGAACCATCTCGATTCGGCAATAAAACGCGGGCAGTTTTGAGGCAGCGCCCTGCCGCTGACCAGAACCTTGAACTTCGCCGGCAGCTCGCGAGCGGCGACGGTGCTTTTGCGCCGATGGCGGTTCAACTTGGGCAAGTCATTCCACAATCGAAAGCGGGGTCGTCGCTGCGCTTTGCCCCCGCAGTCCAAGGTCGTCACTGGCGATGATAACAAAAAAAGGGTTGGCTATTGTAGAATTGGCTGAGCCAGCGCAAAGGACGTCAAATTGTATTAAATCCATCTGGCTGGTTGCCAACGATGGACTGAATATTTTTCAGATTGGTTTCGACTGATCGCTATTGGACCATAGTCCAATGTTGCCGGTTGACCGGATTGGTAAATGTTGCCAACATTTGCGTTATCGCGGATAACCTCAGCCGTATCCCCGGTACCAACAATCAAACTCAAATTTTTAAAAACCGCATGAAATATATCCACGGAAAGCACCTCCTCGCCGCCGCGCTCGCCGCCGGATTGGCCGCCAGCTCGGCCCGCGCGCAATATACTCCGGCTGACCATAACGCCCTCACGCTCGCCCCCGCCGATGCCACCGACACCACCGGCGGCGCGGCCACGGAAAGCCCGGCCCAACAGGAAGCCGACCTGGCCAAAAAGCTGCAAAACCCCGTCGCCGCCCTCGTCAGCGTCCCGCTCCAGAACAATTGGGACTTCGGCATCGGGCCGGCCGACGCGATGAAGTACACCTGCAACATCCAGCCCGTCATCCCCATTTCCATCACGGAGAATTACAATCTGATCATCCGCACCATCCTGCCGGTCATTTACCAGGAGCCCACGGACAATAATCCCTCGGCTCCGCAGACCTACCGCGAACCCCATGCCGGCCTCGGCGACACCACGCAGAGTTTCTTTTTCTCTCCCAAAGCGCCCGTGGGCGGCTGGATAGTTGGGGCCGGCCCGGTGGGCTATTATCCCACCGCCACGGATGACGCCCTCGGCGGCGGCAAATGGGGCGCGGGGCCCACCATCGTGGCGCTGCAACAGCGCAATGGGTTTACCTATGGCGTTTTGGCCAATCAAATCTGGTCCTTCGCCGGCCAGCAGGACCGCCAGAACATCAACTCCATGTTCGTGCAACCGTTCTGTTCCTACACCACCAAAACTTACACCACCTTCGGGATCAACACCGAGTCCACCCGCAACTGGCAGACGGACCAATGGTCAGTGCCGATCAATATCACGGCGCAGCAATTGTTGAAAATTGCCGGCCAGCCCGTCGCCTTCCAATTGGGCTTCCGCCAATACGTGGATGGCCCCGTGGGCGGCCCACAGTGGGGGTT
Organism: uncultured Verrucomicrobia subdivision 3 bacterium; assembly: GCA_903895255.1. Lineage (GTDB taxonomy): Bacteria > Verrucomicrobiota > Verrucomicrobiia > Limisphaerales > UBA11358 > UBA11358. Next base: position 3,517 of record CAITTG010000061.1, read on the forward strand.
GCGCTTTGCGGTGACCTTCCTGTTTCCGAAAGGATAAATCCGAGCAAACCGGTAAAAAGAAGGGCAAAGCCTTTGCGGGCTTGGCCTTTCTTTGGGCCCTCTCGTGCCCTCGACATTGACGGAAATGCTGCCCCACTAGGAAGTCAAAATCCCCAAGGCCCCCCGCCCGGCTCGGCTCCTACTGGATGGCTGGAGTCTTTTAAAACGCTCTCAATTAACAGATCACCTGATTTGCCGGATTCCCCACCCGGCCAAGCGGAAGCCCTGAGCCTGACGTGCCAGGCCCCGGGCCCCTGCCCTTCGGTGATTGGCCATTTACTCACGGAACCGTGACGGTGTAGAACCGCTGGGTGTAGTTGGTGGCTTGCGGATCGCTAAAGCTTACCGGGCTGGCCGGGAAAGTGCCGCTGCCCACCAGGTTCCACGTAGTGATGACGGGTGTCAGGGTCAGATTGGTGGTAGCCCACACGCGGTAGCCAAAACCAGTCGTGCCACTGATCGAAAATTGCACGCCGGTGGTGCTGGAAGCGGTGATGGTCCCCAGCGTGGGCGGCGTGGGCGTCACCACCGTCAGGCTGACCGTGGTGCTCGCCACAGAACCGGCCGCATTCGTGACCAGCACTGAGAGGTTGCTGGCATCGGCGGCCTGGGCGTTGGGAATGGTCAGCGTGGCGCTATTGGCACTGGCGTAAGGGGCGTTGGTGCCATTCTGGAGCCATTGGTAGCCGGCATTGGGAATGCCGGTGGCGGCGACGGTGAAGGTGGCGGTCTGTCCGGCCTGAACCGTCTGATTGGTGGGCTGGGTGAGAATGTTCGGGGCCAGTTGCGGCACCCAACCATTCAACCAGTTGGTCGCGCTGCTGGCGGCCAGGTAGCGTGGGTCGGCAAGGGTCAACTGCGAGAAGCTGGCGAAGGGCACGCCGGTGTTGTCCAGCACGGTGCCCGCCAGGTTGGTGTTGCCCAATTCCCAGAGCAATTGACTGGCCTGGGCGGTGGCGGTGGCGTTGACGTAGCAGCCCGTGTCGATGCCGCAGTTGATCCAGACGGCGTTACCGTTGGTGCTGCCATTATTATCGGACATGGTGCAGTTTGTGACGGTGTTGGTGGAGCGGGTCAACTGGCAGTTCACGAAGGAGAAGCCATTGCTGACCAGCAGGCTCAAGTAGCCGGGCCAGTTGCCAGTGGGACCATTGTCCGTCCGGGCGGCGGTCAGGTTGGGCGTGGTCACGCCGGTGATGGTGCGGATTTCGCAATTGGTAAAGAAAAGGTTGCCGCCCCCCCAGATGTAATCAAAGTTACCTTGGATCAGGCTGTTGTAGAAATAGCCCTGGGAGGTGTTCACATTGGCCAGGATGGTGTCCTGCCGGCTGTCCACCTCGGCGTTGTTGAGGATGAAATGGCTGGCGCCGGACTCAATCATCAGGGCCTCGGCCTGGCCGCCGCCCTGCGGGGTGGAATTGCTAATCGTCAGGTTTTCGATGGATGTGTTTTTGGCGTTCACCTTGAAGGCCATCCGGGCATGGGTGGTGCCGCCGCCAGCCGCGATATTGACGTTGTTGGGATAGCCCACAATGGTGCCCGTCCGGCTCTGGCCGCGAAAGGTGACGAATTGCTTCGTGGAAATGTTTACAATCTCGAAGTAATTGCCGTTGTGAATATTGATCAGCGTGGGGGTGGTATTGTTTAACGGAATGGAGTCCACGGCGCCTTGAACCGTGACAAAGTCACCACTGCCATCGGCGGCGACCACGGGGTTAAGCGGGTTCGCCGGACCGCCGGGCTTCGTGGCAAACGACCAAGTGGAGGCGCCTTGAATACCGGCAAAATAAGCGCCCGAAGCATCCGCAAACGCGCCGTCATCCACCGTCACATAGTAGGTCTGGTTGGAAGTCATCACGCCGGAATGGGGATAAATCGCCGCCTGATTCCCCGTGATCACCACCGGGTAATAATTGAATCCCTGGGCGTCGCCCGGGAACAGGCTGCGCGCCTGGGTGCCATTGGCGGCGTTCAAACTGAGATCGACCGTATCCACCGGGGTGGCGGGGTTGGTGACATTATAGATCCGGATTTTGCCGGCGGACCGGAGGACCGGCGGCTGGTTGAAGGTGATGTACAAGGGCGTGTCATAACAAATGCCGGTGGCGGCCGGGGCCGGCGCCAGAGCCACCGCCGACATCGTGGAATTGACGGTCAGCGCGGCATTGCTGCTGGTCACCGAACCGGCGGCGTTGTGAACGATGACGAAATAAACCCCGGTATTGGCCGGGGTGGCGATGGCGATGGCGAACGTGGCGTTGGTGGCAGCCGCCAGCGGGTTGCCGGTGTTATTCAGATACCATTGGTAGGTCGGCGCGGGCACGCCCCCGGCCGTCACGGTGAAGCTGGCGGCCTGGGAATTGGTGACCACCAGGCTAACCGGCTGGTTGGTAATGACCGGCGGGACGAGCACGCTCAAAACCACGTAGTTCGTGGCCAGACCCGCACTATTGCTGGCGATGATCGAATAAGTGCCCTGGCTGGCGGGGTACTGGAGATTGCTCACGGTCAGGGCGGTGCTCAGGCTGCCGGCGAGCGTGTCGCCATTACCGGTCGGGCCGTCCGACAAATTATTGCCATTCAACTGCCACTGGAGCACTGGGGCGGGATTGCCCGAGACACTGGCCGTAAAAGAAATGTTGCCACCCGCCACCGCCGTCTGATTGGTCGGCAATGGCCCGGTGATGGACGGGGCAACCGCCCCGGCACTAATGGTCAAAACTGCCGCCGGGCTGCTCGTGACCGAGCCGTAGACGTTGGTGATGACAACGGTGTACTTGCCATTGTCGCCCGGCTGGGCATTGTTAATCACCAGGGAGGCACTGGTGCTGCCAGAAAGACTGGCACCGGTGCCGGTGGCACCATCCGTCAAGGGCGTGGTGCCATTAAACCATTGATATCCGAGCGGAGCGACACTGGCGGGATTCACGCCCACAGTGAAGGTAACGGTGTCGCCCGGATTGCCACTGTAACCGGACGGCTCGCTGCTGATGACCGGCCGGGGGTCGTTGGGGATGGACAGATCCAGCGTGCTGTTGGGTCCATTGCTGACGATGGCAGCCCCCGGCGCCCACGCCGGCACGGCGGCCAGTCCAAATGTGTTGGAACCGGTCCAAGCAGTGTAGCGCAAGAGGGAAACCTGGGTCGGATAGCTGGGGAAAATGACGGGGTTCGGATCCAACTGGAGCAGGTTGGTGGCGCCCACGGTGTTAAAGTTTTTCACCAGACCGCGCAAGGAACCGCTGCCATTGAGCGTCAGCCCCAGGGTGGAATTGGAAAGGTTCAGCGAGAACAAGCCGGAGGCATTGGTGGCCAGCGAGTTGGAAACCACCAGCGTGGCATTGGCGAGGGTGATGGAGTTGGAGATACTGTTGGCCCCCACCGTGATATTGTTGGCCAGCACCGTGCCATTGGTAACCAGCAGCCAGCCCCGCGTCAGCGTGCCGGCAGCAGTGATCAGCGAATTGGTGCCCAAGGTCAGGTTGTTGTTCACTTTCAGGGTGGCCCCCGCGCCATTCAGCATGAACAAACCCCAGCAGGGCGCGGTGCTGGTGCCGGTTTCCAAAGCTTGGTTGCCCACCACCAAATTGTTCACGTCCACGGTGCCATTGGTGAAAACGAACACCCCTTTGTGCGGTCCGACCCAGGTGTCGGAGCTGCTGCCGGCATCGCGGGCCAAGGACATGAAATTTACGAAGGCATTGATGGTGCCCAAGCTGAAGTCGTTGGTGCCGCCGCCGCCATTGGAACTGGAGGCGCTTTGGTTGCCATCGCCCACGGACCACCAGGTGACGCGCGTGCCCGGACCGCCCGCGCCGTAAAAAGTAGCCACCGGGTTCTGACCCGCAAATGCGGGATTGAAATTCACGACCCCATGGGCGGGCGTCGAGTTGTTGCCCGATTTGTCCATGCCCACATTCAGACTGTCCACATTAAAGGTGTTCACCAGGCCGAGCTGCAGCAGCGAGATGATCCCGGGATTGTTGCCGGAATTGCGGGACATGACGATCGCTGAACTCTTGCCGGCCAGCAGGTAATCCGCCAGGGTATCCGTGTAAGCCAGGGTGATAAAATTGGTTTTGGCCAGCAGCAAGTTACCGCCCGCGCGATTATTGACGGACACCCCGGGAAACTGGCCGTCACCGATGCCGATCCGGTTCGCGCTCACAATAAAATTATTCAGCCCGGACAAATCCAGGTTCCCCCGGCTGGGGCTGGCGGTGGAATCCGCCTGATTGATGCCAATGTTCGCGGTCAGGTTGCTGACATACAATGAACCACCCGACCCGGTGATGGTGTTGGTCAAATTGCGGGAGGCCAGCGGGTCGGTAGGCGTGCCATCCGACAGGTTGCCGTTGAGGATGCTCAAGGTGGTGCCCGGGGCAATGACTATGGTATGCATGCCGTTGGTATTTCCCAAGGTCAGCGAGCCAATGATCCCGACGAAGCCAGCGTCCACCAGGTTGCTAGGCAGGCCGGGTGTGAGATTGGTGCCAGCATCGTAAAACTTCACATCATCGCTGCTGCCCGGTTGCAAACCGCCAAACCAGTTGGCGCCGGTGGACCAATTGGTATTCAGACCGCTGGCACCGCTCCATACCACGGTTCCGGCCGGTGATGCCGGGGACCAACTCAGGAGGGCGATTAAGGCAACCAGCCAGGTCCACTGGGTAATAGTTGGACGCAGCGAACAAGTGGATTGAAGGGTGGGGTTTGGCATAAGGGTACGCACAGGGCGCATGGCAATGGTTCAGTTTCTGGGTTCAGGCTCAACCTTACCACCATGCGCGCCGGCAACAACTCTCACTTTTTGCAAAAAACTTTGAATATTAGGAATAGAACCACGCGTGATATTAGGGATATTGCCATACCCAATCCCCCTGGGCCAGGTCCGGACTGGGGTTCTTACCCTGGCCCAATACCACCACCCCGTCATCATCCTGCTCATTCCAGCCGAGGGAATACAACACGAATTGGCCGTCGGGCGTGAGCCGGTAATGCAAGGACTGGCCGCCAATCACATCCCGCGGGACGGGATTCAGGTATTGGGGGGCGAGCGGTTCGAGGGAATCGGGAAATTTGCCCTGCGCCAGCCGGTATCGTTCCAAGGCAATGGCCACGCGGGCCAGGTCCACCGAACTCTGGCCATGAGCAAACTTGACGCCAGTTGCCAATTCAATAGGCCACTGAAAAAACAGACATTCCAGAATGTTATAGGGTGAAACGTGCTGGCATTGATTCGTCACCCAGGCATCCCCCTGCGCGAACAACGCGGGCAAAAATCGATGGGCGGGAACATCCGCCGCCGGCCAGTAAAATTTCTCAATATCTCGCAGGTAACGCACTTGGTTTTGATAATACCACCCGGCGGGGACCAGGTGCCCGGCGGAAAACAGGGCCATGACGGGGTCCGATTCCGGAGTTGCCAGGCGGGCGCCACCCGGCACATTGTCGCTTAATTCAAAATAACGGCCGGGATGGTGCCGCAGGTAATTTATTTCCCTGGCCGAGTAAACGCGGTCTCCCCGCATGCTGGTCTGGTAATCCGCGAGAAAATCCAACCGGGCCAGTTCGACTTCCAGTTCCGCCAGTTGCGCTTCAGACCAGTGATGGTCGGCCAGGCCTTCCCATACCGGTTGCAAGGTCCATTGCATCATGGCCAGCCGCACGAGATGGGTAATTAAAAAGGGTTCGGTGCGCACGGACTCCGCCAGCCGCAATTGCAGCTGCACATCCGCCAGCGCGAGTTCGCTCCGGCCGGTTTGCAGCTCGGCGGTGGCGCGGAGGCTGAGCATTTGGTCCGCGCATTTCAAGGCGGCAAGGTGCGGGAGCAAAATTTCCCAAGGGTCATCCTTGGCATATTCCAAGGGAAAGCGCGAGAACGGCAGCCGGGCGTCCTGACGCAACTCGGCAAGGTCCGCATCAAACCGGCTCAAGGCCTGCAGGACATCCGCGGCGGGGGACTGCCATTGAGGAGGAAACTTGAAGTGGTTGGTTGGCGCGGCCAGTGTCCGGTAATAGTGCTGGAAAGCGGCCAGATCCGTCCGCTGGCCGAGGGTCCAGTTGCTCAACTGGTCGGGATATTTAGTGTCGTCCCCCCAGTAATGCATCGAAAGGCGGTTGACCACATTGGTATTGCGCGGCCGGATTTCGTGGCCGGTGGGGTCGATCATCTGGGCATAGCTGCTGGCCACCAAAGGAGTCAGGGCGAAGTTTTGGTCGGCTGGCACCGGCGGCGGCACCACACTGGCAAAATCAAAACGCACGCCCCGGGCCTCCTCCAGTTGTTTAAACCGGGACCAGGCATGCCAACCGCGCCAGTCTTCCTCGGCGTAAAACAGGGCAATGGCGGTGGCGGCGCTTGCCAGCACAAACAATACGCGCCGCAAGTTGCGCCAGCGGCGCAGCCAGCGGAACAGGCGCCCCAGCCAGAGCAGCAAGGTGGCGCCAACAACACTAATGCCAATAATATAGGCACTGGCCACCAGCCAGTCCGATCCGTTTTGCGGGCGGCCGGGCAGCACGAGCACCAATAGCACCAGAAGCGGACAAATAACAGTCAGCAGCGTGAGCCACAACTGGAGTCCGGGTGACAAGGACTTTGATGGTTTCACGATTTTGTCAGGTTCCAAGGTCATAAATCATCCGATTAGGGTGCGCACGAGCTGGGTATGGGGTCCGGTCTTTTTGGGGCGGTCAGCCTCCCCTGCCCCAGGCGGTCCCAATAATTCAACCAGCAATTTCTGTTGCTGGCGCAAATCAGCGAGCATTTCCGGGGACGGGGGGGCGGATTTTTCCGCCAGCACCGGGGCGTCGTCCCGTTGCGAGCAATGCAACAGGGCAATGACCACCCACACGGCGGCTAATCCCGCCCAGGCAATAGGATGGGGCCAGAACAAGGAGCGCCAGCCGCCGGCGAGGTAGTCACCCCGGGAAACGCGCGACGGGGCGGGTGGAACCGCCGCCGCCAGAACTTCCGCGCGCCATTCCGTCGGCAGTGCCTTGAGCGGCACCCGCTGCAATCGTTTTTCAAATTCGTTCATTTGATTTCTTCGTAAAGGGGACGCAGCCGCCCGCGTAATTTGTCTAACCCATAGCGATAGCGGCTGGCGACAGTGTTGGGCGGCACATTGAGAATTTCCGCGATGGCTTCAAAGGTGAGACCCTCCCACAGTTTGAGATGCACCACCGCCCGCTGCTCAGCCGGCAATTCGCCCAGGGCGACGGCCAATTCCCGCCGAAACAGTTGCTCATCGGGATCAACCGCCGGGGCGAACGGCGATTGTTCCACAGCCAACCCTTCCCGGGTCCGGTCGCGGACGGCGCGACGGCGCATGAGGTCCACGGCGGCATTATGCGCCAGGCGCATGAGGTAAGCCCGCTCGTGCTCGATGCCGGCCAACCGAGCGGCATCCCGGGAAAGTTTGATGAAAACTTCCTGTAACAAATCACGACTATCCGCCTCCGCCCGGGTAAAGTTGAGCAGAAAGGCAAACAAAGCGCTTGCGTGCTCGTCGTAAAGACGTTCAATTTGCATGGGACCGGGCATCCAGAAGCTATAACGCACCGGGGAGGGCATTTTGTCTAGCCTTTTGAGGAAAAAGCACCGGTCACTGGAAGCTGTGCATTTGCACTTGACGAACCTCCCCAACTTTCTATACTCATTCGACTAGAACGGTAAAGTTTACTGGTTTGACCAGCGCGCGCGAAGTCGGATGATCACCATCTCCGACTTTTTTGTTCGCTGGATTCAAACCTGTTGTTTCGCTATGAATGCAGATTTTTTGGCAGTACTGGAATTTTGGGAACGTGAAAAGGGCATCAATCGTGATGTCCTGATTGGCGCTGTTCAGGAGGCACTGCTCTCTGCGGCTAAAAAAGCGGTCGGGCCCGCCCGCGAACTCCGCGTGGAAATCGACCAAAAGAACGGCGACATCAAGGCCTTTGCCAAATTGATTGTCTCCGAGAAGGTTATTTCCAAACACGACCAGATTTCGGTCTTTGATGCCCGCCGCGTCAAGGCGGAAGCCCAGGTGGGCGACGAACTCGAACTCGAAGTCACCCCCACGGGCTTTGGCCGCATCGCCTCGCAATACGCCAAACAGGCCCTGATGCAGAAAATTCGCATCGCGGAAAAGCAATTGATTTTCACGGAATTCAAAGACCGCGTCGGTGATATTATCAGTGGCACCGTGCGCCGCTTTGAGCGCTCGGATGTCATCATGGATCTGGGCAAGTATGAGGCCATGCTGCCCAACCGTGAGCGCGTCCCCACCGAGGAATATCAAGTGGGCGAACGCGTCCGCTGTTACGTTAAAGCCGTGGAACAGGGCCCGCACGGCCCGGAAATCATTCTCTCCCGCGCCGATCCCCGGTTTGTCGTGAAACTCTTCCAGTTGGAGGTTTCCGAAATCAATGACGGCACCATTGAAATCAAAGGCATCGCCCGCGAACCCGGTTTTCGCACCAAGATGGCCGTGTATTCCCGCGACAACAAAGTGGACCCGGTGGGCGCCTGTGTCGGCATGCGGGGCCAGCGGGTCAAAAACATCGTCCGTGAACTGAACAATGAAAAGGTGGATGTCATCCCCTGGTCGGCGGACATCAAGACCTTCGTCACCAAGGCACTGGAACCGGCCAAGCTCAAGAGCATTGAGACCGATGAGCGCGGGCATCGCGTGAAAATTCTGGTCAGCGAAGACCAGTTGTCCCTCGCCATTGGCAAACGCGGCCAGAACGCGCGTTTGACCGCCCGCCTAACCGGCTGGGAAGTGGATATCGACGCCGAGCACGTGGTGGCCAAGGGTTTTAATGAGAAAGTAGCCGAAGCGGTCGCCTCCATCGCGGCCATTCCCGGAGTGACCCGTGAACAAGCTGATGCCTTGGTGCATGCCGGCTTGACCCGGATTGAAGATTTATTGTCAGCCGAAGCCGGCGACATCGCGGACATTCCCCTGATTGGGGAAAATGCCGCGGCGATTCTAGCCTCCGCCCACGCCGAGGCCGAACGCCGCACCCTCAAAGTGGGTGGTGCGCCGGTGAATCCATGATTTGGTTTATGACGCCCTTGAAAAAAGCGTTATGTTTGGTGAGCTGAGCCATGAAGGCACGTCTCACATTTTGGTCGGATCTGGTTAAAGATATTTATGCCCGTTCGGATTTACGATATATCGAAGAAGCTTGGCTTGGAAAACAAGGACATCCTTGTCAAAGCCAAGGCCTTGGGCATTGCTGCCGCCAAGGTCCCCTCCAGTTCGTTGGATAAAATCAGCGCGGAATACCTTGAGGAGGAACTGATCAAAGACCGTCCGGAGCTGGCCGCGCGGCTGGCTCCCAAACCGGCGGAAGCCCCCCGGCCACCCGTGGTCGAGGAAAAGGTGGTGATCATTTCCGCCCCGCCGCCCCCGCCCATCGTTCACGCCGAACCCGTGGTGGTGGTTTCGCCCCCGCCAGCACCCACGCCCGTCGCGGTTGCACCCGCTGCCAGTGTCCCACCGTCAACGGCTCCAGCCAATGGCGCTGAGCACAACGTTTCGCTGGCCGCCAACGCCGAGCCGCCACCCGTCATTGCCGAGCCGGCCCCCGAACCAATCGCCGACGCGGCTCCCGCTCTCGAAACCGAACCGGCGGTGCCCAGTGCTCCGGCGCCGGCTGCCCCAATTGTCCACAAGGTGGGTGATCTGGTGGGACGCATCGAACTGCCGCCCCGTCCGCAAGCCCGCGTGGGCGACAAAGTCGGCTCGGTTAAGTTACCACCGCCCCGGCAACCAGCTCCCCAAGGCCGTCCGGGCAACCCGCCCCCCCGGTCCAACCAGCCCGGCCAGCCGACCTCCCCGCCCCGGAATGATTACCGTCCCGGCCAGCGCTTCCAACCCGGTGGCCGCCCCGGCGTCGCGCCCGCGCGCGACAATACCAAGGCTCCCGGCCAGGCGCCCCAGCCCAAGTTTTTCGCTCCTGCCGGCGGCGAGGTCATCATCATCAAGCCGCCCATCGCGGTGCGCGAACTGGCCACCCAGCTCAAGCAAAAGCCCTTCAAAATCATCGCCGACCTCATGGAACTGGGCGTGTTCGCCAACGTCAACCAGGCCATCGACGAGAAAGTCGCCCAGCAGCTCTGTGCCAAATACGGTTTCCGTTTTGAGGTGGAAAAACGCGAGCGCGGCGGCGGCATGGTCCATGCCGTGGAGAAAAAGGTCGAGCTTGACTTTGAGGACAAGGCGGAGGAACTCAAGCCGCGCGCCCCGGTGGTCACCATCATGGGCCACGTGGACCATGGCAAAACCTCCCTGCTCGATGTCATCCGCAAAGCCAACGTGGCCGCCGGCGAGGCCGGGGGCATCACCCAGCACATCGGCGCTTACACCATCTCCGTGCCCCATCCGGAGCGGAAAAATGAGCTCGCACAAATCACCTTTCTGGACACCCCCGGCCACGCCGCCTTCAGCTCCATGCGCGCCCGCGGGGCCAACGTCACGGATCTCGTGGTCCTGGTGGTTGCCGCCAATGACGGCGTCATGCCCCAAACCCTCGAGGCCTTGAGCCATGCAAAAGCCGCCAAGGTGCCCATCCTCGTCGCGGTCAATAAAATCGACCACCCCAACGCCAATCCCATGAAAGTCCGGCAGCAGTTGCAGGACAAGGGCCTGGTGCCGGATGACTGGGGTGGTGACACCATTTTCGTGGATGTTTCCGCCCTCACCAAGGTTGGGGTGGACAAACTGCTGGAAATGATCCTGCTCCAATCGGAGCTCCTCGAACTCAAGGCCAATCCCAACCGCCGGGCCAAGGGCAATGTCATTGAATCCGGTGTGGAACCCGGCGGACCCACCGCGACGGTGCTGGTGCGCAAAGGCACTTTAAAAATCGGCGAGATCATTCTGTGCGGTGAATTTTACGGCCGCGTTCGGGCGCTCATCAACGAGGAAGACAAACGCCTCAAGGAAGCCGGGCCTTCAGTGGCCGTCAAAGTCCTCGGCCTCAACGGGGTGCCCGATGCCGGCCAGGAATTCAGCGTGGTCGAGGACGAAAAGGCCGCCCGCGAACTCGCTGAACAGCGGTTTCTGGCCGCCAAAGCCCAGGGCCAGGAGGACAAAAAAGTCACCCTGGAAAACCTGTTTGCCACCCTCGCCGCCAACCAGAGCAAAGTACTCAAGGTGGTCGTCAAGGCCGATACCCAGGGATCGGTGGAGGCCATTGTCGAGGCCCTCAATAAAATTGAGTCCGACAAAGTCTCCCTCGAGGTCATCCACAGCGACGTGGGCACCATTACCGAAAACGACGTGGCCTTGGCCTCCGCCTCGAGCTGCATCATCCTCGGCTTTCACACCCGGCTGGACAGCACCGCCGCAGAAAAGGCCAAACACGCCGGGGTGCAGATCAAATTGTACGCCATTATTTACGAGTTGATCGACCAGGTGAAAGAAGCCATGGCCGGGCTCCTCGATCCACTGGTGCGCGAAGTTGTTATTGGCTCCGCCGAAATTCGCAAGGTGTTTGAATTGTCCAAGGGCGTGCCCGTGGCTGGTTGCATGATCGCCAGCGGCCGCATCGTCAAGGGCAAGGTGCGGGTGCGCCGCCGCAAAGACATTATTTACGAGGGCATCACCCAATCCCTGCGCCGGTTTCAGGACGAGGTCAACGAGGTTCGGGCCGGGATGGAATGCGGTATTCGCATCGATGGCTACAGCGATTTCCAGGTTGGGGACGCCATCGAATGCTACACGCTGGAAAAAGTGGCCGCCAAGTTATGATTCGTCGCGGGGCGAACCGCCGGTCGGTTGCCCCGGACGCCACTTTCCCAGCCGAAACTCTCAGCCATACCAAAACATGTCCGGTGTCCGTCATGAACGAGTGCGCGAACTGCTCAAGCGCGAAATTGGCGAGTCCATCCGCCGCGAATTTGCGACGGGTGACGTGGGCCTGATCACGGTCAATGATGTGGTGCCAGCCGGCGACCTCAAGTCCGCCGTGGTGTACGTCAGTATTCTGGGCAACACCGACCAGCAAAAACGCGGTCTCGTGAAATTAAACGAAGCGCGCATCCGCCTCCAGGCCATGGTCGCCCGGGCGGTGGTCCTGAAATACACCCCCCTCCTCAAATTTGTCGCGGATGACACCATCGTGCGCGGCAACCGGGTCCTCCAAATCATGGAAGAGCTGGAAAAAGCGGAACCTTCCGGCGACGCCCCGACGCCCCCGTGAAAAGCCATCCCAAAGTCATCGACCGGATCATCGAAACCATCCGGGAACATCAAACTTTCTGCGTGGTCGGCCACGTCCGCCCGGACGGAGACTGCATCGGCTCGCAACTGGGATTGGGCATGGCCCTGCAAAATGAGGGCAAACAGGTGGTCTGCTGGAATGAGGATGCCGCCCCGGCCAAGCTGAAATTTCTGGATCCCACCGGCATGTTTGCCCGCCCCAAGCGTGGCGAGTCATTTGACTGCGTTATCGCCACCGACTGCGCCAGTTTCGAACGACTCGGTCGCACCGGTGATTGCATCGCCAACCGCAAGGTGATGATCAACATCGACCATCACGAGAGCAACACCCGGTACGCGGACATCAACTGGGTTTCCGCCCGCGAGGCTTCCACGGGCGAGCTCATCTTTCGTCTGCTCAAAGTCGCCCGCTGGCCTATCACCAAACCCATGGCGGACAACTTATTCACCGCCGTTTCGACCGACACCGGCTCGTTTCAGTATGCCAACACCCGGCCCGGCACCTTTCACACCGGGGCCGAACTCGTGACCCGCGGGGCGAACCTGGCCAAAATTTGCGACGAGGTCTACCAATCCTATCCTCTTTCCCGTGTCCGCCTGCTGAAACTGGTTTACAATAAATTCCGCCTCACCGCGGACGACCGCATCGCCTGGTTCTGGCTGAAAAAGGCCGATTTCACGCGCACCGGGGCCGTGACCAATGATTCCGAGGGCCTGATTGACCATATTCGGGCCATTGAACCGGTGGTCGTCGCCTGTGTTTTTGAGGAATTGGATTCGGAACTCACCCGCATCAGCCTCCGCTCCAAAAGCGACAAAATTAACGTCAACGAAATCGCCGCGCTCTTTGGCGGGGGCGGGCATTCGGCGGCCGCCGGGGCGCGCATCGCGGGCAATCCCCTGTCCGTGCAGCGGCGGGTGCTGGCCGCCATCAAAAAGGCCCTGACCGCCGCCGCTTAATTTTCATGCAAGAATTCACCGCCCTGGACGGAGCCCTGCTGGTCGACAAACCTCCCGGACCAACCTCCCATGATGTGGTGGACGCCATCCGCCGGCGCTTCGGCATCAAAAAGGTCGGCCATTGCGGCACGCTCGATCCCAATGCCACCGGCCTGCTGATTATCGTGCTGGGCCGGGCCACCAAACTTTCGGAGCGGCTAATGGGCGATGACAAAGTGTACGAAGGCACCATCAAATTTGGCGAAACGACCACCAGCCATGATTCGGATGGTGAAATTACCGCCACCCGGCCGGTCCCGCCGCTGACGCTCGAACTCCTCAACCACGAGGCCAGCCTCTTCGTGGGGGACCAGATGCAGTTGCCCCCCATGGTTTCCGCCATCAAAAAAGACGGCGTCCCCCTCTACAAACTGGCCCGCAAGGGCATTGAAATCGAGCGCGAGCCGCGGCTGGTGCACATTTATAATTATCGGTTCACCACCTGCCAGCCACCCGTGGCGGATTTTTGCGTAGCCTGCACCAAGGGCACTTACATCCGGAGCCTGGCCAATGATCTGGGCGAAAAACTCGGTTGTGGCGCCCACCTCACCGCCCTGCGCCGCACCGCCTCCGGCCGTTTTGATGTCGCCGACGCCCTGCCCTTAGATGCCATCCTCAAATTGCCCGTCACCGAATTGGAGAAGCGCGTCCTTCCCTATTTGCGGCTGGCCGCCAATGCCTGACGCATGAAAGTGATTAGTGCAGCCCGGGATTTAATCACCAACGGACAGAGAGTCTGCCTGGCGATTGGCGTCTTTGACGGCGTCCACCTCGGCCACCAGCAAATTATCCGGCAGACCATCAGCGACGCCCGGCAGCACGAAGCGGTGGCGCTGGTCGTTACTTTTGACCGCCATCCGAGTGCCGTGGTTGCCCCGGATCGCCAGCCCAGCTTGATTTATTCCCAGTCCCAAAAACTGCGCACCTTGGCCAGCCTGGGTGCCAACGCCACTTTGGTGCTCCCGTTTGATGAGAATTTCAGCCGGCAGACCGGCGAAATGTTTATCCAGCGATTGCATGCGGATCTGAAAAGCATTAACAGTATCTGCGTCGGCGCTAATTTTGTTTTTGGCTATCAACGCACCGGCACCGTGGAGCTTTTGAAGTCCTTGGGAAATCGCCTAAACTTTAACGTTCACGGCATGGCTTCCGTGGCGCTCGATGGCCAGGTTGTCAGCAGTACCCGCATTCGCGAAGCCATCCGCCTCGGCCAGTTGGATGCCGCCAGTCAGATGCTGGGCCGTCCCTACGCCTTGTGCGGGCGGATCGTGGCTGGTGACCAACTGGGTCGTCAACTGGGATTCCCCACGGCCAATCTTGATACGACCGGCCTGAACCTGCCGCCCAACGGCGTTTATGCCGGGCTTGCCAGTGTCGCGCAAGTTCTTTATCGCGTGGCACTTAACATTGGCCACCGCCCCACCTTAAATACTCCCGTCCCGGCCCTGCGCGTGGAGGCGCATTTATTGGACTTTCAGGGCAATTTGTATGGCCAGGAACTCGAAATCGAAGTGGGGGACCGCCTGCGCGGCGAACAAAAATTCGCCTCAGCCGTCCAACTCCAGGAACAAATTGCGCGGGATGTCCAGTCCGTGCGGAGCAAAACGTGACCGATGGTTCCGCAAACGGTTGTTTTCCAGCGCTTTAAAACCCACATTTATCAAGGTTTTCCCGATTCGGGCAACCGCAGGTAACGTACGATTATGCTTGAAATAAAGCCAAAGCACGTTAAACTAGTTTTCGCGTAGGTCTTCTGGTGTTCGTAGTCCCCAAGATTCACCGCAAGTGAACACGATAGAACATTTGTAGAGGCAGCGCTTTCGCTGGGTAGAGGCGCAAAAACTCCTCTGAACCAAAGCGTTTTTTTTCGGTCTCATAATTTATGTCGAATAGAAAAACTGCGACGCCCAAGAGCGCGTCGGCCGGCGGCAAGCGCAACCATGCCAAAAAAATTGAAGCCAAATTACCCGCTCCCCGCAAGCGGTTTGTAATTTCCCCCAAGGCCGGCAAGGTTGGTGATACGGCCCCCAAAGCTAAAAAAACCGCAGAAATTCAGGAAACTGACGAAAATCCCAAGCATTCTCCCAAAGGCGCCCCCAAGGCACCCGCCAACGGCCACGCCCCGGTCGCGCCGACACCGACGGCAGCCTCCAACGTGGATCTGACCGAGACCATCAAAACCCTGCTGCATCTCGCCCAGGAACACGGCTACATCACCTACGACGACATCAATGATGTCCTGCCCGACAACTTAAGCGCCGACGACCTCGACGCCCTTCTCTCCAAACTCCGTGGACTCGACGTGGAAATCGTCATGGATCAGGCCGAGGCCGAACGTGCCGAGCGCTCCAAACATCCCGAGGCTGCCCCCCAGGCCAATGAAGAGGAAGAGGATTCGCGCCTCGAAATCCTGGATGACCCCGTCCGGATGTACATGAATCAGATGGGCAAGGTCCCCCTGCTCACCCGGGAACAGGAAGTCGAAATTTGCAAGCGCATCGAAGAGGCCGAAATCGCCATGAAGGCCATCGTTTATGGCCTGGGCTTTACCGCCAAGGAGCATATTGCCATTGCCGAGAAACTGCTCTCCGAACCGCCCAAGGAACGCTTTGACCGGGTCATCGTGGACAAAAAAGTTGCCAATCGCGACGGCCATTTGCGCGATCTGCGCAAGCTCATCAAAAAAGTGCGCGCCTTTGACCAAAAGGTGGACGAAACCTACTTTGGCTGGCAAAAGGCCCAGCAGAAAAACCGCCGCGAGGAGCTGGAACGCGAACTCAAAAAAATGAGCGTCAAACTCCAGGATTTCTTTGGCAAATTCTACTACAAGCAGAAAGTCGTTGAGGAAATGATCGTGGTGGCTGGCAATATTCACGAAAAATTCCAGGCGAGTTTGCGGCACATTCAGGAACTGGAGGCTGCCGGCATCAAGGGCGAACGCAAGGCCGCCCTGGAGGCCGAACACGCCAAAATCCTGACGCTGGAACAGTTCGTTCGCATGCCCCGCGAGGGCTTTTACAAAGCCTTTGGTGATTTGAAGGCCGCGGCGGACCGCGGCTTGAAAGCCAAAACCCACATGGCCGAGGCCAACCTCCGCCTGGTCGTTTCCGTGGCCAAAAAATACACCAACCGCGGCCAGTCCTTCCTCGATTTGATCCAGGAGGGCAACATCGGCCTCATGAAGGGCGTCGAGAAGTTTGAATACCGCCGCGGCTACAAGTTCTCCACCTATGCCATCTGGTGGATTCGCCAGGCCATCACGCGCAGCATCGCCGACCAGGCCCGCACCATCCGTATTCCGGTGCACATGATCGAAATCATGAACAAGCTCTGGCGCGCACAAAAGCAGCTTACCCAGGAAATGGGCCGCGAGCCCTCCCCCGAGGAACTGGCGGATGAAATGCACATGCCCGTGGCCCGCATTCACGCGCTGTTGAAAATGGCCCAGCAACCCGTCTCCCTCCATGCCCCCGTGGGTGATGATGGGGATGTGAGCGTGGGCGATTTCATCGAGGATAAATCCGCGGAAAACCCCTCGGATGTCACCAGCTACAGCCTGCTCCGCGAAAAACTCAGCGACGTGCTGACCACCCTCACCGAGCGCGAACGCAAGATTCTCGAAATGCGTTTCGGTTTGCTGGACGGTTACGAACGCACGCTGGAGGAAATTGGCAAGATGTACAACGTCACCCGTGAACGCATTCGCCAGATCGAGGCCAAGGCGCTTCGCAAACTGCGGCACCCCACGCGGGTCCGCCATTTGCAAGGTTTCTTGGAAACTGCCGAACCGGCGTAACCCTCCACCCGTGCCCGTCTTCTCCCGGTGTGCCAGCACACCGGGATTTTTTTGCCCGGGAGGCAGGCTCCAACAAATAATCCGGCCCGCCGGATGGTGCCGTTTACCGTCCGCCCACGGCATCCAGCTTTTTCCGAACCTCCGAGTTGGGACTAATGGCCAGGGATTGCCGCCAGGCCGCTGCCGCCGCCGCTCGCTGGTTCAGCGCCGCGTAAATATCCCCCAAGTGATCGTAAATGGCCGCATCCGGCTGGGGGGAAAGCTCGACTGCCTGCCGTTCATAGGTCAGTCCTTCGGCCGGACGGTTGAGTTTCAACAGCACCCAGCCCAGGCTGTCCAGTGTGCTGGCATTGCGGGGATTTGCCTGCCAAGCCTGCCGGATCAAAGCCAAGGCTTCAGGAAGATGCATCCCCTGCTCCGTCCACAAATAACCCAGATTCCCCCCCGCCTCGCCGTAACCCGGCTGGACACTTAAGGCCCGCTGAAATTGGGCCTCGGCCTCCGCCGGGCGACCCTCCCGCGCAAAGTCCACTCCCAAATTGTTATCCGCCTCGGCATAGTCCGGTTTCAACTTTAGCGCGGTTTGATAGCGCTGCATCGCCTCGTCGATCCGGCCGGTTTTGTCCAGCATCTCCCCGAGGCTCTTGTGGAACTGCGGGTTCTCCGGACTGAGTTCCACCGCGCGCTCATAATCCCGGAGGGCCTCGTCGATTTGACCGGCTTTATCCTGCACCACTCCCAGATTGTCCCAGGCATCCGCATAATCGAACTTGCACTGAATCGCCTTTTTATATTGTTCCGCCGCTGCTTCCAGTTTTCCCTGCCGCTCCAGATCCACCCCCAGGTTGTTGTGCGCTTCGGCATAATTAGGCCGGCACTCAAAAGCCGCCTGGTATTGGCTCATGGCCTCGTCCGTCCGGCCCTGTTGGTCCAATTCCTCGCCTAAATTGTAATGGGCCAGCCAGTTGTTTTCCGTCACCGCCAGCGCCCGGCGCAGCAGGACCTCGCTGTTCCGCCAGTAACCGATCTGCTGCCGCGTGGCTGCCAGGCAACCGACCAGCGCAATCCCGCCCACCACCGCCAGACCAACCGCCTCTGCGCGTCCCCGACGCCCCAGCGCAAAGCTCAACCAGACCACCCCCACCAGCAGGCCGATCCCAGGAACATAAGTGTACCGATCCGCCATGGCCTGACCGCCCACCTGCACCAACCCGATCACCGGTACCAGTGTGCCCAGATACCAAAGCCAGCCCGTCAATAAATACGGTTGCTGCCGACGGCGCGCCCAGACCAGCCAGGTGACGACCGCCAGCGCTGCCCCCGCCCATGCCACCGTGGTGGCCGGCCATGCACCCGGATGCGGATAATATGCCGCCAGATCCACCGGCCAAACTAGTTTCTCCACGTAACGAACATACGAAACCACCGCGTTTCCCAGCCGCGCCGCAAACGGCAGTTTGCTCACCGCCACCACGGTGCCGCCATGGCGCTGCGCCAAAAATGTCACGATGCTCGCGGCCACTGCCAGGGCGAGAAAGGGAATTTTCTCAATGGCCAGCGCCCGCCAGCGGCCCGGACGCCACCGCCCCAGCGGCCAGTAATCCAGCACGAGCAATAAAAAGGGCCACGTGACCAGCATCGGCTTGCTCAACAAACCCAGCGCCAGCATCAGCAAACTCAAACCATAATATATTCCCGCGCTGGAAGCGGCTTTGGCCTTTGGACTTGGGCTGGTCGCCCCGCTTTCCAAGCCTGTGTATTGCGCATAAAAGAGGAGGCTCAGCAGCCCAAAACACGTGCTCAATACGTTCTTCCGTTCGGCCACCCAGGCCACCGATTCCACCGCCAGCGGATGCCAGGCAAAGCCGGCCGCCACCAACGCGCTCCGCCACGTGGCGCCGGTCAGGCGGCGCAGCAGCCAAAACAACAGCACCGCATTCGCCGTGTGCAGCGCCAGACTGGTAAAATGAAACCCGCCTGGTTTGATCCCAAACCAACTGGCATCCAGCATTAAAGAAAGCCAGGTCAAGGGATGCCAGTTGCCAGTCGCACCCGTGGTAAAGGCCCATTCCAAGCCACGCAGCGTGAGCCCCGACTGCACCCGCGCGTTGGCCGTGACATAATCCGGGTCGTCCAGATTGACAAAATCACAACCGGTCACCGGCCAGAATATCAGCACGGTGACCCCAACCAGCACCAGGCTGATAAGCCAGGCCAGCCGCCGGTCCGTGCCGGCTTTCGTTGTGCCAATCAATGCCATTCTTCCGTATAAATGAATTTGGCCCGCCCGTCCCTGGCCGACACCAGTTATCCTAAAACAGACGAAATCAGCCCCCGGTTCGGCGGATGACACCGGCCAGGGTGGGACCGGCTTCCCGCCTGGCCGGCGAGCGCGCCAGCGCGAGCCAAACGCCCGTGTTATTCCCTGTCGCTCAACCTTTCCCGACCTAGATCGGGAGCGGGCTCATTCACACTTTGATCGGCAGAATCAGCATCGGCCGCCCGAACTGGTAAAGCCGGCGCTGCAGTTCGAATACCGTGTGATTATGCAGCCAGCGGGTCAGCAGACTTTCGTCGTTAAAAACCAGTTGCCCGGCGAAGAACGTGGTGTTCGGGAAGCGATCCGCCACGCCCTCGCACAAAATCGCGGCTTCCTCCACGATGTCCGTGCCCAATCCCGCCACCGCCTCGGCATAAAAACCGCGCTGCCGCATGTAAGCCACGAAGCGTTCAACCTCTTTGCGGGAATGCTCCCGCAAGTTCTCCACCTCGGCCGCGCCCTTGAAATTGCCGGCGTCCAGCACCCCCACCTGCACAAACACAAAATTCTGGTACACGCGCGGAAACATGCGGATAACTGCCAGCAGTGTGTGCAGCCCCAGGCCGTTAAAGCCATTGACCAGAAACACCGCCGTGCGCGCGCCCGGGTTGCACACCGGCACCGGGGCCGTGCTGGCGGGCGCGGCCTCATCAATCGTCGCGGCGGCCACCAGCTCGTTCAACCGCTGCAATTGCACCTGCGTCTGTTTGTAATGACTTTTCACCCAGAAGGCGATGGCGATCAAAATGCCGGTGACCAACAACGTCACCCAGCCACCCTCAAAGAATTTCACCACGCATAAGGAAATCAAAATGCCGCCGGTCAAGAGGAGGCCAAAGCCGTTGATGCACAGTTTGCGTTTCCATTTGGGCTCGCGCTCCCGGTCCAGCCACCAGTGCCGCACCATGCCGAGTTGCGACAGCGTGAACGTGATGAAGACGTTGATGCTGTAGAGCACCACAATGGTGTCCACCGCCGACGCGGTGAAATACACTACCAGCAAGGCCGCCACACCCATCATGATGACGCCGTTTTGCGTCACGAGCCGGTCGCTCAAGGTCGCAAAGCGGGTGGGCATCCAACGGTCCACCGCCATGTTCGCCAGCACGCGCGGTCCGCCAAAAAAGCCCGTCTGCGCGGCAATGAACAGCAGCACGGCCGAGGAGGCCAGGGCCGAGTAGATGAAGGCATGCGCCAGCGGCAGCGGCCAGCTTTGGGTCATCTGATCGAACAGGACGGCGTTGAGCGTCCTGCCCTCCTCATGTTTGACGTGATACAGCAGATACGCCAGCAGCAGGCCGCCCACCACGATGGCCAGCGAGGCTCCCATGTAAATCATCGTGCGCTTGCCGGTTCGCACTCGCGGTTCGCGCAACACGTTCAAGCCGTTGCTCACCGCCTCGATCCCCGTGTACGTGCCGGCCCCCAGGCTGTAAGCCCGGAGAATCACCAGCACCACCCCCCACATGCCCAGCTGTGACGTGGCGGTCTGAACGTCGGTTGACACGCCGTGCGCGATGTCCGGCATTTCCCCAAAATGGGCGCAAATGGCATAGACAATCGCAAAGCCATGGGAGAATACGAACAGGAAAAAGATGGGCACCCACAGCATCACCGACTCCTTCACCCCGCGCAAGTTCAGCACCGTCAGAAACACCACGCCCCACAGCGAAACCAGAAGTTTGTAATGCACCCAGGCCACCGGCAGCATGCTGAACAGCGCATCCGTGCCGCTGGCCACACTGATGGCAATGGTCAGCACATAATCCCCGATCAGCGCGCACCCCGAGACCACCCCCACCGCCGGCGAAAGGAGTTTGCTGGCCACCAGATAACCGCCACCGCCAGAGGGAAACGCCTCGATGATTTGCGAGTAACTGGCACAAATGACCACAATCGTTAAAATGGAGGCCAACGCCACAAACAGGCTGAGATAGGTGTGGGACCCCAGCGCGAGAAAGGCCGCTTCCGGACCGTAGCAGGAGGACGACAGGCCGTCCGCCCCCAACCCCACCCAGGCCAGCAGCGCGATCAGCGTCGTATTATCATAAAGCCGTTCGTCGGATATGTTCCGCGCCCGGCCGATCACCACATTTTTTACCGCCCAAAAACACTCGCGTACTTTCATAGTTCCAGCCAGCCAACTTCGCCCGCTCCCGTCCGGGCCCCAACGGACACGCCGGAATATTATTGAAACGGTGCTCATTTGACGAGAAATCCTTTGCCAATTGCCAGGCGAGCGGTTTTATTGGACCAGCGAACGACATGCTATGACGTCCTCCCGAATCTATCTGGCGCTGGTGCTCCTGCTCCCCGGACTCCTCCGGGCGCAAAGCCCGGGCTATGATACCGCCTGGGTCATCCCGCCGGAACCACCCCGGGAATTTCGCGGCGCCTGGCTCGCCACGGTGGGCAACATTGACTGGCCCTCCAAACCCGGCCTGCCGGTGGCCCAGCAAAAGGCCGAGTTGCTGGCCCTCCTGGACCATGCGGTGCAACTCAAACTCAATGCGATCATCTTTCAAGTGCGCCCCTCTTCGGATGCGCTTTACGATTCCGCCTTGGAGCCCTGGTCCGAATACCTCACCGGCCACATGGGCCAGGCCCCGGAACCCTTCTACGATCCGCTGGCCCTCGCGGTCGCCGCCGCCCATGCGCGCGGCTTGGAATTACACGCCTGGTTCAACCCCTTTCGCGCCCAGCATCGCCTCGCCAAATCGCCCCCCTCCCCCACCCACTTCGCCCGCACCCACCCCGAACTGGTCCGTCGTTACGGTGATGAACTCGACCTGGACCCCGGCGAACCCGCCGTGCGCGCCCATGTCCTGCAAGTCGTGCTCGATGTGGTGAATCGCTATGACATTGATGGCGTCCAGTTTGACGACTATTTTTATCCCTACCCGGTCAAGGATGCCCGGGGCCAGGAAGTGGATTTTCCCGACCAGGTCACCTGGCAGACTTATGGCGCTCCCCAAGGGCTGGACCACGCCACCTGGCGGCGGCAAAACATCAACCGTTTCGTTCAGGGTATTTACAACGGGATCAAAATCGCCAAACCCTGGGTTAAATTCGGCATCAGCCCCTTCGGCATCTGGCGTCCCTACAATCCGCCCTCAGTGCGTGGCTTTGACTCCTACGCCAAGATTTACGCGGACTCCCGCTTATGGCTGGCCAGCGGGTGGGTGGACTATTTTACCCCCCAACTCTACTGGCCCGTGGCCTCGCCTCAACAAAGTTTCCCCGCCCTGCTCCAGTGGTGGCAGCAGCAAAATATCCTCCATCGCAACCTCTGGCCCGGGCTGGCCGACTATGAAACCGGCGCCAAATTTTCCCACACCGAAATCGGCCAGGAAATTGCCATCGAGCGACACTGGCCCAACGCCGGCGAAATTCACTTTCATTTGCGCAATCTGCTGGAAAACCCCGCCCTCAATCAGGAATTGCGTTTTAATTACAGCCAGACCGCCCTTGTCCCCCCCTCCCCCTGGCTCGGCGTGACACCCCCCGCCAAACCGGTCCTGCAACTCCTCACGCAGAACGGCGTCCAGCGGGCAATCTGGGAGCCCGGCTACGCTGGTAACAGCCCGGCCAAACCCGCGCGCAACTGGGTGTTGCAAACCCGCAGCAACGGCCAGTGGCAAACTGAAATTCTCCCCGGCCCCCAATATTCCTGGAGCTTTTTCGGGCCGACCCCGCAGACCGTGGTGCTACGGGCGGTGGACCGCCTCGGCAACCTCAGCAATCCCGCCAGCCTGACCCGTGCCGTCCGCACCCATCCAGTCCTGCTCAGTCACTATCCGAAAATATAATCACGGTATTTTTCTTGAATGGCGGCCTATTGCGGCGGGGCTCCCTGCCGTGGTTGTTCCGGCTGCCGCAACTCCACCAGCCACCGCTGGCGGGCAGACGGCCGGAAAACCGTTCCTATTCCTTTCGGCAACCGACCTGCGCCAATTAATAAGCCTTCGGGCGCGAACCACTGTGCCGACGGAGTGTCAAAAGGTCACCGTACGCTGACGGTGCTGGCGACGAGTTTCAACCCCATTTATCAAGGGGCTTGGATTGCCGGGGCCGTCAAACCAGCGGCGAGATCGAATTGCCGCCAGGCAGCGATTCCCCCGAGCAAGGGACGCACCTTGGTGACTCCCCGCCGCCGGAGCAGCATGGCCGTTTTGGCACTGGTTACCTTCATTGGGGCAGGAACAAAAAACGATAATCTCCCGGTCCCGGGGAATCTCCTGGTGCCGCTGGGGGAGTTCATCCAATTCCAAATGCATGGCTCCCGGGATGGTGCCGGGATCCAGCTTTACCTCCAGCGCCGGCCGCAAATCCAGGATGAATAAATTTTCCCCCGCCGCCTGCTTCCGGCGCAGTTCCCCCACCGTGATGCGCGCCATGTGTAATTCGTGCAAAATCTTTTTCCGCTGCCAGTATTTAAACGCCAGGTAAACCGCCAGCGCACCCGTCAGCATGAAGAAAGCGCCCCGGCCGATGCCGTCCAGCGCCCGCGTGATCTCTTGAATTTGACTGCTGAACAAACGTCCCAGAAAAATGAATGCCGCGGCATAGAGCAAGGATCCCAGCGCGTCCGCCAGAAAAAAACGCGTCACACTCACCCCGGACATGCCGGCCAGGGGTGGCGCGAGCGTGCTCAAACCCGGAACGAACTTGGCCACCACCACCGCTTTCAGCCCGTACCGCGTAAACAAATTGTGCGTCCGGCGCACGCAGGAATCCGGCTCCAGCGACAGGCGGCAGAGGAAGCCCAAGACCCGGTTGCCGCGGTAACGCCCCAGCAGAAACCATAAGCCATCCCCCAGCAGACAGGCCAGCACCACCAGCAAAAATCCCGCGCCCAAATTGAATTGACCCGTGGCCGAAAGCGCCCCGGCCACTAGCAACCAGGGGGCCGCCGGCACCGGCACCCCGATCTGTTCTGTCAGCACTGTCAGGAAAACCAACAAGACCCCGTGCTGGATAAGCAGTTGTGTAATTTCGTTCATGATTATGCTTGGTATGGGGATGGCAGGCAACTCAACCCGCAGAGCTTAAATTATCACCTGCCGTTCTATTCCACAAGGTCCGGCCAGTTGGCGTTTGCCTTGGCGACAAGGCCGTCAAAATCCGCCCAAGTCAATGCCGCCCGGGCCCGCCAAGTTAAGTTGAGGAGATGTTTGTTGGGTGCCATGATGATTTATTTTAGTCGGTTTGGTCTTTGTTTTGCCCGTGACCACTATCCCGGCTCGTGGTTTGGATGCGGCGGGGAAAAGAAATCTTACCTCGAAATAAACTATGAGGAAAATTTAAAGACCCCCCACTCCCAGCCGCCCGGTGGTCTTACATGTTGAATATTGAAAATTCTCTGAAATTTGATGATTGGATTTTGAAGCTTCTTTGGCGCCTGGCCCTTTTCCGCCCATCATCCTCCGCCTCCGTTCTCTTGATAAAAATGGTTTTGGCGGGGCTGTAAGCCGAGTTCTGTCTGCCCGGAATTGCTCCCGGGGAGAGAATCATTTGTCTTAGCAGCCGATACCCGGAATCCGCGGCACTTTCGCGCCGCTGGGAGCGAGCCGCTCCAGAATTCCCTATTTGGCCTTGCACCGGACGGGGTTTTCCGTGCCGCGTTGCTTGCGCTTCGCGCGGTGCGCTCTTACCGCACCTTTTCACCCTTACCCCCGGGCTTGCGCCCGGTGGCGGTCTGATTTTCTGTGGCACTTTCCGTCAAAAAGCCTTCCAGCTTTCCGCCCGCGTGTATCCAAGGCTCAAGTCCCCGGTTACGCGGCGTCCTGCCCTGTGGTGTTCGGACTTTCCTCCCCCGGTCGTAAAGACCGGGAGCGATTCTCCGCCCCGCCAAAACCATGTTCAAGATAAGCCAGACCCACTTTTATATCAAGCTATCAGGCCGCTTATTAATGCGCCCATCCCGCCTCGGGGGCGGGATGGGCTGTCTCCAAACCAATCTTGAAGCTGCCTTAGGGATAAAGCATCCGGTAGAACACCGCGCCGTTCGCCGCGTTGATGGGGAAACTCGCCGTGTGGACATTCGTCGAACCCGGCACATCCACCCAGTTGGAGCTCAGCCCCACCGCCAGGGTGTTCGTCTGCGTCTGCAAGCGCCAGCCCGTGTGGTCCACCGGCCAGTTCAGCACCAAATTCCCGCCACTCACGCTGTAGGTGATGTTGGTCGCGTTGGTCGCCACGTTGCTGCCCACGGACAACACCACAATGCTGCCATCGATGGCCAGATGATTCGTCCAAGTCACCCCGCCACCCGTAACGGTCAGGGTGCTGCCACTGGCCACCGGCTCGCTAAAGAGCGGGAACCGGTCCCCCACCTTCAAGGCCGGGGCGCCCAGATTCGTTACCGTCACCGTGCCCGACCCACTGTTCGCCAGCGTGCCCGTGACCACGATCACATCATTCGATTGCGCGGGTGCCAGGGCCTTGTTGAGCCGTACCACCACATTGCCACCCAGCGTCACATTATTGCTGATCGTAAGAGCCCCAATCGCCGTCGCGCCGCCGCCGGCAATCGATCCGGTGCCCAACACCGTCACCGGTCCGGAAATCACGCCGGTGCCCGCCAGCGTCCCGTTGGTCACCGTGGTGCTGCCCCCATAGGTGTTGGTGGCGTTCAGATACAGCGTGTTCGTCCCGGACTTGACGAGTCCGCAATTCAGCCCCTGATCCTGAATCACACCGGAAATGATGGTGACGCCCGTGTTGTTGATCTGGAGGTTGCGGTTGGTTCCGCCCGAGTTGTCCGCGCCATTCAAGTAAATGGGCCCCGCCAAAGTCAGGTTGTAGCTGCCGTTGATGGTCCATTGCACCGAGTTCGTGGCGCTGGTGTAGATGATCTCATTGGCCAGGACATGCGCCCCGCCGTTGGCAAACAATGAGAAATTGCCCAGCGTGGTGTCGATCCCCACAATGCCCGTGCCCAGCGGACTGGCCGTGACCACCCCCGGCGAAGTGGCCGTGGAATCCGCCCCCACCCCGACATTGCCACCGCTGAAAATGAAGCTGTACCCGCTCGGGCCGGCGCCATTGTTCGCGACCCCACTGTCATTAAACGTGTTGGCCGCATTGAAGATCACGTTGCCGGCGCCGCGCGCCAGAATCCGCCCGCCATTGCCAGAAATAAGGCTGTTGTAAACCTGGCTCCCCGCCGCATTGTAAGGTGCGAGGTCCACCGTGTTGCCGGCGGAATTGATGATGATTTGCGCGTTGTTCGTAAAGGCGCCATACAGCCGCAGGCGATCCGGCGTCGCGCTGTTATTCAAATAATTCTGCACGGTGAGCGCCGCCGCCGGCGAGCCGTTCAGGCCGCCATAAAAAACGAAACCATAAGTGCCCGCCCCGTTGTACTGCAACGTGCTGTTGGCCGTGACATTGAAATTATTGCTCACCCCTGACGCATTGCCCGAGGCGTAGGCATACTGCAACGCCCCGCCCGCGAAATTAACCGGCCCGCTCCCCAGCGATTGCTGGCTCCCGGCGTCCACCACCAGCGTCCCGTTGCTGAGGGTCGTGCCACCGCTGTAGGTGTTCACATTGCTGATGCTCAAGGAACCCGTGCCATTCATCACGAGCGCACCCGGACCGCTGATGACCCCGGTGCCGTTGATAAAATAGGGCTGGCCGGCGTTTTCCACCAGCACGCTGGGCTCGAGGTTGGTCCCCACGAGGGTCACAATGGGATTCGCCGAGGTGTCATCCAGGGTCACCGTGTCTCCGGAGAGGAATACCACCGGCGTGGCACTGCTGTTGATGAAATTCAGCGTCGTGGCCAAATCCCAGTTGTTATTCGGATTACCGCCCTGCCACACCACGCTCACCGGCGCGCTCAAGGTCAATGCCGCCGGGGGTGCGGAGGTGGCGGACAAGCCGCAATGATTCGTGATGATGACGGAATAACCATTGGCGACAGTGGCCACATCCGCCGTGGTGGCGGGCGCAATGGTCAGGATCGCCGTTTGCGATCCGGAAATGTGCCCGCCGTCGGTCAGCGCCACCCCGTTCCGGTACCATTGGTAGCCAAAGGTGCTCGCCGTGGCCGTGGCCACGCTGAAGGTGGCCGCATAATTCGTGGCGACCGTCGCGGCCACCGGCTCCGTGCCAATGGTCGGCGCGGGCAGAATCGAAATCACCGGGGCCCCGTTCATCAAGCCAGTGAAACCGCTCACGGTGTTGCTGGCCAGAATCGTGTTGGTGCCCACCACCGATATGGGGCCAAACGTCAGGGCATTGCCCGTGCCGGTTTGTACCGCCACCGCGGCATCATAGACGCCGTTGGTGTAAAGCCAGTAGGTATTGGTGGTCACCGAGCCGCTCAGGGTCAGCAGGTATCCGTCGCCCGGACACCCCGCCCCGCCACCCGTCAGGTTGAAACCCGGACCAGGCGTGCCATAAATGCTTTTGGACACCGCCAACTGCCGGATTTGAATGGTCGGCTGAAAACTGGTGCCGCTGTTCCGCACCCCGATCGCCAGGCCGTCAAAGGAGTTGGTCAGCAGCGCCGTGGTGGTGGTGACGCTTTGGGTGGCCAGTTGGGTGCCGTTCGTGCCCGCGCCGCCATACAGACTTTCCGTGATGGTGAGCACCCCGACATCGGACAAAGTCAGCCGGTAATCCATCGTGTAAAGATAAGCGGCGCCGTTGGTCAGTGTTACGGTCGAGGCGGTGGTCCCCCCAATCAAGGATCCCGCCGGATTGTTATAGGCCCCACCGCCCAGATTATTACCAATCAAGTCCTGATTCGCCGAACTGGTTCCGCCCGCATTCTGAATCGGCCGCGTGTAGGCATCGAGCGTCCCCCCCGTCTCCACCATCCGCACCACGTAACCCTGCCAGTTAGCCGCATTGTTCGCAGCATTGACATAGCCCGGCGTTGTGTTCAGTGAAACCGCATTTCCCTGCGTCCCGGCCGTGCCCGCCACCGGTTTGAATCCCCCGGAATTATATAATCCCGTGAAAATCGCCGAGGAAGTCCCCCCCGCCAGCAAATTGGTGCCCGAGAAAACGTAGCTGAGATCAATGTAATCCCCCACGGTGTTCAAAGCCACCGGCGTGAGGGTAAACACCGCCTGCCCCTCCACAAACCCGCTGGTGGTGGCGGCCGAAAGGCCAAAAATCAAACCATTGGCGCCAATGCTGGACACCGCGGTCTTGGATGAGGAAAAATCGTAACTGGTTGCGGAAGCCGTGGGACTGCCACCAGGGGTGCTCACGCCGTTAAACGTGCTGCCATTGGTAAAGGTGTCCGTAAAGACGGCGTTTTGACCGAGTGCGGCTAAAGGACCGGCCAGCATCAAAGCCAGCAAACTGGATTGTTTCATTGGGTTTTGTTATTTGTTGGTTGGGGGAGTTGGTTTTTGAACAGGGTGACCGCCCGGTGGGCGCGCCATCGGTTTACTGGTCGTAAACCCCCGTGGCACTATTTCTGACCGTGCTGGCATGGCCGTCCACGTAGGCATAGGCCCGCACATTACCATGCACGGGTTTGAGGGCCACCCCGGTCTTCTGCAACGCCGAGTCAGCCAGCCAGTCCACATCAGCCATCGACCAAAAAGAGGAAAGTGACACCCCCGCGCTTTGAATTTGCCCGAGAGTTAAGGGTTCCTCCGAGCTCTCCTTGCCAAAGGGCTGCGGACCGGCGGAAACGCCGCCCGTGCCCCGGGTGTTCCCCACGGGAAAGGCAATATTGAGCAACAATCCGTTGGTGGTGGACTTGCTGGCATCGTTCAAGGCATATGATCCCGTCGCATTGCCGTTGTTCACATAAGATTGGTAATTGTCGGCCACGGGATTCACCAGTGTGCTGCCCTGATAAATCGTCCCCGGCGACCAAATGCTCGTGTAGGCCGGGCAAACAAAGACTTTCACCACGGCATTGGAAACTGTCCCCACCGTCTTGGGATCCGCCAGCCCCAGGTAAGGTTGCAGATAAATGGGCAGGTTTTTCATGCACGGCCCCGAAGGCGCGCCATTATAAACCGGAATCTGACCGTCGGTCAGCCCGTAGTTAACCCCGGGCCCGGGCGGATTACGGGCGCCCCGGCCGGGCGGCAAATTATCATGAAAATCGTTAAAATACATTTGCAGCGCCAGGGAGCTCTGCTTCATGTTCGAGACGCAATTGATGGTGTACGCCTTGCGCTTGGCCGCCGCCAGCGCCGGCAGCAGCATGGCCGCCAGGATCGCAATGATCGCGATCACCACCAGTAGTTCAATCAAAGTAAAACCGTGCAGGCGACTGCGCGACCGGGGCTGGACGGCAGGATTAAAAGGCAACGTTAACGCAGGATTTTTGCACATATTTTCTTAATTTAAAACAGTTGTACCGGCAACGCTGGCTGAGCTTGCGCGCAACAGTACTTGGGTTATGTAAAGTACGATAACATGCTCATTTCCCAATTTATTTGCGATTTTCTGCAAAGTTATTTGAAAAATGGCACCTGTGCCGCCCGCCCTGCTTTTTGTTGTCACCCAATTGTAACCCCGAAGCCGCACGGTCGTAACGGTACTCCCCCAATATCGTTTGTTTGGAAGGATTGATATACTTGTGCCAGCCAGTTTGAAGGCCATGCGCCGGGCTCATCGGACTGGCTGGTTGAGATGGACATTTGCCGGTAATAACTGATAGAGTATTTAGTAGAACGAACTTCAATTAATCTTAATGAAACGAATTATTCTGCAACTAATGACCGTGGGCCTGATTTTTGGGGTCCTGGCCGGTGCGCAGGCGGGACAGATCACCGTCAAAGGCTCGGATACGCTGGTCATTCTCGCGCAAAAATGGGCGGAAACCTACATGGGGCTGCACAGTGATGTTAAAATTCAAGTTACCGGCGGCGGCTCCGGCATTGGCTTCGCCGCCCTCCAAAGTCAAACCACGGATTTGTGCGATGCCTCCCGCCAGATCAAAGCCGCGGAATTGCAAAAGTGCGTGATCGCCTTCCATAAGCGCCCGACCGAATACAAAGTGGCCCTGGATGGTCTCTCCGTTTATGTTAATGAGTCCAACCCGGTGTCCGAACTGACCTTGGATCAATTAAAAGGGATTTTCACTGGTAAAATTACTAATTGGAAAGCCGTGGGCGGCCCCGATTTGCCCATCACCGTTTACAGCCGCGAAAACAGCTCGGGAACCTATGAATTTTTCAAAGGCAGCGTCCTCCAGGGCGGTGACTTTGCCCCCAGTGCGCAGACCATGCCCGGCACGGCCGCCTTGGTCCAGGCCGTGGGCCATGATCATGGCGGGATTGGTTATGGTGGCGCGGCCTATGGCTCGGGCGTGAAGCATTTGGGCGTCAAAAAGGATGATGCCTCCCCGGCCGTGGAACCTACCGAGGCGAACGTGCTCAACCAAAGTTACCCGATCTGGCGGTACCTGTATGTTTACGTGAATCCCGCGCTGGACAAGGATGACATCGCCGCTTACCTCACCTGGATTCGTAGCGACGAAGGCCAGAAAATTGTCAAGGATCAGGGCTATTATCCCCTCCCCCTCAACTTGCGCAGCCATTAATTGATATTTGCACCCGGCCACCCGCCCCACCGGCTGCCCGGTGTCGCTCCTGGCCGGTAAACGTTTACTGTGAGCGAACCCTTCCCCAAACCGGCCCCGGTCACGCAACGCTGGCAAGGCATCCAGCGGGGCAAAAACCGTCATCCCTTCGAATGGCTGGTGGAAAAAATGATTTTCCTCGTGTCGCTCACCGCCATCCTCATGGTGTTTCTGATCTTTGCCTTCGTCACCCGCGAGGCCGTCCCTATTCTGTTCGGCCAGATGAACAGCGCCGCCAAACAACCGGTGATTCCCGTGGCGGAAATGGATAAAATGCCACCGGAAGTCCTGCGCAATTATCTGGAGTTGACCCGGGAGGAATTCGCGAGCATGGACCATGACACCCGGCAGCTCCTTATGCAGACCAAGGTGGACGCTGCCAAGGACGTTTCCACCGACAAAGACGCCAGCCTCAACACCACGGAGTGGCGGTATTTGTTCCTGCCCTACCAATGGACCGGTTATGACCGCCCGGCCTATATCTGGCAGCCGGTTTCCACCATTAAAAAATATAACATCGTGCCCCTGATTGTGGGCAGCATCAAAGCCACGGTGGTGGCCCTCCTGTTTGCCGTGCCCCTCGCCCTGGCCGCCGCCATTTATGTCTCCCAACTGGCGCGGCCTAAGTTCAAAGAAGTCATCAAACCGGCGATTGAACTCCTCTCCGGCGTGCCCTCGGTGGTGGTGGGCTTTTTCGCGTTGATCGTGATCGCCACGTTTTTGCAGGGAATTTTCGGTTATGAATCGCGGCTGAACGCCTTCGTGGCGGGCATTGGCCTCGGCTTCGCCATCATTCCCGTGGTGTTTTCCATCGCCGAGGATTCCCTCACTAGTGTGCCCCGCAGCTATACCCAGGCCGCCCTCGCCCTGGGCGCGTCCCGCTGGCAGGCGGCCTGGCAGGTGGTGCTGCCGGCGGCCATCCCCGGGGTGTTCGCCGCGATTGTCCTGGGCTTCGGCCGCGCCATGGGCGAAACCATGATCGTCCTGCTCGCCAGCGGCAACGCCAGCATCATGTCGTGGGATATTTTCGACTCCGCCCGCACCATCACCGCCACCATCGCCGCCGAAATGGGCGAGGTCGTCGCCGGCGGCGACCATTACCGGATTCTGTTCCTCATCGGCGCCATGCTCTTTGTGGTGACCTTCTTTTCCAACATGGCCGCCGAACTCGTCATGGAACGCTTGAAAAGGCGGCTGGAGGGCAAGGCCTGATGTCCAAGCCCGCCGCCCCCAACACCACCGATTTCCAGTCCAAGGAATTTCGCTTCAGCTCATTTTTTTTCACCGGCCTCACCGGCCTCGCCACCTACCTCATTCTCGCCCTGCTCGCGGTGATCCTCGTGAATGTGGTGATCCATGGCTGGCCCGGCTTGTCCTGGCGCTTTGTCTCCACCATTCCCAAAAAGGACGTCTTTGACCCGGCCACCACCGGCATCCTGCCCATGATCGTCGGCACCACCATCCGCGTGATCGTCATGACCATCTTCGTGCTGCCCGTCGGCGTCATCACGGCCGTTTACCTGACCGAATACGCCCGGAACACCTCGCGCGTGACCCGGATCATTCGCACCGCCGTGAACAATCTCGCCGGCGTTCCCTCGGTGGTCTTCGGTTTGTTTGGCCTCGGCTTCTTCATCAATTTCGTCGGCCATAATCTGGATTTGCTGCTGAATAACGGCGAAAAAGCCTGGGGCCAGCCCTCCTTGATCTGGGCCTCTCTCACGCTGGCCGTCATGACCCTGCCCGTGGTCATCGTGGCCACGGAGGAAGCCCTCAAATCCGTCCCTCAAGGGCTGCGCGAGGCCAGCCTGGCTCTCGGCGCCACCAAGCTCAAAACCATCATCAAAATCGTGCTGCCCCAAGCCCTGCCTGGCATCCTCACCGGTGGCATTCTCGCCGTCAGCCGC
Source organism: uncultured Verrucomicrobia subdivision 3 bacterium (assembly GCA_903895255.1). Taxonomy (GTDB): domain Bacteria; phylum Verrucomicrobiota; class Verrucomicrobiia; order Limisphaerales; family UBA11358; genus UBA11358. The sequence continues at coordinate 36,368 of CAITTG010000061.1, forward strand.
GCGGCGGGTGAGGTGGCCCCCATTCTGTTCACCGGCGTGGCCTACTATATGTCCAACCTGCCCACCCACCTGACCGACCAGTTCATGGATTTGGGCTACCATGTGTTCGTGCTCTCCACCCAGTCTCCCAACATTGACCAAACCCAGCCCATCCTCTACGCCACCGTGCTGGTGCTGTTGATTCTGACCTTTGCCCTGAACATCGTCGCCATTTTCGTGCGCTCGCGCATGCGCCGCCACCAGCGTTCCCTTCACTAACCAGATTTATGCCGGAAATATCCCTGCCCAAAATAACGCCGACCGACGCGCCCGCCGCCCTGGTCTCCCGGGGGGCGCCGTTGATCAGCATCGAAAACCTCGCCCTTTACTACGGCCCCAGCCGGGCGCTGAAAAACATCTCCCTCGCGCTGGATGAACGTGTCGTCACCGCCTTCATCGGCCCCTCCGGCTGCGGCAAATCGACACTGTTGCGCACGCTCAACCGCATGTTCGAGCTTTACCCCGAGCAGCGCGCGGAGGGCGAGATCGTGATGGACGGCGAGAACCTGCTGAC
>CAITTG010000062.1 GCA_903895255.1 uncultured Verrucomicrobia subdivision 3 bacterium
AGTCGCCGAGCACGCAGAGTTGATGCCTGGCAATACCTTAAAACAAGCTCCAGGTTTAAGGTTAACGCTTATGGGTCCGCGACCCGCAGCACCTCCGCTTACCCTGTGCCTTTAGGATATGATTCACCGCCCCGCCCGCAAATCCCTCCATCCTAGTGGTCCCCTATCCCGCCTGCATATTCCCTGGAGCTTGAAACTTGCAACTTCCCCTAAATCTACATCTGTAAAGAATCCGCTTGACATCCTCTACACTTGTAAATATTCTCGCCACTAAATGAACCAACCGTTAATCGAACTCACCGGGGCGGAGTGGGCCATCATCAAGGCCGTCTGGGAGCGCGAACCCTGCACCGCCCCGGCCGTCCAGGAAGCCTTGTTTGCCGAGACCCGCTGGACCTATTCCACCGCCCGCACCCTCCTGGACCGCATGGTGGGCAAGGGCCTCCTCCGCGCGGAGAAGCAGGGGAAGATGACCAGCTACCGCTCCGCCGTCACCCGCGAGCAGGCCCAGCGCGGCGAATTGCTCTACACCCTCAAGCATGCCTTTAACGGCGCGCTCACCCCCATGGTGCAATGCCTGATCGAATCCGGTCCCTTGAAAGAAAGCGAACTGGACGCGCTGGAGGCGCTGATCAAGTCGCGGAAAAAAACCGCAAAAAAATAACGTGAACTCCGCCATCGCCATCCTGAATCAATCGGGCGGTGTCTTTCTGGACTTCGCCCGCTCGATGTTCTGGCAATCCAGCGTGCTGGTGCTGGTGTTGCTGGCCCTGGATTTCGGCCTGCGCCACCGGGTGCGGGCCGCCATGCGCCACGGCTTGTGGCTGGTGCTGCTCGTGAAGCTCGTCCTACCCACAGACCTCGCCCTGCCCACGAGTCCGGCCTGGTGGTGGAGCCGCGCGACCGCCGTTCCGGTGGTCCCCGACCCGGTGATCGCCCCGAATTATCCGCCCGCGCCCAACGACCTGCCACTGCCGGATGTCCCCATGCCAGCCTGGACCGTATTGCCACCGCGTCCAGCGCTCACACCGGCGGCCCTGAGTTTGCTGGTGGCGGTCGTGGTGAGTCTGGGATTGCTCGGGTGGCTGTTGCGCCGCTGGCGGCAGGTGGTCCAAGCTAGCCGGACAGCGGTGCCGGCTGCCGCGCTCGCGCAGTGCCTGGGCGAGGCCCGGGAACTGGCCAATCTACGTTCCCCGGTGCCGGTGCGACTCACGGACGACACCCTGTCCCCGGCCGTCTGCGGACTCTTTCGTCCGGTCATCCTGCTGCCACGAGCGCTGGCCGACACGCTCCCGCCGGAACAACTGCGCGCCGTGCTGTTGCACGAATTGATGCACCTTCGCCGGGGAGATGTGTGGGTGAACTTCGTCCAGGCCCTGCTCCAGATTTTCTATTGGTGGCATCCGTTGGTGTGGGTGGCCAACGCCCGCATCCGCCGCGTGCGCGAGGAGGCGGTGGACGAGGCGGTGATGGTGGCCCTGCGCGGCGAGGCGGACAGTTACGCGCCCACCCTGCTGGCCGTGGCCAAGTTCGCGCTGCACCGGCCCCGGGCCAGCCTGGGGCTGCTGGGCATCATGGAATCGCGCAGCGCCCTGCGGCAGCGCATCGAGCGGCTGGTGACCCTGCCGGTGCCGCGCCGGGCAGGCTTGGGTGTGGGGGGCGCCCTCGGGTTGGTGGCCTTCTCGACCGTGGCGCTGCCCATGGGCGAGGCCCCGCCGCTGCCCGCCCAACCGGATAATGGACATGCGACTACCGCCACCAATACGCCGGACGTGAACCAATTGCTGATCGACGCCATGACCCTCTACGAGGCGCACCAGTGGGACGCGGCCCGGCTAAAACTCGCGCAGGTCTTGCGGGCCGATCCCGCCAATCCGGCCGCCCTCTACTACTGGCGCTTGGTCCACACGCCCGCGGCGGCCCCGGCAACCGCGACCAATCTTTTCATGCGCACGTTTCGAGTGCGGCCCGAAATCTTCCTGCGCGAAATCGGCCTGACCCCCGCAGCCTCAAACCGCACTAATTCCCCGGGCAGTCAAACCAACCCCGCTGAACTGGGGCAACATCTCCAGTTCTATTTCCATACTCTCGGCGTGGATCTGCTGCCGCCCAAAGCCGTGTTCTTCAATGACCGGCTGGGCCTGTTGTTTGTGAAAGCCACCGCGGGCGATTTGGATAAGATTGAACGGGCCATGGTGAAATGGAACAATACCAACGCCCCGCCGGTCCTCGCTCCTTTCAAGTTGTCGTCTTTGGGGGCAACCAATAACCCCTCTTTGGCTGCCTATTGGAACCTGCCGCCAGCCGGCAGTAATATGCCGCCATGGTCGCCGACCAATCCTTCGTCGGCCCGGATCACTGGCATTTTAAGCAATCCCAATTTCCAAGTTGCCATTCATGGCCTGGAGCAGCGGACCGGTTTGGAAAAATTGGCCGAGCCGGAAGTCACCACCACGAGTGGCGGTCAGACCCGTTCCCGGATCAGCGCCAACGACGTCAACCGGTTGGATCCCCCGATGCTGGAAGGGCCCGTCCCTCACCGGCTGCAACTTCACATCAAAGCTCGCTTTATTGAAGTCACCGGCGATTTTACCAACCCGCCCGCCCTGGCCCATCCGCCCAGCGGACCCAATGAACTCGCCATCTTGTCCGGGGACCAGGTCCGCCCGTGGTTGCACCAGTTGGCCGCCCGGCCGGGCGCCACGATCCTCGCCGAGCCCGAGGTTACCACCACGAGTGGCCGGCAAACCCAACTGCGGGCGACGGAAATCCAGAGCATCCTCGTCGGCGTGAATCCGAAAGCGCTGACCCCACCCGGATTGAGCCGGGCGGAAGTAAACAACGGCCCGGGATTCTTTAAGGTCGAGAACCTGGAATTGGGCCCCATCTTTGACGTGGTCCCGCGAGTCCTGGCCGATGGCTGCACTATTAATATGCGGATGGTGGCGACGGAAATTGAATTTCCCGGTTACGACAAACCTGCGAAAAAGGTGCGGGTATACGTGGATGACCTGCCCACCAATGGTCCTCCGGCCATCACCACCGTGCCCGCCCCGCGCTTCAACCTGCGCGAGTTCCGGGCCGACGTGAATTTATATGATAATCAGGCGCTGCTGCTCACCCAGCCGATTGATCCCCGCACCGGCCAGCCGTTCGAGGCCACCGGTAAAAAAGCGAAACATCTGCTCGTGCTGGCGATCGTTACGCTCGTGGATGAGGCGGGCAACCGGGTGCACGCGGACGCTGAACTGCCCTTCACCCGCCAGCGTGTGCCCCCGCAACCGCCCCAAAACGAAGCGTCCCCGGATGACCGGCCGTTTACCCAGCCCGCACCCAGTCCCCGGCGCGCGGGTCCGTGACCCGCAGCACCTCCCCTTACCCTGTGCCTTTAGAATATGATTCACCGCCCCGCCCGCAAATCCCTCCGTCGCCTCCGTCCCATGTGTCCTATTCGTCCTCTATTCCTGAATAGTGAACTTTGAATTTTGATTCTTCTTCCCCCCATGCCGGCGCGCGCCCGTCTCGGCCGCAATAATCCTGCCCAAACCCTGATCTTGCAGGAAACGACGTGCGGAGTTTCTGAATAAATCCGGCCCGCTCCCTGCCCCGAACAACCTTGCCAATCCC
>CAITTG010000063.1 GCA_903895255.1 uncultured Verrucomicrobia subdivision 3 bacterium
GGGGCGCTGGTGGAATTTAGCGGGATCGTGCGGGGCCAGGAGGACGGCCTGCCGATAGTCGTCCCCAGCCAGCCGGCGCGGGACGGCGGTCACAGACCGCCGCCACAGGAAAGGGAGGGGGAGGGGGCGTTGGTGGAATTTAGCGGGATCGTGCGGGGCCAGGAAAACGGCCAGCCGATTGCCGCGTTGGTTTATGAGGCTTATCCGGAAATGGCCGGGCATCAGATCCGGCGATTGCTGGTGGAGCTGGCCGGGCGCCACCCGTGTCTCGCGGCGCGGGTGATTCATCGTTTGGGCACGGTGCCGGTGGGGGAGGTGGCGATTTATGTGGGGGTGACCTCCCGGCACCGGGCGGAGGGCATTGCCCTGCTGGCGGCGTTTATGGACCGGCTGAAGCAGGACGTGCCGATTTGGAAACGGCGGGCGGTGCCGGCGGCTGGGGACATCCAAAAAGGATCGGTCGAATGCCCAATGGGCGGGCATGCGGATGTTTTGGAGCGCCACCTCACCCCAGCCCTCTCCCCCATTTTGCAAATGGCGGAGAGGGAGAAGACCCGGCCTTCGGCCGTATCCACCGGCATGGCGGTCATTCCTGCACGGTCACTGAGCGAGGCGATGGCGGACATTCAGGCGCGGTGCCAGCCGCTGGCGGGGGTGCGGCGGCCGCTGCGGGAGGCGTTGGGTCAGGTATTGGGCGAGACGGTGGTCGCGCCGGGGGATCTGCCGCCGTTTGACTGCGCCACGCGGGATGGGTATGCGGTTTTGGCGGAGGATCCGGCGACGGTGTTTCAGGTGGTGGATACGATTTATGCGGCCGACTGGCAGCCGCGTCAGTTGCTGCCGGGTCAGGCGGTGCGGGTGGCCACGGGGGCGGCGCTGCCGTGCGCCGGGCTGCGGGTGGTCATGCAGGAGGATGCCGTGCGCACGGGGGCGGAACTCCGGATCACAACCACGGACCGGACGGGAAACGTGCGCCGGCGTGGTTCCGAGGTGCGGGCCGGGGACACATTGCTGGCGGCCGGAACGCGGTTGACGGCGGGAGCGGTGGCGTTGCTGGCCGCGGCGGGTTGCACCCAACCATTGGTCAGCCCGCGTCTGCGGGTCAGTCATTTTACGATTGGGGATGAACTGGTGGCCCCGGAGGGAACGCCCGGGCCGGGGCAGATTCGTGACAGCAATTCGCTGCTGATCTGTGGCTTGCTGGCGCCGTATCCGGCGGAGGTGGAACAGGCGCGTCTGCCGGAGGAGTTGGATGGGGCATGGCGGCAATTGCAGGGCAGCCGGGTGATGGCGGCGGAGGTGGTGTTAATTTCCGGCGGGGCGAGTGTGGGGGACAAGGATTTTACGCGGTCATTGCTGGAGCGGCTGGGGTTTGAGATCGTGTTTGCGCAAGTGAACATCCGGCCCGGCAAACCGCTGATTTTTGGGGTGAACGGGACGCGGGTCGCGTTTGGGCTGCCGGGCAATCCGCTGGCGCATTGGGTTTGTTTTCATTTTGCGGTGGCCACGGCCCTGGCGCGGTTGGCGGGGGACCGGGTACCGGCCTTTCAACGGGGCCGGCTGGCGGAGCCGCTCGTGGATGAGCCGGTGCCCAGGGAGACACTTTGGCCGGCGCGGCTGGAACTGGCGGAGGGCGGAGGGCGGGTGCATCCGCTGGCGTGGTCCAGTTCCGGGGATGTGCGATGTTTCGGGGCGGTGAATGCGCTGTTGCGCGTGCCGCCCCATACCACTGAGCTGGCGGCGGGATTGGGGGTGGATTTTTTGCCCGCGACCGCGCTGAGCGGACTGTTTTCAATTGCATGAAAAAAACTTTTTCCCATCTTAATGCCGAGGGCGAGGCCCGCATGGTCAATGTGGGGGCCAAACCGGTGCAGCGCCGGCTGGCCGTGGCGGAGGGCCGGCTGGTGTGCGCGCCGGCCACGATTCGCGCGCTGAAACAGAATGCGCTGCCGAAAGGCGACGTGCTGACGGTGGCGCAGATCGCGGGCATTCAGGCGGCCAAGCGGACGGCGGACTTGATTCCCCTGTGCCACACCCTGGCGCTCAGCCAGGTGGCGGTGACGTTCAGGGTGACGGCCCGGGCGGTGCGGATCCTTTGCACGGCGGAAACGAGCGCGCAGACGGGGGTGGAAATGGAGGCGCTGACCGGCGTGTCCGTCGCGGCGCTCACGCTGTACGACATGTGCAAGGCGGTGGACAAAGCCATGCGGATCGAGGGCATCCGGGTGGTGAAAAAAATCAAGGCATGAAAATCGGGCGCATTACCATTAGTGACCGCGCGTCGGCGGGGATCTACGCGGACCGGAGCGGTCCGGAAATTGAGGCGGTGCTGGCGGGGGTGTTTGCGGGGGCGCAATTTGAATCGGTGATCGTGCCGGATGAACTGCCCCAGATTGCGGCGGCGTTGCGCGGGTTGGCGGATGACCGGGGCTGCCATTTGGTGGTGACCACGGGCGGCACAGGGGTTTCGGCGCGCGATGTCACCCCGGAGGCCACGCGGCAGGTGCTGGAGAAGGAACTGCCGGGTTTTGGGGAAATGATGCGGGCGCAGTCGTTTGCCAAAGTGCCCACGGCGATTTTATCCCGGGCCACGGCGGGCACGCGCGGAAGCACTTTAATTGTTAATTTGCCGGGCAAGCCGACGGCGGTGCGGGAATGCCTGGAGATTTTGGCGCCGGCCATTCGCGAAGGGGTGGCGCATTTGCGGGGGGATGACCCGCATTAGGTCAGGGACTGGTACTGGCCAAAGAGCGCAAAAAGGGGGGGAGAGGGCAGGCTTTGGGCGGTGGGCTTTGGGCTTTAGCCGGAACAATTCATTTTAACCGCAGATAGACGCAGATGAACGCAGATAAAAACGGAGGGTTGGCAAGGTTTGGGCCGGCGTTTGATCGTGAACCAGTTGGTGCGCCATTTTTTTCAA
>CAITTG010000064.1 GCA_903895255.1 uncultured Verrucomicrobia subdivision 3 bacterium
AAAAGGACTTTAACCGCAGATTCACGCAGATTCACGCAGATGGGGAAAGGCGGAAAACGAGAAAAAATGACGCACCAAATAGTTCTCGATCAATATCGGGTCAAACCCTTGCCTACCTCATGGTTTTATCTGCGTTCATCCGCGTTCACCTGCGGTTGAAATGAATAGTTCCGGCTCAGATCCTTTAGGCGGTCGGCAATTCTTCCACCTGGGTAATTTGCCGGAGGGAACATTTGGCCAGCCGGCCAGGAATTTTGTCACTGTCCGGATCCAGACCGATCTCCAAATAATTGCGGGTGACAAAAGCCGCCTCATGATTGGGGACCTCATACGTGGAGCCGTCACTCAGGTGGATTTTAAACGGCTGAAACGGCCGGGCTTCCATTAAATCTTTAAAATGTTTGGCCACAAACATACCTCTTTAATCGGATTTGCCGGTCAATTTGTCAACCGGTAAACCCCGCAATACCTTTCGGGTGAAGAACTTCGGGCACCGCTGGCTTCCGGATACGACACCGCCTGGATAATCCCCCGTTGAAGCCGGTGGAAAGTCTGTTAATTTAATCCGGTTGCTGGATCACCGTGCAAGAACCTGACAAAATATCCCAACGGGAGATTACGGATCCGGCGGTTTACTTTAACCGCCGGCAATTCCTCCAGACAGGCATTCTCGCCGCCAGCGCGGTGGCGACCGGGGTGGTGTATCACGAGCTTAATCATCCCGCTGCCGGCGTCACCAAAACTGTCCCGCTGGCCGGGCTCACCACGACCCCGACCAACGCCGACAATGGCTTTCATGCGGCCGAGCCGGCGACTTCGTTCCAGGACATCACGCACTACAATAATTTCTACGAGTTCTCCACGGACAAGGAAGGCGTCGCCGCCGCGGCCGCCGGCTTCAACACCCGGGGCTGGCAGGTGTCCGTGGAGGGGTTGGTGCGCCATCCCCGGGTGTTCAGCCTGGCCGAACTGTTGAGCCTCAGCCCGCCGGAAGAGCGCATTTACCGCATGCGCTGCGTGGAAACCTGGTCCATGGTCATTCCGTGGGCGGGCTATTCGCTGTCGAAACTACTCGACGTCGTGGAGCCGCTGGAGGGGGCCCGGTACGTGGCTTTCGAGAGCCTCCTGGATCCCCAGCGCATGCCGGGCCAGCGGGCGGATGTGCTCAACTGGCCCTACGTGGAAGGTTTGCGGCTGGATGAGGCGATGCATCCGCTCACCCTGCTGGCCAGCGGGATTTACGGCCAGGCCCTGCCGCCGCAGGATGGCGCGCCGCTCCGGCTGGTGGTGCCGTGGAAGTACGGTTTCAAGGGCATCAAATCCATCGTCAAAATCAAACTGGTCGCGGAACAGCCGCGCACCACCTGGAGCGAGGCGGGACCGAATGAATATGGCTTTTACGCCAACGTGAATCCGCACGTGGATCACCCGCGCTGGAGCCAGGCCACCGAGCAGCGCATTGGCCAGTCCGGCCGACGGCCCACCTTGATGTTCAATGGCTATGAAGCCCAGGTGGGCCATTTGTACGCCGGCCTGGATTTGCGCGCCAACTTCTAACCGGCATGAACGACCACGACCTGCGCTTCGCCAAACGGCTCGTGCTCCTCAATTCCGCCGTGCCGGCCGTCGTGCTCGGCTGGGATGCGTGGCACCACCAGCTCGGCGCCAACCCGGTGAATTTTGCCATCCTCACCACCGGCATGCTGGCCCTGGTCTTTTTACTGCTCACCCTGCTCGTCACCCCGCTGCGGGTGCTCTCGGGCTGGAACTGGATTATTTTTTCCCGGCGCACCCTGGGACTGTACGCCTTCTTTTACGCCGCGCTGCACTTTCTGATTTTTTTCAGCCTGGATCGCGGGTTCAGCGTCGCCAGCACGGTGTCGGAAATGGTCCAACGCAAATACCTACTGGTGGGCATCACGGGGCTGCTGGTGATGGTGCCGCTGGCGGTGACCTCCACGAATGCCATGATCAAGCGGCTGGGCGGGAAACGCTGGCGCGCGCTGCACCGGCTGGCCTATGTGGCCGCCGTCGCCGGGGTGATTCACTACTACATGCAGGTGAAAAAGGATGTGCGGCAGCCGCTGGCCTTTGCCGCTGTGCTGGCAATTTTGCTCGGCTACCGCTGGTGGGCAACCCTGCGCCGCCCGGTGCCGGCGGGGGCCGGCAAGGCGGGCGGGGGCCTTTAAAAGAACCGACGCGGGCTTCCCCCCTTCCCCAACGGGCTGGTAATATTCCAGTGGAATTTTTTCCGGCCGCGCGTAATTTAAATGCATTCGCTGAACATGAGCCAACTCCGCTCATGCCGATACGAGTGCCGCCCCGGGATGGGAGGCGGAGGGGGGGCCTTTACCCTGATCGAATTGCTGGTGGTGATTGCCATCATCAGCATCCTGGCGGCCATGCTGCTGCCCGCGCTGGCCCGGGCCAAGGACCGCGCCCGCACCATCACCTGCCTCGGCAACCTTCGGCAGCTCCAACTCTGCTCGCACCTGTATGTGGGTGACAACAACGATTTCTTTGTCCCCAACAACTCGGTGGTGAACATCAGCAGCAGCGGCGTGTCCGGCGCGATCACCAACGGGCTTTCCTGGCTGCCCGACCAGAATGCGGACACCGAACTCAATCCGTCCAACATCATTAATGGCTTGCTCTATACCTACAACTCCTCCCTGCCCATCTACCATTGCCCGGCGGACCTCTCAACCTTGCAGACGCCGGACGGCCAGCCACTGCCGCAACTACGCTGGCGCAGTTACAACATGAGCCAGTCCATCAATGGCTATCCCGGCGGTGATCCGGAAAACTTCTACCTGCCGAGTTGGGAAAAATACACCCAGGTGATCCAGCCGCCTCCCAGCAGTCTGTTTGTCCTGATTGATGAAAATGCCGACACCATTGAGGATGCGGAATTTGGCAATCCGCCGGTCGGCTCGCCCTATTTTGACCCGGATATTTGGTGGGACATGCCCTCGGACCGTCATGCCCAGGGAGCCAACCTCTCCTTCGCGGACGGCCACGTGGAACACTGGAAATGGCAGGTGCCCAAGACGTTTTACGACTGGCTCCAGCCCGTGTCGGACGCGGAAATGCCGGACCTCCAGCGGCTGCAGGCCGCCATGAAACAATTTACCGACGGTAATTACACCGGGCCGTGAAACCTCAGGCGGTCGCCAGCTTATCCGTCAGCACGGTCGAACGGGCGGCGGTTTCGGCGGCGGCTTCGCCGTCAGCGAGGTCAGCGAAAACGCGAATGGGTTCGTAAAAGGTGTTCCGCTGCACGGGCGTGCGGCCGGCCTCGCGGATGGCTTTGATCATCGCCGCCTCGCTTTGCGCTTGCGGCGAGGTCGCGCCGGCCATGTGAAAGATGTGCTCTTCGATGATCGTGCCGTGGATGTCATCCGCGCCGTAGCTCAGCGCCACTTGCGCCAGCTTCAGACCCAGGCCGACCCAGTAGGCGGTGATATGATCAAAGTTGTCGAGATAGATGCGGCCGATGGCAATGGTGCGCAGGGAATCAAAACCGGTGGGCGGGGTTTTGACGGGAATGTCGTTGTTCTCCGGCTGGTAGGCCAGCGGGATGAAGGCGGTGAACCCATGGGTTTCATCCTGCAATTCACGCAACTGGCGGAGGTGATCCACCCGGTCCGCCAGCGTTTCCACATGGCCAAACAGCATGGTGCAGGTGCTGCGGCCGCCGAGGCGGTGCCAGGTGCGGTGGACATCCAGGTATTCGGCGGCGGATTCCTTGCCGCGGGCGATGGCGGCCCGGACATCTTTCTGGAAAATCTCCGCGCCGCCGCCGGTGAGGGCGTCCAGCCCGGCCGCCTTCAATTCCACGAGGGTCTGCTCCACGGATTTTTTCGCCAGCCAGGCGAGGTGTAAAATTTCAATGGCCGTGAAACACTTGAGTTGCAGGCGCGGGTCCAGTGCTTTGAGGGCCTGCAGCATGTCGGTGTAGTAGCTGAAGGGCAGGGAGGGGTGCAGGCCGCCGACGATGTGGAGTTCGGTGATTCCGAGCTTCAGAGCGTCCCGGGCTTTTTCCACCATCTGGGGCACGGTAAGTTCAAAGCCGTCGGCATCGCGCTTTTTCCGTGAGAACGAACAAAACTGGCAGGAGAGTATGCAGTAATTGGAGTAATTGATGTAGCGATTGACGATGTAGCTGGCGCGGTTGCCCACTTTCTGCTGGCGCACGAGGTCAGCGATCGCCCCGATGACGTTCAGGTCGGAGGAATTGAAAAGGCGGAGCGCATCGGCGTCCGTAATGCGTTCGCCGGCCGCAACCCGGTCGTAAATGTCGCGCAACTCACTGCGTTGGACAAAAAAATTCACCCCATACCTGTAACACACCCCCGGGGTTTGGGAAAGCGGGATTTGGGCGGGCGGGTTTAACGGGGCGCATCTTGACACTGCCCCGGAGTGCGCCCGTCCTCGGGCGCAGCAACGGAGAATCGGGTGAGCCGTGGGGATTAACCGTGGACTTGCCTGCCTGTCTGCATTGCTGCGCCCGGGACGGGCGCACTCCGCCGACTCGGCTTTTGCTCACGCTGAATCGGGGGCTGTGTCAGGATGCGCCCGGGTTAACGACGGGATTTCCAGCGCAGCAGGCGCAGGGCATTGCCAATGACAATCAAATCCGAAAAGCCCATGGCGGCGGCGCACCAGACGGGACTGGCAAAGCCGGTGGCGGCCAGCGGCACGCCGAGGGCGTTGTAGAAAAAGGCCCAGAAGAGGTTTTGTTTGATCGTGCGCAGGGTGGCCCGGGCCAGACCGAGGGCTTCGGGCACGGCGGCGAGTTCGGATTTCAGCAGGATGATGTCCGCCGCCTCGCGGGCGATGTCGCTGGCGCGGCTCACGGCGATGCCGAGATCGGCCTGGGTAAGTGCGGGGGCGTCGTTGATGCCGTCGCCCACAAAGGCCACGCGCTGGCCTTGGGCCTGTAGTTGCTGGATGAACCCGGCCTTCTGTTCCGGCCGGACGCCAGCAAAAACATGCGCGGCGGGAATGCCGGTTTGTTTGGCCAGGCTGGCGGCGGTCAGCGGATTGTCACCGGTGACCAAATAGGTTTCCAACCCCTGCCGCTGCAATTGCGCCACCACGTCCGCCGCGCCGGGTTTTACCGTGTCGCGGAGCGCAAAGAGTCCGGTTAATTGGGTGTCACTGGCCAGTCCCACCAGGGAGGCCCCTTGCGCGGACCATGCTTCGGCGAAAGCCGTGCCGGCGGAAACGTCCACGCCGTTCGCGCGCAGCCATGTCAGCGAGCCGAGCCGCACGAGGACGACACCGCCGGGGGCATTGGTCCAGTTGGCCGTCACGCCGGCTCCTTGGATTTCCTGCCAGCCGGTCAAAACTGGAGCGGCGGATTGGGGAGTCGTTTCCACGCTGTTCGCGATGGCTTGGCTGAGGGGATGAGTGGAGTTCCGCGCGAGCGCCACGGCTAAATATTTCCAAGCGGTGCCGGCCGCGGGAGGAAATTCCATGAACTCCGCCACGGCTGGTTGACCGGTCGTCAGGGTGCCGGTTTTATCGAACAGCACGGCGGTGATGCGACCGGCCTTTTCCAGGGCGATGCCATCGCGGATGAGGATGCCGCGCCGGGCGGCGGTGTTCGCGGCGGCCATGATGGCCGCGGGAGTGGCCAGCCCCATGGCACAGGGGCAGGCGACGATCAGCACGGCGGCGGCCACGATAAAGGCGGCCGCTCCGGCCGTGGCGGGCAGGTGCGCGTGCCACAGCCAGCCTGCAAACCATTCGTGGACCTGCCGGGCCGCCGCAAAATCCAGCCCCCACCACAAACCCGCGCTGAGGGCCACGACCACAATGATGGGCACGAAGACATTGCTGACGCGGTCGCCGAGCCGCTGGATGTCCGCGCGGCTGGTTTGGGCGCGTTGCACGGCGGCGATGACGGCCGCCAGCGCGGTGGCTTCGCCCAGGGCCGTGACGCGCACGACCAACCGGCCATTCAGGTTCACGGTGCCGGCATAGACGCTGGCCCCGGCTTTTTTGTCCACCGGCAGGGATTCCCCGGTGAGCATCGCCTCCTCCACGGCGGAGGTGCCGCTGGTGACCACGCCATCGGTCGGCACGCGGTCGCCGGGTTTGAGGACAATCAGGTCGCCCGGCGAAAGGTCGGCCACGGGCGTTTCCAGCTCGGTAGCTTCGCCGGGGGCAGCGGCGGCGGCGGGCTTGAAACTGAGCAGATCGCGCGCGGATAATTTTTTCGGGGCGGCAGCGGGCGCGGCTTTGGCCAGGCGGCGCGCGGTGGCCGGGGCCAGCGTGAGCAGGGATTGCAAGGCGCCCGAGGCCCGTTCACTGACCAGTGCCTCGCACCAATGGCCCAGGCTGATGAGCGAAATGATGGCGGCGGCTTCCATGAAATAGAGATGGTCCGTGGCCGCGCCGGTGAACAGAACCCAGCAACTAAAGGCAAATGCGGTGGTGGACCCCAGCGACACCAGGGTGTCCATGTTCGAACTGCCAATGCAGAGCTGCCGCCAGGCCCCGCGATAAAACTGCGCGCCGCACCAGACTTGGACGATCCCGGCCAGTCCAAACGAGAGCCAGCGGAACCAGGGCACGGGCATGAGTTGGAACGCCCATTCGCCCAGCATGAGCAGGGCGGTGACGCTGACCCCGAGCCAGAGATTCAATTGCCAGTCGGGGGCGGGGGGGGCGGCGGCGGAAGCACTGGAAACTTCAAGATTTTCGGTGGCGGTGAAGCCGACGGCGGTGATGGCCGCGAGCAGGGCGGGCACGTTTTTCTCACCGGCGGAGTTCCAGCGGATGACCGCCTGTTTGGCAGTCAGGGAAATGGTGGCGCTGCGCACCCCGGGCACACTCTGGCTGGCCTCGGTGACATGCCGGGCGCAGTTATTGCAGGTCATGCCCTCCACCCGGAGATTGGTCAGGGTGGGGTTCGGGGCGATGGCGGGCGATGGTGTCATTTCAAGCAACTGGCCCAGAGTAGTCGGAAACGGGCGGTTTGTCGAATGCGTGTCCACCCCGAAGGCGGCGCGCAATGGATATAGTTGCCACGATCATCGCCGCCATGATGACCGGGGACCCTGGACAAAGGCTGTCCAGGGTCCCAATTTTTTAAAGAAAAATTTTGGCGGGGACGAAGGCAGGACCTGCGCAGGCGGAAAGCCGGCGGGATGCGGGGACAGGCTGGTCCCGCCCCGGTTTTTACAACTTTAACGTTTCTGGTTGTACGCCGCCTGGGAATATTTCTCGTGGATCAGCATGGTCACCTGCTCGCTAAAATGAGCCTCGGCGGGAAAGGGCTCCCAGGTGACCTGCCAGGTTTCGCGGGCGGCGGCAAGCAGGGCAGTCTCCCAGTCCGACCGGTTGACGGGCACGGGCGGGGGTTGCACGGAGCCTTGTATGAGCAGGCCGAGCTGGTTGCGGCGCTGGGCGGCGCCGGCGATTTTACGGCCGTGCCAGAGGACGTCGGATTTTTCGTAGCCTTCGAAGCAGGCGCCGGGGGCGGTTTTGAGACAGCAGGGGGCGAGTTCCGTGGCGATGGCCAGGCGGGCGAAGGCGGCTTGAATCCATTGGTGGACGCGTTCGTAACTCGCCACCGCCGGCAGGCCGTGCCAGTCGTGACCCACGGGAAAGGCGAGGCTGTAGGTCCAGTCGGCGGCGTGCGGGACGATGCCGCCGCCCGTGGGACGGCGAATCAGCGGGCGCAATGCCGTGCGCGCGGCGACCTCGGCGTATTTTTGAAAGTAGCCAAACGTGGCGGCGGGTTCAGTCCACCCATAAAACCGGAGGACGGGCTGGCGGAGCCGGGGCATGGCCGCGAGCAGGGCTTCATCCACGGCCATATTATCGGCGGGAGGTTGCGGGCCGGAGTTGAAGAGGAGCCAGGGATTCATGACACGCCCACCCGGGGACAGAGTTCGCGAAGTTCACAGGCGGCACAATCCGGCTGGCGCGCGGCGCAGCGGCGGCGGCCATGCCAGATGAGCCAGTGGCTGAAGAGGGTCCATTGCGGTTGCGGGACCAGCTTCATCAAATCAGTCTCGATCTTTTCTGGCGTGGTCTCGCGGGTGAGGCCGAGGCGCTGGGAGAGGCGGGCGACGTGGGTATCCACGACGACACCGACATTGATGCCGAAGGCGTTGCCGAGGACGACATTGGCGGTTTTGCGGCCAGCCCCGGCCAGGGCGGTGAGCTCGTCCATGGAACGGGGAACTTCGCCGCCGTGCCGGGCGAGCAATTGCTGGCAGCAGGCTTGGATGTTTTTGGCCTTATTGCGAAAGAAGCCGGTGGTCTTGACAGCCTCCTCCAGGTCGGCGAGCGGGGCTGCGGCAAAGTCGGCGGCGGTGCGGTATTTTTTAAACAACTCGGCGGTGACGAGGTTCACCCGCTTGTCCGTGCATTGGGCGGAAAGGATGGTGGCGATGAGCAACTCCAGCGGGTTGCGATGGTTTAATTCGCAATGGGCGTCCGGATAAATCCGGGGCAACGCCGCCAGGATGGCGTTGGTGCGCTCGGCGCGGGCGGCGGCAGATTCACGAGCCATTATTTTCCGGCGGGGGCGTTGGTGGTGACGGCGCCGGGCAGGGCATTGGTGGCACTGCCGCCCGTCCCGCCCATGCCGGGGAGCTTTAAGGCCAGGCGGTCTTTTTGGTCCTGGGTCACGTGGCCGTAAGCGCCGCCGGAGAGGCTCCACATGAGGCCGGTGCCATCCACAAAGGCGTAGAGCCACCAGATGAGGAAGGCGGTGACGGCAAATTTGGGCCAGCGGGCGGAGTGCTGGGCGAATTTATCGCCGGCCACATCCACGGTGGAACCGGGGGGCAGTTTGGCGATGCTGGTGAGGCTGGTGCCCAAGGGCACGTTGATTTTCGCCTTGGCGTTCAAGGCCCAGCCGTTGGCATCGAGAATGGGGCCGAGGTTGCGTTTGCGCAGTTTAATATATGCCAGGATGAGCGACGGGGTGGAGATGGCCAGCAGGATGCCGCCAAACACGAAGGGAATCTGCCAGGCGGCAAAATTGCCCATGAACACCAGCACACCCGCGACGGCGGCGGACAAGCTGCCAAGGGCGACGCTGATGAGGGCGATGACGCTGGGATCGAATTTTAATTTCGCCGGGGCCGTGGTCGGGGCGGCGGCGGTGGTGGTCAACGTGGTGTTGACATTAGCCTCCGCATCCGAGGCCCGTTTGGCGACCTGTTCCTCGATGAAGCGCACGAGCTTTTTGTACGGGGACCAGAAAGCCTGCCGCAGGCTGATGGGATTGGCGATAATTTTGGTGATGGTGGCATCGAAGTCGCGGCCCTTGCGGTCGTAGAAAATGCCGTTGCGGCCGACCATCAAGTTGTCGTCATCGCCCTGGGAGAAGACGGCCACGATGCTCAGTTTTTCCCCGGTGGCTTTGCGCACGCAGTCGCAATAAGCCAGGTAGGCCCCGGCCAGGCCGGCCATGACGGAGTGTTTGCCGGCGTCATCCACGGTCAGGCAGAGATCGCAACTGCGCTGGTCGAGAAACAGGGTGCCCGCCTGAAAAATCGCCGGCTCGGTGCGGCTGTAGAAATTTTTCAAACTCACGAAGTTGACGCAAAGCTTGTAGAGATGGAGATAATAGCGCACCAATTTTTCGACGGAGGCAATGGTGATGGCCTCCGTCTCCAGAGCTTGGTCCTTGGCAATCAGGGCGGTAATGGTGGCCTGGGCCGGGCTGGCCAGGATGGCCCGGACGCGCGGCAAACCGAGGGATTCCACTTTCGCCCCGGCCTTGGCGGCGAACCAGGTTTCGTACGCGGCAAACCGCGCCGTCAACGCCGCCCAATCGGCTTCGGTGAGGTTGGTCAGGTCGCCGAGCAGGGGCTTGACGACGGTGGTTTGGAAGGTGGCGACCGCGGCGGCCCACGCGGGGTTTACCGCCTCCACTAGCGAGAGCGGTTTGCCGGCCACGATCTGGGCCAGCGGGAAGCCCGCCATCTCGGTGGCCCCGGCGGAAAGGTCTTTCTGGCAGAGCGCCAGGTAATCCGACTCGGCGCGGTTCACCGCATTCAGGGCGCGGGGATCAAAGGCGGCCAGCCGGCAGCGGGCAAAATAATCGTCGATCTTCGGCTTGATAGTGCGGAAGGCCGTGACGGCGGCGGTGGTGGCTTCGCCCAGCGGCAGGATCAAGGGGTCCGCCTCGGCGGCCAGCCACCAATCCGAGTACGCCTTCAACTCGGCGAAGAAGAGATCGGCCTTCGCCTGATTGATGCCCGGTTTGCCGCTGCGGTCGGTCTCGGCGCCGAAGGCGGTGAGAATGTCGGTGATGACGGCCTTGGTGGCGTCGTCGCCGCCGGCATCCACGGGGATGATGCCATCGCCATTAAAGTAGGTGGCGGCGAAAATTTTGGCGGTGTCGGTGGTGTCTTCCAGAGCAATGGCCGGGGCGTTTTCCTTGCCGAGATGAATGAGCGTCTGGCGGGCGGAGGCGAGGATTTGTTTGCCTTCGAGGGTGGCGTCGTTGATGGCCGCCAGCGGCAGCGCGGCGCCGGGATGCACGAGGTCATCGGGATTTTTGAGCAGACTGGTGGCCCACTGGGCGGCGGCGATGACTTCGCTGGCGCGCACCCGGCCGTCCTTGTCGGTGTCAATCAACTGGAGGGTGCGGGCATCAAACTCCAGGCCGGTGGTGGGGCAGGCCAGGGCGACCCAGAGCTTTTGGTCGAGCTCGCCCAAGCTGGCCAGATCCGCGCCGGTTTCCAGTTTGACCTGGTCAAAACCGCCCGCCCGAAAGAATTTCCATTTATGGCTCATGTGATCATCCCGTTTCCGACTGGCGGGGATTTTAAGCAGGCGGGGGGCAAGGCACAAAGAAAACTTTTCGGGCAGGCGGGAGAAAAGGCTGGTGGATGAAGCCGGGCGGGATGAGCTGGCTGGTTAATTCTGGCGGTGGTCAGCGTGGCGACGTGCTGCGGGTCACGGACCCGCGCGCCGGGGACGGGGAGTCGCCGGGTTGACGCACTGAGGTTCGGTGAGGCCAGGAAAGGGATGGCGGACAGCTAAAGCGCCAGAGGACTGGCGCACTCCAGGACGCTGGCGCGAGATGGGATGACCCTCAGTGCAATCAAGCGGGGTGGGCTTCGTCGGAGCGGTCAGGAGAAATGAAGCCGGGTGGGATGAGCTGGCTGGTTCATTTTGACGGCGGCCAGCGTGGCGACGTGCTGCGGGTCACGGACCCGCGCGCCGGGGAGGGGGATCGCCGGTTGACGCACTGAGGTTCGGTGAGGCCAGGAAAGGGATGGCGGACAGTTAAAGCGCCAGAGGGGTTCC
>CAITTG010000065.1 GCA_903895255.1 uncultured Verrucomicrobia subdivision 3 bacterium
AATCGGCAATGCGTTGAAACTGGCCCTCGGTTAGTTCCATTGCCCGGCGAGAATACCGCAAATTCCGCCAATGTCAATTAGTGTTAACAGGCCCTAGTCACGACTCTTGGGAAAAGCCGCCGGACCCAAATGCAGCACGCTGCGAAGGGCAGTCATTGAAAGGCACCAGCGCACATCAATTCATCCGCTAAGCCGTAAAGCGCCTGGAGAGCCCTCTGCTCGGTGGTCCCCTGGGCAAATACATGGTGGGGATCTGGGGAACACGATGATCCGCCAGCCCAAGCCAGCCGTCCGCCACCTGGCATGACCCGGCGAGCCGCAGTCCATGGCCCCCGGCGGCGGGCGTCTCGTTGTGGTTAATTGAGCTGCGGGGGACGGGGGTAAAAGCCTTGGAAACTGATGCCTTCCGGGTTGGTTTTGCCGGTGAATACGCTAAAGTAAAAATATTTGGACACCTGGTCGTAATCTGGCAGCAGGGAAAAATCCAGCCAGTCCGTGAAAGCCTTGGGCAGCATGCCCAGGCCAACTTGCGCCGCCGCTCCGCTTGTGGCGGCCTGTTTGAGACTGGTAAGGGCGGCGCGCATCACCACCCGATGGTCCTGATAGCCAAAGAGGCCATTGCCCATGCCGCCAATATGCTCCGCGGCGGCGGCGAGGCCGGGGGTTTCCGCCAGCGGTTGCGGCGGTTTGCCGGCGCTGCGCAGGAATTCCTCGAGCACGGATACGTCGGAACTGATGGCCACGTAACCGCTATTCACCGAGCAATAGAGTGCGTTGGCTGCGGTCGCGCCCGCTGGCGTGGCTTGGGCCCGCAGGGCGAGGGTATAAATGGTGTGACCCAGGAAGATTCGGGGTGCGGGGGCGCCCTCCTGTGGCGCATAGAGGGCGGCCGTGGTTTTAAACGCCAGCAGGGTTTGCACGGGATTGGCCGCCGCAAAAAGCAACAGGCCGTGGGACTGCGTCAGTTCCGCCAGGCTCTTGCCGGACGGACCCTTCTCATAGCTAATCCAGTCATCCCCGAGATTCCCCAGCAAATCCTTGCGCAGGTCGAAGCTGGCATCTTTTTGCTGGGCCAGACTGTTGGCCATGTCAATGAAACCGTTCAGCGATCCCAGCACGCCGGGCGAAATCACCCCCACCGCTTTTTGCAATTCGGCCCAAATGTTCTGACTGTCGAGCCGCCAGCGCCAGTACTTCACGGCATCTGCGGGCACAAAGGCTGGCGGACTGGAGTCCTTCGGGGCCGTCGCCAGCATTTTAAAGATCCCTGACCGGCTGCTTTCCGGCACCGAAAAATGCAGGCTCACCAAGGAGCCCTCGTGCGACTGGTGGTAGCTAAGGCTCACGGATTTCAGCCCGGCCAGGCCGGAGGCATTCAAGACCAGGGCGGGGGACATGGCGGGCATCAGGCTCGGGGCGCTCGGATTGGGCGCCGCCGTGGGGATGCGGGTGATGAGATCAAACAACCCCCGGGCATTTAACCAAGAATAATAAATGGGCGCATCGCGAAACTGGGAGGTTTTATCCGCCGCAAAAACCGGGTTGTCCGCCAGGCTGGGCACGTTGGCCCCGGTGAGATGGGCCACGACCGGCTCCACCGCCCGTACCGAGCTGCCTACAATTAGTAGCGACTCATATTGCCCGATTACCAACTCGGCGGGCTTGGTTGGTTTGGGCGTTTGACCCAATTCCTGCACCGGTTGGTTTGCCGGCAACAAGGCAGCCACCGTCGCCGGCATGTCATTGCTGGAAAGCGGCACGACGGTGAATTTGAGGCCGTGTAACTCCTCCGTGCGCAGGGCTTTGCCAGCGTCGGTCCATTTTTTCTGAAGGACGGCCAGATTGGTGGCCAGTTCACTGCTCTTCTCCCGCGCATCCAGCAGGAGCAGCAGGCCGACGGTTTGTTTATCATCAATGCCATCCCAGCCGTTACGGGTGATCGCCAGGGTAAACTGTCCTTGCGGCAAATCTAGAAAGCTGGCCAGGCTCAAGCCCAAATCCTGCTCCAGCGGGGCGAGAAACTGTTCGTCCCATTTGGCCACGAATTTGTCATGAAACGGGCGCAGCGCGGGGTCGTTCCACAGGAGCAATTGGGGCGAATCAGCCGTGGCAGCGCGCAGCACGGCGGCATCCGGCGCGGTGAGCACATAGAAGGTGTCGGCCGGTAGCAAGTTTTCGGCAGGAGGGATGGCGGCTGCGAGCCGGGAGGAAAGTGCTGCTGCGGCCAGCAGGACGGCGAGTCCGGCCAAGCCTGATTTTTTAAAATACATATATTGAAAACATTGGACCCTGAACTCGCGGGAACTGTTCACATTCAATTGCCGTTTCCCTCCCGCCCCGGGCAGCCCCCTTCATTGATCGGGCAATTTTTTGAAGGTCCGGCTGGGGGGGGCCAGATACCGGTAGGGATTGTTGGGATTGTCAGTCGAATAGGCAAACGCATCCCGGTGATCCAGAAAGCTTTTGACCAGTTCCACGGGAATGGCGAAGCCCAAGCCCTCGCCGAATGTGATTTTCATGTTGGTCACGCCCACCACCTCGCCTGCAAGATTGAAGAGCGGGCCACCGCTGTTGCCGGGGTTGATCTGGGTGCTGGTTTGCAAGTAAAGCTCACCCTCCATTTCCCGGGTTTTCGTGCTCACAATCCCCGAGGTGACCGTCCGTTCCAGCCCGAGCGGACTGCCAATGGCAAACACCTGATCCCCCACATTGAGCGCGTCGGAGCTGCCTAGGGTGACATATTTGAATTTCGGCGCGTCCTTGTCATCAATTTTCAACAGGGCCAGATCATGGAACTTGTTGATGGCGATGATGCGCACTTGTTTGTAAGTCTCCCGGTTTAACTGACCGTTGTTTTGCCGGTAAACCTCCACCGTCAGTTCGGTTTCGCCTTCGATGACGTGGAAATTGGTGATCAGATAGCCATCCGCGTTCAGGAGGAAGCCGGAACCCAAGCCGCCGGGATTGCGCACCTGCACCACGGCCTCGCCGATTTGTTTAACCAGCGAGCTGACATCCTGCGCGCTGGCCGCATGGGTGTCGGAACTATAAAACTGCGCGGCTCCGTTGAGGCCGGCCGGGCTGGCCGGGAGGCCGACAGCCGGGACCGTGCTGGCGGCGCCATTGCGCACAATATTTGCGATGGAAGGGCGGGGGATAACCAGGACAGTGTAACCCACATCCACCACGACGGAGTCAGTTTTCTCGGCGAGGATTTTGCCGGAAACCGAGGCTTGATCCTTTAATTGAATAACATCACCCGAGGCCGCCGTGGCACCCGTAGCGAGGAGGGCGGCAAGCGCCAGATATTTGTGCAACCACATCACCCGAACCATAATGCAATGGGGTGGTTTTGACAAGCTTGCAGGACGGTTCGCAAAAACCAGTGCTCCTGATCGGGGTTTAAAACCTTCGATTTCGTCGGTTACTGCCGGGTTTTAGCCCAAAGGGCGGTGGCCTAATTTAAATATGAACACCCATTTACAAATCCATGATCGGCATGAAATTCGGTCATGCGGGTATAAAATCTTTTTTAGTCTCCTAATTAAAGTCCTCGAAATGGCTTCATCGGCCCCTGGAAGACGGGTTGTGTGTTAGTATGAACCTCATTCGTTGTATTAAAACGTTGCCGTGTTGACTCCACCACCAGTGCGGTGCTCTCGGAGGCTCCAAAGACTGGGCAATTGGTCCAAATGTAATGGTTCCCCTCCGGTTTTCCGTGCCCCCATACCAGAAAATCGGATTCTACCTGCATTGAATCTACCACTGTAAGCATGTCCCCACCATAGAACCGCCGTCAATGGAACACAATCCCGAAGATTTCTAGCTGAGCATCCCCTAAAGGGTTATCTATAACTTGGATTGTTTTATATGGCGACACAATGGCTGGCTCACCCCGGCGGCAACCTCAGCGTCGCATCCAACGGCTGCAAATCCGCCAGTTCTTTGGCCCCCGTGCCCCCACCCAGTTCCGACAAACGCTCGCCCGCAGGGCGGACGCGGGTTTGGAAACTCGACGCCGCGTCGTTAAAGGCGGAGTTCGCGCGGTCCAGGCCGCCGCGGATTTTCTCGAAATGCTCGGTAAACTTGACCACCCGCACATAAAATTCCCGCGCGGCCTCGG
The DNA here is from genome assembly GCA_903895255.1 of uncultured Verrucomicrobia subdivision 3 bacterium. GTDB lineage: Bacteria > Verrucomicrobiota > Verrucomicrobiia > Limisphaerales > UBA11358 > UBA11358. The sequence goes on from CAITTG010000065.1 coordinate 4,124, forward strand.
CGATTTTCTGGGCGTTCTCGGTCTGGGCATGTTGCTGCCAGCTCACGCTTACGGAGCGCAGCAGGGCGATCAGTGAGGCGGGGGTGGCGAGCAGGATGCGTTTTTCCGCCGCCCAGATGATCAAATCATGGTCGCCTTCCAGCGCGGCGCTGAAGAGGGATTCGGCGGGGACGAACAGCACCACGTAATCCAGCGCGTGGGGAAACTGGCGGGGATAATCGCGGTCGGCCAGTTGCTTGATGGTGGCTTTTAATTTGGCGGCGTGCGCGGCGAGGAACTCGGCCCGCTTCGCCTCGTCGGCCGTGGCCATGGCCCCCAGGAACTCAAAGTCCGGCACCTTGGCATCCACAATGATCAGCCGGTCCCCCGGCAGCTTGACGATCAGGTCCGGGCGATTTTCGCCGGACTGCGTCTGCTCGGTGAAATCGCAATGCGCGCTCATGCCGGCCGCCTCGACGACGCGGCGCAGCGTTTCCTCACCCCAACGCCCGCGCGCCTGGTTGGATTTCAACACCATGCGGAACTGCTGGTCTCGGACGCCAGAGACTGGCTTTGCAGGGCCAGCAAATCGAGCTGCTTCTTGACCTCGCCGAGCGTGGAATTCTGGGCGCTCTCGCTCTGTTGCAGCCGCTTCTGGTAGGTCTCCAACTGTTGCTTGAGGGGCTCCACCAGCGTCTTGATGGCCTCCTGCCGCTGGGCCAGTTCGCCCTTGGCCGTTTCCTGGAACTTGCCCAGACTCTGCTCGGCCAGCCGCAGGAATTCCGGGGCGGTCTGTTGCAGAACCTCGGCGCTGAGGGAACGAAAAGCCGTGCGCAAATCGGTCAGCGCCTTTTCCTGGGCCGCCTTGGCCTCCTGCAAATTGCGCTCGTGAATCTGGCGTTGTTCCGCCAGCAAATGTTCGGCGGAACTTTGCCGGGCCTCGGCGGCGGCGCAGGCCTGGCCGGCCTCGGCCAGTTGGACGCGCAATTGCGCGGTCTCCGCCCGGGCCTCGGCCGCCTGCCGCTGCAATTCCTCCTTGAGCCCGTTATCAGCGGATACCGGCGCGGGACTGCGCTTCAGCAGCCAGCCCAGGGCGAAGCCAAAGGCCGCGCCGAGGAGCACGGCGAGGAGGAGTTGCAAGGCCAGTGGCATGAGATTGATTGGGGGACAGCCACCGGGCGATGGCCCTTAAGGGCTTTTAGAAATGCGCCACCACTTCAATTTCCACACTGGCCGCCTTGGGCAGCCCGGCCACCTGGATGGTGGAACGCGCCGGGAAATCGCTCGTGAAATATTTGGCGTAAATTTCGTTCATGCCGGCAAAATTGGCCAGGTCGGTCAGAAACACCGTGGATTTCACCACATTGGCAAAGGTCAGCCCCTGGTCGTCCAGAATGGCCTTCACATTTTGCAACACGCGGTCGGTCTGCACTTTGATGTCGCCTTCCACCAGGTTGCCGGTGGCGGGTTCAATAGGAATTTGCCCCGCGCAAAACAGCAGGTCGCCCACCCGGACGGCGTGATTATACGGGCCAACGGCCGTGGGTGACTTCGCGGGTTTGATGATCGTTTTGGTTGCCATAATATAGGGGCATGGGATAACTCGTTTGGCGGCGGAGGTCAATCCTGTTCAATTTCCCGTTAAATTTCCCGTTGACAGATCCGGATTTTAAGCTATCTTTGTGAGTAGTTATGACCGTTAGGTCTTAATAACGCTGGCCGATGCCAGCCGGAGGCTGTTCCGCCGTGCGCCGCGCGCACCGGCTGGGTTCTTTGACATATCCCCCCAACCGGGGCGGTTGGCAGCGTTTCGGTTTTAAATCGTTCATTTAAAACGATTTAACCAATTAACCAAATAACGCCCCAACCAATTATCTTGAAGATTCGCGAAGTTTCCCCATTTCCCCCCCCCACCCCGCCCCGCATTATCTGCTTGCCAAAAGGGTTGGTGGAAAGGCATTTTCTGTCATGGCAGCGAACCGTAATTCGACCGTTGACGAGCCGTTCTACAAGGCGGCCGATAAATTCTTTACCGACAACCATAAAGTCGGCCTCACGTACGACGACATCACCTTGGCCACGCTCTATTCCGAGGTGCTGCCGCGCGACACCCAACTGGCCACCACCCTTGCCAACCTCCTGCCGCTGAACATCCCCGTCATCTCCTCGGACATGGACACCGTGACGGAATCCCGCATGGCCATCGCAATGGCGTTGAACGGCGGCCTGGGCCTGATCCATTACAACATGCCCGAGCGCCAGCAGCTCTCCGAGGTCAGCCGCGTGAAAAATCACGTCCACGGCCTGATCCAGGATCCCATCAAAATTTCCCCCAACCAGCTCATTGGCGATGTCATCGAGCAGATCGACCAGCGCAAATTTGGGTTCAGCACCTTTCCCGTGGTGGATGAACAAGGCAAACTCGTGGGCCTGCTCTCCGGCCACGTGGTCAAGCCCCGGTATGCCTCCAAGAAAGTGGCCGAGGCGCTGACCCCGCGTTCGCAAGTGCATTGCATTCTGAAGAAGGAGCTGGGCAAGGATCCCATTGCCCGCGCGGACAAATTTTTCACGGAACACCTGGGCATTCACAAACTGCTGGTGGTCGATGAGGATGACCGTTTGCACGGGCTCATCACCCTGAGCGACGTGGAGCGCATCACCCTCGAACGCCAGGCCCAGTTCAAGCCGGCGCGCGATGCGCAATTCCGCCTCATTTGCGGCGCGGCGGTGTCCGCCACGCGCAATGCCTTTGGCGGTCTGGACCGCGACCGAATACTCAATCACGTGGGCGGCCTGATCGAGCGCGGCGTGGATGTGATCGCCGTTTCCACCGCGCATGGTTTCAGCAAGGGTGTGGGCGACACCGTGCGCGTGCTGCGCGATGCCTTCCCCAAGTTGCCGATTATCGCCGGCAACGTCACCAGCGCGGCCGGGGTGGATTACCTGGCCGAGAGCGGGGCAAATTGCATCAAGGTGGGCCAGGGCCCCGGTTCCATCTGCACCACACGCATTGTGGCCGGGGTGGGCATCCCCCAAATGACCGCGCTCTATGTGTGCTCCAAAGCGGCGGCGAAAAAGAAAGTGTCGATCCTGGCCGACGGCGGCATTACCAAATCGGGCGACATCGTGAAGGCGCTCACCTTGTCGCATGCGGTGATTTGCGGCGGCATCTTTGCCGGTTGCACGGAATCACCGGGCGATGTGATTGAGATCAGCGGCAAGATTTACAAACATTATCGCGGCATGGGCAGCATGGCCGCCATGAAAGCCGGCTCGGCGGCCCGCTATGGCCACGATAAAAATCCCACCCAAAAAGTGGCCCCGGAGGGTGTGGAAGCCCTCAAGGAATCCTGCGGCTCCGTGGACCGGGTGCTGGCCCAACTGATCGGCGGCATCCAGTCGGGCATGGGCTATCTCGGCGCGGCCAATCTGGAACAATTGCGCAAGAAAGCGCGGTTCATCCGCGTCAGCCCTGCCGGCCAGCGCGAAGCAGCCCCCCATGATGTGGTGGAATTGAAGACGGGGCATTAAGCGGGTTGACCTCTCGTTTCATTCTGAGGTAATGGTTAATGTTACCAAAACCTGCCTCGTAAAAAGAGAAAGCCCGGACACAACTCCGGGCTTTTCACACACAGCGTACTTGAGAACAGAGTGCGCTTAACACATCCATAACCTACCAGAAACCCGGTACCCAGCCAGTCACCAGTACTGGGGACATGGGGTAAAAAACTGCAAACTTCAAACTCCAAAATCCATGCAGTTTTGCAATTTTTATGCTCGCAGAACGACCCGATATCCGATAATGATATGGGCATTAGGAATTTGTATTCATGATCGTGTTTCTAAACGGGCAATTCGTGTCGGAATCCCTGGCCGTTGTATCCATCAACGACCGGGGGTTTACGTATGGCGATGGCTTGTTTGAGACCATGCGCGTGGTGGGGGGGAAACCCTTCCGCCTGGCGCAGCATTTGGAACGCATGGTTCGCGGGGCGGAATTTTTAAAAATCAAACTGCCGCACACCGCCAAGGAGATTAGTCATTTTGCGGATGAACTGCTCAAGCAAAATGAGATGCCGGATGCGATTTTGCGGATTGTGCTGACGCGCGGCCCCGGCCAGCGCGGCTACAGTCCGGCCGATGCCGGACCGCCGACGCTGGTGATGACGGTGCACCCCACCCCGGCGGCCGCCACGGATACCACCGCCACCTGGAACCTGGTGACCTCGCCCTACCGGATTCCCGCTTCCGACATCCTGTCCTCGTTTAAAACGACGAGCAAGATTTTGTACGTGATGGCGCGGGCCGAGGCGGCCGAACGCGGCGCGGACGAGGCGCTGCTGGTGAACACCAATGGCGAGGCGGCGGAAACCGCCACGGGCAATCTGTTCTGGGTTTATCAGGATAAAATCTGCACCGTGCCAACCGGCCGGGGCGTGCTCCCGGGCATCACCCGCGCGGTGGTGCTGGAAATTTGCCAGTCACTGGGCCTCCAAACCAACAAACGGGTGATCAAACCCGAGGCGCTGCGCAATTCCGAGGGCATTTTTGTGACCCAAAGCGCCTTGGGCATCATCCCTGTGAGCGTGTTTGACGGGGAACCCGTCACCCCGTCGCCGCTGGTGGACCAGATTGCCTGCGCATATGATGAAATGCTGATGCACGGGTGAGAGGCGCCGTTAATTATTCGCTTTTGTCTCCCAAGCTCAGGATGGTTCACCAACGCCCGAGGGTGCTTGCCGGTCGAGCCACAGGCTCGACGCTACAACGGGGCTCGACGGGGATTATTCAAGATTGATGGTTTGGCTTCTCCCTTAATTCTGGCTTAATGTCCCCGTGGCCCGTCGTTCCAAATCCAAATACCAGTTGCCGCGCAGTCGCCGCCGGAAAGGTCCGGGCGGATTTTTCTGGCTGGTAGTGCTGGCACTGCTGGCGGCGGTAGTGTGGTTCTGGTGGCCGCGGCCTTCGCACCCGCTGCCGCAACCATCCCGCCAGACTCCCTCTGCCTGGGTCAAGGTGCCCGTCCTGCCAGTGCAAAAACCGCTATTGAAAATCCCCGCGCCGGTCGTGAGTTCCACCCCTCAAGCGGGGGAGAAAACCCCGCCGGTGCCGGTCACGCCTTTGCCGAAAATGGGAATCCTCGCAGTTGCCCCCGCGTCACCCACGAGTTTTCCCCGTCCAGTGGTCAACCCATTTGAGGCCCAGGTGGCGCTGGCCCGGCTGGGCATCTCGCCGGGATCGATTGATGGGGCCATGGGCACCCAAACCCGGCTGGCCCTGCGCCAATTCCAGCAACAAAACCATTTGCCGCCCACCGGGAGTTTGGATGCCGCCACCCGCGCGGTGCTTAAACTGGACGCGCCATCGCTGACGGCCTACCCGGTCAGCACCCAGGATTTGGCCCGCTTGCAACCCCTGGGCAAAACCTGGCTGGAAAAATCGGCGCAAACCGCCTTGGATTACGAGACCGAAGGGGAACTGGTGGGCGAGCTGTGCCATGCGAACCCGGCACTGATCCGCCAGTTGAACCCCGGCGTCAACTGGGCGCACCTCACGGCCGGCACGATCCTGCAAATTCCGGAGGTGGAGTATCCCGACCCGACGGACAAGGCGGCGTGGGTGGTGATCCATCTCTCCGGCAAATATCTGGAGGCGTATGATGTCAGCACCAATCTGCTGCTGCATTGCCCTTGCAGCATCGCCGCGCATGTGGAGAAACGCCCGGTGGGACTGCTACATGTGGTGGTGGTGGCGCCGAATCCCAATTACACCTTTGACCCGGCGGTGTTTCCCGAGTCCCCGGAGGCGCAAAAAATCGGGCACAAACTGATTTTGCCGCCCGGCCCGAACAATCCGGTGGGCGTGGCCTGGATGGGGCTGGACCGCCCCGGCTATGGCATGCACGGCACGCCCGCACCGGAACAGGTGGGACGGACGGAATCGCACGGGTGCTTCCGCCTGGCGAATTGGGACGCGAAATATATGGTGAAGCTGGTTTGGATCGGCATGCCGGTGGAGGTGGTGCCGTGAGGGACAACCTTCAGCCGCAGGGCGATTCCAAACGGGAGCCCAAATTATTATTGCCCCGATGCGGACTTTGGCCTAGCTATTAGGCAGTTAAAAATAACTGTTTATGCATAATTCAATACCTTTTGTGATTGTGGCGGTGGTGGCGGTGCTGGTTGGGCTCGCACTGGTGGTCGTCAGCATGGGCGTGGGCATTTACAACAAACTGGTGACGCTGCGCAACCGGTACAAAAATGCGTTCGCCCAGATTGACGTGCAACTCAAGCGCCGGTACGACCTGATTCCCAACCTTGTCGAGACGGCCAAGGGTTATATCAAACACGAGCGAGAAACCCTCGAGGCGGTGACCAAGGCCCGCAATATTGCCTATGTGGCCGCCCAAACGGCCGCCAGTAATCCGGGTGACGCGAGCTCGGTGAAGAACCTGGCGGCGGCGGAGAGCGGCCTGGGTGGCGCGCTGAGCCGGTTGATGGTGGTGTCTGAACAGTATCCGGACCTCAAGGCGAATCAAAACATGATGCAGCTCACCGAAGAGCTGACCTCCACGGAGAACAAGATATCTTTCGCGCGCCAGGCTTACAACGACTCGGTGATGACTTACAACACCGACCGCGAGGTGTTCCCGGCGAATATCCTCGCCGGCATGTTCAACTTTGCCCCGGCGGAGTTGTTTGTCATCGACAAACCCGAGCAGAAAGAAGCGCCGAAGGTCAGTTTCGCCTAAGGTTTTGGCCAGCGCCGCTTAGCCCCAGAACCCGCCCGCCCGCCAAAATGGTGGAGTGGGTGAATGGCGTTATGGCGGGATCCAGTTAGGGATGATTTGAACTATGGACTTCTTTGAGCGACAAGACCGGGCGCGCCGCAAGACCAAGCTGCTGGTATTTTATTTCATCAGCGCGGTGCTGGTGTTGATCACGGTGGTGTATTTCGTCGCCGTGCTGCTGTTTACCGGGCTGGGCGCGCGCCATCACCATTCCCGCTATGCCGCGGACTACGACCAGGTAGCCCCGGCAAGCCTGTGGAATCCTGAAGTATTGCTGTGGTCAGTAGTGGGTGTGCTGGCGGTGGTGGGCTTGGGCAGCGCTTACAAAACGAGCGAACTGGCCGCGGGCGGCAGCGCCGTCGCCACGCTGATGGGCGGACGGCTCGTGAACCCGACCACGACCGAGGCGGATGAGCGCAAGCTGCTTAATGTGGTGGAGGAAATGTCCATCGCCTCGGGCGTGCCCATGCCCAAAGTGTATGTGATGGACGAGGAACGCTCGATCAACGCCTTTGCGGCCGGGCATTCCACCAGCGACGCGGCGATCGCGGTGAGCCGCGGGTGCATGGAGTTGCTAACGCGCGACCAGTTGCAAGGGGTCATCGGCCATGAGTTCAGCCATATTCTCAATGGCGACATGAAGCTTAACCTGCAGCTCATTGGCATCATTTTTGGGCTGCTCTGTCTCGCAACAATTGGTCGCATTCTACTATACGCCCGGGGCGGCGGTCGGGACCGCAATAATGCGCTGCCGCTGCTGGGCATCGTCCTGATGGTCCTGGGCGCGGCGGGGGCGTTTTTTGGCCGGTTGATCCAGGCGGCCATCAGCCGCCAGCGGGAATTCCTGGCGGACGCGTCGTCGGTGCAATTCACCCGCAACCCGGCCGGGCTCTCGGGCGCGCTGCAAAAAATTGGCGGCTACAGCCTGGGGTCCAAACTGGCCTCGGAACATGCCCCGGATTTGTGCCACATGTTTTTCAGCAACGGCGTGAGCAGTTCCCTGTTCGAGCCGCTGGCCACGCATCCCCCCCTGCCCGACCGCATCCGGGCGATTGATCCCACTTGGGATGGCACCTTCAAACCACTGGAGGAATTGACGACGGAGGAAAGCTCCGCGCCCCGGCGGCAAACGCCGCCGCCGTTGCCGGACGTGGTGGGAACCATTCTGGGCGGTGCGGTGCTGGGAGCCGAACCTCCCCCGACGAATCACGGTGGGGACGCAGTCTCCCCGGGACTGCCGCCGGTGGTCCGCTCTGGCTCGGTGATGCCGAACCTCGGCACCCCCAACCCGCAGCATTTGGAATATGCGGAGAAATTGCGCAATTCGCTGCCGGCCAGCATTCAAACGGCCGCGCGGGATCCGCGGGGGGCAGCGGCCTTGATTTATGCGCTGCTGTTGAGTCCGGACGAGGGCATTCGGATTGAACAGTTGAATGGGGTGGCGGAGCAGATTGACGTGGATGTCTATGACCGGCTGGAGAATTTGTATCCCGAAGTGGCGCAAATCGCGGCGCACGCGCGGCTGCCGATGGTAAATTTGGCGCTGGGCGGATTGCGTGGGCTTTCGCCGGGGCAATATGTGGAGTTTGCCAAGGCGATGGACTGGCTGACCAAGAGCGACGGGCAAATTGAGCTGTTTGAGTTCGTGCTGCAAAAGATTATTTTGCGCCACCTCTCGCCACAGTTTGGCTACGGCCGCAAAACCCGCGTGCAGTTCACGAATCTGGGGGCGTTGCTGCCGGATTGCGCGGTGGTGCTCTCGGCGCTGGCCCGCGTGGGCAGCGCGGTGGACGCGGAGATTCAGAAGGCCTTTGACAGCGGCCGCACCGGGCTGCCGCCGACCGCCGATCCGGCCCTGCAACTGCTCCCGCCAGACGAGTGCGACATCACGGCGATTGATAACGCACTCAACCGCTTGGCGGCTGCCGCGCCGTCGATCAAAAAGGACCTGCTGGCTGCGTGCGTGCAGGTGGTCGGTGCGGATGGCGTGATCCTCGAAGAGGAGGCCGAGCTGCTCCGGGCCATCGCGGACACGCTGGATTGCCCGATGCCGCCGTTTATTGCGGATTGAACTCTTGTTGAAGCGAATCAACCAAGAGGTAACTTATCCTATTGAAAGAACAGTTTCAGGGTCACTGTCAGCATTAACGCAGGTCGTCTCGGGCGATTTGTCAGGGTTTAGGGTTGGCAGACGATGCGTCGAAAAGAACCATGTGTGGAGTATTATCATCAAGCAGCTTGATGTAATTGAACTCTTCATAGCCTGGTCTTTTTCCATCCTGCGACCGCTTGCGATGTCGCAAATTATTATCTTTCGAAAGGAATGGGAAAAAATATATTTTCCGAAACCTGCTTCCGCTTTTCGGCGGTTGCCATTCAAAATTAACTATGAGTGGCGGTATCAGATGACCAGCTTTCAAATTTTTGTCTAGGATATCCCACCCAGCGCCAAAAATTTCGCTTTTGGGAGCGCAACGCGCAGTCTTCACTTGAGCACGAAACAAACAACGCCTGCATTGGACGTCGAAAAGAGGAAAATATCGCGGGAGCGACATAAGTGTCGATTGACAATTTGGACATCGAATTATATCCAAGATTTCTAATTCACCTTTTGATCCGCTTTCATGTGATTTTGCCATAAGAAAATTTCTAATGCCCAGCAAAAAACCATGAGCCGTCGTTGACTCGCGGTGAAACCTCCAAAACCTGAATTTGAAAAGGAATGGGAACTGGTTTGATCATGATTGTATAATGTTCTTATTCCCGCACGGTCGCTTGCAACTGAGCTTTGAAGGCGGCGACCAGTTTTTCGTGCGCAGCGTTGACCTCGGGGTCGGTCAGCGTTTTATCCGCCGCGCGGTAGGTGAAGGCGTAGGCCAGACTCTTCTGCCCCTCGGGCACGTGCTTGCCACGGAAGACGTCGAACAAATCCACGGTTTCCAAATTGGCCGGCTTGGTTTGTTTCACGGTGTTTAACACCGCCTGATGGGTGATGGCTTCGGGCACCAGCAGGGCGACGTCGCGCCGGATGGACGGGAAGGATGGCAGCGCCTTGAAGGCCTTGGCGGCGTTGCGTTTGGCGAGCAGCAAATCCAGGTTAAATTCCGCGAGATAGACGGCGTCGCGCAGATCGTATTTCTTCGCAAGCGCGGGCAGCAACTGCCCCAGTTCGCCCAGCGGGAGTTTACCGCCCAGGGTAATGCTGGCGGATTCGAGCAGCAGGCTGGTGCTAGCCGGGTTGGTGGTGAAGACCACGCCGCGGAGACCGAACTGTTCGAGTAAATCCTCGGCCAGGCCTTTGAGGTCGTAGGTGTCAAACTTCGCGTTGCGCTCGTCGCCGCTCCAGAACGGAAGTTGCCGCTGACCGGTGAGGGCGATGGCCACGCGGCGCTCCTCTTTGGGCGCGCCGTTGACCAGGGTGAAGACGCGGCCGATTTCAAACAGGGCGACATCGGCGTTTTTGCGGCTGACATTGATTCGCAAGGAATCCAGCAGGCCCGGCAGCAGGGAGGGCCGGAGCACATTCATGTCGCTGCTGAGGGGGTTCTCCAGCGCGAGAATATTCGGGGAAGCCAGTTTCGCGGCAGTGTCGGAGATGAGCGTCTGGCCCTGGGCCTCGTTTAAGCCGAGGCCAGTGAGGATGCGGCGGACTTCACTGATCTGGTCGTAAACGGAGTCAAAGGCATTAGTTCCCAGGGCGCCGCGCGGGGGTGTGCTGGGGATTTTATCCACGCCGAAGAGCCGGCCGACTTCTTCGATAAGGTCCACCTCGCGCTTGAGGTCCACGCGCCAGGAGGGCACGGTGAACGTGCAGGTGCCAGGGGTTTGGGTCGCAAGCGTTAATCCCAGTTTGGTAAGGAACGAGACTTGGTCCGAGTGCGAAATCCCGATGCCGAGCAGGTCCAGGGACTTGGCGAAATGGAGGGTGATTTCCTTGGGGGCAGGCGCTTGTGGCCGGGTGTCCACCACGCCAGTGGCCAGTTGTCCACCAGCAGTTTCCAAAATCAACTGCGCGGCCCGCTGGCCGGCCCAATCGCAGATGCCGGCATCGGCACCACGCTCGAAGCGGTAGCTGGATTCACTGCGCAAGCCGAGCACTTTGCTGGTGCGCCGAATGTTGGTGGGGTTGAAGTAAGCGCTTTCAATCAGCACGTCCACGGTCTGGGCGTTGATCTCGGTATTCGCGCCGCCCATGACCCCAGCCAGGGCAATGCCCTTTTGCTCATCGGCAATCAGGAGCATGTCGGGCGTGAGGGTGCGGTCCTGGTTGTCGAGCGTTTTGAACTTCTCCCCGGCGGCGGCGCGGCGGACGAGGATGGTGGGCTGACCAGCCGGATTTTTGGCGATCAGGTGATAATCAAAGGCATGGAGCGGCTGGCCGCTTTCGAGCATGACGTAGTTGGTGACGTCCACAACATTGCTGATGCTGCGGATGCCCACTTTTTCGAGCGCCACCCGCAACCAGTCGGGGCTGGGGCCGACTTTGACGCCCTGAATGACGCGGGCGGTGTAACGCGGGCAAAGTTCAGCGTCCTCCACGCGGACGGCGACGAGTGAGGCAATGGGAGTTGACAGGCTGGAAGTCTGTCCCACCTTGACTTCGGGCAGCTTCAGCGAATTCCCCGTCACGGCGGCGATTTCGCGGGCGATGCCGATGAGGCTATTCAAGTCCGGCCGGTTAGGGGTGACTTCAAGATCATACACCACATCACTGCCGCTACGGCCGAGGTAGGCGGCGAAGGGCTGGCCGACGGTGGCGTTCTCGCGCAGGATAAGCAGGCCGTCTTCTTTCTTGTGCCCGATGGCCTCGGGATCAAGGCCAAGTTCCTCGTGCGAGCAGAGCATGCCGTGGGATTCCACGCCGCGAATCTTGCCGACCTTGATGATGAACGGTTCCTTTTCCCCGGCCTTGGGCGGCAGGGACGCGCCGGGCAGGATGAGCGGGACCTTGTCGCCGGCTTTGAAATTTTGTGCACCGCAAACAATCTGGCGTTCGCCGGTACCGTCGTTAACGCGGCAGATCGAAAGCTTGTCCGCGTTCGGATGCTTGTCGCGGGTGATGACCTGGGCGACCACAATGCCTTCAAACTCACCACCGAGTTTTTGCACGCCCTCGACCTCGAGGCCGAGCATGGTGAGCCGCTCGGTCAGTTCCTCGGGGGACCAGTTGAAATCGACGTATTGTTTGAGCCAGTTAAGAGTGACTTTCATGAGGGATAGTTATTAAAACTGCTTCAAAAACCGCACGTCGTTTTCGTAGAAGAGGCGGATGTCGTTGATGCCGTAGCGGAGCATGGCGATGCGTTCGATGCCGAAACCGAAGGCCCAGCCCGTCCAGACGGCGGGGTCGTAGCCGACATTTTCAAAGACGCCGGGATGCACCATGCCGCAGCCGGCGATTTCCAGCCAGTCCTTGCCCATTTTTTTGACGAGGGCGTTGGTAAAATCAATTTCGTAGCTAGGCTCAGTGTAGCTGAAATAGTGCTGGCGGAAGCGGATCTTCACGTCGCTGCCCATGAGTTCGCGGAAGACGAATTCCACGGTGCCTTTGAGGTCGCCGACGGTGACGTTTTTATCCACGTAGAGGCCCTCGATTTGGTGGAAGGTCGGGTTGTGGGTGGCGTCGGCGTTGTCGCGGCGGTAGACGCGACCGGGAACGATGATGCGCACGGGGGGCGGCTGGGATTGCATGACCCGGATCTGCACGGAGCTGGTGTGCGTGCGGAGCAGCGGCCGGGCGGCACTGGCCACGTAAAACGTGTCTTGAGAATCGCGTGCGGGATGGTCGGCGGGGGTTTGCAGGGCGTCGAAGCAATGGTACTCGTCTTCGATCTCCGGGCCGTCGGCCACGGCGAAGCCGATTTTGCGGAAGGCGCGGACGATGTCGTCGGTCACCTGGGTGAGCGGGTGCAGCTTGCCCAGAGCGCGGCGGCGGCCGGGGAGGGTGAAATCGGTGGGTTCCTTAGGAAGGGCGGCGGCGAGTTCGAGGGCTTCGCGGCGGGCGAGGAGGGCGGCCTCGATTTCCTGTTTGGCCACGTTGATGAGTTTGCCGGCGGCGGGTTTTTCCTCCTTGGGGAGGGTGCCGAGCTGTTTCATCAGGGCGGTGAACCTGCCATTGCCGCCGAGCCAGGCGCCCTTGGTTTGTTCGAGCGCGGCGAGGTCGGGCGCGGCGGCGAGGTCGGCCAGCGCGGTTTGTTTCAACGGTTCAATGTCATCAAGCAGCGGCATAAAGTGGGAATGATAAAGGATGCGGGAGGAGGGATAAAGGAAAAGCTCCAACCTCCAAACACCAAGCTCCAGAGCAGCTCCAATGACCCCAATTGGCCGGATTTGGGGGGCTAATGGGCACAAAGAGGCAAAAGTTCAGGAAAAATGGGCTGGGCCCACGGCACCCCCCATGGTTTTAAAAATATTTCACCTTGAATCACCTTGAATAGGCTTGAATGACCTTTAATAGGCTTGAATGACCTTGAATAGGAAAAGAGGCTTGAGGTGGGGGGCGCGGGGCGCGGGGCGGGGCCATTTACTTCGCGAAACTTCAAGATATTACCGGGGGGCGGGCCGGGAGCCATTCGTGGCGACAGGCTGTCGCCACCCCGCGGAGAAAGTCCGGGGCGGTTTATTTCAAAGAGCCGAGCGGCCGCGATGGCCGCTGGCAGCCGGGGAAAACCCAGGTTGCGAGGGTAGTTTACCGGGGGACCCTGGACAACGGCTGTCCAGGGTCCAAAATATTTTGAAATATTTTTAGGGCGAAGGAGCGGGGAAAATTCAAGCCTGAAGCTGGATGGCCTGACGCTAACGTTTTTGCCACCGCCAGATTACCAGCCAAAGTGGCAGGGTCGTGAGGACGGTGACGGTGATAATGTTGGTCAGCACGGTCAGCCAAGCTTGAAATTCCGGCACTCCATAATCCACCCAATTGCCTGCTTCCCATCGGAAGAAAACCACGGGAAAGGGAAAACCGCCAACCCGAAAATGCGGGCCCAGGTTATACTCGCTAAAAATCGCACTCCAGCAACCAACACCGACTGGTTGGCGCCACAATCGGCGGAACAAGGCAACCATTCGCCAACTGCCCAACAGGAGGAAAACGATGACGAACAAAACAATCATAATTGCATTGTCCGCGATAAACTAAGCGCCGAGCAGAGTTTTGTCATCCGCCAAAATTCACAGAAGCGGTGCGGGTGCGAGATGGAATGATGGAATCGCAGAGGATTAGAATGGTAGCGAACCATGGGGATGGCGGGACGGCGGGTTGCGGCCGAGACGGCCGCACTCCGTGGCGGGTGAGGACACCCGCGATTCACAGGGTGCTCTGCCAAGGTGCCGCTACGCGGACATGAAAAAACGGGCGACCATGGCTGGTCGCCCGCTGAAATTGACTTTGACGGGAATCAGGCTTTGGCCAGGGTGGCGGCGGGCTTGGCGCTCAGGGCGGCTTTGGCGATTTTCACCAATTCAGCGAAAGCGGATTCGTCGGTGGCGGCGAGATCGGAAATGACCTTGCGATCAAGGGCGACCTTGGCGGCTTTGAGACCTTCCATGAAGCGGCTGTAGGTGAGGCCGGCGGTGCGGGCGGCGGCATTGATACGGATCTGCCAGAGGTAACGGAAGGTGCGTTTTTTGACGCGACGATCGCGGTAGGCATACTGGCGGCCGTGGTCAACGGCATCGGAGGCGTAGCGGTAGAGTTTGGACCGCTTCATGCGAAAACCCTTCGCGGCGGTCAACATCCGTTTACGACGTTTGCGGGAGGCTGGCCCGTTAGTAACACGCATAATTAATTAATGGTTAAAAAGTTAAGTGGTTGGAGGTTGGGAGCGCCGGCTTAGCCACGGTGGCTGAAAGGCATGCTCTGGGTGATGCGGTACGCGTCGGTGGAGTCCACCACGGCGGCCTTGCCGAGCGCGCGACGGCGCTTGGGCGACTTGGTTTGAGCCAAGTGGCGAATTCCCGCGTGACGACGCAGGACCTTGCCGGTGGCCGTGATCTTGAACCGCTTGGCCGCGGCCTTCTTCGTTTTGATACCTTTTGGGCGACGCATAAAAAAATCTTAATTCAGTTGCAAAAGAGCATGAACTATACGTGGCGCATTCCCGCATGGCAAGCGCGATTTTTTAATTTTTTGCTGGTCGCGAGGGAGAGGCAGCATTCTTCCAAGAGCGGTTGACTTGAGCATTTCTGCCGGAGGATGGCTTGGCTGGCAACTCTGGCGGCCATGTCGGCTGGCAGTCCATCTTCGCCAAAGCAACAGTGGACAGGCTGGAGCGACAGCCTATGGCCAAGTCAATGCCGCCAGGATTTCACTCCGGAAAAATATTTAAAATGCTGTTAATCTGAAAGTTGCGCTCCATCACACCACCCTTCCAAGACGAGGTAACCGGGCAACTCCATGTTTACAAATCCAACTCGTTCAATAGTTCATCCATGGAAATTCCATGATGTGCCGCCACGGCCCGGAGAATGCCTCTCAAGGTACCAGAACTGATCGGATTATGGCCAGGAATCGTGATGTGATGCTCGCCATGAATCTGAGTGGTGTGGCGTGCGTGTGAACCACGCTGGCGAGTTGACACATACCCCAATTTAGCCAGGGCCTTGCCGAGTTCCCGGCTGGAAACATCACGAGGCAGTCTCATCTATCTTGCCAGGACTTCATCGCGCACAAAATGCAAGCGGATGAGTTTCGGAGCCGCCATGGTTTCATCGAAGTGACAATCCGTCGCTTCACGCACATTTTTATGCAACTCCGCGATCGTGTTCGCCTCCGTGAAAATATCGAAACCCAGCGCCCGGGCAGCATAACCGCCTTCCTCGGCTTCCTGAACTTCAAAGATAATCTCGCTCATAATCAAACCATTGCAAAATATATGGAGATTTGCAAGTTAATGAGTGCCCGCCTGGTGAGCGAAGCGTGAATGCCCGGTGGCTTGCCATTTTTGGCAGGTTGACCTATGTTCGCAGGCATGAAATATCGCCGCTTTGGCCGCACGGAACTGTCCATGCCGGTATTTTCCTGCGGGGGCATGCGTTACCAGTACAAATGGCAGGACGTGGACCCCAAGGATGTGCCGCGGGCCAATCAGGAGAATCTGGAGGCCACCATCCATCGTTCGGTGGAACTGGGCATCAATCACATCGAGACCGCGCGTGGCTATGGCTCCTCGGAGATGCAACTGGGCGCGGTGCTGCCCAAGCTGCCCCGGGACAAGATCATCGTGCAGACGAAGGTGGCCCCAAAGGCCACAGCCAAAGAATTTCTGGAGACTTTCGAGACTTCCATGGCGTATCTGAAGCTGGACCACGTGGATTTGCTCTCGCTGCACGGGATTAACAACCAGGAGTTGCTGGACTGGTCGGTGGGCAAAAACGGGTGTTTGGCGGCGGCCCGGCAGTTGCAGAAGGATGGCCGGGTGCGGTTTATTGGTTTTTCCACCCACGCCACGCCGGATGTGATCGAGGCGGCGATCAACACCGGGGAGTTCGATTATGTCAATTTGCACTGGTATTTCGTCAATGACCTGAACTGGAATGCCGTCCTGGCCGCCCGGCGGCAGGACATGGGCGTTTTCATCATCAGCCCGAACGACAAGGGCGGGAAGCTGTATGAACCGCCCCAGAAGCTCGTGGCCCTCTGCGCGCCCCTGTCGCCGATGGCCTTCAACGACCTGTACTGTCTGGCGCGGCCGGAAGTGCACACCCTGAGTTGCGGGGCGGCGCGGCCGGGGGATTTTGATGAGCACGTGAAGGCCTTGGAGTTTTACGATCAGATTCCCGCGACGATTGCGCCGATTGAAGCACGGTTGCGGGCGGAAATTGACCGGGTGGTGGGGGCGGACTGGCACGCGCGCTGGTCCGAGGGGCTGCCGAATTACGGCGAGGTGCCCGGCAACGTGAACATTTCGGAAATCCTGCGGTTGTGGACCTATGCGAAGGCGCTGGACCTCGAAGCGTGGGGCAAGATGCGGTACAACCTGCTGGGCCAGGCGGAGCACTGGTTCCCCGGGGAAAACGCGGCCAAGCTGGCCGAACTGGATTTGACGGGGGCGTTGCGGGCGAGTCCGTTTGCAGCGCGGATTCCCGGAATTCTGGCGGAGGCGCACCGGAGGTTGTTTGAAAAGCCGGTGCAGCGGCTGAGTGCGACGTGAGAAACGTTCAAATGCCAACCGCCAAGATTCAGAATTTCGCAACTTGGTGCAAAAAAACTTTCCCACCCTTACAGGGCAATATGGTTTATGATGGCTTTTACCCGGGCCGCCAGCCCGGGCTATAACATGACGGGCTTACAGCCCGAAGACAGAAATTGAGGCGCCCCAGAGCGGACCGGGCGGAGTGGCATTGGGTATTTTAGCCCTGATTAGAACTTCGGAATAAATGTATGAACCTGTTCGAGGCGATTGAGACGAGGCGGTCGGTGCGGAAGTATTTGAAGGAGGCCGTGCCGCGGGCGGTGATGGAGAAGGCGTTGCAAGCGGCGCTGCTGGCGCCGAACAGCTCCAATCTGCAGCCTTGGGAATTTTATTGGGTCACGAGCGCGGAGAAAAAGGCGCGACTGGTGACGGCGTGTTTGGATCAGGCCACGGCGGCCACGGCGGCGGAGTTGGTGGTTTTTGTGGCCCGCACCGACACGTGGCGGCGGAATCGGAAACTGATTTTGGATGTCCTGCACCAACGCGGGAATCCGGCGAAACAGCAACTGGATTATTACCAAAAAATTGTACCACTGTTTTACACCCATGGCTGGCTGGGGGTGACGGGCCTCCTGAAGCGGCTGGTGTTTCCGATTGTGGGCTGGTTTCGGCCGGTGCCGCGCGGGCCGTTTTCGCGGACGCGACTACAAGGCATGCTGAACAAGACGGTGGCGCTGGCCTGTGAGAATTTCATGCTGGCCATCACGGCGCAGGGCTATTCGACGTGTCCCATGGAGGGGTTTGACGAGCAGCGGGTGAAGCGGATTCTGGGGCTGGGCCGCGAGGCCACGATTACGATGGTTATTTCGGTGGGCAAGGAGGATCCGGCGGGGATTTATGGGGCCCGGTTGCGGCTGGATCCCAAGCTGTTTGTGTTTGAGGTGTAGGGCTTCGGGCGGGGCGATAATATCGTGAGCTTAGCCGGAACAATTCATTTTAACCGCAGATAGACGCAGATGAACGCAGATAAAAACGGAGGGTTGGCAAGGTTTGGGCCGGCGTTTGATCGTGAACCAGTTGGTGCGCCATTTTTTTCAAGTTTTCACCCTTTCCAGA
>CAITTG010000066.1 GCA_903895255.1 uncultured Verrucomicrobia subdivision 3 bacterium
AGGCCACCTCGGTGAGGCCCTTGAAAGCGGCGAGGCGGGTGATTTCAGCATCGGTCAGGCGCACCTGGCCGGGCCAGCGACAGCAGGCGGTGCACCGTTGACATTCCAGAAAAACTGGCATGGGGGGAATTTAGACCAGGGGAGGCGGGGAGACAACTACGCGAAACTTGAAGATTGTGGGCTTACTGGTTAAATCGTTAATTGGTTAATTTGTTAAGCGTCTTAAATTCATAAGGTTGCACCAAAACATTCCCTGGCACCCCGGTTCGGGGAAGATGTCAAAGAGCCTCATTCCGCCGGCCTGGAACCACTTATACCGGCCAGCGGAGTCAGAACCCGACGGTCATGACTACTCACAATAATAGCATATGGCGGGCCGCTGTCAAAAGAAAATTTTAACCGGTGAGCGGAGGTTGCGATGCTTCCCGATGAGAGCCGGGCTGGGGCGGACTAGCTGCTCAGGACCTTGGCGGCTTCCGCGGCCAGGTTCAGGACCGTGTTGGGGAAGATGCCAAGCCAGAGGATACCGGCCAGACTGAGCCAGATGCAGATTTTGGCCGAACCGGAGACGGCGATGGGGGAGAGGTCAGTGACATCTTTGGAGAAGTAAATCGCCCGGACGACCCCAAAATAATAATACAAGGAGATCACGACACCCGCGAGGGCAGTGAAGACCAGACAATAGTATCCTTGGTTGACCGCGCCGAGGGCAACGACGGACTTGAGCAGGAGGAATTTGCCAAAGAAACCGGCCAAGGGGGGAATGCCCGCCAGCGAGACCATGGCAACGGTCATGGTGGCCGCCAGCAAGGGAGAGCGCTGGTAGAGTCCGGCAAGCACGGAAATATCCTCGGTGTCAGATTTGCGGACCACCAAGGTAATCACCGTGAAGGAGGCAATCACCGTGAACAAATAGCCGGCCAGATAATAAAGAATGGCCGCACCGCCCGCCGTGGCGTCGTGAACGTTGCCAGCGATAGCCGCCACACCCAGGAGCAAATAACCCGCATGAGCAATGCTGGAATAACCCATCAAGCGCTTCAGATTGCGCTGGGGAATGGCGCAGAGATTGCCGTAAAGGATCGTAATGGCGGACATGACAATCAGCAGGTTGACCCAATGGGCGGCCACGACGGGCAGAGCCACGAACAGGACGCGGAGCAAGAGCACAAAACCGGCGGCTTTGGAGCCGATCGCCAGAAAGGCGGTGGTCGGGGTGGGCGCACCTTGATAAACATCCGGCGCCCAGATTTGGAACGGGAAAGCGGCGATTTTGAACCCGAGACCGACAACCACAAGCAACACGCCCAAGAGGAAGATTTTTTCGCCGGTGTATTGGTTGGCGACCGCCGCCAGCTCGTTAAAGTTCAATTTACCGGTGGTTCCCCAGATAAGGGCGATACCGTAAACCATGAAAGACGAGGAGAGGGCGCCCAAAATGAGATATTTGACCCCGGCTTCCAGCGAGGCGATGCGGCCGCGTTGGAAACTGACCAGCACGTAGAACGTGACGGTGATCAATTCAATGGCCACGAACAGCATGGCAAAATTGTTGGCGGAGGCGGCAAACAACATGCCGGCCAGGGCGAAAACAATCAGCGAATAATATTCGCCAATGCCGACGGCAATGCGGTCGGCAAACTGAACGGCAACAAACAGAACCAAAATGGCGGCAATAATGAAAAAGCGTTTGAAGAAGAGCGACAGGGCGTCGTTCACAAACATGCCATTGAAGGCGGTGCCGGAGATGCTGCAACTGCCGTAGCCGCTGAAACTGGCAATCAGCAAGGCGGTGAGGGCGGCAATGGCGGCGAAACCGAGGAACGGACGGCGTTCCACCGGCATGAACAAATCAGCCAGCATCAGCAACAAGCCGAGGGCCAAAACCGAAATTTCCAAACTCATCAAGGAGGCGTTCATCAATTTGAAATAGCCGGGGTTGAATTCAAGGCGACCGGCAGGACACCGGCCCGCGCCTGCGTGGCCATGGTGACGATGGGTTTTACATCCGGCTCAATTTTATCCGTGAGCAACTTGGGAAAGCAGCCAAACAGGAAGAGACTCACCAGCAGGAGGGCGTAGGGAAGCTTGCGCCACAGATTGGCGGCATCGGCGAGCTGGTTAAACTTTTGCGGGAGGGGACCGTGGAGGACATTACGAATGGCGCGCGTCATGTAAACAGCGCCAATCACGAGCGCGCCCCAGACGGCCAGAACGGTGGCGGTGTGGAGAGCGGGCTGACTCCAAGCACCAAAGAACACGGTGGCTTCGCCGACGAAATTGGCAAAGCCCGGCAGGCCGCAACCAGCCATGGCCGCCATTAAAAGGGCGGTGCCGATGAAGGGCAGTTTGCGGCAGAGGCCACCGAGTTCACTAATTTCCAGCGTGCCGGTGGTTTTAAAGATATAGCCGCTCAAGGCGAAGGTCAGGGCGGCGAGGAACCCATGGGCGACCATGATCAGGACGGCCCCGGTGATGCCAATGAGGTTGAGGCTGGCAATGCCGAGGAAAATAAAGCCCATGTGCGCCACGCTGGAATTGCCAACAAGCAAATTTAAGTCCCGCTGGCGCATCGCCACAAATCCCACATAGATAATGTTCCCGAGGGCGAGCCAGGCAATGATCTGCACATAGCCCTGGGCGGCTTGGGGCAGCAGCGGGAGGGCGATGCGAATCAAACCGTAAATGCCGAATTTTTTGAGCACACCGGCATGCAACATGGCCGTGGGCGCGGGGGCGGACCCGTAACCCAGGGGAGCCCAGGAATGAAAAGGCCAGAGCGAGACTAGAATGCCGAAGCCAAACAAGAGCAAGGGGAAGATGAAGTTTTGAGCTTTCAGGGAGAGACTATTGTGAGGATCCTGGGCATATTTAATCAACGCCGGGATGTCAAACGTATGGGCGCCCATTTGAACGTAGAGGGCGATCAAGCCAATCAAGGCCAGCAACGCACCGATGCTCAAATACAACGTGATTTGGAAGGTGGCGTAATTTTTGCGCTCACCCCGGCCCCAGACGCCGATCATGATAAACGTCGGCACCAACGCCAGTTCGTGGAGGAAATAGAAGAAGAACATGTCTAGGGAGGCAAAGGCACCCAGAATACCGCCGGTCATGAGAAGCAGGAGGATGTAGAACTCCTTTTCCCGGCGTTCAATTTCCCAGGAACAGCAGGCCGCCGCAAAACCCACAATCGCGCCCATCAGGATGAGTCCCACATTTAAACCGTCCACGCCGACATGGTAACTAATGCCCAGGGAATCCACCCAGGGAACTTGCTGCTCAAATTGGAAACCGGTCTGCCCGGCCTTGAAATGCCAGAACATGCAAATGGCGAGCGCCATGGAGATAAACGTCGCGACCAACGCCACGAACCGGATGATGACCCGGTAATTGGCGGGCACGAACACCAGTAACAACGCCGCCAGAAGCGGCCATCCCGAAATGTAAGTCAATATGGACATCGCAAATTATTTTCCCAACATCAGGTAAAGCACCACCGCCACGCCCAGCGTGAACAGGAAGGCATAGGTCTGAAGATTACCAGTTTGCAGCAGGCGCAAGGTACGGCCGGACAAGTCGGTGCCGCCCCGTATAAAACCAATGCACAGGCCCTCGACCAACCAGCGGTC
Source organism: uncultured Verrucomicrobia subdivision 3 bacterium (assembly GCA_903895255.1). GTDB lineage: Bacteria > Verrucomicrobiota > Verrucomicrobiia > Limisphaerales > UBA11358 > UBA11358. Next base: position 3,633 of record CAITTG010000066.1, read on the forward strand.
GATGAAGTCGGCGACCGCCGCCAGGCCATCGTGCAGGCGGATGAAGGTGGCCTCGTACAATTCGTCGAAATAGAAACGATTCTTCATGGCGGTGGCCAGGCCACCCAATTTGGCGGGCAACGGGTCTGACTCCGTCCTGCCGTAGAGAGTGTAGGCAGCAAACAATCCTACCGCAACGGCACCGATGCCGAGCAGCATGGGCACAATATTGTGCAAGGGTTCCAAGAGTTGCTGAGCCACGGTCAATTTTTCCGCGTCCGGGGTGAATTGCGAATTGTAAATGGTCGTGATACCAATGAAACCGCCCACCACGGCCAGCACCGAGAGAACCACCAGCGGACCGGTCATGACAGCGGGAGATTCGTGGGCATGTTTGGCTTTTTCCGTGCGGGGCTCGCCGAGGAAAGCGACGAAGAACAAACGGAACATGTAGAACGTGGTCAACCCGGCGACAAAGACAGCCACGCCGAACAAGAGATAATCATGCTGGGCAAGCGCCTGGCCCAGGATCGAATCCTTGGAGTAAAAGCCCGCGAACGGTGGCACGCCACTGAGGGCCAGGGTGCCAATAATAAAGGTCCAGAACGTAATCGGCATGTGTTTCTTCAACCCGCCCATTTTCCAAATGTCCTGTTCCTCGTGCAGACCGTGAATAACCGAGCCCGCCCCGAGGAACAACAGCGCTTTGAAGAAGGCGTGGGTCGTCAAATGGAACATCGCCGGAGTTTCGCCGGAGAGGCCGACGGACATGACCATGTAACCGAGTTGGGACAAGGTGGAGTAAGCCAGAATCCGCTTGATGTCGTTTTGCTGGACAGCGATCAGGGCGGCGAGCAGGGCGGTAAAACCACCCACGTAGGAAATCACATGGAGGGCATCCGCATTCAGGAGGAAGAAAATCCGGCACAACATGTAAACACCGGCAGCCACCATCGTGGCGGCATGGATCAAGGCGGAAACCGGGGTGGGGCCTTCCATGGCGTCCGCGAGCCAGACGTGCAGCGGGAATTGGGCGGATTTGCCGACCGCGCCGCAGAAGACGAGCAGGCCGGCCGCGGTGGCGGCGGTGCCGAGGGCGGCGGGATTGGCTTTCATGGCGGCGGCCAATTCACCGAAATTGAGGGAACCCAGCAAGCCCCAGACCAGGAGGATGCCGAGCATGAAACCAAAATCGCCGAGGCGGTTGGTGATGAAGGCTTTTTTAGCGGCGTCGCCGGCGCTGGGCTTTTCAAACCAGAAGCCGATGAGCAGATAGCTGGAAACCCCGACCAATTCCCAGAAAATGAACATTTGCAGGAAGTTGTTGGCCAGCACGATGCCCAGCATGGAGAAGGTGAACAGGCTCAGAAAGGCAAAGAACCGGGCCATGCTGCGGTCCTCGTGCATGTACCCAAACGAATAAATATGAATCGCCCCGCCGACGCCGGTGACGATCAACAGCATCATCAGGCTGAGCGCATCGAGCTTGAGGCCGAAATCCGCCTGGAGAGTGCCGATGGACAGCCAGGTGGCGGAGGTTTCCGAAACAGCGGGATGAAAGCCGTTGCCGGCAATAAAGGCGACGGTAAGAATGAAACCGGTGACGATCGCGCCGATGGACAGGAGAGCGCTCAGCGTGCGATTGCCCAGGGTAAAGAGGGCGATCACCGTGGCAGCCGCCAGCGGCAGGAACAGAATAATCCAAGGTAAGTTAGCGTAGTTCATCCGTCAGAGTTTCATCGAAGTGAGGTCTTCCACGTGCGCGGACTGGCGCTTGCGATAGAGCGCGACAATCAAGGCGAGGCCCACGGCCACTTCGGCCGCCGCCACCGTGATGATAAAAAACACGAGTACCTGGCCGTCGAGACTATTTTTAAAACGGGAGAAGGAGACCAGCGCCAGGTTGGCGGCGTTGAGCATCAATTCGAGTGACAGGTACATGACCAGCAGGTTGCGCCGGATGATGACACCCAGCAGGCCCGTCGCAAACAGAAGCGCGCTGACCACCAGATAATGTTGGAGTCCCACTTGCATGTTATTTCAAATCCTTTTTGCTCAGGGTGATCACCCCGATCATGGCCACCAGCAGGAGCACCGAGATGACTTCAAAGGGCAGGTCGTATTTGGTGAAGAGCAGCAGGCCGAGCGAATGCGCGTCGCCTTCCACCACAGGGGCCGCACCGGCGACGGCGGGGAGGCTGCAACTGTCACCGCACCCGAGGAGTGATTTCAGGAAAACGGAAAGAATAATGCCCACCGAAACGATGCCGGTCACCACCCCAAACGTCTTGATGCGGCGGCGTTCCTCCTCTTTCAAATCCATCAACATGATGACGAAGACGAACAAGACCATCACCGCCCCGGCGTAAACGATAATCTGGACCGCCGCCAGGAAAAAGGCATTGAGCAGCACAAACAGGCAGGCCATGGAAATGATCGTCAACACGAGAAACATCGCGCTGGTGACCGGGTTGCGGCTGAAAGGATTCGCGACGACCAAGAGGCCGAACAGCAGCGTAAACGCCGCGAACACATAAAACAAAATGTCGGGAAGTCCCATGTAATTGATGATTAAACTTTGACGGGGAAATTTTCCTGGGCTTTGGCTTCCTCCAGCTTGTGCTTCCACTTTTGAATGCCGCCATGCTCGCCGCCGAGGGCCAGCAATTTTTCCTTGTTGTAAATCAATTCCTCGCGGGAGGTGGAGGTGATGGAATAATCATTTTGGAGGAAAATCGCCTCTTCGGGGCAGACTTCCTGGCAAAAGCCGCAGTAAATGCACCGCAGCATGTTGATTTCGAACTCAAGCGGCATTTTTTCCGCGTTGGTGCGGTCAGCTTTTTGCCCAACCGAACCGGGCGGGGTGATGCGAATGGCCTTTGGCGGGCAGACAAATTCGCACAACTGGCAGCTCACGCACTTGGTGCTGCCTTCCTGATCCTTGACCAGGTAGGGAGCGCCACGGTAATTGGGCGGCAGGGTCCATTTCTGCTCCGGATATTCCATGGTGACCACCTTGCGCTGGATCAAGGTGGAATAAGCATGCTTGAGCGTCACCTTCAGGCCGCCAACGATGGCCGGCAGGTAAAGCTTTTCCCAAAACGTTAATGGTCTGCGATTTACAATCATACTATTGCCGCCTCCGGTTTGCGTTGTTGTTTGAGGAATTCAATCGAGGGCTTGCCCAGAGCAAGTCCCGAGGCGCTCAAATCCTCATCCACGTCCGGCCAATGAACCCCAAAACCACGTCCCAAAAGTTCGTAATGATCGCGCTGCGCCTGCGTGGCCCGGAACAGTCGCGGGAACCATTGCAAGGGCAGGTCGACCGACCGACCATCGTCAAAATCCGCCCGCAAGGTGTCCTCAGTGCTGCTGATGCGCATAATGCGAATGTCATTCAAAGTATTCATGCCAGGCATTTAGCAGTCCCTGCCGGTGCGCGCGCAGGAGGTCGTAAATTTCGTTGAGTTCGCGCCGCGAAAAACCGGCGTCTTTCGCGAGTTGCAGCGGTTCCAGCCAAAATTTTGCCTGATTGCCGCCCTTGTCCACATGGACGTGAGGCGGCTCATCACCATCGGCACTGAAAAAGCCGACGCGATAACCGTTGACTCGCAAAACTGTTGGCATTGAATTGTCATTTCGCTCGCATCCACATCCAAATGGCCGTCACCAAAATATTAAACAGCGCCAGCGGCAAAAAGCGGCGCCAACCCAAGTCCATCAACTGGTCGTAGCGAAAACGCGGGAACATCCAGCGCACCCAGATAAAGAGCACCATGAAGGCGAGCATCTTCACCATGAAGACCACGATATGGGCCACGCCCAGGAGCAAACTTGTCGCCGGATGGTCCAAACCCCAGAAGGGCAGCGTCCAGCCACCGAAGAACAACGTCACCATCATGGCGGACGACGCGACCATGTTAGAGTATTCCGCGAGGAAAAACAGCGCGAATTTCATCGAACTGTATTCCGTGTGATAACCACCCACCAGTTCGGTTTCAGCTTCCGGCAAATCGAACGGCAAGCGGTTGGTTTCGGCAAACGAGGCCACCAGGAAGATGAAGAACGAGAGCGGCGAATACAACACCAGCCAGCCGTTGGCGGCCTGCCAGCCAATGATCGTGCTCAAATTCAAATTGCCGGCGATCATCAGCACGGGGATGACCGACATGCCCATGGACAATTCGTAGGAAATCATCTGGGCACTGGAGCGAATGCCACCCAGGAAGGGATATTTGGAATTTGCCGCATAACCGGCGAGCACGATGCCGTAAACGCCCAGCGAGACAATGCCGAACGTGTACAAAATACCGACATTCAGATCCGCCATCACCATTTTCTGAGCCCCCAGATTGGAGCCAAAGGGGATCACGGCCACGGTGAGCATGGCGGGAATCACCGCCAGCGCCGGGGCGAGCCAGAAATAAATTTTGCGCACGCCCGCCGGGGTAAAGTCTTCTTTCAGGAGAAATTTAAGACCATCCGCGAGCGGCTGAAACATGCCCAACCGCGTGAGCAACGGACCGAGCACCGGCACGTATTTCATAAACGGCGGGGCCGTCCGGTTGGGACCGACACGGTCCTGAATCCAGGCGGAAATTTTGCGCTCGGCCAAGACGGAGTAAGCGACGAGACCCTGCACCACGCCGACGATTACCGCCAGCTTGACCAAACTGAAAATGATGAAATTCCAGTTCATGTTAAATAGTCACCGTCACACCCGTGTCCCCCAGGCCGGCCCAGGTCAGCCCGGCAAAGCCCGGGACCTCGGCGGCCATTTGATTGAACAACCCTTCGATGGTCACATAACCGTTTAGGCCGGTGACATTGAGCACGAGGTCGTGTAAAAACTCCCATTCCGGCCGGGCATCGCCGGGGGCTTCAATGGCCTTCATAAACTTCTGCACCCGCCCCTTGGTGTTGGTGAAGGAGCCGCGCTTTTCCACATGCGCGGCGCCCGGGAGCACATAATGCGCCAGTTGGGTGGTGGGGGTGGACAAAATATCGCTGACGATGAGCGTGTCGAGTTTGGCGAGCAAATCGGGGCCAATGCCCTGCGTGGTCACGTCCTCACCAAAAACCACGAGGGTTTTGATTTTGCCGCTCGCAATGCCCTGGGCAATCTGCGGGAGGTTGGAGCCGATCTCCGTGAAACAAATGCCGTTCAACCGGGCACCATTGGTGTTGGGATTTTTGTCGGCACTGACCAGCAGCCGGTCCGCCGCTCCCGTGTGTTCCACGGAATCACTCACGGCTCCCAGCTTGGTTTTCAATTTGGCCAGCAGGTATAATTCTTCGTTGGTCTGTTTGGCCGAGGCGATGATGGCCACGGAGCCGACGGGCGTGCGTTTCAACAGGTCGGAAATTTCACTGATGGCGGTGAGCCAGGTGGTTTTGACCTGGGTCCCCTGCCCGACCGCGCGCTTGAGCACATCCTTCAGACGGTTTTCACTGTGCACCCACTTGTAATTCAACCGGCCGGCGTCGCACATCCACGGACCATTCACGGCATCGTTTTCACGCGGGGTGTAACGGTACATCTTCTCTTCGCGTGAACTGACGAGAACGTTGCACCCGGTGCCGCAACTGTTGCAGAGACTCTTGGTCTCCTTAAGGAACCAGACGCGCATTTGGAAACGGAAATCCTTGGAGGTCAGCGCGCCCACGGGACAGATATCCACCGTGTTCAGTGTGTAATTATTGTCAAATTGAGTGCCGGGATAGGCGGCGATGGTGTTGTAGGAGCCGCGATTAACAATGCCAAGCTTGTCATCGCCGGCAATGTCCCGGGTAAACCGCACACAGCGGGTGCACAGAATGCAGCGCTCGTCATCGAGCATGATGCGCGGTCCGAGGTCAACCGCCTTGGGCTTGTGCACCTTGGCCTCGACGAAGCGGCTGGCGCTCTGGCCGTAATCCACGGAATATTCCTGCAACTTGCATTCGCCGGCTTGATCGCAAATCGGACAGTCGAGCGGATGATTGATGAGCAGGAACTCCAGCACACCCTCGCGCATTTGCTTCACGGCGGGAGTGTTATTGTAAATTTCCATGCCCGGCGAGATCGGGGTGGCGCAGGCGATCGCAGGGCGCGGAGACTTGGCAATCTTGGCGGAGCCGTCGGGATTCAAGACCGGCTTGCGGTCCGGGCCGAGGGCCGGGGTGCCAAACTCCACGAGACACATGCGGCAGTTGCCGGCGATGGGGAGTTTGGGATGATAGCAATAATGCGGAACGTCGGTTTTCGCCAGTTCGCACGCCTGAATCATCGTGGTGGGCGTGAGCTTGCCCGTCCAGTCGGGCATCAGCTTGGGCACTTCGATTTCGCGGCCGTCCACCTTCACCTTGATTTTTTCAATCGCAGGCGCGGCGGGTTTCGGTTCGGTGGTGGCGGTGGTGGACATTGCTGGTTTAAATCAAATTTTGCCCTGATACAGAGCCTCAATCGGGAAAATCATTTCAAAATCTCCCCACATCAAATCGCCATAATGCAGATGAAATTTCTTAAAATTCCGGAGCTGCCGATATTTCGTAATATCCGGGTTGGTGGCCTTGCGCAAAAAAGGCTCAAAATCCATCATCCGCTGCGTACCATTGTTGAAAGACAGACGAATTTGGTAGCCGGTGGCGTAATCCGCCCCGACAATTTCCAAATAATTTGTCATCTGTGTTTTCATTTTAATTTCCGGTTGATCATTTCCGGCCGGATCTGCTTGTTAAAAACAAAACAGTCAATCCAACGCTGGACAATATCATCCGCTTTAGCTTTTACCAACATCCGAAAATCTTTCATTTTGGCTGCTGGCAGAGGTCGTTTTCCATTTATTTCAGAAAAAACGATCCGCGATACTTTCCCATCTTTTATTACAAATTGCGCGCGGGCGTAACCGCCCTGAAACTCACCATGAACATGGATGGGTTCATGCTCATTCGTGTAAAAAAACACCACCAGCCCAAAATACTCATATAGTTTGGGCATTACAAATCATCAATGCGCCCCGGCCAATTGTTTGATTTCGCCCGGGGCGGCAACTTCCTTCGCCCGGCGCGCTTCATCCGCGACGCCCTTGGCGACAAATTCATCCTTGAACTTCCCGACAAAACTTTGCACGGGCCAGGAGCAGGCCTCGCCAAAGGCGCAGATGGTGCGTCCGCCGGGAATGTTATCGGCGATCTTCACTAAATAATCGGCATCGCCCGCGCGGCCCTGGCCGTGGGCCATGCGCTGGAGCGCTTTGTTCATCCACAATGCCCCTTCGCGGCAGGGGGTGCACTGGCCGCAGCTTTCGTGGGCGTAAAATTCGCTTAAATTCGCCAAAGTTTCAACAATATCAACGGAATCATCCATCACGATAATCGCGCTGGAGCCGCTCATGGTGCCGGCCTGGGCCAGGGAATCGAAGTCGTAGGGGAGGTCGAGCATGTCGGTTTCGACGAGCACTTCCCTGCCCTCGGCGTCCTTTTTCTTGAGTTTGAACTTCTCGCCGGCCTTGAGGACCTTGGAGGAGGAGCCGCCGGGGATGATGGCCTTCAATTTGCGCCCGTCGCGGAGGCCGCCGCCGAATTTCGGGTCGTTGATGAGCTCGCCGAGGGTGGCTTTGCCAACTTCAATTTCGTAATAACCGGGGCGCTTGACCTGGCCGCTGAGGCTGACGATGCGGGTGCCGGTGTTGTTCGGGGTGCCTAATTTCGCGAAATTGGCGCCGCCCATTTCCACAATGTGCTTCACATTGCAGAGGGTTTCGACGTTGTTCACGATGGTGGGGCACATCCACAGGCCGAGCACGGCCGGGAAATACGGGGGCTTGATGCGGGGATAGGGGCGCTTGCCTTCGAGCGATTCGATCAGGCCGGTTTCCTCGCCGCAGATGTAAGCACCAGCGCCGCGATGGACGTACATTTCCAGGTCGTAGCCGGTGCCCAGAATGTTTTTGCCCAGGAAATTTTTGGCCCGGGCCTCGGCGAGCGCCTTGATGAGAATCTTCGCGCCCTCGGGCATTTCGCCGCGAATGTAGATGTAGGCGAGATGCACGTCATTGGCGAAGCAGGAAATGATCATGCCTTCGATCAACTGGTGCGGATCCTTGTGCATGATCTGCCGGTCCTTGAAAGTGCCGGGCTCGGATTCATCGGCGTTGCAAATCAGATAAATGGGCTTGCCACTCCGGCGGTCGACGAAACTCCATTTGAGGCCGCAGGAGAAACCGGCGCCGCCCCGGCCGCGCAGGCCGGAAACCTTGACGTCCTCACGAATCTGTTCCTGCGGGGACATTTTCTTGCCGTCGGGCAGGTCCTTGGGCTGGATGGCGAGCGCCTTCTTGAGGCCCTCATAGCCACCGTGACGCAGATAGCAATCAATGTCCGGTGTGTAACCGGGTTCATCGGCGTGCTTCAAAATTAATTTGTATTCTTGCGGCATAGCAGCTTGACACTTATTCAAAAAACTCTATTTTCTACGTTCTTCGATTGCCCGATGGTGTAACGGTAGCACAGCAGACTCTGAATCTGCTTGTCATGGTTCAAATCCATGTCGGGCAGCCATCCAGCATTTCCAATTTCAGACCGGCAATTCACGCTTTGCCCCCCCCGGCCTGGCGGCGCAAACGGAGCGTTTCATCAATATACTGAATGTGGGACGCGTCTTTCGTCCGCATCACGGCAGCCTTGCTTTTCCGGATGGAGGTCAAAGGCATGACCGGCACCAGGCAGCCATGAAACCGCAACTTGCGGGCCTGGCGCAGTTCCGAGGCGAAATCGCCGAGCCCGGAGACTTTATAAATAAAATTTACCAGCATACCGTCGCTCAATTCCACGACCGTGTTGCGAACCATCGTGGCACCATCACGCAAGGCCGCCTTGACCGCGCTCATGTACTGGCGCGGCGGCAAATCGATCCAGAGGTCAACGTCATGCGTGACCACCGGAACACCTTGAAGGACAGCGGCTGACATACCAATCAATTGGAAACGAATTTTTTCAGCGCGGAGCGCCCCCACAAGCCGAAAGAACGGAGGTAAGTCTCGTTCATCTGCCAGCGCTCTTCGGGTGTTGCGGCCAGACTGCGCGCGTAGAGAATTTTTCCGTGCTCGTCCAGCCCGCGAACGTGTTTGATTCGGCGGTAAACTTTTTCCCAGTCTTTCAGGCTTGTTGCTTTCATGCTCTGGTTTGCTTGCCATTGGCCATAGTATCGCATTATGGACAGCCCGCCACAATATCATCCGCTTTTTTATGGCTGACGCCTTCGTAAAAGGCGTCATTGCACATCATGACGGGAGCGGTGCCGCAACTGGCGAGGCACTCGACAAACTCCACCGTAAATTTGCCATCGGCCGTGGTCTGGGGACCGTGCTTGTGGGCGTCCAGACCGAGTTTGGCACAAAAGTGATGGTGCAGTTCGTAGGCACCCCCGAGGGCGCAGCTCAGGGTGCGGCAAACCTTGATCTGATATTTGCCCATGGGCTGCTGGCGCAGCATGGGGTAGAAGGTCAGGATTTCCAGAATGTTGATGGGCGGCAGCTCGAGTTTGGCCGCGGTCCATTCGACGGCTTCCGGGGAAATCCAGCCGAATTGCTCCTGGATGGCGTGCAGCACCATGAGGGAGGCCGCGCGCTTCACGGGATAATGCGTGATCAGCTCGTCAACTTCCGCCGCCAAATTTGCTGGAACAGTAAAACTCATGTTTGAATCAATGCTTAACGGTCGCTCTCGCCCATCACGAAATCCAAGGAGCCCAAAATCACGGGCACGTCGCTGATCATATGGCCGGGGAACAGGGCCGGCACGATGCTCAAATTGATAAAGCTGGGCGAGCGGATTTTGAGGCGGTACGGGGTGCCGCCGCCATGGCTGTTGATGTAAAAACCCAGTTCGCCCTTGGGATTTTCATGGCCAAAATAAACCTCGCCCTGGGGCGCGTTGACGCCTTCGGTGACGAGCATGAATTGATGAATCAATTCCTCCATGCTGGAGAGCACTTTGCTCTTGGGCGGCAAAGTGATCTTGCCGTCTTGAATATTCACGGGCTCGTTGCTCTTGTTCTCGTCGCCGCCGGGGATTTTAGCCAGGCACTGCTCAATAATGCGCATGCTCTGGGCCATCTCTTCCATGCGGACGAGATAACGATCGTAGCAATCGCCGACACTGCCAACGGGAATGTCGAAGTCCAAATCCTTATAGCAGAGGTACGGCTGGTTTTTGCGGAGGTCGTAATTCACGCCGCTGCCGCGCAAATTGGGTCCGCTAAAACCGAAATTAATGGCCATCTCCTTGGAGACGACACCGATGTCACGCAGGCGGTCCACCCAGATGCGGTTGCGGGTCAGGAGGGTGTTAGCCTCCGCCAAGGCCACGGCAAATTCTTTGAGGAACTGGCGGCACATGTCGCACCAGTTCGGGGGAATGTCGCGGGCCAGCCCGCCGATGCGGGTGTAGCTGGTGGTCAAACGGCCACCGCTGGCGGCCTCGGCAAGATTGTAAATTTTTTCGCGTTCGGTAAACGTCAGGAGGAACACGGTGACGGCACCGGTATCCATGGCGAAGGCGCCCAAGCCCAGCAAGTGGGCGGAGATGCGGGCGAGTTCGGCGCACATGACGCGAATGTACTGGCAGCGGGGCGGGAGCTTGTCATGAATGCCGAGGAGCTTTTCAACGGCGAGCGCGTAGGCGACGTTATTGGCCAGGGGCGCGAGGTAATCCAGTCGATCCGTGTACGGGATGAACTGGGTGTAGGTCATGTTTTCGGCGATTTTTTCGTCGCCGCGATGCAGGTACCCCACGTCCGGATCGGCCTTGGTGATGACTTCGCCATCCAGTTCGAGCAGGATGCGGAGCACGCCGTGGGTGGCCGGATGGGAGGGGCCCATGTTCAGCACCATGCGATCGCCGGCAATATCCTGCAATTCCTCAACGGCCTGCGCGGTGCGCGCGGCGGAATCCGGTATTTCGATGTCTTGAACTCGGGCCATGAATATTAGTTTTCGGGCGTGCGAACACGCGGTTCACGAGAGATGGCATCCGGACCGGGTGCCGTGACGAACGGACCGCCTTCGAGGGGGGCCGGCTGGGTAAACGCCACGCCGGGGAGGTCCGTGGGTTTGCCTGCGAGGGGAAAATCTTTGCGCAGAGGGAAATAGGGATACCCCTCCCACATCAGGATGCGGCGAAGATCCGGATGGCCGGCGAAGCGGATGCCCATCATGTCGTAAATTTCGCGCTCGTGCCAGTTGACCGTGCGCCAGACACCCAAAACGCTGGGCAATTCGGATTTTTCCTCGGAGACGGAGGTGGAGATGCGCAATTCCTCGTTATTTTTAACGGAGCGCAGATGGTACACGAGCGTCCAGCGGGGATCCGCGCCGTAATTATCGATGCTGGTGATGTCCACCAAGTAATCGAAGCCGGCGTGATGCTTCGCGAAGGAGCAAACTTCGAAGATTTGTTCCGCGTCGGCGAGGGTGAGGGAGATTTCACCACGAAATTCCGACGGTTCGGAGAGCAAGGCTCCGAACTTGGCTTTGAGTTTTTGGGCGGATTCGAGGGCAGCCACGGTGAATTAGGAGGTTGCCGAAGCGGTCAACTGGTTGACGATGTTCATTTTGGAGATGACCGGCTGGGTGCTGATTTTCTTTTGAATTTTAATCAGCGCGTCCAGGACGGCCTCGGGACGGGGCGGACAACCGGAAATATAAATATCGACGGGCACGATGTTGTCAACGCCCTGCAGCACGGCGTAACTGCGATACATGCCGCCGGTGGAGGCGCAGGCGCCCATGGCGATGACCCACTTGGGTTCGGGCATTTGGTCGTACACGCGCTTGAGGACGGCGGCCATTTTGTAAGTGACGGTGCCGGCGACGATCATGCAATCGGCCTGGCGCGGGGAAAAGCGCATGACTTCGGAGCCGAAACGGGAAATATCGAAGCGGCTGGCGCCGACCGCCATCAATTCAATGGCGCAGCAGGCGAGACCCATGGGCATCGGCCAGACCGAGTTGGCACGAAACCAGTTCAAAGCGGCGTCAACGGTGGTTAAAACCACGTCGCCTTCGATCTTGGAATTGTAGCCAAATTCGCTTTTGGTTTGCATAAATTGCGGTGCCTGTCCTAAAAACAGGTTGAGCCTAAACGGCCTGAAAAAACGAGGCAAGTCAAATTGTGATTTTTTTCACAAGCCCGGTATTTGGTGGCAAAAACCGGGAAAATTCGGGGCGCACGGGAGGCCGGGATCGGGCGGTTTCTGCGCGAGATTAACCATCTTTTTTAGCCAGGGTGGCTAAAAAAAGCCACGCGTTTCCGTGGTTTCGCGGGATGGGTTTTTTGAGAAATGGCAGAATCATTGGTGATTCATCGGAATAGGCGCAGGGCTGATACATGGCACATGATGTGCTAGTGGAAAAGGTGTTCAGATTTTGGTTGGACGGAACGGGTGGGGTAGTCGGTCGGAGCGTTTAAGTGATCGTGGGGATTATGTTAAACGCCAGGCCGGCCAGAAGATGAGCAAGTGATTGTTCTAAGGGGGTTTTACGACGCACGCGTCGGATTGGTTTGTCTGCAAAACACCGGGTCATGAGACCTTGAAGGAGGCAACGGTGATTGCGGTTGGATTGGATCCTGACGCGTGCGTGTAAGTTTAGGCGGGTTCGTTACGAGAAGGAGTTAATTTTTCCAACCGTTCGAATATTTCCCAAGGTTCCACGGGCATTGCAACTTCATGATTTTTTCGCGGCCAGTCTTCCCGTTTCCCACTCTTGGGGGGGATGGCAATCTAACGGGCAGACAGGAATTTACTCACGCCGACGGCGCAACCCGCCCTGCGGCTGGTCGGACGGCGCAATGAGGTGGCGAGCCGGCTTGCGTCAACGGAGCTGGTCCAGAATGTTCGGATCCTTGATCTCGTGGTCCCGGGCCAGGAGCAGCACTTTGCTCAAAACCTCCGCGGTGCGGGGATCGTCATCGGCAAACGGCAGAAACAACCGTCCCCGGTGCTGGCTGTGAACCGGGATTAGGAAGATCATTTCCCCGGGCATTTTGCGGGTGACCGCGCTGCCCAGATGCACACTGTATTCCCCGAGGTGCCCCTGGATGAGGGCGTAGCGATCTTTCAATTGCACGTTGGCCAGCTGGAGCAGCCGGGTGGTTTCCGTCACCAGCGTGGCGCGCATTGCCACCGTGCTGGCACTGGCCTCCGGATCCACCCCGCCCCGGTGGGCCACGCTCACCACCAAATCCATGTCCCGCATGGTCTCGCTGAACAACCGGGGCGGGAGTTGTTCCAGCGGGAGGTGTTTGGCATCGTCCCGCCGGGTGAACACCACCCCTTCCAGAGTGAGTCCCTCCACTTCCGCCGGGGTGTTAAAGGCCTCTTCAAAGGTCAGCCAGGCCACCAGGCCGGCTTCATGGAAGGTCTTGCGCACGCCCTCCTGGGGATGAAACACCCAACCGCGCTGGCTCAATAGCGCCAGCGCCTGCCGGGGTTGAACTTGATGGCCCGCATAGCGCCGCGAGATGTCCGCCTGCTCTTTTTCCGCCCCCGCCAGTGGATAATACTCCCGAAACACCTGTTTGAAGGGCTGAATGCGTTCGCGGGCGAAGCAATCCTTCTGCCAGCGGTGCCATTCGGCGGCCGGCAACAAATCGTGCGGATGAGCAATCCGCAATTTTTCCCCGGCTTTGATCGCTTCCACGGCACCCGCATGATTTTCGAGCGCCTGGCCGTCATGCACCGGATACCCCAGGATGCCCTCGCCAATGATCACGAGATTTTTCAACATCGGCGCGAGGAGCGGATGCTTCATTAAATCACGCAGTTCGGCGACCGTGAATTCATCTCCCCGCACCATGAATTGTTCCAGCGAGGGCCGGATGCGTGAGGCTTGACGCTTCAGTTGCACTTTGCGTTCGCGCAAGGTGGCAATCCGGGGATCTTGCTTCAATTTGGCCGGGATGTCAGTAATGGTTTTGCCGGCCCGGGCCACGCTGAATTCGATTTCGCCCCAGGGATCGATCCCGAGCGACACCGTAACATCCTCCACCGTGACGGCAATCGGACCATCCGCCAGATCCTCCACGGCCCGGGCTTCCATGGCCCATTCCAGCCGGATGGGATCGGCAAAACCGGCGGTACGGGCCAGGTTTTGCTGCCCGATTTGCGCGGCGCGTTTCTCGCTGGCCTGCCGCTGCGAGCCAAACTGCTTGCTGCTCCGGCGAAATTCCTGGATAACCTGGTAGCGGCCCAGCAAATCGGTCGCGCGCTTCGCCCCGGCCGCCAAGGGCAGCAGCCCCAGCGCCCGCACGGAGTCCTGGTGGCGCTTCTGGGTGATGCGCTGCGCCAATTCCCGTTTGGAAACATCACCCAGCATGGCATTGGCAAAGAGTTGTGCCCGGGCATGGCCGCCGCCGGTGGAGGCCAGCTTCGCCGCCTCGTAGAGGGCGTTCCACCGTTTCGCACCGAGGGCCTGGTAAATGCGATGAAACCATTGCACATCCACCGCCCCCTCCACGAGGTCGGCCGCGCTCAACGATGTGCGGGCATTCATGTCCGCCTCCCACAGCTCGCGAATTTCCTTGTCCACCGACCAGTCATCGCCCTTGGTGTGCGCGTGAATCCACCAGACCGCCTCGGTCAGGGACGGCCAGCCCAGCGCGGCCTCGACGAATTGCGCCCATTGCGGTGCGTATATCGCCAGATCCACAAGGCGCTCCTCGTTGATCTTCGCCGCCTTCGTCAGCCGGCCAAAATCCTCCGCCGTTTCCCCCGCCGCGGGAAAGCAGATGCGCGTCAGATGACTCATCACGGTTTCGAGGCTTTCATTATCCCGCGACCAGCCGCGCGTGAAGTTTCGTTTCCCCAGGGTCCGCAGTATGCCGGTCAGGTTGGTGATGCCTTCGACATGGCGCAGGCTCAAGGCCGGGGCGGAGGCGGCAGTGGGCTGGTCGCCGCGCGTGAGTTCCACTTCCAGAAGGCGCTTGCGGCAGCGCTCCACCAAGGGAGGCAGGAAGGCAAAACCGGTCAATTCTGCCGGCAGTTTGCGCGCCGAGACCTGCCGGAGTTCGTGAAAATCGGAGCGGCTGAAATAACCGCCGGGTTCATGCTCACCCAACAAAGCTTCAAGTAGGTCCGCCCCGGTGGCCCCGCCGCCAGCATAGGCCTGACACGTTTCGACGAAATTGGCGCGGTCGCGGGGCAGGCAGCAGGCTTTCAGCCTCCCGGAATTCCCGCCGGATTCCTGGGGCCGCAGCGGCTCATCCACCCAGCGCAAGCACCGCCAGTAGCGGACCTGCAGTTCCGGACTCCAGAGTTGGGGAACCAGGCGGGCGAGTATCTGCGCTGCCTGCAGCCAAAGACCATGGGGCGAGTGCTCCTCGCGCCACAGATAGGGAGCTTTGATCACACTCATTCGGGCATGAATACCCTGCCAGTCCTTTTGACCGGGCAACCGGAGTTTGGCCTGCAACTCCTTGAGTTCGTCCGCTTCCCCGACCGTCATATGCCACAAACCCGCAGGCACCAAAGCCAGAGCGCTTTCCGCCAAATCCAAGGCTGAACCCACCGCGCCGGCGGGCGGCTCAAAGCGCAGCAACCACTGCAAAATGCGGGGTATGCGCCAACTTTGATCGATTTCCACATCCGAGACAACTTCGCCCAAAACAGTTTTTACCGAGTCAGGCAGGGCTTCCTGCAAGTAACGAGGCTGCTGATTAAAGGTAAAGCGGACGATCGCCCGCAAAAGTTCCAAGCCATCCACATCCCGCAGTTCCAAGCCGCGCGTTTGCCACCAATTCTCCCAGACCGCCGCCAGCGGCAGATGCTCCCGGTCTTCGGCATAAGACAGTTTGGGATCGGGATGGGGGAAGGAGTAATTGAGATCGGAAAATAATCCAGACCAGGATTCGCCATCGGCCTGTTTATATTCGACCACCGTTTGGGCATGGGCAATCAAAAGCCCTTCAACCGCTTGAATAATGCGTCTGGCCACGGGTGTATGAAAGCAAACCGCGCGGGCGACCGGTGCGGGCACCCAGGTCCGGTCCTCGTGGCGTATCAGGCCCAAGGCATCGGCCAGCTTTGGAACCGCGACCGTGCGCGTGGCCAGGATCAACTCAACCTGCTGCTGCTCCGCCTCATTCAAGGTGGGGTGGGCCCCGGCATACGCCTCGACCCGGCGGCGAACCTCCTCCACGCAACGTTTGTGCTCCTGCAAGTCCCGCAGCAATTCCAGGCCCGCCTGGCGTTGGGGCTGGCTCTTGGCGGCCAGCAGACGGTCGGCACTGATTAGGGCATCGCTGTCGGATTGCCGGGCCAGCAGGGTGAGCGCGCCCCGGCGCAAATCCCCGGCTTTGCGGTCCAGCAAGGCTTCCATCGGGGCGGCTTCCGCCGGGGTAATCTGGCATTTACCCAGATGGCGCAAAGCGGCCTCCCGCACGGACCGGCTGGCATCGCCCACCAACGCAAACAAGGTATCGCGGGTGGCGGTGTCCCAGGTCCCCTGCCCCGTCAGCTTGCCGAGGGTGGCCAGGCGCCCATGCGAACCCATATGCGGCAGATGCACAATCAGCCGAATGGGCGGACGCTCACCCAGGTTTTCCGGCAGGGCGTCGGCAGCCAGTTCCCTGGACACGGTGACACTCGTCCAGGGCCAGACCGCCGGTTTTAATTTTTCAGGTTTGGCGGGATAGCGTTCCACCATTTTCTCCAACCGCTCAAACAAATCGGCTTTCTGCACCCGCCCATCCGCTCCTTGCCGTAACGCTTGAAACGCCCGGGTCGCCACCCGCAAATCCGCATCGTCCAGCACTGTCAGCAGATTTTTCTGGGACGACAGCAAGCCCAGTTGGGCCAGCAAATGGGCGGCCACATAGCGGTGTTCGGGTTGGGCATGCTGGAGCAACGCCGTGGCGGGCTTCACGGTGGCCACGGCATCATCAAAGGCCTGGGTCCACAGAGCGAGGTAAACCTGTTCGGCATCCTGATCCTGCAAGGCGGCGGCGCGGGCGGCGGAATCTTCCAAATACAGTGAGATTTTTTCAATGGTCTGATTTACGCCCCCGGCGCTGGCGCCTTCCCATTGGTACCCCAGCCAAGTATCGAAGGCCCGCACGGTGGCGCTGAAACGGGTCAGGTTGTGTTCCAGAATCAACTTCAACATCCGGCGAAACGCCTGCGGATGCGCCTCATCCACGGTTTCCAGGATGACCTGCCGCAAGCCCTCCTCGCGCTGCGCGGCCAGCAGCATTTTTTCCACAAATTCCCAGCCATCCACCCGGCTGGCGCACAAGAGGGCCCGGGTGACGTGCCGGCCCATGCCGCCGATTTCATGCTCGTTGCGGCCGGAGGCGCAAATGATTTGAAATACTTCCTCCCCCTCGGTGCCGCCGGCATCGATGGCCCCGGCCAGCAAGATACCGAGCGTATCCCCCTGACCATACCGGGCGATGTGCGGAGCCCAGGCCGCCAGCCAGGTGATGGTTGGCTGGTAGGGTCCGACCAGCCGCAGCACATTCATAAACCAGTGGATGCGGCGGTTGGTGAGCGTCTCGGGATGGTTCGGTGCGCGAAAGGGTTTGCGATTGAATCCGCTTTGATACGGCGCTCCGGCGAGCAATTGCCAGGCGCCTTCCAGGGGGCCGCCCAGACCCGGGAGGCAGGTGTCAAAAAATTGCCGGCGCGCGGCGGCATCCATCTCCTTGAACGCTTTTTCGAGTAACAAAAAGCGCTGCACTCTTTCGGCCTGGCCCTCGGCTTCGCTCTTTTTCTCGGCCCCAAAAATGGAACGCGCAGTGTCGCGCATGCTGCCGGACAAGCTGTCCGCCGCGGCCAGCCGCGCTGCCACCCAATCACTATTGAGGTGCTGCTTGAGTTCCTCACTGGCCAATTCTGGTTTGAGCATATTTTCCCTCCCTTTATGATTTAACCATCATCCCCCCGCCAGCATGACCAGGCGCAGAAACACGAGGTGGCTGTCGGGTTGCAAAAAAATCTGGCGGTCGAGCTCCCGCTGTTCCGCGCCATCGAGAATGACGAGGAACAAGCCATCCTCGAAGGCTTGCAAGGCGGTGGCGACGGCGTGCCCGGGATTGACCGCCTGATGCAAATCCCGACCGCCGGGGTCCACCCGGCCCCGGGCCAGGCCGGACTCCAGCTCGCGCTCGGTGAGAATACGCACGCGCTGCCGGGATTCCTGCCGCTCTTGGAAGGCGGCCACTTCTTGGAGCACAATCCGCGTAAGGAGTTGGCGGAGGGTGAGCGGCTCGCCGGGATCTTGCTCGTCCGGGGGCCAGGGAACCTGCCAGTCCGGCACCAGCGGCTGGCGCTTCCCCATTACCCGGGTGCTGATCGTAAGCACAGACATAAGGCGGCGACCCAGGCATGATGGCGAGTTTGCGGATTATATCAAGTCACAGAATGGTGACGACAATTCTTTACCAAGCAGGGGTTTCGGGTGTCGTGGCTGGGGATTTTCAAGGAACCGGAGACGGCTCGTGACTCCCCCGTGCAACTTTGCTGGCCAAATAATTTCCGGTTGGTAAGTTGAGGCCATGAAAACATTGTTGAGAAGCATCCGGGCACTATGGCTGGCGTACCTCGTGGCTCTGACCAGCCAAGGCCGGGCGGCGGAGCCCACGGTGAGTTTATTTCCGCCGACGGTCAAACGGGTGGTGTTTCTGGGCGACAGCATTACGTATGCCGGTCAGTACGTGGAGGATATTGCCGCTTATCAAAAGGCGCGGTTTCCCGACGCCAAGGTGGAGATTATTGATGTGGGCCTGCCAAGCGAGACGGTTTCGGGGCTTTCAGAGCCGGGTCATGCGGGCGGGAAGTTTCCGCGACCGGACTTGCACGAGCGGCTGGCGCGGGTGCTGGCCAAAACGCGGCCGGATTTGGTCTTTGCCTGTTACGGGATGAATGATGGGATTTACCTGCCGCTGGATGCGGGTCGTTTTAAGGCTTATCAGGCGGGCACCGAGTGGCTGCATGCGCAGGTGACGCAGGCGGGGGCGGCCATTGTGCACGTAACGCCGCCAGTGTTTGACGAGGTGAAGGGCGGGCACGCGGGTTATGAGGCGGTGTTGACGGAATATTCCGCGTGGCTGGTGAGCCAGCAGACGAATGGTTGGGACGTGGTGGATTTGCACACGCCGATGAAGGCTTACCTGACCGCGCAGCGCGCCAAGGATCCGGCGTTTGCCTTGACCAAGGACGGCATTCATCCGGGGGATTTGGGGCACTGGCTGATGGCGCAGGCGATTTTGGAGCACTTGGGGGTGACGGCGGCGGGGTCGGCGGGGAGCATTAACGAGCTGCTGGCGCCCTACCCGGATGGCCGGCAAATCCTGGCGCAGGAACAGGCGAGTCAGCGGGTTTGGAAAGATGCGTGGCTGACGGCCACGGGGCACAAACGTCCGGGGATGAAGCGCGGGCTGCCGCTGGTGATTGATCCGCAAACGGGGGCGTCACGGTTGGTGACGAATGCGGTGCCGGGGATTTGACGCAAAGGCGCGAAGGCGCGGAGAGGCCAAGGGGGGATGAATTGGGCGTGGAAGAGGGCAGGCAAAGAAGGACATTGGCCAGCGAGGTCAAGTGCTGCGGGTCACGGACCCGCGCGCCGGGAACGGGGGACGTCCGCTCCGGCATTGACGAGGGAAGCCAGGGGGCGAATACTCGGCGGGTTATGTCAAATAATGGTTCCAGTCGGGTGAGTGTTGGCGGGCTGTTGCTGGGGTTGTGCCTGGCGGCGGGGCTGATTATTTCCGCGGCGCAGGTGACGCGGGCGTGGCTGCATATTGCGGATTCGCAAGTGATCAGCGCCACGGGCTCGGCGCACCAGGATGTGACCTCGGACCTGGCGGTGTGGACGGCGGCGTTCAGCGCGGAGGGGGATCAACTGGCGGAGGCGCAGGGCAAACTCAAGGCGGACGCGGCCCGGGTGGCCGCTTTTTTCCAGGAGCGCGGCATCACCAATGCGGAAATCTCGGCGATCAACATCCAGCGGCTGCGTTCCTCGGGGAATGATGACAACAGCAAGACGGCGGGTTACCGGCTGCGGCAGACACTGCGGCTGGAGTCCGGCGACGTGGCGCGGGTGGTGGATTTGCAACAACAGTCCAGCAGCCTGGTGGCAGCCGGGGTGGAGTTGGACGACCTGGGCATTGAATTTATTTATACACACCTGGCCGAGGCGAAGATTGACATGCTGGCGGCGGCCACGAAGGATGCACGGGCGCGGGCGGAGCAGATCGCGAGCCAGGGCGGCCGGACCATCCGGTATTTGCGGGCGGCCAAGATGGGGGTGTTTCAGGTGACGCCGCGAAATTCTAGTGACACCAGTGCCGAGGGAATCAATGACACGACGTCGCGCGAGAAAACGATCCGCGCGTTTGTGTCGGCGAGTTTTAGTTTGAAGTGAGGAGGGGCGCGCTGAGACGCGGGGGATTGTGCCTTTTCCGGAGGCCAAATGGCAGGTTGGCACGCCCCTCACCCCTGCCCTCTCGCAGGAAGAGGGGGGAATGGTTCGCCAGCATAAAGCGCTTAGAAGCCGAGTGTGGTGGGGCGGTTGTCAGCAAAAGCGCCAGAGGACTGGCGCACTCCAGGACGCTGCCGCGAAGTTTCTGGCGGCTGGGCTTGGATAAGCCGGCTGCAAGCCGGCGCTCCGATGGCCGGCGGACTAAGGCGATCCCCCACGCTGGCTGGGATGGCCGCCGGTGAGGAACACAATTTTAGAAACTCCTGACGTCGTTTCCTACGAGATCAGATTGGGGCCGGAGTAGTAGCGGGCTACTCGGCGGATTCATCCGCCGCTTCCACGGGGCCGCGGGGTTTGGGGCGGAAGAGGACGACGACGTGGCCCACGCGGGTGACGATGTGGCTGCTGGTGCGCCCGGCGAGTTCCAGGGCGAGTTCTTTTTTCTGCTCCTTGAACTGTTCAAATTTCACTTTGATCAATTCCAGGTGCTTCAGGGTCTGGTCCACCTCGGCGATGAATTGCGGGCTGAGACCGTCCTTGCCCACTTTTAGGGTGGGCTTGAGCAGTTGCGCGCGGGACTTAAGCTCGCGCAGGGTGGTGTTCGTCAGTTCGGACATGGGGAGAGGATGCACGAATTGGAACGGGAAATCACGGGGATTTTGGGAAATAGCTTAAAAACCAGTTCAACCACGAGGACGCGCATTAGAGGAGAAGCTCCAAGCACCAACCTCCAAGCTCCAGAGAATAATCAAATTTCAAACTTCAACATTCAGTAAAAACCACCGATGAACACGGATGACATCGGGGTTCTGCCCCGCGAGATCCCTGGCCGATGATTATTGGTTGCCGGTTCCTGATTAATACGCCGGGATGATTTCGGCGGTGTGAAGGGTCACGGGGCCGAGGAGGCCGGATTCCAGCAAGGGCGAATCCTTGGTCCAGTGGTGCCAGGTGGTGAAGGTCAGGCGGCCGGTGGGGCTGGGCTTGCCATCGAGCAGCCATTGGGGCCATTCCTTGAGTTGTTTGCCATCCCATTCCACATCGGGGGGCAGTTGTTCGTCGCCGATGAGGCGGTTGGGCCAGAGGTTGGTGACTTTGACGACGAGGTGGTTGGCACCGGGTTGGGCGGCGGCGGTGACGTTCACGCGGAAGGGCGGTTTCCAGAGGACACCGAGGTTATGGCCGTTCCACTCGACTTCAGCAAAGTTTTTGACGCCGCCAAGGTCGAGCCAGAGTTCCCGGCCATCGGCGAGGCGATCGGCGGGGATTTCGATCTCCTTTTCGTAGGTGGCGGTGCCGGAGAAATAGCGCACGCCGGCGTCCGGGTGGTCGGTCCAGGACTCGAGATGGTCAAGCGATACAGACGCCGGCGCGCCCCAGTTGGGGGGGAAGGCAAGGGTCCAGGGGCCTTCCACGGGCAACGGCGGCGGAAGGTTGGTCGCCGTCATGCCCAAGGTCCGGCCGTCAGCGGTCTGAAATTCGACGGCACCATTGGCCCAGGTGCGGACGGCGACGGAGCCTTCAGCGGTGACATGGGTTTCCCAGAGCGGGGCCTGACCAGCGGTGGCGGTGGCGGGCAGGCTGAAGGATTCGCCCTCGGCCACGGTGGCGTGGCCGGGCCGACCGTCCAGGATGTAATCCAGCCGGAGCTCCTTCGCGTGCAAATAGGCCGGATCCCCGCCCAAGGTGTCGTTGTCCGGCGAGAAGGCCAGCTGGCCGTCAGTGATCATGCCCGCAACCAGGGCGGTGACATCGCGGCTGCCCGCGCCATCCGTGGCGGCATAGACGGCGTGCTGAATCTGCAGGCGCTGGTTGCCCACGGGGGAGTTGGTGGTCATCGGGCGGACATTTACCAGGTGATTGGTGTTCTCCGGCGCGTGCCGGAACACGACGAACACAGATTCCGCGGGTTCGAAGTTCAGACTCACGGTGGTGCGGCCGTCGGCGACGCTCCAGACGGGGGCGGGTTCAATCACGCCGGTCTCGGGATGCCAGAGCTCGGGCAGGCGGCCAGCGGTGCGGAAGGTGACCTCGGAGGTGTCATACTGCCGGCGCTGGTTGGAAACGAAATAAATGTCCGCGTCCCCGGCGACCCGGTGGACATAAGCCAGATGGGCATGGGAGGAAGCGCCTTTGACGTCGAAATCGGGCGGCAGAGGTTGCGCGGCGAAAACCGCTTCGAGCGGCTTGCCCCAATAGACGTGCCCCTGCCCCGCCGCATGTTCGAAGACATGAACCCCGTCGCAATCGCCCCAGAGTTCGTTGGCGAGTTGTTTGACGCGGACATCGCAGCGCGGATAATCCGCCAGGCTGGGGGAATGTTCCGGACGGGGGCCGACGACGGTGGCCCCGGCGAGGACGAGGTCGTGAATGGCCTGCAAGGTCGCGGGGGTCAGGTCGGCATCGTGCGGCGGCAGGATCAGGACGGCATAGCTCGCGCCGCTGGCGAGCGTGATACGGCCGTGCTGGACGGTCGCGCCATGCAACAGGACGTCGGCATTGACGGCATCGTAATCGTAACCGGCCGGCAGCGCGGGATCGCCCACGCGCATTTCCACGGGGGCGCTTTCGCCGGTGAAATACGCGGCATCGGCCACGGTGCGGCCCTGCTGGAGCAGGTACTGGCAGTGGGCGATGTAGGACAGCCAGGCCTGGCCCTGTTCCCACCAGGTGACAGTGCGTTCGAAGTGAAAGCCCCACTGGCCCATGGTCATGCCCGGCCAGCGGTTGGTCCACGGTTGCATAGCATAGCGATGAAACACGTAACGATTCAATCCCTGGCAGTACATGAGGTCACCCAGCGTTTTGAGGGAGTAGGGATCATTTTGCCAGCGGCCGGGGCCGGGGCTGGCGGTGAAGGATTCGGCACCGACGTAGGTTTTGCCGTAGATATGGGCGATGGAGGAAGCCAGTTTGATGGAGGGATGGCCGGAGCTGCCGCTCCAAAATTCGCCCATGACGAAATCCGCGGACGCGCCGGCTTGCAGGGATTCAAAGGGCCCGGTGTAGGGTTCCACGGCGCTGGTCAAACCGTGCTGGTGGCAGAGCTCGGCGAAATGGGCGTAATAGTTCTCGGCAAACAAATCGGCGATGGTGCGGCGCACATCCCACAGGAAGCGCTCGGTGACGGCCGGGCTGTCAATCACGCGGCCGGTGAAGGCGGGGAGGAAGGGCAGCAGATCGTAACCGCGCCGCTTTTGAAATTCCGGGCGGAAGGCGGCGGTCCAGTTCTGGCCGCCCACTTCGTAACTGTCGATGAGGGAGCTGTCCAGCGCCCTGGCGCCGGCGACGGGGCCGAGGTCATCCAGGACTTTCTGCATGAAGCCGGCCCAGTGGGCGTCCAGGGCCTCCTTGCTGAACTTGTCGCATTCCAGGCCTTCGCCTTCCTTGGGAGCGGGATGGTTTTTGACACCGGTGGGAGTGTAGCCGACACGGAGGATCACCCACTCCCCGGCGGGCACCTGCCAGTCGAGTTTGCCGGCGGGGGTCACTTTGTCCGTCAGGTCCAGCACTTGGGCGCGGGGAATGGCGCCGATGGCCTGGGTGTCATAGCCGGAGGCGGACAGCACGGCACTGCCATTGAAGCCGGCCTTGGCCTCGAGGTTATCAATGGTTAGACGGGAGGATAGGCGGATTTCGGCGAGGGGGATGGTGGTGGCGGTGACTTTTTTGCCGAGGGCCGTGAATTGCACACGCCAGTAACGGGCGGACACGGGCGCGGAACCGAGGCTGAAGGTGCGCGTGGCCTGGGCGCCTTTGCCCAGGGAAAACGGGGCCACCGACCGGAATTTCTGGCCATCCGCTGAGACCAGAATCTCCCCGCTGCAGGCCGGCATGTCACGCCGGCCGCCCAGGGTGATGGCCCGCGCGGAGAAGGGCTGCGCAAAAGCCAGTTGGGCGTATTGGGGATGGTTTCGGGTGGGGACGGGCAGTTCAATATACGTTTCCGGATCCCCATCGGTAAGTTTGCCGCCCGGGGCCCCCCCACCGCTGGTAGTGACGGTGGGCGACAAATCGCGCATCGACGGCTGGTCCTCGCCGATGGCGGGAAAGGCGAGCACGGCGATGTCGCGATAAAAATCGAGGGTGGTGGGTGGCTGGGGCAGCGCGGCGGAAAAGAGTTGGGGCCCGGTGAGGCGCAGTTCGCTGGTGGTGACGCGCTGCATGGCGTGCTCGGGGGTGTTCCACGGACCGCCGCTGCTGGACCAACCCGCGCCGTTTTCCACGCAAAGGGACAGGCCCAGCCGGCTGGCTTCGGACACGGCGAATTTAAACATTTCACGCCATTCAGGGCTCATGAACGTCACCGGACCGCGGGGAATGCCGCAATCCACATTGACGATCGTGGCGCCGCCCTCGCCGGCCCGCTTCATGGCCTCGAGGTCGGCGGTGATGCCCACGCGGGTGATATTGCCGTTCATCCAGTGCCACCAGGTTTGCGGCTTGGCGGAATTGGGCGGGTGCTGAAAGCCGGATTCGAGAGCGTCCGGTTCGGCGACAACGGTGAGAGCCAGACAGAGACCGGCGGCGAGAAGCAGCGACTGGGGCAGTTTCATCATAGTGGTTGCGCCCGATGTTAGAGCGAACGGCGGCAAAAATCATGGTAATTTTTAGATTCACGCGACGAAAACTTTCAAGGAAGCCAAAAACTCCAATCAGCGATTAATTAAGTCGCTTATTAATTATAATACATAAATCTTAATTTTCATTAATCAAGCGTATTTCAGACAATTAACGATTGACTTTGTCGTTAATTGAATTATGGTTGCTAGGTATTGATGACCGCAGACCAAAGGTCAGGGAGAGGCTTACCACCCCAATAACCCGCCCCCAGCTGCGCCATCGCCATAAATACGGAGAACTGACCGGACGACTGGAGGTTACCCATGAACTAATTGCAAATTATAATTATGTGGAACCATGCCCAAACGGCAGCCAGAAACAGTTTAAGCCATTCCCCCTGGAACATTAACCTCACCCCTTCTCATTCAATGAAACAATGCCAAATCACACAGTCCGGTTTTCCTGATCATCACCACCAATCGAGCCGAGCCAAAACCTTTGTCGCAGCGGTCTTGGGGTTGGTATTCTCCCTAACCGGAGCCGAAGCAGCCACCATCACCAAGGCGGCCACCGGCACCGACCTGACGGCCGGCGCCAGTTGGGGTGGCACCGCCCCCGGTTCCGGAGATGTGGCCACCTGGTCGTCCACCTCGTTGGGCGGGCCGCTGACCTTGAGCAGTGCCAACGCCTGGGGAGGCCTCGCCGTCTCCGGGGCTTCCTCCGATATCACGATCACCGGCGCCGGACCACTCACCTTGGGGTCCAGTGGCATCAGTTTCGCGGCCGCCGCCGTGAACCTTAATTTGGGAGTCCCACTCACCCTGAACGGAAACCAGGCTTGGACGGGCAGCACTGGGGGTGAACTATTAACCGCCAGCGGCAACATCACCGGCGCGGGTTTGACGATCGGGTCCGTCGTCAGCGGGGGCAACACCCAACAAGGCACGGTAAGCCTGACCGGAGCCAATAACAGTTTCACCAGCGTCACCATCGCAAACGGGACGTTGAACCTGACCGGGCAAAATTCGATTCCGACTTTGACAATTGACCAGTGGAATACGGCCAAGGGCATCAATGCGTTCCTGAATATTAGCAACGGCGGTATCCTGAGTTTTGCCACTCTGGCTCTGGCCACACAGAACACGGGAAAACATGTGACGCCCGTAATCCATTTGGATAACGGAATCTTGGAATCCAGTTCCACGGCGACCATCGCGGGCAGCCTCAGCATCCAGATTGACACCGGCGGAGCCACGATAAACACCGCTGGTGGCAACGTGACCAGCAGTTCCCCGTTCCTGCATGGCTCCGGCGCACCAGATGGCGGCCTGACCGTGACGGGCGGCAATACATTTACCCTGCCCAATGGGGCCAGCACCTTCACGGGTCCCATCACGATCGGCCAGGCCACCCTGGCGTTGTCCAGCAGCACAAGCTTGCCGAACACTGCGGGCATCACGATTAATGGCGGCGGGACGCTGGATGTGTCCAGCGTCGCGGGTGGTTTGAGTTGGGGAGCAACCGAGACCCTGACTGCCACGGGCACCAATGCCACCGGCACCATTAAAGGAAATGTGACGCTCGCCGACACTTCACCTTTGGCATTTAACCTGACTCCGGGCACTGCCCCACTCAACGTAACTGCCGGGACTCTCGCGGTGGGAGCGGATGGCCCGGTCACCATCAATATCGTCAATGGAGGCAAACCCCTCAGTGCCGGGACCTATGCGCTGATCACCGCCGGTGCTGGTGGTTCAGCTGATGGCGCCGCCCCGGTTTCGGTGGCGTTCACGGGGGATGGGCTGGCGACTGGCACCACCAATGCGCTTGAAATTAATAACGGAGAATTGGATTTGGTCGTGGGCGGAGGCGCGCCAGTCCTGGTCAGTTCCTTGAGCAACAGCAACTTGGTGTTGAACTGGCCGGCCAGCGGCTGGCAACTGCAGGCCCAGACGAACACCTTGAGCGGCGGCCTGGGCACAAACTGGATATCCGTGGGCGGTTCCACCCTCACCAATAGCGCGACCATTCCAATCGATCCGCATAACCGGGCGGTTTTTTTCCGGCTGGTTTCACCCTAAAAAATCGTGGCATTTGCCGGGCGAACCGCTATTTTTCCGGCAACACCATCCATCACATGAGCACGCTTACCCGCCGTAAATTCCTGGGCCAGGTGGCCGGCACCGCCGCCGCGGCCTCGGTGGCCAGTCCCCTCTTGAACGCCCTCGGCCAGCCGGCCGCCACCGGCAAGCGGCCGAACGTCCTGTTTTTGATGTCGGATGACATGCGCAACGAACTGGGCTGCTACGGCAGCCGGTTCGGCGCGGTCACGCCGAATCTGGACACGCTGGCGAAAGCCGGCGTGCGGTTTGAGCACAACTACTGCCAGTTCCCGTTGTGCAACCCCTCGCGGTCCTCGCTGCTGACGGGGCGGCCCCCCACGAAGACCCGGGTGCTGGGCAACCGCACGGCGTTCCGGTCCGAGCATCCGGACTGGATCAGCCTGCCGCAGTTGTTCCAGAACCATGGTTACGTGACCGTGCGCAGCGGCAAAATCTTTCACGGGGGCATTGACGATCCCAAGGCGTGGAACCACGCGGAAGGCGCCACGGGCGAAGGGGAGGCCAGCGCGGGGGGCGCGGGCGGTCACAATCTATTGTTGCGCGGCAAACCGGGCGGTCCCCTGCCCACCAACGTGCCCGCCGCCCTGCCCCAGGACCTCAGCCGCGCGGCTTACTCGGACCGGATTGTCGTGCTCGATGGCAACGGCGAGGGCAACGGGGATTACCATTCCGCCGACCGGGCGATTGATTATCTTCGCCAATACAAAGACCAGCCGTTCTTCATCGCCTGCGGCATGGTGAAGCCGCACAGCCCGCCCTCCGCGCCGCAGCGGTTTTTTGATTTGTACGACGTGGATAAAATCCAGTTGCCGCCGGATTTTGCGCCCTGGCCGACGGTGCCGCCGGGTTTCCCCAAGGCCGCCATCCGGCCGCGCAACGCGGACCTCTTTATTGGGCGGACCGCGAGCGAGGCGGAAGCCCGCCAGGTGATTCGCGCCTATCTGGCCTCCATTTCGTATGCCGATTGGAACCTCGGCCGCGTGATCAGCGAACTGGACCGCCTCGGCCTGCGCGACAACACCATCGTGGTCTTTGTGGCGGATCATGGTTATCAATTGGGTGAAAAAGGCAAGTGGTCCAAGGCGGGCTCCCTCTTTGAAAATGGGACCCGCGTGCCCTTGATCATTGACGCCCCGGGAGCCGCCGGCAATGGCCAGGTCTCCCGGCGCATTGTGCAATCGCTCGATATCTACCGCACGCTGGTCGAACTGGCGGGCCTGCCTCTGCCGGAAGGCGTGGAGGGCAGCAGCCTGGTGCCGCTGCTGAACAATCCGTCCGCCGAGTGGAACCAGCCCGCCTACAGCGTGTGGTGCGAAGACGGCGTTTCGTTGCATGGCGTGGCCGTGCGGACCGAGAAATGGCGTTTCGCTGAATACGGTCCGGAGGGAAAAAACGGGGCCATGCTGCTGGACCGCGAGGCCGATCCGCAGGAGTTGAAAAACCTGGCCAATGACCCGCAGTATGCCGCCGTGTGCCGGGAACTTTCCGCCCTCACCCGGAAGTACGCGGCGGATTACAAACTGCCGGGTTAAGGCTGCCCCATGGGGCAAGGGCCGGGGTTGGAATTAAATTTTGACATGGCGGGCAATTAGGAGATTCTACCCGGCGATGAAACGGCCAATCCCGCTTCCCGCAACGCATGGTTTCCATGGGTTGACCAAGCCCATTGGCCCAATCTGCAATCTGGATTGCACCTACTGTTTCTACCTCGAAAAGCAATCCCTCTATCCCGAGGAAAAATCCTGGCGCATGAACGATGCCGTGCTGGAGTCGTACATCCGCCAGTACATCCACAGCCAGCCCGGACCCGAGATCCACTTTGCCTGGCAGGGCGGCGAGCCGACCTTGCTGGGCGTGGAGTTTTTTCAGAAGGTCGTGGCCCTGCAACAGAAACATGGCGGCGGCAAGCAGATACACAACGCGCTGCAAACCAATGGCACCCTGCTGGACGATCGCTGGTGCGAATTCCTGGCGGCCCACCATTTTCTGGTCGGGCTCTCCATCGATGGACCGCGCGAGCTGCACGACCGCTACCGCGTGGACAAGGGGCAAAAACCGACGTTCGACGCGGTCATGCGCGGACTGGCCTTCCTGAAAAAACACGGGGTGGAATTCAACACCCTGACCGTGGTCAACCGGGCCAATTCCCGGGAACCGCTCGCGGTCTATCGTTTTCTCAAGGAAATCGGCAGCGGTTTCCTGCAATTCATCCCGCTGGTGGAGCGCCTGCCCGCCAGCCTCACCGCCGCGCCGGGACTGACCTTCGCCGAGCCGCCCGATCCGGCGCAACCGCCCGGCCATACCTCATCGGTAACGCCGGAAAGCGTGGAAGCCGTCCAGTACGGGGCGTTTCTCTGCGGCGTGTTCGATGAATGGGTGCGGCAGGATGTGGGCAAAGTTTTTGTGCAATTGTTTGACGTGGCGCTGGGCAACTGGATGGGCCTGGGCTCATCGCTCTGTGTCTTCGCGGAACAATGCGGGAGCGCCGTGGCCATTGAGCACAATGGCGACGTGTACAGTTGCGACCATTACGTTTATCCAAAGTATCGGCTGGGCAACGTCCTGAACCAGGGGCTGGGGGAGATGGTGCGGTCGCCCCGGCAAATCCAGTTTGGCCGGGACAAACAGGCGTCACTCCCGAAGTATTGCCTCGCCTGCGAGGTGCGCTTCGCCTGCAACGGCGAATGCCCGAAACACCGGTTCCTGACGACACCGGACGGCGAGTCGGGGCTGAATTACCTTTGCCCGGCCTACAAGCAGTTTTTCCATCACATTGATCCCTACATGCACACCATGGGCCAGTTGCTGAATGCCGGCCGGGCGGCGGCAGAGATCATGACGATGGAGGTGGTGTGAGCGAACAGACAGTGCCATGGATTTATTGTTGTTCCCAAAAGTCCCACGCGAGGGGCGGCAGCGTGATGGTGATTTTCTCGCCACTCAAAGCACCAAGTGCGTTGCCCAAAGTATGGGCTCCCGCATTTTCCGGTGTGTAGCGAAAACCTTTGAACCCTGCATCACGCAGACCGGTGCTTATGGCAAAAGTGTGTTCGCCCGGCGTGCGGTTGGAAAGCACGATGTTAAGCTTGCCGTCCGGCTTCCGGAACACCAGCACCCGCGCGTCGGGACAATAATTTTTTTCAGCGATTTGCACAACCACACTGTCCCACGGCATCCGCCTAGTGAAACTGCCGACGGCGTTCCAATTGTAAGGATTGAAAATCCAATGACCGGGTTCCACCAGCGCTGCCTGGCGCTCGAACGCGACCGCCTGCGAACGGATTTCAATGGGTAGATTCATGCCGATCTCCGCTTTGAAGGTGGCCGCGTCCGCTGCCTCCAGAAAAACGCTGTGGGAAACGGCCGGGCCGCGGGGCGCGGGGATTTCAATTTTTCCCCGGGGAAACTTGCGCGTGAAAATTGTGTCGGCGCCGCCGTCCCATTTGGTTTTGAGGTTCGTCCGCTGCCAGGCCGCGTCGAGCTGTGATTCCCCGCTGTCCTGGGCCAGCAACCAGACCGTCACGGGCTGGTTCACTAAAAAGTTCCAGGCAATGCCTTGGTCATCATGACTGCGTTTGACGGAAATCATTTCCATTTTTCGCAGTGCGTCCGGCAACTGGGAAAATTCCGGCCCACCCGGCCAGCGGCGAACTATTTCGGCGGAAGGGACTTGGTTGGTGGCGAGCCGCGATTTCCAGAAGCCGAGCGAGTAGCCACTGGCCTCGGCATTTTGGAACGGTTTCAGCGCGTGGATCCAAAACCAGGTCGGACAGCCGGCGAGCTGGAAAGAATTCATGATGTGCTGGACGGTATTCAGGCAGCGCCCGGGCGTCGCGCCGCCGTTGAGGTATTCGTATTCATTCTGAAACCACGGGCGCGGCGGGAGCTTGCTGGAGATTTCCGCGGCCACCTGGCGGGGTTTCTCAGAATTTGATCCAACGATGTGAACGGCATACGCATCCAGCAGCGCGGCGACGTGCGGGTCGCCCGCTCCGGCGGCAATAAATTTAGGAAAAGAACCGCCGGTGTCGGCAAAAATCAAAATGTTCGGGTGGCATCGGCGCAACTCGCCCGCGACGGCGGTAAACGCTTGAACATAGGCGGCGGCGCCCGGGTATTCACAAGATGAATAAATGGCATGATTCACGTCCGGTTCGTTTTGCAGACCGAACATGGAAACTTTTAGTCCAGCATCGTTCAGCGTGTGAATGTCGGTGACGACCGCCTGCGCGAACTCGGCAAGAAAAAGGTTCGTATCCCCATGAAACACCGGGTCCTCCGCAAACCCGGGGGCGAAGCAGCGGAGGCGGTTTTGGGGATCATTTTCCCGCGCCCCAACGAAAGCCCGCGTGCCTTTCCAAAAGGGCGCCGGCGACCAATACTCGAAGGACAAGCCTTCCACCCCGGCGGCATCCAGTAATTCGTGCAGCTCCTGCAACTGTTCCGGCCAGCGCGGTTGCAGCAACTTCTTATCAGCGCCGAGCCCGCGCCAGTACAGTCCGCCCGCGAGCCGACAATAGCGGAACCCCTTCAGCATTTCCGCCGCCAACCGCAACCGTTCGGTGGGGATCAAATCGTGCGGCACACCGAGCGGTTCGGCTTGCAGCCCCTGATTTCCTGAGCCGATGGAGTCAGCCTGAATTTCAAAGCCGATGCCCTTGACCACTTGTTTTGTCCGTTCCGCGAAGATGGATACCTCGGTCCGGCTATCAGGAATTTGACGAACCGGTGGGGCCAAATACGAATCATCGGCCCGAAGCTGAACCTGCGTCAAAGCCAGGAGGGCGCAAGCCATGGCGAATAATGATTTCATGGGCTTTCAAAATAAAAGGAAGCCTGGTTTGCCGCCAGAACCTAAAGCGGATTTGTTATTAGAATTTAGGCGCTCACTGGCGGCAGCATCTGGCGGTTGGCCGAAAAATTAACTGATGGATTATCCAGCTGCATACTCAAAGCGCGGCTTGCCCAAACACCAGGAAGGGGGAAACCAGTCGGTGGCTGCGGGATAGAATCCGCGAAGCATGGTCATAGCCATATGTGGGCGTCGGCGCAGGGCTGGTGCAAGTGTGACCGGCGCGGACACTCCCGGGGTAACGAGGCAGCATTGCCGCAGACCAATTTAAAAGGTACACTAAAGGCATGAGTATTTTGCCCGTCAGCCTGGAAAAGCAGGAGCAGCTCGCGGCGCGCATGACCGCCCTGGGCGTGCGCGAGGCGGACCTTGAGGAATCTTTTGTGCGCTCCGGCGGGCATGGCGGACAGAACGTCAACAAAGTGGCCACCTGCGTGATGCTCCTGCACCGGCCCACCCAGTTGCGTGTGAAATGCCAGACCACCCGCCAGCAGGGCATGAACCGCCTGCTGGCCCGCCGAATGTTGCTGGACAAAATCGAGGCGCGGCAAACGGGGTTTGTGACGGAAAAACGGGATGCCGCCGAGAAAATCCGCCGCCAGAAAATGCGCCGCAGCCGCCGGTCCAAGGCCAAAATGCTCGCCAACAAGGCGCATCAGGCCACCAAGAAAGGCCTGCGGAAACGCGTGACCGGCGATTAAGATTTAATATCCCGCACGTGAAACGCAGTGAAGCCGATGATGAGGAAGGTGAGGTTAAACCCCGCCAGCACACACAGTGATTGCGCCACTTTCCACCAGGGCACAGGCTGGATCAGGAGATTCTGCCAGATGTTCAAATAATAGGTGAAAAACCAGGGCTGGAGGTCCTTGAAAAAAGGAATCTGCATCAGCACAAAACTCACGAAGGTCACCGACAGCGCCAGGATGGTGGCGGCCGCGGGCTTCATATTGAAACAGGAAAACATGAAGGCCAGGCTGAGCACCGTGGCGGCTTTCACCGCCAGAAATACATGCGCCCCGGCGTAATGCCATAACCCCTGCGAGGCGTCCAGCACGCTGAACATTTCCCCGGGAATGAACACAAAGAGTCCACCCCAGGGGAAAAAACAACTCGCGAAGCCCACACCGATGACCCCGAGCATCGCCACCAGCAAGGTGGAAAAAATCACGCCGGCCAGCCATTTGACCAGCAACAGGCGGAAGCGCGAAATCGGCCGCGACAGGATCATTCGGAGCGTGCCATCCTCGGCCTCCTTCGCCACGAGATCGCCGCCGATCAGGGTGACGTAGAGCGGCAGCAGCACATAGGCGATGGGAAAGAGCATGATGGTGGCGATGGTCAGGCTGGTCAGGTATTGGGTGGGGTCGTAACCATTGGTTTCCAGTTGCCGCACCATGCCGCGCGAGGCGTGGGAGTAGCGGAAGACCAGCACGATGAGCACCTGCGCCCCCAGCAGCGCGCCAAACCCAATGTAGGTGCGCGGCTTGCCGAAGAGTTTCTGAAGTTCGTTGCGGAGTTGCAGCAAAAGCATGGCAGGTTAAAGCAGGCCTGGCGGTTTCACCCGGCTGTCCTTCATCAGGGACAGGTAAAAATGTTCCAGCGTGGGCTCCTCGGGGGCAATTTCGTAGACGGCCATCCCCAGCTCCACCAGGCGGCGGACCACCTGTTCGGGCCCGGCCGCCGGGGCCAGTTCAATCAAGCGTTCGTCCCGGGCATCGGTGATGAGGCCAGCCTGGCGCAATTCACGGACGGCGGCGGCAAAATCGCCGGTCCGCAGGCGGAGCCAGTGGCGGTCCGACCGGATGCCGGTGAGCGGACCTTCAAAAACCTTGCGCCCCTGGTTCAGCACGGCAATACCGGTGCAGAGCTGCTCCACTTCGTTGAGCAAATGGGAGGAAAGCAAAATGGTGAGGCCCAACTCGCGGTTCAAGCGCAGGATCGTCAGGCGCAGTTCGTGAATGCCCTCGGGATCGAGGCCATCGCCAGGCTCGTCGAGAATCAATAAATTTGGATCCGGCAGCAAGGCCTGGGCCAGCGCCAACCGCGTGCGCATGCCATGCGAATACGTCCGCACCTTGCCCTTCTCCCGGCCGGTGAGCCCCACCCAGTCAATCACCTCGCGAATGCGGGCCGGGGACGTGGGGCCGGTGTAATGGCTGAGAATCTCGAGATTGCGCCAGCCGCTGAGATAATCGTAAAACACCGGCGCCTCAAAAATCGCACCCACCCGCTGCAAGGCCTGCTGCCGGTGCGCGGTCACCTCGTAGCCGCCCACCCGGACCTCGCCGTGCGTGGGCCAGACCTGCCCAAGCATCATGCCGATGGCGGTGCTCTTGCCCGCGCCATTGTGGCCGAGCAGGCCGTAGATCGACCCCGGCGGCACGGTGAGCGTCAGGTCCTCCACGGCGGTGCGGCGGCCGAACACTTTGACGACATTTTTCAGTTCAATCACAAGGCAGAAAGGTTCGCCGGGCTCATTGGGAGGTTCCCTCCACGACCAGCAAATTTTGAATATGACTGTCCCCGTACAAATAATTAACCCCTTTGGCCGGACCGCGCGCGATATGAAAACTGGCCTTGTCGTACATCAGGGGGATTTCATTCGGCTTAAAGTTAAGGCCAAACACCTGCAAATGATCGGCATTCTGGCCGTTCAACAGACTGTTCCAGGAATAACTGGAGCCTGTCTGCTGGTAGAGCCCCTGCTTGTCCGATGGACAGTCCATGACCGCCGGATTGCCGAGCTGCGGGGCGAGCACGGTGTTGGGACCGGGCAGGACCGGGGTGGGCGCATTGGTGGAAGTGGAAATGTCCCGCATGACCGGCAGGCGGTTGTTGTTTTCCTGAATATACAACTGCAAGGCCAGTCCGAGCTGATGGAGATTGCTCATGCACGCCACCGCGCGCGCGGTTTCTTTGGAGCGGCTCAAGGCGGGGAGCAGCAGCGAGGCCAGGACGCCGATGATCGCCATGACCACCAGCAGTTCCAAAAGCGTGAAAGCCTGGGGGCGCGCCGGCTTCATTGCCCGTTGTTTTTCCGGTTGAGTTCCATCACGCTTTGCATCTCCTCCAGCACCGGGGCGAGTTCCGCCCGGGTCTCCGGCGAGCTTTGGGTGTAGTAGGACTTAAGCCCGATGGTGGTGATTTTATCCTGCAACTCCGGCGTGAGCACGGGCTGGTTGGTGCCTTTATTCAGGGCATTCTTGGGCGGGATGCCCGCCTGCATCTGGGCTTGGGATTCCCGCAGATTTTTTAGCGTGTTCTCGATGGTTTTTTGCCGGCGCTCCGGCGGCAGTGCTTCGAAGGCGCCGAGCATCTGTTTGAAGCCGGTGGGCATGGTGGCCTCCAGAAACGCACCCTTCTCCGACTCGGTCATGGCGGCAAACCAGCGGGCCATGACCTCGCCCCAGACCTGACGTCGTTCTTCGAGGGTCAACCCGTTGAGCATGGCCTCCAGTTTCTGCAGCGCGCGCGCGCGGTCCGCGCCCCGGAGCCGGGCCAGGTCCACGGACTCCTCGTAGGCGCGCACTTTCTCCGCCGTCAATTTGAGGTGCAGCGCCAGCTGATAGCCCGCCACGGCCAGCAACCAAATGACAAAAATGCCAGCGGCGGCATAAACCACTGGACGATGTCGTTGCGAGATCACCTCATCAAACTACGCCTTTGAGCGGACAATGCCATAAAAAAGGAAAGGTCGCACATGGTCGCATCCTGACACTGCCCCGGAGTGCGCCCGTCCCCGGGCGCAGCAACGGAGCATCGGGTGAGCCTTGGGGATTAACCTTGGACTTGCCCGGCTGTCTGCATTGTTGCGCCCGGGACGGGCGCAC
>CAITTG010000067.1 GCA_903895255.1 uncultured Verrucomicrobia subdivision 3 bacterium
CAGCGTGTTACCTCGCGTGGGTGGGCACCGACCCTGGGTTGCCGCACGGTTCAGTGGCGATCACGAATCAAGCACGGTTCAATTATCTCACGACGCTGGTGGCTTCCTCCGCGAGGGTGGAAATGATCTGAACAGCACCAATCCGGCGGCGTTTTTCCGCCTGCGCTTGCCTTGAATCACCACCGGCACCGGTGCTCGCAGTGATGTTTCAATCCGCACCCCGGTCTTAACCTCGACTCGGATTTCAGAACGCAACCAGCCCCGCTGCTCAATCGCCGGATCAATCAGCTCGTACCTGGTTTATTGCTCGTTGCGTGACATTCCGCCCGTTTTCCCCATCGGCCAGCGTTTCCCAGCCAGCGTTTGAAGTTACCGTATGCCATGACGGAGTTTAGGCAATGGGAAAATGGACGGTGGTTTAGGTACAAATGGTTTTCTCTGTGATCTTTGCGCTCTTTGTGGTTAAAGCGGTTTTTCGCGGCCTTAAAAACCCTGCCTAAAACCCTGCGTCTTCGCGACCTTGTGTTAAAACCCTATCCCTGAGTTCTTTGCGTTTAAAACGCCCCGCTTTCCGCCTCTCCCCACCATTTCATTTGACAACTCATCAATTGATGCTACTATCCAATAGCCGCCCGGGCCTGCCGCTCCGGGTGCCTGCTGGCTCATGCTGGCAGGAGGTTCTGTGACATACCCCGCCCGCCCGGCGGGCCCTTGGAAATGAGGATGCGGAGGTGAGCACAGAGCCCCGCCCCGCCTGGGAATTCATCCCCCTATATCGCACCAAATCGCACCATAGAAATTTTGAATGCCCCCCAAAGGCAAATTCGCACGTCAGCCCCGGTTCCCCGCCTCGCGCCCCGCGCCCCGCGCCTCAAGCCTCTTTATTCAAGGCGATTCAAGGTGATTCAAGGTGATTCAAGGTGATTCAAGGTGATTCAAGGTGAAAAAAATTTAGGGAGGTGGATTAGACCTTGGACATTAGAAATTAGACTTTCCCCGGCCTACCCCTTTTCCCCACTGGCGAGCAGGGTCTGGAAGTGCGGCGGTTGCTCCTCGGCGGCCACAATGCTGATTTCCACCCGCTTGAACCCGGCATCCTCCAGCCACCGATGCAGGTCGCTCTCGGCAAAACCGGACCAGCGGTCGCCGTAGAGTTCGCCGGCCTTTTCAAAGGCATGCTTGAGCAAATCCAAAATCATGATCTGCCCGCCGTTCCGCAGAATGCGGTGCGCACTGCGAATGGCCTCGGCGGGATCACTGGCGTGGTGCAGCGCCTGGCTGAGCACCACCAGATCGACGCTGTTGGGATCCACCGGCGGGTTTTGCAAGTCGCCCTGGCGGAATTCGAGGTTTTTCAACCCGTTCTTTTTGGCCTTGGCCGCGCCGAAGGCCACGATTTTTTCGGAATTATCCACCGCAATGACCCGCTTGCAACGGCGCGCCAGCAATTCGCTCAGCAGCCCCTCCCCCGCCCCGAGGTCGGCGACCACGATGGGCGGCAGAATGCGCAGGAGCAGATGTCCGAAGGCCTGCCAGGAGCGGCCGGGGCCGTAAACCCGGTCAAAGCGGCCGGCCACTTGGTTGAAATAGACCTGGGCCTGCTCGCCCCGGCGCTGGAGGATGCGTTTGAGATTGATCTGGTCGCTCTCGTGCTCGGGCAGCTCCTTGGCCCCGCGAATGGCGAGTTGGATAAATTCGCCGGTCACGGCATCGGCCTTGGGGTTGAGCTTGTAAAAAGACCGCTTGCCGTCGCGGCGCGAGCAGAGGAGTTCACACTCGGTGAGCAAACCGAGGTGGGTGGAGATGCGCGACTGGCCCAGCCGCGTGACTTCCTGCAGCTCATTGACCGACAGCTCGTTGCTTTCCAGCAGCGCAACAATGCGCAGCCGGGTTTGGTCGGACAAAGCCCGCAAGGATTTCAAAGTTGACGACATAATTTATGCTCAAGCCTAATTTTTTCAAAAAAGCGTTTGACGCCCGTCCAAAGTGTTATATCATCTTATCTTGATACGTCAATATGTCATTGGCGCAGATTCACAACATTGACTAAAATTAAATGAGCAACAACTACATCTTTTCATCCGAATCCGTGGGCGAGGGCCATCCGGACAAAGTGGCGGACACCATTTCGGATGCCGTGCTGGACGCCTGTCTGGCCCAGGACGCTTACTCCCGCGTCGCCTGCGAAACGTACGTTAAATCGAACATCGTCATCGTCGGCGGTGAAATCACCACCAAGGCCAGCCTGGATTTTGTGAAAATCGCCCGCGCGGCCATCCGCGAAATCGGTTACGTCAATGACGACGATGTGTTCCACGCGGACAAGGTGTTTGTGAATGTGATCGTCACCCAGCAATCCCCCGACATCGCGCAGGGCGTGGACGCCCGCAAAGCGAAAGGCAAAAAGACGGCCAAGCAGGGTGCCGGCGACCAGGGCTTGATGTTCGGCTACGCCAGCAATGAGACCCCGGAACTCATGCCCGCCCCCGTGATGTTCGCCCATCGTTTGGGCTCCGAGCTCACCCGCGTGCGCAAAACCGGCAAGGTTCCGTGGCTGCGCCCGGACGCGAAATCCCAGGTTTCCGTCGTATATGAAGACGGCAAGCCCGTGGCCATCTCCAACGTGGTCATCTCCACCCAGCACGCGGCCGACGCGGAGCACGCGGAGATTGAAAAGTTTTGCATCGAGAAAATCATCAAGAAAGTGCTGCCGGCCAAATTGCTGACGGCCAAGACCGAATTTCTGATCAATCCCACCGGCCGGTTCGTGGTCGGCGGGCCCCAGGGCGACACGGGTTTGACCGGCCGCAAGATCATCGTGGACAGCTACGGCGGCATGGGCCGTCACGGCGGCGGCGCGTTCTCGGGCAAGGATCCGACGAAGGTGGACCGCAGCGCCGCCTACATGGGCCGCTGGGTGGCCAAGAACGTGGTGGCCGCGGGTCTCGCCGCCAAGTGCGAAATCCAGTTCGCCTACGCCATCGGTTATCCGGATCCCGTCAGCGTCCATGTGGACACCTTCGGCACCGGCACCGTGGCTGATGAAAAGATCATCAAGGCCATCAACAAGGTGTTCAGCTTCCAGCCGGCGGACATCATCGAGCAGCTCGATCTGCGCCGCCCAATTTACTCCAAGACCACCAACTACGGTCACTTTGGTAAAAACGATCCCGACCTCACCTGGGAAAAAACCGACCGGGTGGAGGCCCTGAAAAAGTCCCTTTAACCCATTAACCGTCAACTGTTCCAAATAAAACTTATGCCCGCCATTAAACTAACGCCTCCGCGCAAAGTTGCCGCCAAGCTCAAAACGAACGGCACTGCCCAGCCTGATTATCAGGTCAAGGACATCTCCCTGGCCGATTGGGGCCGCAAAACCATCGACGTGTCCGAGCAGGAAATGCCCGGCCTCATGTCCATCCGCAAGAAATACGCGCCCGCGAAGCCCCTCAAGGGCGTGCGCGTGACCGGTTCCCTGCACATGACCACTGAAACCGCCATTCTCATTGAGACCTTGGTGGACCTCGGCGCCTCCGTGCGCTGGGCGAGTTGCAACATCTTCTCCACCCAGGACCAGGCCGCCGCCGCGATTGCCAAGGCCGGCATCCCGGTCTTTGCCTGGAAGGGCGAGACGCTCGAAGAATATTGGGACTGCACCCTCAAGGCCGTGATCCACCCCGGTGAACTCGGACCCGAACTCGTGGTGGACGACGGCGGCGACGTCACCCTGCTTATCCACAAAGGGTATCAACTGGAAGAAGGCGACAACTGGGTGAACACCCCCAGCGGTTCCCACGAGGAACAGGTCATCAAAAACCTGCTCAAGCGCGTGGCGAAGGAAAAGCCCGGCATCTGGCACAAGATAGTGAAGGACTGGAAGGGGGTCTCCGAGGAAACCACCACGGGTGTGCATCGTTTGTATCAGATGCTCCAGGCCGGCAAGCTGCTGGTCCCGGCCATCAACGTGAATGACTCGGTCACCAAGTCCAAGTTCGACAACCTCTACGGCTGCCGCGAATCCCTCGCGGACGGCATCAAACGCGCCACGGACGTCATGATCGCCGGCAAGGTTGCCTGCGTGTGCGGGTACGGTGACGTCGGCAAAGGCTCGGCCCACTCCCTGCGCGGCTTCGGCGCGCGCGTGATCGTCACGGAAATCGACCCCATCAACGCCCTGCAGGCCGCGATGGAAGGCTTCGAAGTCAACACCCTCGAGAGCACGCTCGGCACGGCGGACATTTATGTCACGACCACCGGCAACTGCGAGGTGATCACCCTCGAGCACATGCAGAAGATGAAGGACCAGGCCATCGTCTGCAACATCGGGCATTTCGACAACGAAATCCAGATGGACCGCCTCAACGCCACCAAGGGCGTGACCCGGCTGAACATCAAGCCCCAGTACGACAAGTATACCTTTGGTAACGGCCAGAGTATTTACATCCTCGCCGAGGGCCGGCTCGTCAACCTGGGCTGCGCCACGGGCCATCCCAGCTTTGTCATGTCCAACTCCTTCTCCAACCAGGTGCTCGCGCAACTCGACCTGTGGAAGAACAAGGAAACCTACAAGGTTGGCGTGTACCGCCTGCCGAAGAAGCTGGACGAGGAAGTCGCCCGGCTGCACCTGGAGAAAATCGGCGTGGTGCTGACCAAGCTCACCAAGAAACAAGCCGCGTACCTGGACGTGCCGGTGGAAGGCCCGTACAAGCCCGAGCACTACCGCTACTAAGCGATTACGATCCCAACGAAAAGGCGAACGGGCAACCGTTCGCCTTTTTTCATGCCCTTTTAACCACGGCTTACTTTCGCACCGTGGTCAGGCTTTTCAGCCTCACCCAGTCGGCATCGGGCGCCAGGTAGTAGCTTTCCCAGTTTGAGAGCGGCTCATCCAGCTTGATGCTCTCCATGTGCCCGTCGGCAAAGGCCAGGGCATAGGTGGCGTCATGGCGGTTGGCCGGCCGGTCCACAATGCCGTTGACCGGTGCCATGTCCACGAGAAAGAGGGAGTCATTGATGGTGCTCGCATCCTCATCCACAAGATTCCACAAGGCCGCGGGCTGCGGAAGCTGGCTTTCCCGCCGGAACAGGGTGTAGGTCAGCGCGGCATCCCGCTCCGGGGTGGGATATGCGGAACTCCCCGTGGGATCGCCGTAAGTGCGGCCATTCATCCAGGAATTCATCGAGTAACTGCGCACGACCGGCAGGCCGTTGACCGTGCGCGGATCCGCCGGGCAGCGGTAAACCGCGGCGTTTCTCAGGTAGGGCCAGACCGCGCCCTGTTGCAGTGCAAATACGTTGGTGCAACTAAACTCGGGCGCCGGGCCATACCGGAGGTTCTGCGGCTGGGTGGAGGCCCAGCCCGGACACCAGGAGGCGGGGTTGACAGAATGCGTGGCATCGCCCACCGGCCAGCTGGAGACCAAACGGCCGGCATTTTCATCCGCGTAAAGTTTGCATGCGAGGGAAAGCTGCCGCAGGTTGTTCAAGCAATCCAGCCGCCGGGCGCGGCTGCGGGCCTCCGCCAGCGCCGGCAGCAACAGGGCCGCGAGAACGGCGATGATGGCAATGACCACCAATAATTCGACCAAGGTAAAAGCGCGGGCGCCGATTCTGATGCCACCGGTCCTCATATCCACTTTACTATCAAGCTCCTGCCGGTCCATTTTGTCAAGCCGGACTCGCGGACGGCACCATTATTTTCTCGACGCGGGGCAAACGGTTTAATCATTCTGTTCGCCAACACTTAACCGATAAAAAATGAAAAAAAATTTCCCGGCCTGGCGTCCCCCCCTGATCCCCGCTTTGCTGGCCCTGGCCAGTCTGGCGGCCGGCCCGGCGTTGCGGGCGGCGCAAACGAATTACCTGGCCAGCCTCGACATCAGCCAGGTTTCGCAGGGCTGGGGGGAACCGTACGCAAACCAGTCCGTGGAAGGCCACGCCATCAGCATCGGCGGGCAGTCATTTAGCCGGGGCCTGGGCACCCATGCCAACAGCCAGTTCATCCTGGACCTGGGCGGGCACGCGGATAGTTTTTCCGCCCGGGTGGGCGTGGATGACGAGGTGGGCCAGGGCAATGGCACGGTCATTTTTAAACTGGTGGGGGACGATGGCAAAGTCCTCTGGCAAAGCAAGGAAATGCATGCCGGCGACGCCCCGGTGCCGGCCGAATTGCCGCTGACGGGCGTGAAACAACTCACCCTGGTGGCCGAATCGCCCGATGCCATTGATTATGGCCATGCGGACTGGGCCGATGCATATATTGTTTACAATAAAAAAGGCCGGCCCAAGGCTCTCTCCTCGTTCCAGGAGGAGGCCGTCATTCTCA
This sequence comes from uncultured Verrucomicrobia subdivision 3 bacterium, assembly GCA_903895255.1. GTDB lineage: Bacteria > Verrucomicrobiota > Verrucomicrobiia > Limisphaerales > UBA11358 > UBA11358. The sequence continues at coordinate 6,326 of CAITTG010000067.1, forward strand.
CCCCGCACCCCGCACCCCGGCCGCGCATCAACAGCGCCAAGGTGATGGGGGTGCGTCCCGGTCATGAATTGCTCTATACGATTGCCGCGACGGGCGACCGCCCCATGACCTTTGCGGCGGAGCATCTGCCCACGGGCCGGCACTGGTGGTCGGGTCTGTTCGGTGGCAGCGACCCGAAGGTGGGGTTGCATTTGGACCCGCAAACCGGTCGCATCACAGGGACGCTAAAAATGCCAGGGACCTACAAGGTGACGTTGCACGCCAAAAATGCGCTGGGCGAAGCCACCCGCGAATTGAAAATAGTGGTTGGTCCGCAGATTGGGCTCACCCCGGCCCTGGGCTGGAACAGTTGGAATTGCTTCGCCTCGGCGGTGACAGCGGAAAAGGTCAAAGCCGCGGCGGACGCCATGGTGACCAGCGGGCTCATCAACCACGGCTGGACGTACATTAACATCGATGATTTTTGGGAAGTACATCGCGACTCCCAGGACCCGACCTTGCAGGGGCCGCAACGGGATGCCAGTGGTCATATAATTCCCAATCCCCGCTTTCCGGACATGAAAGGACTGGCGGATTATGTTCATGACAAGGGCTTGCGCATCGGGCTTTACTCCTCGCCCGGACCGTGGACCTGCGGTGGTTGTGTGGCAAGCTGGCAGCATGAGGTGCTGGATGCCCAATCTTATGCCCAGTGGGGTTTTGATTATCTGAAGTACGACTGGTGCAGTTACGGTCAAATTGACAAGGGCGACACGCTGGCGGGTTTGCAAAAGCCGTATCGAGTGATGCGCGCGGCGCTGGATTCAGTGGATCGGGATATACTCTTCAGTTTTTGCCAGTATGGCATGGGCGAGGTTTGGAAATGGGGGGCGGAAGTGGGGGGGAATTCCTGGCGGACGACGGGGGATATCAATGATTCCTGGGGCAGCATGGCGGGCATTGGCTTTCGGCAAAACGGGCATGAGGTTTATGCCGGGCCGGGCCACTTTAATGATCCGGACATGCTGGTGGTGGGCAAGGTGGGCTGGGGCCCGAACCTGCATCCCACGCATTTGTCGCCCAATGAACAATACACGCATATCAGCCTCTGGTGCCTGCTGGCGGCGCCGTTGTTGATCGGCTGCGACATGACGCAACTGGATCCCTTTACCTTGAGTCTGCTGAGCAATGACGAGGTGCTGGAGGTGGACCAGGACCCGCTGGGTCATCAGGCCGCCCGGGTGGCGCTTAATGGCCAGACGGAGGTGTGGGCCAAAGACCTGGAGGATGGGTCCAAGGCAGTGGGCTTGTTTAATCGTGGTTATGAAAAGACCATCGTAAAGGTGAATTGGTCCGATCTGGGACTGAAGGGCAAACAGACCGTGCGGGACCTGTGGCGACAACAGGACGTGGGGCAGTTTAGCGACAGTTATTCGGCTGAAGTAGCCCGGCACGGCGTGGTGCTGGTGCGTATTTGGCCCGCGAAGTAATCAGAGCGTGCGGCCAGTAACTTGGGCGATGCGGAGCCGGTACTCCACATCGCTGACCAAACGCGGCACGGCGTGGCAGAATTTTTCCGAGCCGGGAAAATTCCAGAGGTTCGGAAAATCCCGGCATTGCTGGGGTTTGACGGGTTGGACGGCGCAGTTTTCCCCTTCCAGAAAGATACATTCCCCGGTTGGCTGGTCTTGCAAGGCAAGCGCGCGCCGGTCCTGGGTGAGGCGGGTGAACTGCTGAATGAAGGCCACCTCGGTGAGGCCCTTGAAAGCGGCGAGGCGGGTGATTTCAGCATCGGTCAGGCGCACCTGGCCGGGCCAGCGACAGCAGGCGGTGCACCGTTGACATTCCAGAAAAACTGGCATGGGGGGAATTTAGACCAGGG
>CAITTG010000068.1 GCA_903895255.1 uncultured Verrucomicrobia subdivision 3 bacterium
AATGGCAATGGCGCGCAGACCGTCCAGTTCCGGGAACCGGACTTCCGCCGTTGTGGCTTTGACCGCGGCGGTCATGCGTTTGCTTTCGAACGACGGCGATGATGGTGGCTCATTAACTGAGGCGTATTTTCGGCAGGAACATTATAAAAATCAAGTGGCGATGAGACAATCTTGCCAGGGGGAAGGCAGCGATTGGTTTCGAAGCTTTCATTCTGCGAGCCGGGATGTTTTTATGGTGCATGGTTCCGTGCGTGATTTTTGAGGACGAGCATTTGCTGGTGGTGAACAAACCGGCCGGCTGGAACACGCATGCCCCGAGTCCGTACGCGGGCGAGGGGATTTATGAGTGGCTGCGGCACCGGGAGCCGCGCTGGTCCACACTGGCCATCCTCCACCGGCTGGACAAGGAAACCAGCGGGGTGCTGGTCTTTGGCAAAACGCCCGCCGCCAACCGCTCGCTCACGGAACAATTCACCGGGCATCGCGTGCGGAAAAAATACCGGCTGCTCACCGACGGGCCGGGACCGGCGGGGGAGGTCACCGTGAAATCGGCGCTGGTGCGGGTGGGGGAGAAATATGTGAGCCGGCCGCTGCATGCGGGGGCCGAGGTGGCGGAGACGCGGTTTCGCACCCTGGCGGGTAACTTGATCGAGGCGGAGCCGTTTACGGGGCGGACGCATCAGATCCGGGTGCAGGCGGCGGAGAGCGGGTTTCCGATTTTGGGCGACGCACTGTATGGCGGCGGGCCGGCCGGGCGGGTTTGTTTGCACGCGGCGGAGATTAGCTTTGCACATCCGGCGACGGGGGAGATGGTGACATTTCAAGCGCCGGAGGATTTCGGGGGGAATTTGGAGTGCGGTGACAAGTCACCGCTTTGGGACGGGGTGACATGTCACTTCGTCCAAAAGCGCGGTCATGCCCGCGCACTCCAAAATGTGAGCGACTCCCGAGCGGCGCTGCGCGAAGCGATTATTGAGCAGGAGGCCACTGACGCTTACCGGTTGATCCATGGGTCCGCTGACGGCTGTCCGGGCTGGTATGTGGAGCGGTTGGGGGAATATTTGTTGTCGCAGTCGGAGGAGGCTTTGTCGGCGGAGCGGGAGGTGGAACTGGCGCGGCTGGTGGAGCGATGCGGCGCGCGCGGGGCGTATCACAAAACCCTCTCGCGGCAGGTGCGCCGGAGCACGACGGCGGAGGCATCGCCCCAACTGGTGCTGGGGGCGGCCGCGCCGGAGCGGTTCGCGATGCGGGAGAATGGGGTGCGGTTTGAGTTGGGCTTTAACGAGGGCTATTCCGTGGGGCTGTTCCTGGATCAACGCGACAACCGTCGTCGCTTGCTCACCGGGCACATCGCGGCGGATTTTCCCCTGCGCGCGAATGCGGGCCCGGTGCCGTGGGAGGTGCTCAATGTGTTTGCCTACACCTGCGGTTTCTCGGTGTGCGCGGCGCGGGCGGGGGCGCGGACTACGAGCCTCGATCTCTCCAAAAAATATCTCGAATGGGGCCGGCGCAATTTCACGCTCAATGGTCTCGACCCCGCAGGGCATGATTTTATCTATGGCGACGCGTTCGACTGGCTGCGGCGGCTGGCCAAAAAAGACCGCAAGTTTGACCTGGTGGTGCTCGATCCGCCGACGTTTTCGCAGTCGAAAGAAAACGGGACGTTCCGCGCCGACAAGGATTACGGCAAGCTCGTGACCGCCGCGCTGCCGGTGCTCAAACCGGGCGGGGTGCTGCTGGCGTCCACCAACGCGGCGGACTGGGCGCCGGAGGAATTTCTGGCCGATGTGGGCGCGGCGGTGCGCGGAGCCGGACGGACGGTTCACAAGCAGCATTATGTGCCGCAGCCGCCGGATTTTCCGGTGAGCCGGGAGGAGCCGGCGTATTTGAAGACAGTGTGGGTGAAATGCTGATGATAAAGCTCCAAATTCAAGAAAACCGAACGTTTGACGCCACGCGTCGCGTTTGATTAGGCTTCAGAAGTATGAGGATAGTCTCCCAGAACGCCGCTCGGAATAACAAGGCTTCCATGAAAAATGTGGCTTGCCAAAATCGTGCCATTGAAAGCATTGTCCGCAACAGCAAGCAAGCGGAGGACACAGCCTAGTTGCTTCGCAACCCAGATAATGCAAGGAGGTTAATGGCCGCCCTTCGCAGCCTGAAGCGCAAGAAAATCTGACGCTTGCACGACACTGGAATTAAGGCGTATGCTTCGGTCGTAAGAGTGAAGCGCAAATGTTGATTCCGGCCTTACAGGCCGGGGAAGGTTTTTTGGTTGATTTACCCAGGCCTTCAGCCTGGGCTTTAATATTATTGGCTTACAGCCCGAAAGCGTGGAATGCGATTCCACACATCGCGGTCACACCGCCAGCACCAACCGCTTGATTTCCTTTAAGCGCGCCTTGGCATCCTTCTTCGTGAGCCGCGGGAATTTGCCGCCGAGAGTGATATAATCGTTGCGGCGTTTGATCATCAAACGGTCATCCTTCACTTCGATGCTGTTGATGGTCTTTTCCACGGCCAGGATTTTTAACTCGGCGACCTGGAAGATGAGTTCGGCGGCGGGGGGCGAGGGGCCGAAGCGGTCGCGCAGTTCTTTTTGCAGGGCCTCCAGCGCGGGCTTGTCGGTGGCCTGGGCGAGTTTACGGTAGATGTCGATGCGGTGCTGCGGCTCGGTGATATAGGTCTCGGGCAGGCTCTTTTCCAGCGGGAGGAAATCGAGTTTGATCTGGACCTCCACGCGGGGTTTGATTTTCTCCCCTTTCAAGGAGCTGACGCTTTGTTTGAGCAACTGGCAGTAAAGTTCAAAGCCCACGGCGGTGATGTGGCCGCTTTGTTCGGAGCCAAGCAGGTTGCCCGCGCCGCGAATTTCCAGGTCGCGCATGGCGATTTTGAAGCCGCTGCCGAGGGTGGAATATTGTTTCATGGCACTGATGCGCTTGCGCACATCCGTTAGCAGGGTGGCGTGGCGCGGCAGCAGCAGGTAGGCGTAGGCCTGGTGTTTGTAGCGCCCCACGCGGCCGCGCAACTGGTAGAGGTCGCTCAGGCCGAAGCGGTCGGCGCGGTCGATGATGATGGTGTTGGCGTTGGGGATGTCCAGGCCGCTCTCAATGATGGTGGTGGAGAGGAGGACGTCCGCCTCGCCATTCACGAAGGAGGTCATCACGGTTTCCAATTCGTCGGCATTCATCTGGCCGTGGCCCACCACGAGGCGGGCGGCGGGGATCAATTTCTTGATCCGGTCCATCATGTCCAGGATGGTGCTGACGCGGTTGTGCAGGAAGAAGACCTGGCCGCCGCGATTCAGTTCGCGCTGGATGGCGTCGCGGATGATGCGTTCGTCGTACTCGGTGACGATGGTCTCCACCGGCAGGCGGTCCTGCGGCGGGGTCTGGATGGTGCTCATGTCGCGCGCGCCGGTTAGGGCGAGGTAGAGCGTGCGCGGGATGGGTGTGGCGCTGAGGGTGAGGACATCCACCAGCGTGCGGAGGCGCTTGAACTTTTCCTTGTGCAGCACGCCGAAACGCTGCTCCTCGTCGATCACCACCAGGCCGAGGTCCTTGAAGACAATGTCCGACTGCACCAGCCGGTGGGTGCCGATGACGATGTCCACCGCCCCGGCGGCAAGGGCGGTGACCACCTTGTCCTGCTCGCGTTTGGTGCGGTAGCGGGAGAGCATTTCCACGCGGATGGGATAATCCGCCATGCGCTCGCGGAAATTATTAAAATGCTGCTGGGCCAGCACCGTGGTGGGCACGAGGATGGCGCATTGCTTGCCGCCCATGACGCACTTGAAGGCGGCGCGGATGGCCACCTCGGTTTTGCCGAAACCGACGTCGCCGCAGATCAGACGGTCCATGGGTTTGGCACGCTCCATGTCGGCCTTGGTCTCGTTGATGGCGCGCAGTTGATCCTCGGTTTCCTCGTAGATAAAGGAACCCTCGAACTCGCGCTGCCAGGGGACATCCGGCGGATACGCATGGCCGGGCTGGGATTCGCGCACGGCCTGGATGCGGAGCATTTCCGCCGCAATGTCATGCACCGCTTTTTCGGTTTGTTCCTTGGCCTTGGCCCAGCGCGTGCCGCCGAGGGTGTTGAGGGGCGGACGCGACTTGCCCACGCCCACGTATTTGCCCACGAGGTAGGCCTCGGTGACCGGCACGTACAGCCGGGGCGCTTCCACGGCGTCGCCGCTCGGCGCGTATTCAATGACCAGGCATTCGGTGCCCTCCAGACCTTCCGCCGTGGGCGTGATGGGGGCGCTGGGATGGCGGCTGTTGCCGGTGGGCATGGTCTTTAACCCCAGGTACCGCCCGATGCCATGCTGCAAATGCACGACGAGGTCGCCCTCCTCCAAATCAGCGAAATCAATGTCCAGCGCGGACCGGGTGGCCTGCGCGTGGGCGGATTTCATCCGGCGCGGCCGCTGGATTTTGTAGCGCCCAAATATCTCGGCATCCGTGATGACCACCAGGCGGGCGCTTTCACAAAGGAAGCCCCGGGCGAGCGCGCCGAGCTGGATCACCGGCAATTCTGCCCGCTCCAATTTCAAGCCGGCCCAGATTTCCAGGAAGCGTTGCCGCTCGCCATCGTTGTTGCAAAAGAGCCGGACCGTATAGTTCTGGCGCAACCAGCGGTGGACCTGGCCGAAAAATTCGCGGCGGTTCGCCTCAGCCACCTGCGGGTCGGGTGTGTGATCGCTGAGGGGGCGGTAGGCGTCCAGACTGGCAAAGGTCAGGGCCGGGGTGGTTTCATCGCCTGCCGCCGGCACTTCCGGCTCCGCCTCGGTCACTTCAATCTGAACGATACCCTTGGCGCGCGCTGCTTCTTGAAATTCGGACCAAGCGAGGAAGAGCGGATCGCCCGCGGGGACCAGTGCGGAGTAATCCTCCGCATGGCGGAGGATAGGCTCGGGTTCGCAGAGTACCAAGATGGTCTTGGCCGGCAGATAAGCGAGCAAACTGGCGGGCGGGGCCTCGCCGGGTTTGCGGGATTTGAGCAGGCCCAACTCGCCGGCCGGGGGCAGGCTCACGGCGGTAATTTCCTGCCGGGAAATTTGGGTCATCGGATCGAACTCGCGCAGGGATTCCAACTCATTGCCGAAGAATTCCAGCCGCACCGGCCAGTTGCCGGTTGGCGGGAAAATGTCGAGGATGCCGCCGCGCAGCGCGATTTCGCCTTTCTGCGAGACTTGGGCCTCCGGTTCATAGCCCTGGCCTTCGAGGGCTTCGACGAGGTCCAGCGGATCGGCTGTGTCCCCGCGTTTCAGGTGTTGGGTGCGCTGCTGGATTTCCGCCGGGGGGAGGGTTTTTTGCAGCAGCGCGGCGATGCTGGTGACCACTAATTTTGCGGGGACCGGCTGTCCCCGCCCCGCCGCCAAGTGCATCAGCGTTTGCAAACGGTCGCTGATGACATCGGCATGCGGCAGCTTGCCCTCGTGCGGCAGGCTTTCCCAAGGTGGATAATAGAGCGGCGTCTGGCCCAGCCAGGTTTCGAGGTCCTGCTGCATCCGTTCCTGGGTTTTGGGGTCGGGCGCAACGATCACCAGGGTGTGTCCGGGAAAGAGGCGGGAGAGCAGCGCGGCCAGAAAGGGCTGGGCGGATGCGCAGATCCCGGGACACGACAACACGCCGCCCGGCTCCAGGCGCCGCACCAGGGATTGGGCGGCGGGAGCGGATGCGAGGTCAGCGAACCACGGAGTGGCCGCCGCCGGTGAATTCGATTCCGCCAAGCCATGCAAGGTCGCAGTGAATGGGCCGGACGTCAACCTGTCTGACTGAGGAAAGAAAGTGTCGGGGCGGGAACAAAAGGAGACAGGCGGGAGTTCAAAAGGAGACAAGTGATATGATGGTGTAAACCGTCCCTTGGTCGAGGGGTTGAGGAGGCCGGAGCGTAGCGAAGGCCGACGAAAGCCCTCGACCAAGGGACGGCGGCTGGCTTGACTGGTGACTATTAAAAAAGCAAATCGCCAGCCGCCTGACCAAGCCGTTTCTCCAGCAAATCCTGCGGCAGTTTAACCAGGGTTTGATTGATGCCACTGAGGCCGCCCAACACCTCCAGATCAGCCG
>CAITTG010000069.1 GCA_903895255.1 uncultured Verrucomicrobia subdivision 3 bacterium
CGCTTTTGATCGGAAACCATTTGGTGTGCCAGTTGGCCACGTTTCCCCCTTTCCTGATCTGCGTTCATCTGCGTTTATCCGCGGTTAAAGTCTTTTTCAACTGCATTGTTCCGGCTAAGAATAGAGTTGTTTGAAGTTTTACCAGCGCCGCCTCATGGGCGGCGTTTTTATTTATTGCGCTGGGCGAAAACGCAATTATTCTTGCTGGTTCAATTATGAATTACAAAATTTCTGAACGGGCGGCTTCCTTGTCGCCATCGCTCACGCTGACCATTGATTCCAAGGCCAAGGCCATGAAGGCGGCGGGCGAGGATGTGGTGGGGTTTGGCGCCGGGGAGCCGGATTTTGACACGCCGCAACACATCAAGGATGCCTGCGCCAAGGCGCTGGCGGCGGGGTTCACCAAATACACCCCGGCCAGCGGCATCCCGGAATTGCGCGAAGCGATCGCGGACAAATTCAAACGCGAAAACGGCCTGACCTACAAACCCAGCCAGGTGATCGTGAGCTGCGGCGGAAAGCATTCCTGCTACAACGTCATCATTGCGACCTGCGAGGCGGGCGACGAGGTCATCATCCCGTCGCCGTACTGGTTGAGCTATCCGGAAATGGTCAAGCTGGCGGGCGCCAAACCGGTCATCCTGCCGACCACGGACCAGACCGAATTCAAGGTGACACCGGCGCAATTGCGCGCCGCGATCACCCCGAACACCCGGCTGTTCATTCTGAATTCGCCCAGTAATCCAACCGGCAGCGTTTACAGTCCGGCGGAAATCAAGGCGCTGGGGGATGTGTGCGTGGAGCACGACATTCTCATCATGAGTGACGAGATCTATGAACATCTCATCTATGATGACGCGGTGGTGAAGAGCGTGGCGAGTTTTTCGCAGGCGCATTATGACCACACGATCATTGTGCACGGCTTCGCCAAGGCGTGGAGCATGACGGGCTGGCGGCTGGGTTTCCTGGCCGCGCCGGAGCCGATTGCGAAGGCCATTGACGCGGTGCAGAGCCACAGCACGAGCAATCCGACGAGCTTCGCGCAAAAGGGCGCGGTGGCGGCGCTGACGGGTTCGCAGGAGCATTTGCCGGTGTGGCTGAAGGAATTTTCCAACCGGCGCACCGAGGCTTTTAAGAAATTGAACAGCATTCCTGGGATTACCTGCGTGAATGCCAAAGGCGCGTTTTATTTGTTCCCGAACATTTCCCGGACCGGCCTTAAATCCGCGGAGTTTTGCGCCCGGTTGCTGGAGCAGGAAAAAGTGGCGGCGGTCCCGGGCATTGCCTTCGGGGCGGACGACTACATCCGGATTAGCTATGCCACGAGCCTGGCCAACATTCAAAAGGGTTTGGACCGGATGGATAAGTTTGTGCGGGGATTGAAATAATCCACGGCCAGAAAAGATTTAAACCCCAGCCAGCCCGCGGACAAAGTCCGCGGGTTTTTTATTGCCAGTCAAACACCGCCTCGGCGTCGGTAAATTTCCAGGCGCCGTCGATATAGACCCGGGGCGTCGCGCGGCCGGTATAGGAAAACAGCCGGTGGGGGGCGGCTTTTTCGACGAGGAAATAGATGGGTTTGATCCAGTGGGCGATGATGAAATTGGAGGGCTCCATTTTGATGTCCAGCACGGGCTGGCCCTGCCAGGTGGATTCCGAGTCCTTGATCAGCCGAAAGTTAAAGGTGCCCGCGGGGTCCAAAGAAACAAACCGGAATTTGACGGCATTGCCCTGGGCCAGGTCGTCCCAGTGGGCGAGAATGAAGGGATAAATGGTGTCGCAAATCAAGGTGTTGGGTTGAAGGGCTTCGCTGCTTTTGTGCAGTTTGGACCCATCGCCGCCGGATAGAAACTCCATTTGCAGGCGTTCGATCTTGGGCTTCTTGGGGTCGGTTTCCACGAGGATGCCGCCGTGGGAGCCGGCGCGAAGATCCTGCATGGCATAGGAAATCAGGCGGTCATGACGGTACAAAATATTTTCCCGGCAGGCCACTGAACCATCAGGGAGAGTAAAGGCTTGCTTCACCCGGATCAGATCGCCGTCACGGGTGGCTTCCCGCCGGTATTTGAAGAGGATTTTGGTCCGTTGGGAGCCGATTTCGTAAAACGTGCCGGTCATGACCACGGGGTCGGCCAGATCGATTTTTAAGCGGGGCGGCGAGGCGTTGGTTGCAGCCGGGAGGGCCGCCAGTCCGCTGACGGACAGCACGCAGAGAAACCAGAAGATCAGGATGGGCCGGACAGCCGTTGGGCGCGCAGGGAAAGTCATGCGCCAGGGCGGGAGTCCCGGTTTAAGTGTGAAATGAAAGGCGATCGAATCACGCGTGGAATTTAAACCAGGAAGGCAAATTAGTCATCACTATTTCCAAAATTAAAGGCGGAATAGTGGGGCAACGGGCAGGCCAATGGCGGTGGCCGGAGGGATGATCCCGAGCTACATGACACCCGTGGTTAAATCATTGGTGCCCTTGGCAGCCGGGGGCGCGGGCGGGGCCGGGTGGGGGGCCGCCGGTGGTGGTGGTGTGGCCGGCAGGGAGCCGCCGGCCACGCGGAGTTGGGTGGATTTTTCGAGCACGATTTCCGGGTGGTCACGGTAATTCAACACTTTGCCGGTGATTTCCACCGAGCGGCCTTTAAGGCGGCGCAAGTCTGTGAATTGATTGGTGGCGGACGAATGGATGATGGCGACAAAGGGGGAGTCCGGATAGGGTTGGTCCAGATTAATGAAAACAATCGAGGGGCGGACACTCACCTGGGCCACAACGCCGGTAACGGTCATGATTTGGTCATAGTGATCGGCGGCCGCCAGCGCGCTAATTTTGACAGGTATATTGGTGGCGTCTCCCAAGGCGCAAGGAACCAAGCCGGCCAGCAGTCCAGTCATAAGAACGAGCAACTTCATGGTTCTATCATGACCCGGCGCGAGAAGGCTTGGCAACTCTTTATATTTGCCAAAGAACCGCCCAAGTCTATAATGAAAAACCTATGAGTAATTTGTCATCGTTAACCTCTGTCCAGCTCAAGCGCGCGGCGGAACTTAAAGAACAACTAGAAACCCTGACCAGCGAATTAAATGAGTTGCTGGGTAATGGCGATGTTACCGGCGTGGTGGCACCCAAGAAGAAGGGCAAATTTAGCGCGGCGGGCCTGGCGCGTTTGCGCGCCGCCCAAAAAGCCCGCTGGGCGAAAATCAAGCTGGCCAAGGGGGGCGCGGAGGCCAAGCCCGCGAAGCAACCGCGCCGTAAAATGAGCGCCGCGGGTCGTGCCAAGAATGCGGCGGGTGCCCGGGCCCGCTGGGCCAAAGTGCGCGCGGAAAAAGCCGGCAATTAATTCCTGGTCATAACTTAACCGACCTGCAACCGACCGTTAACTGACAAAGGCCACTTACCATAAGTGGCTTTTGTTATTATAAAATGGCGACACTTATTCCCGAGAACCCGGACCGATGAGCACTGACTTACCCCAACCCGAGCCGGGCGCGCCGGCTGCCAGCACCCCGCACAAGCGCCGGGTGCGGTATGCGGGGAAGAATCCCCGGCGGTTCGAGGAGAAATATAAAGAGCACCGGCAGGTGGGTGACACGGTGGCCAAGGTGCTGGCGTCCGGTAAAACACCGGCCGGGACGCACCGGCCGATCATGGTGGCGGAGATATTATCCGTGCTGGCGCCAAAAGCGGGTGAGGTGGCGGTGGATTGCACCCTGGGTTATGGGGGCCACGCGGAGAAGTTGCTGGCCGCGTTGCAGCCCGGCGGCCGTTTGCTGGGCTTGGATGCCGATCCATTGGAATTGCCCAAGACCGAGGCACGTTTGCGGGCACTGGGGTTTGGCCCGGAAACGTTCACGGCGCACCGGACGAATTTTGCGGGGCTGCCGCAAGTCCTGACGGCGGCCGGACTGGCTGGCGTAGATCTGGTGCTGGCGGATCTGGGAGTTTCCTCGATGCAAATTGACAATCCCGCGCGCGGCTTTTCCGTCAAGGACACCGGGCCGCTGGATATGCGGATGAATCCGCAGCGGGGTCAACCGGCCGCCGCCTTGCTCGCCAAAATCCGGCCGGACGCGCTGGCCCGGCTGCTGGTGGAGAATGCGGATGAACCCCACGCCACCGGCTTGGGAACGGCGCTGGCGGGCAGGGAATTTGCCACGACTTCCGCGCTGGGGGAAGCCATCCGCCGGGCCCTGCCCAAGGTGTCCCGCGACGAGGCGGGGCTCGCGGTGCGGCGGGTGTTCCAGGCCTTGCGCATTGCCGTCAACGATGAGTTTTCCGCGCTGGGCACGTTGTTACTGCAATTACCGCAAGTGTTGAATCCAGGCGGGCGGGTGGCGATTCTAACCTTTCATTCAGGAGAGGACCGCCGGGTAAAGAAGGCCTTTGAAGCCGGGTTCCACGCAGGCGTCTATGCGGAAATCGCGCCGGAGGTGCTGCGTCCCAGCGCGGAAGAACGGCGGGAGAATTCGCGATCGAGTTCCGCCAAGTTGCGCTGGGCGAAGGTGGGTTTAAAGTCCGGCGGCTGAAGGGCAGGGTGGTTATACTGACCGGCCCGCGTTACAAATTATCACTGCCCGTTCGCACATCGCCACCGGTGTTGGGTTTGTCGGTGTTGAACTGGCCGCCGGGTCCGTAGGAGAACCAGTTGGCATCGTAATAATGGCCCGCTTGATTCTGGCGAAAGATCACCTTCCACGTTTGGGCATGGCCATCACTGGCCGCCGCCACGAGGGTGGGTTGCACGGTGAAGGGTGGCTGGACGCGCCGATAGTGGTTGTCACTGGTTTCATGATAAATCACTTGCGCCGAGGGTTGGGCAAACAAGGTGGATTTAAAGGACGGAATTTGACAGGTTTGCTGCCAGACGAGGTAACGAAAGCTGGCGGAAGTAAGATTGGTGTCGGCCGGCGGACCCAATGGCGGGGTGTGGAGCGGGTCGGAGGGGCACCAGAATACCCGTGGGTTGGACAGCGCCAGCAGACTCGCGACGCCGCCGTAGAGTTGCGTGTCCAACTCGGTGGCCACCGCTCCCGCCACGTCATTCACCGCCACGCCAAAATCCAGGGCGGAAGGAATGCGGTCGTTGTTATCGCCCACATAGAGGGCAATCGCGAGGCCGATCTGCCGGAAATTGCTGGTGCAACGAATGGCCTGGGCGCGCTCTTTCGCCCGGGACAACGCGGGCAGCAACATGGCCGCGAGCAAGGCGATGATGGCGATGACCACCAGCAATTCGATCAGGGTGAACCCCCGCCGACCAGTCATGTTTGCGGTTAACTTCATCACTACCCTAAGACGATAAGTCAAAGCCATGGTTTCAGCAAATATTTCAGGACAGAAAGCCCTCGCCTTCCCGCCGCCGCCGTTTAAAATAACCTGACCGGGCCATGCGCAAATATTTGCACGTAATCAACATTGGGATTCAAAGCAATCTGGCGTACCGCTTCAATTATTTGACGCGGACACTGTTCAGCTTTATTCCCTTGTTTGCCATGCTCTCGCTCTGGCGCACGGTGTATGCGGCGGGGGATGGCGCCCGGGAGCATTCCGGATATACGCAGACCCAGATCATCTTTTACTATCTGATGGTGGCGGTGGTGGACGTCCTGACCGCGGTGAATGAGGATGACTGGCAGATTGCCGCCGACATCCGGGAGGGGAATATCAGCCAGTTTCTGTTGAAACCAGTGGATTATCTAACCTACCGCCTGTGCCTGTTTGTGTCGGGGCGGCTGGCGTATGTGGCCATGGCGGCCGTGCCGCTGGCGTTGTTCATCTTTTGCTTTCGCCATAATGTGGTGGCCCCGGCCAGTCTGGCGGCGGCGCTGGCCTTCCCGGTTTCGCTGGTGATGACGGCCCTCCTGCAGTTTTTCATTTCGTATGGCCTGGCCATGCTGGCGTTCTGGCTGCTGGAGATTTCCACCTTTATTTTCATTGTGTTTGCGTTTGAGTATCTGGCCAGTGGTCATATGTTTCCGCTGGACATGCTGCCGCCGCTGGCGCAGCACATGCTGGCGTTCACGCCGTTTCCTTATCAATTGTACTTCCCGGTGAGTATTTATCTCGGGCGCGCGGCCGGTGCGGAACTTTACACTGGACTGTTGATTCAATTTGCCTGGGTGGCGGCGGCTTATCTTTTCGCCCGCTTCATGTGGAGCCGGGGAATTAAAAAGTACTCGGCGTTCGGCGGCTAAATGACTTATGAATCTCCAACGCTACGGCATCATCTACTCCGCGCTTTGGAAAAACTCGGTCGCGCGCGAGATGTCTTTCAAGGGCAATTTCCTCCTGTGGATTGTGGTGGAACTGCTTTGGTTTGGTTTGCAGTTGAGCTTTGTGGGCGTGATCTTCCGGCAAACCGAGTCGGTCGGCACGTGGAATCAGTGGGAGATGGTCCTGCTGGTGGGCGCGAGCAATTTTATCCAGCAAATTTACCAGGCGTTCTTTCTGGTTAATTGCACGAATCTTTCAGAATTGATCCGCACGGGCAAGATGGATTTTCTGCTGCTGCTGCCGGTGAACACCCGTTTCATAGTGTCGCTGCGCCAGGTGGATTTGGGCGCTTTTGTAAATGCGGTGTTCGGGCTGTGCGTGATGCTCTACGCCGCCACCCGGCTGCATTTGCATCCGAGTGCGCTGCAAATCCTGGGTTTTACCGGACTGTGCGTGGTGGGCATCCTGATTCACTATTCGCTGATGTTCATGCTGGCGGCGGTGAGCTTCTGGACGGTGCGGGCGCAGGGCATTGTCTGGGGCTATTATAATTTGTTTAACATCGCCCGTATGCCGGACGAGGCGTTCCATGGCGCCTTCAAAGCCGTGTTCACCTTTGCCCTGCCCGTGCTGCTGGTCTCGAACGTCCCCACGCGGGTGCTGGCGGACAAACTCGTCAGTCCTGTGGCCTGGATTTCCCTGCTGGTGCTGGGCGCGCTGTGGGCGCTGATTTCCGAATGGTTTTGGCGGATCTCCGTGCGGCGGTATACCAGCGCCAGCTCTTGAAGGCGGCAAGCCGACGGGCGGCTCAAGGTGTTTCCTGGCGGCTTTTGATCTCCGCGGATTGTACCAACAGGTCGAACTGGTCTTTGCCGCCAAAGACCGAGTAGTTGACGGGGCCGGGCTTTTTCACCATGTCCAGAAAGAGCCGCCATTTTCCGGCCGAATAAGCCGCCTGGGCGTACTTGTAGTAATAATAAGTGGATTGCGGGTTGAGCACCAGCAAACGCTCATAGGCAGCCTGCACATCGGTCCATACCTCGGGTTGTTTCCAGTAAGTGTTCCATTTCGCCGGCGGCTGTTCGCCAAAAATGTATTGATGCGCGTCCACCAAGATATACGGCACCGCGCCGCGGTACTGGGTGGACTGCACGCACTGACGGCCAAATTCCAGGGTGGCCTCGTCGGAACCATACCAGCGCGGAAGCAGGTAGCGGAGCTTGGAGGCGCAGGCGTCATAATTGGCCGGGTCCAGTTCCATGGCCCGATTGAACCAGAGCTCCATCTGGTCCCGGCTTTTACTGGTGTCAATGCAGACCCGCAGCATCTCGTTGGGAATGCGCGGGTCATGGGGATTCAAATCCCACGCCCGCAGCAAGCAACGCTCTGCTTCCGCAGTACCGGCGTTGAACCCCGCCCAGCCCTCGGCACTCACGGCATCAGCATAGCCCCCGCCACGGGCGAACCACGCCATCCGTTCCTGCGCGACGCCGCGCACCAACCAGGCAGGGGACGCATCCGGCCAGTTCGCCATGAGCGGTCCGGCAATGGCCGCATAACAATTGGTGAACTGGCGCGCGTTTTGGTCCAGCATGAAAAAAGTGTCCCGGCACGCTTCATAGACCTCCTCCACCGGGGTGGAGGCATCAGCAACCACCAGTGCCAGGTTGGTCATGGCCACATGCCGGTAATGGAACACCACCTGGTTGGCGTTGGTCGAACCACCGGCCGCATACTTGTATTGTTCGGCGGCCCGGAGGGCGGCGTAGAGTTTGCGGATGCTGGGATAGTAACTGGCCTCCAGATCATCGGCTGCCTTGCCCAAAGCATCGGCAAAGGCCTGCGCCGTGTTGGTCTCGCTGAGAGCAAACCGGACATTTAAATATTCAATCAATGGATCATCGCAGCGGGCCAGCAGGGCCGCCTCACAGTTGGTCCGGATGATTTCGGCGGCGTCCTCACCGGGGGCCAGGAGTCCACAACGGTAGCGGGAAAATTCAATCAAGGCATTGGTGGCCGGGCCGTCCCAAGTGGCATGGGTTTCGCCAAACAACTCGTAAGCCCCCGCGGTGGTGCGCAAATTCCATTCGAGACGCGTTTCCCTGGCCACTGGGTGTGCGGGCCGCTTGCCGCAGGCACTTAAGCCCAGGGCGAGGCACGTGGCCAGGCCAAGCATGCCTGAAAAATTGCGGCGGAACGCACTCATGCCGCCGAGTTTAGCCAAAACATTACGGGTTGCAATCACCGTGAAATGACGTGGCAAATTGGATTGTCATGGGTCGGCTTGATTTTTACCCTGTCGCTATGATTAAACTGTTTCGTTTGGCCGCTGCCCTGGCAGGTTGCCTCCTGTTGCTCTCAAGCAGGCCGGTTCGGGCGCAAGACACTGCCGCCGCCCCAGTCAACACCAATTATTTCAACACCGCCACCAATCCCGTGCCGCGCGATGCCGGCTGGGTCAAACGCCATGAGGGTTTTGTCAAAATGGCGCAAGCAGGCGGGGTGGACCTGCTGTTTTTGGGTGATTCCATCACGGATTTCTGGCGCAATCGCGGCTCCAATGTCTGGCAGACGTACTACGGAGGACGCCATGCCGCCAATTTCGGGATCAGCGCCGACCGCACCCAGCATGTGCTCTGGCGCATTGATCATGGTGAACTTGACGGCATCCAACCCAAGGTGGTGGTGCTGATGATTGGCACCAATAACACGGGCAAGGAAAAAAATGGCACTCCCCGCAACTCCAATACTGAAACGATTCAGGGGGTGCAGACGGTGGTGGCGCGCATTAGGGCCAAATTGCCGCAAACTAAAATTCTCCTGCTGGCGATTTTCCCCCGGGGTAATTTTGATGATCCCCAGCGCGCCCAGGTGGGCTTGATCAACACCGTCCTGGCCAAGTTGGATGATGGCCAATGGGTCAAATTTTTGGACATTGGCTCACACTTTCTGGAGGCGGATGGCACGCTGCCCAAGTCCATCATGCCAGACCTGCTGCATCCCAACGCCCAAGGCTACCAAATCTGGGCGGATGCCATCGAACCCACGCTCGCTGAAATGCTGAAATAAATCCCAAACGGAATTATTTCGCCAGGGCCTTGGCCACGGCTTGCGCCAGGTCGTCACCGCTCAAGTTCCGGCCCAGGATGCGCCCTTGGGCATCGATTAAAATGTTGTCGGGAATGGCGGACACGCCGTATTTGGTCGTGAGCGTGTTGTTCCAGCCTTGACCCTCAAAATGTTCGGGCCAGGGCATCTTGGAGTCCTTGATAAAACTGTTCAACAGGGCCAGGTTGTCATCGAGCGTCACCCCGATAATTTCAAACCCCTGGGCGTGATATTTATTATAAACGGAGACGACATTCGGCAGCTCACGGCGGCAGGGGGGACACCAGGTGGCCCAAAAATCCAGCAACACCACCTTGCCCCGGAATTGGGCAACTGACAGCGGCTGGCCCGACAGGTCCTTGCCACTAAAATCGGGGAACAGCGTGCCCGGGGCCAAGGACTCCCGGATCTTTTGTTTGGCGGCTTGCGGCTCCAGTGATTTAATAGCCTCGTCCATGTGGGAGGCCACGGCGGTGCCCGGGTAATTGGTTTGAATAGCTTGGAAGGTGGCGATGGCTTTGATCGGATTCTGCAGCACCTGGTCATACACGATGCCTTTTTGCATCAAAATATAGGCGGCCACCACGGGAGACAGGTTCGTCTGAGCCAGCAGCACATCAAATTGATGGAGATCCGCGGCGAGTTCGGGCTCCGTGTGCTTGCCCGCCGCGAGATCCGCGTTGATTTGGGTGATCAAGGCATTGATGGCGGTCAGGTCGGGTGCGACTTCCTGGGCAGGAACCGTCCCGCCGAATCCCAGCCAGGCGAGGAGTATGGATAAATAAAACCGTTTTAACTTCATAAATCAGGTGGTTGTCCGGCTAGAGCATTTCCATAAATGCTGTAGCGCAGCGTTGGGAACCCTGCGGGAAGCGGTCTTTTGGGTTTTTGGCTTCGTTTTGGCACAGGCACAGACCGCAGTGGGTATGCGCCTTCGCCAAAGCCTCGCCAAAAACCCAAAATCCTCGCAGATCGGAAGAGCACACG
>CAITTG010000070.1 GCA_903895255.1 uncultured Verrucomicrobia subdivision 3 bacterium
ACTGTTGACGCTCCCTTGCCGGTCTGGAATATTGGTAGCACACACGGTAACACAAATCACAAAACACACAATAAAAATGAGAACAAAAGCACTATTGATCGCCGCTGCCGCTTTGGCTGCCGGCGTCGTCACATCCCAAGCGCAGGTTTATTCCCAGAACATTGTTGGTTACGTTAACAGTGTAGTCCCTTTTGGGTATTCCGTTCAATCCGCCCCGTTTGATGCGGCCAATGGCAACTCTGCGACGAACATCGTTATCAACAACCCGGTAAGCGGACCTGGTACCGGTCCTCTGGACGGTGCCTATCTTTATGTCTGGGGCGGCAGCAGCTTCGCTGTCTACACCTTCGACTCTACTCAGCCTACTGGTTTTGCTGATGCCGGTGATAATTATGCTACCAATGCCCCGGTTTTGAACCCTGGTACGGCATTTTACATCAATAACGGTGTGGGTGCTTATACCAACACCTATGTCGGTACGGTGCATATTGGTTCTGGTACGTATCCTGGAACCAGCACGAATGTGATCGGTGCCACTCAGGTTTACACGTTCATCTCCCCGGTAATTCCAGTGGGCGGCGGGCTTACTTCTGTTTGTGGATTTACCAATGTGTTGAGTGCTGGTCCTGGCACTGGCAACTTGGACGGTGATTATGTTAACGTTCCGGCGATCACGAACGGCGTTATTCATGGCTACATCCAATACACGGTTGATTCCACTCAGCCTACTGGCTATGCGGATCCGTCTGATTCCTTTGCTGTACCTGAACCTCAAATTCCTGTTGCTGGTGGTTTCCTGTTTAATAACACCCTTGGAACCTCCTACAATTGGATTCAAACTCTTGGTCAATAATCCGTTGTTAATAA
Source organism: uncultured Verrucomicrobia subdivision 3 bacterium (assembly GCA_903895255.1). Taxonomy (GTDB): domain Bacteria; phylum Verrucomicrobiota; class Verrucomicrobiia; order Limisphaerales; family UBA11358; genus UBA11358. The sequence goes on from CAITTG010000070.1 coordinate 868, forward strand.
CCTAAAATATAAACTCAAATTAAATACCAAATGAAAAAAATTATCATTGCGGCCGCTGTAGTGGCCGGTGCCTTCGGTGCCAACGCTCAAGGGTTGGTTAACTTTAACAACTCCGTGTCGGCTGCTACGCACATCTCTGTCAACAGCACTCCCGGTGGCGCTGCCACGGGCCAGACTCCGGCCGTGGCTAACAATTTCTATTATGAACTGTTTGCTTCTGCTACATCAAGCACGGTCGGTGGATCCTCTGGTTCCATTATTCCGCCCGCTAGCGGAGTTGGTGGTCCTTATGTCACCGGTGCATCTGGCTGGATCGATACTGGTCTGAGCGCTGTGAATACTGCCTCCCTTGGAAAAGTCGCTGGCCCTACGGCCGGTGCTTTCCCCACTGCTTCTTCTTGGGCTGGTGGTCAAACTGTTAACATCGTTGTCATCGGTTGGTCCGCTAACATCGGAACGACCATTGGTGCTTTGGAAGCCTTCTTGGCCAATCCCACGCAACTCTCTGGTACTACTTACATCGGTGAATCTGCTGTTGGCTCCATCAAATTGGGTGACGGCTCCAGCATTCCGACGTCTGCTGTTCTCAGCGGCACCACGGTTCCCGGTTTCACCCTTGGTGTAACTTCGGTTCCGGAACCCACCTCCATCGCGCTCGGCGTCATGGGCGGTCTGTCCTTGCTGGCCCTGCGTCGCAAGAAAGCCTAATATTTAGGTTGTAAATCTCAACCCCGCTCAGCAATGAGCGGGGTTTTTTGTTGCCCGGATTCAACGCAGAGGCGCAGAGACGCAGAGGCGCAAAGTTAAGACCTTTCAACTTGGAAGAAGCCTTTGATACATTGTATTCACCGCTTTGCGTCTTTGCGTTCAATCGGACGCGGAATTAAATGCAAAGGCGCAGGGCTTGTTCTGAAGACGGGATTTAACGCAAAGGCGCAAGACGCAAAGAGCGCAGAGAGGGAAATAAAACCGTTTGAAGCGTTTCACCGATGTCATCCGCTTGCCTCTGCGGGCTCTGCGGCTCTGCGCAAGCCATTCGAGCCATCTTGTGGCGAGTCGTTGGGGGCGCGAAGCGAAAGGAAAAAGCAGCCACTAATGAGTTTTTCCGATAACTCTTTGCGCCTTCGCGCCTTTGCGTCTTTGCGTTAAAACGCACGCGGAATTAAACGCAAAGGCGCAGAGACGCAGAGTTAAGACCTGTTAACTCGGAAGAAGCGGTTTGAAACAATCAAATTCTCCTCTTTGCGCCTTTGCGTCGCTGCGTTGAATCTCAAGGATGGAAAACATTGGGGGCCGGGCTGCCGGGGGCCGGGTGGGGGTGCGGATGGCGGCGGGGCGGGGGCAGGCGCAAATCACAGCCGGGAAAATCCGGGGCTTCCAGCCAACTGGCCAGCGCAATCAGTTCCACCGCTGTAAGACCCGCTGCGGCTCTGCGCTCAAAGTTTAACTCGGTTGGGGAGATTTCCGTGGCGGTGGTCACCGTTGGTCCTAGCGTGGGGCCCAAACGCTGCAACCACTTGTCGGCGGCGGTGCCAAGTTCCAATTGGCGATGCCCGGTAACGAGGAACATCAACTGGTAGAGTTCGGGGAATACCCGTAGGCGCTCAGCAGTGATCTCCCAATGATAATAGAGTAGATTGGACTGTTTCAAGCGGGCTAAAAGTTCTGGTGGTGCCGGTCTTCCGCGAGCCGCAATCGGGATAAAGCCACTGACTAAAAAATCCCCAGCGGCTTCGTGTCTGGCCTGGAGATAGGGTGCAACAAGTGGCAGGCCCACTAGGTTAATTTGATTCTTGGCGGTATCTAGATGAAGAGCTTGAAAATTGAAATTAGGGGGTCGGGCTAGCAATTGCAATTCCTCAGAGACCGATTGGTCGATTTTTGACAGGGCTGCCGAGGCATTCGGCAAGGGCATCGCCGCGTAAGTGAGAAAAGGAATTTGTGGTTCCACCCAAGTAAATATTTGGTCGGGCAGGGGATTGATGCCCAAGGAAACGGCCCAAGGTTGCTGTCTCAACCAATCCGAAATGCCTCGGGCGGCGGTGAAACTGAGAAACGGGGAATGCACCAAGTTGGTGGGAAACTGCCATTTCTCCAAAGGCGGCAGCGGTTGGGCCAAGTAAAGCCGGCCGGTGGCTTCAAATTGGCCGTGGCTGGCCCCCACTTGCAACCGGGTCTGGGGAATATCAAACTTGGCCACCGCCGGGAACCAGACGGCGAGGCGGGCCCAGTCCACCTCGGCAGTCAGCCAGGCATGGTTCAAACTTGCGATGGAGCCGGCGACCGCAGGCGTGGGGGCATTGTCCAGGGAGAAGTACAGCCAGCCGCCTTTGGCGACGATATAGCTGTGATGCGCGGGGGAACTTTGTTTCCAGCCGGTGAGCAGGGGGTTGAGGAGCATCTGCCAGGCTTGGGCGCGGCCTTCATCCAACCGCACGGCGAGGGAGAATTGCGCGGTGCCGGGGGCGGGCTGGCGCACTTCCAACTGCCATTCGGCGAGGCAGAGATCATTCAACAGGGGGCGGGATTGCCAGGCGGGCACGAGCGTGGGGGCGACTTCCGCCCGCAGCCAGCCATCCAGAAACCGCGCGAGCTTGTCGAGCGTCTGCGTGCGCAGCGCCTGGGCCTCCGGAATGGACCAGGCGTTTTGCACCGGGACCGAATTGGTATCCGCCGCCACGGCGTTGCCGCCGGCAAAATGGATGCGCGCGACGAGGCCGGGTTCCCACGGCGCGGCTTGGGCGGTGGCGGCCGCGAGCCACAGCGTGGCACTGATAAGCGTCAACAATTTTCTCATTTGCGTCCGGAAACCGTGCCAAAAAGGTGGCGGATAAGCAATTTGAAACCTATATAAACGCAAAAGCGCGGATTTGGGCTTTAACGCAAAGGGTGCGGAGTTAAGCCCGATTAACTTTGAGACTCATTTGGCTTTTTCTCTCGGTGCTCTTTGCGTTCTTTGCGGTTAAAAACCCGGCATCATTTCCGATTTGACAACTCATCAGCCGATGCTATCTTTGACCGGTAGTATGGACTAATGGGTTCCGGGTGCCGCTGGGTCAAGCTGCCAGAACCAGCACGTGCGGCCGCGCTCCCCCCGCCTGGGGAGGCAAGCTGTAGCGGCGGTCTGTGACCGCCGACCTGGCCAACCTCAATCCACCCAATCTCCGGCGGTCTCCGGCGATATCCGCCCTTATCCGGCTTAAAAAAAAACGCGGCTGGGCCGCCCGCCCCACGCCGGTGGTCCATTGACGAACATCCAGGACGTGACAGGGCCGGCTTTTTGCCTCAACATGGGGTTTCCACAATGAAACGCATGGACTGTTGGCCGGCCCGTTGGCCGGGTTTTTGGGCGGGCTGGCGGCTGGCCGCACTGGTGGCGGCCTTGGCCGGCGGCAGTCAACTGCCGGTGCTGGCGGACCAGATGGTTGCGCTCCGGGGTGATGCCGGGGGCAAACGCTTTGATGGCATCGGGGCGGTGAGTGGGGGCGGGGCCACCTCCGTGTTGCTGAAGGATTACCCGGAGCCGCAGCGGAGCCAGGTGCTGGACCTGCTGTTCAAGCCCAAATTTGGCGCGTCCATGAGCGCGCTGCTGGTGGAGGTGCCGGGGGATGGCAATGCCACGCAGGGTGCCGAACCGAGCCACATGCATGAGCGGGATGATTTGAATTGCGGGCGGGGTTACGAGTGGTGGCTGATGCGCGAGGCCAAGGCGCGCAATCCCAACTTGAGTCTGGATGCCTGCGCCTGGGGTTGTCCCGGCTGGGTGGGCAACGGCAATTTCTGGTCGCAGGACATGTGCGACTATTACGTGAGCTGGATCCAGGGGCTCAAGTCGGTGTATGGGCTGGAGCTGGACGCCATTGGCTGTCGCAATGAAAAGGGTGTGAGCGAGGATTTTGCCAAAAAATTCCGGGCCACGCTGGATGCGAACGGGCTGTCGGCGGTGCGCATTCACGGCTTTGACAACTGGGGGCCGACGAAATTCGACTGGGCCAGGGACATGGAGACGGACCCGGAACTACGCCGCGCCGTGGCCATTCTGAGCAATCATACCATGGCGGACGTGCCCACGCCGCCGGAAGTGCGGAAGCTGGCGGATGATTTGGGCAAGCCGATCTGGAACAGCGAGGAGCACGTTTACAAAAAGGGGTTCGACTGCGAAATCAGCCTGGTGGCGGCGTTCAATAACAATTTTATCCGCAGCGGGGTGACCAAGATCACCACCTGGTACCTGGTGGGGTCAGTGTATCCCATGGAATCCTATGCGGAAGAACCCGCGGCGATGATCGCCAACTCGCCGTGGAGCGGGGCCTATCACACCCGGGAAGTGCTGTGGGGGTACGCGCATTACGGGCAGTTCACGCAAATTGGCTGGCACTACCTCAACGGGGCCTGCGGCCACCTCGAGGGGGGCGGGAGCATGGTTACCTTGAAATCGCCCGGCGCGGATTATAGCGTGATTCTGGAAACGCAGGGGGCGACCAATGTCCAGCGGGTTGTGTTTCATGTTAGCGGCGGCTTGTCCACGGGTCCGCTCTGCGTGTGGCGCAGTGATGCCCGCGAGCAGTTCGTGCAACAGGCGGGCATCACGCCGGTGGCGGGCACTTTCACACTGGAACTGGAACCGCAGGCGGTCTATTCCATTTCCACGACCACCGGCCAGCAGAAGGGGGCATTCCCGGACGTGCCTGCGGCGCGGGCTTTTCCGTTTCCGTATTATGAGACCTTTGAGGAATATACGAACCCGGCGGAATACGGCTGGCTGCCCCATTACACGGCGGACATCGCGGAGGTGTTTGAAATCGCCCCGCGCCCGGACGGGCAGGGGAAGTGCCTCCGCCAGGTGGTGAGTCACCCGCCGCAAAGCTGGGCGCCGGAATGGCTGCCCTACACCATCATTGGCGACGAGCATTGGCGGGATTATGAAGTCAGTGCGGACATTTATCTGGACGACGGCGGGTGGGCGGGGGTGATGGGGCGGGTCAATAATGTGGGTGATGGCTATGGCTGCGCCCCGCGCGGCTACTATCTGCGCCTGGCGGCGGATGGCAGCTACGCCCTGGTGGCGATCAATGGCAAAGCCGGAGCGGTGGAGCTGGGGGACAAGGAGCATCAGGCGCAACTCCGCACCGCTGGCGGCGCGGGGCAGGCTGGTGACCGGGGGGAAAAAGCCATGGTCGATGGCACGGTCGCGCATTTTGATGTCCGGCAGTGGCACAACGTGAAGCTGCAATTCGCGGGCGACGTCATCACTGGCTATGTGGATGGGGCGGCGGTCCTGAGCGCCACCAACCGGCTGTTCGCCCACGGCATGGCCGGACTGGTCACGGGCGCTGATCGCCGGACGCGCAACACGGCCTGTTTCGACAACTTGCTGATAAACGCCAACGGCGCGCCCGAGCCCGAGCCCACGGGATTTGCCGCCCGCCAGACGCCCATTTACCGGCCCTGAGCCGGGCGGGTGGCCATCGCGCGGAACTGACGCGTGCCGGACGAGCTGCCGGATTTTAAAAAATTGCCCGCCCTTACCGGGTTGGTAAACACGACTAATTTAAGGGCAATCAGTGAGGTTTTTATTAGTTTTTGGCTGCCAGAAGTGCAGTGATTTCAAAGTGAAGTGCCGAATTCGGCAAGTGACAAGTATGCTTCCTGAGTTAAAATACCTTACTCGAACCCATTTAATACAACGCCTTATGCAAAAACCCAAATTGCTAAAACTGTCCCGTCGTCTCAACGTAAATCCCCTGCTAATTTTCATGGCCTTAATGGCGCTGCTGGCCAGTGCCGGCCGGGCCGATGCCCAGGCCCTCAACCAGTGGAACACCACGACCACGCCCAGCAGTTGGGCGGCGGGGAGCAACTGGAGTCTGGGCGTGGTGCCTGGCGTCAATGACACGGCGGCCTTCACCAATCTGGACATCACTGCCGACACCACGGTGACGCTGGATGCCAATGAAAGCATCAACACCCTGGTATTTGGTGATTTAGTCACCAGCACGGCGGGGAGCTGGCTGATCAATACTGGTGCCTTGGCCAATGCCACCCTCACGCTCTCGGGCACCGCTCCGAGCATCACGGTGAACGCCTTGGGCACGGGCAAGAGCGTCCAAATCAACGCCCCGGTGGCCGGTTCCAGCAGTATTGCGTTCAACGGACCCGGGCAGGTTTTCCTGGACAACCCCAGTTCCTGGACGGGCGGCGCGCTTATTAATGGCGGCAGCGTGGGGCTGGGCGGCGCGATTGGCACGATTGGGCAGGCGGGTTATGGGGTGATCACCCTGACCAATGGCGGCACTTTGTATTTGAACGGTTATAATAGCACGACCCAGGCCGGTAATTTTACCAATAATATTTTCGTGCCGGCTGGCACCACCGGCACCTTGTATGCCCCGGGCCGCGGGGGTTATGGTGTTAATGCGGCCATCACGGTGCATGGCACCCTTAATCTCGTATCCTGCTATGTTCGTAGCACCCCGAACGGCGACTGGTCCGCTTCGGACGGGCAGATCAATGTTACCGGCACCCCCAGTGGCACGGCGGCGGGCGGGGACATCTACTTGAACACCACTGGTAATTTTAGCTTTGGCACCGCCGCGATGTATTTTGGCACGGGCGCGGGCAGTCTCTACTCCAGCGGCAACTTTGGCACGGGCGGGATTAACATCACTATCGGGGAAGTATCGGGTGCCACGGGTGGCTTGATTGGTGGCAGCGCGAGTGTGGCGAATAACCGCATCACCACTTTCGTGGTGGGGGGCCGCAATACCACGGCGACCTTCACCGGAACGATCCGGGACAATTCCCGCCCGGCGGCGATCACCAAGATGGGCACGGGGGCGTGGAATTTGGGCGCCTTTAACAACTACAGCGGGGCAACGCTGGTCGCCACGGGCGCGATCTACGGTGTGACCGGCGGTTCCATTTCCAACAGCATTATCACCGTGGCCACCAACCTGGCCTACGGCACGGCCACGTTTGGCGTGCAAGTGGCGTCCACCGGCGGCCAATGGACCGGCACCAATTTGGTGCTCCGCTCGGGCAGCACCTTGGCGTTTAATTACGGCACCGTCCTGCCGAGCACGAACACCGCGCCCCTGCGTTTGCTGGGTGGCATCACCTCGACCAATGTCGTCTTTGTCAGCGTCTCCGGCGGCAACGGCTGGGCGCCCGGCGTTTATCCGCTGGCCCGTTACGCCAGTAATTATGTGGGCAACGGCTTCGCGGCGTTTGTGGTCACCAATCTCCCGCTGCGCGTGGTGGGGGTGTTGAGCAATGACACCGCGAACAACGGGATTGACCTCGTGGTCACGGCGGTCAATGAACCCTTGAAATGGGCGGTGGGCAATGGCGTCTGGGACATCAATCTCAGTTCCAACTGGAAGGACGCCACGGGCACCGCCACGACCTATCAACAATTGCTGGGCCTGGGCGACCAGGTGGTGCTGGACGACACCGCCAGCGGGAGCTCGCCCATTGCCATCACGATCGGGGCCACGGTGACGCCGGCCAGTGTGACCTTTAGTAATTCAGCCAAGGCTTACAGTCTGAGCGGCACGGCGGGCATCGCCGGGACCACCGGCCTGACCAAGCAGGGAACGGGCACCCTGACCATTACCACGACCAACACCTTCAGCGGTCCGGTTAATCTCAATGGCGGCATTTTGAATTTCTCCTCGCTCAACAATAACTTGGGCACGGGCACGGCCATCAACTTCAATGGCGGCACCTTGCAGTATGCCGCCGGTTCGGCGGATGACATTTCCACCCGCACGGTGACGATTTCCACGAATGGCGCGACGATTGACACGGGCGCCAGCAGCGTCACTTTCAGTAACCGCATCGGCAACAATGGCATCGGCAACCTGACCAAACTGGGTGCCGGCAAGCTGACGCTGGTGACCAACAGCACCTTCACCGGTCTGACCTTGATCCAAAACGGCACGCTGGCCCTGGGCACCTCCCTCTCGAACAGTGCGGCTCTGGTGGTGAGTGCCGGCGCCAAGTTGGATGCCTCGGTCAGCGGGTTGAATCTTAACGGCGCCAACGGGCAGGTGCTGGCGGGCAGTGGCACGGTCACGGGCATCGTCACCACGGCCAGCGGCGCGATCCTCACCCCCGGCACGAATGGCACGGTGGGCACCCTGACCTTGCAAAACGATTTGAATCTGAATGGCGGCACTTACTTTTTCGACGTCGCCACGACCAACCATGATTTGATCATTGTCGCCGGGGCGTTGAATATACAAAATCCGTCCGGCGGCACGCTGACCATCAATCCCCTGAACACCCTTACCAACGGCACCTACAAGCTCATTCAATATGCTGGCGCCTATAACAACGGCGTGGCGGGGTTGACCGTGGCGGGCGCCCAGGCGGGCAAAATCTTCAGCCTGTCGGATGCCACCGCGGGTGAGATTGACCTGGTGGTCAGCTCGGGCGGCTCGGCGACTTTGACTTGGCTGGGTGACGGGGTGAATAATTACTGGGATGTCAACAACACGGCGAATTGGTTGAATGGCGGCTCGCCGGCTGACTTCATCAACGGTGACACGGTCACTTTCAATGATTCGGGCTCGCTTAGTCCCAACGTGAATATTGAATCCACCCCCGTCTCGCCCTCGAGCCTGGTGGTGAGCACGATCAATACTTACACATTTAACGGTTACAAGATTACCGGGTCCGGTACTTCAGTGACCAAGAACAACGCGGGCACGCTCATTCTGGCCAATGCCGGCAATGATTACGGCGGCGTGACAACCATCAACGGCGGCACCTTGCAGATTGGCGATGGTTCGACCACCGGCACTGCCATTGGCGTCGGGAATATTCTCAACAACGGCACGTTGATTTTTGACCAGCCGGACAGCTCCACCGTTGCGGGTAATATCAGCGGCACGGGTCCGCTGACCGTCAACGGCACGGGTGTGCTTACGCTGCTGGGTAACAATACCTATGCCGGCCTGACCACGGTGGATTACGGCACCCTGAGTGTGGGCAACGGCGGTCTGACCGGTTCCCTCGGTGCGAATGCGGTTTCCCTCCTGGATGGCAGCACGCTCACCATTAACCGTGCGGGGACATATTCCCTGCTCAACGGCATCAGCGGCAACGGCGAAGTGGCCTTTGGCGGCCCGGGCACCGTGACCTTTGGCGGCGTGAACACCTATCTGAATAACACGATCATTACCAATGGCACGGTAATTCTGGCGGCCAACAACACCATTCCCTCTGGCGGTTCCACCACCGGCTGGTTGATTCTGGATGGCGGCGCGACGGCGGGCGTGCTCGACTTGAACGGCCATAATCAAACCGTGAATGAATTGTCCGGTCTGGCGGGCACAGCCCTGGGTTTGATCGTGAACAACGGTTCCGGGCTCAGCACGCTGACGATTGGCACGGCCAACACCACCACGTATGCCGGGCTGATTGAAGATAATAACAATGCCGGCAGCGGCCAGATTGGATTGGAAATTGATGGTGACGGCACGGCCGGCACCGCGCTCACGCTGAGCGGCTTGAATAGTTATAGCGGCCCCGTGCTCGTCAATGGTGGCAAGGTGATTTTGGGCAACAACGGCGGTCAGACCGCCATCGGCACCGGTCTCATCACACTGGAGAACAATGGCACCGTTCAGATGGCCTATTACGGCAGTGGGGCGGCCACGCAGGGAACGTTTGTGAATTCAGTCCTGGTTCCGGTGGGAGCCACCGGCAACCTGTTCACCATGGGGCGCGGCACTTACTCCGGCAACCTCACGGTGCATGGCACCTTGAATTTGACGACCAGTTATGTGCGCAGCACGCCGTCCGGCGACTGGTCCGCTTCGGACGGGCAGATTAACATTCTGGCGGGCACGGGCGGCGGGGCGGTTTACTTGAACAACGCCGGGAACATTAACTTCGGCATTGCCGCCATCAACTTGGGCGCCGGCGTCACCCTCATGAACCATGGCAACACGGGCACGGGGGGCAACACGATCACCATTGGTGAACTCACCGGCACGGGTACGATTGAAGACACCGATGCCGGCTTCGCCGGCCGGACCACCACTTATGTGGTCGGCGGTCGCAACACCGATGCCACCTTTAACGGCACGATTCAGAATGCCACCCGTTACACCGGCATCAACAAGGTCGGCACGAAGTCCTGGACCCTGGCCGGAACGGACACCTACACCGGTCCAACCACGGTGACCGCGGGTTCTTTGATCATTGGTTCCGGCTCGTTCCCCGCGGCCAGCACCTCGTTTACGGTATACAACGGAGCCCTGCTGGATGTCTCCAGCTATGGCGGCCTGACCTTTTCCGCCGGCCAGACGCTCGCGGGTGCTGGTTCGGTGAGCGGCGGCGTCACCCTCGTCGCGGGCGACATCTTGAGCCCCGGTGTGGGCACGGTTGCCGGCACGCTGGCGTTGTTGAACGGCCTGACGGAATCCGGGCCCTATGTGACCAATGACTTTAATCTGTCCAGCGATGCCACCGGGGTGAGCCTCACCAACAGCGTGGTGGCGGTCACGGGCGACTTGAACCTCACGGGCACCAATCTCGTGGTGATTAATCCCCTGAACACGATTCTCGGGGCGGGCACCTATACGTTGTTCACCTACACGGGTAATTTGATCAACGAAGGCGGCGTGGTGGCCGCCGGCACCACCTTGGAAAACAACCTCGTCGGCTTCGGCGCATTTGCCACGAACTCGGACGTGACGCTCATCTTTAGCAACGCCGTGAACGCGGTGGTCATGATCGTCAAGCCCACGGGCCAGAGTCTCACCTGGCAGGGCGGGGTCACCGGCACTGTCTCCAATAACTGGGATGTGAACATCAGCTCGAACTGGTTGAACGCGGCCACGAGCCTGACCAACTTCCTGACCTACGACAACGTGAGCTTCGGCGACGGCAGCACGAACTTCAACGTGGTGCTGGCTGGCGCCCTGGCCCCCGGGTCAGTCACGGTCAATTCCACCAATGCCTACACCTTTGCGGGCACGGGTAAAATCACCGGGACCACGGGCATTACCAAGTCGGGAACCAATGTCCTGACCATCAGCAACACCGGCGGCAATGACTTTACGGGCCAGGTGGCCATCAACGGCGGCACCCTCAAGCTGGGGGTGGCGACCGCGCTCGGGGCGACCAATGGCAACACGGTGGTGGCCAGCGGGGCCACACTGGATCTCAACGGCCTGGCGCCGAATGCCGAGCCGGTGGTGGCACAGGGCGGCGGGGTGAATGGCACCGGGGCCATCATCAACAATGGCGCGCAGTTGGTGAATGCCGGTTTCACCGGCAATGTGACGCTGGCGGGCGACACCACCTTCGGTGGCAGCAACCGCTGGGACATTTACAATGGCTCGCTCACCGGCAACGGACACAACCTGACCAAAGTCGGGGCGAATTACATTGTCCTCACGTCGCTGGGTGACATTGGCGTGAACAATATCTCGGTACAGTCTGGATACTTCACGTTGATCGGTAACACGACACTGGGAACGAACGGCGGGACGGTGAATCTCCTCAGTGGCGGCCGGATTGATCTCTATGCCACCTCGGTCACCAACGCCAAACCCGTGGTGATGAGCGGGGCCACGATCTCCAGCAGCAGCGGCACCAACGTCTATGGCGGTCCGATCACCCTCGGGGCCAGCGAGACCTTCACGGCCACGACGCCGCTGGTCCTGAACGGCGCGCTGGCCGGCGCGGGCAGCCTCCTGAAAAACGGGGCCTCCACCCTGACCTTGTTCGGCACGAACACCTATTCCGGCGCCACCACGGTGGCGGCGGGTTCCCTGCTCCTGGCGGGCACGAGTTCGATCGCCAGCAGCACGTTGCTGGATGTGAATGCGGGCGCCATGCTGGATGTCACGGGCCTTTCTGGTGCCTCGCTGGCCGTTTCTTCGGGCACGACCCTGAAGGGCGCTGGCTCGGTGAATGGCAGTGTCACTGCCGCCGCAGGGGCCACCGTGGCTCCGGGTGAGTCGGCGGTGGGCACGCTCACGATCAGCAACACGGTCACCCTTGCTGGCAATTCCCTGCTCGCGGTCAACAAGGGGCTGGCCGTTTCCAACAGTGTGCTGGCGGCCACCACCATTCATTATGGCGGCACTCTGACGATCACGAACCTGGGCGCGGCCTTGGTGGCCGGCGATTCCTTCAAGCTGTTTAGCGCCGGCACCATCACCGGAACGTTTGCCGCCATCCTGCCGGCCACGCCGGGCGCGGGCTTGCTCTGGAACACCAACGGTCTGGCCACCGGCACGCTCGCCGTGGTGGCCGGCGCGACGGTGAACACCAATCCGCCGCCGCTGCTGACCACGATCAACGGTTCGCAATTCATCCTGAGCTGGCCGACCAACCTCGGCTGGACCCTGCAGGCCCAGACCAACAACTTGAGCACCGGCTTGAGCGGCAACTGGGTGAGCCAGCCCGGCTCCACCAGTGTGACCAGTGTCACCAACACGATTGACCCCACCAAGGGCACGGTGTTCTACCGCCTGGTTTACACCAACACGCCCTGATTAAAGGGGATTTTCACCGGCGCGACTCCGAACTTTCGGGGTCGCGCCTTTTTTGTGCCCGGAACCCGCGCCATTAAACAGGTTTGATTCTTCCCGGGTTCTTTTGCATGCTTGGCCCTAGTGAACATCTCCGAACATCGTCAGGCCATTGATCAACTGGATGCGCAGATCGTGGCGCTGCTCAACGAGCGGACCCGGCATGTGCTGGCCATCGGCGATATCAAGCTCAAGGCGGGCGAGGAAATTTACGCCCCCCACCGGGAGCGCGCAGTGTTTGAGCGCATCTGCGGCCACAACCAGGGGCCGATGACCAACGACCAGCTCCGCGCGATTTACCGCGAGGTCATGTCCAGCGCCCTGGCGCTGGAGAAAACCATGACCATCGCCTACCTGGGCCCGGAAGCCACCTTCACGCATCAGGCGGCCATCCGCCGGTTCGGCTCCAGCCTGGCTTATGCCGCGCAAAAAACCATTGCTGATGTCTTCACCGAAGTCAGCAAGCACCGCGCGGATTACGGGGTGGTGCCCGTGGAAAATTCCACCGAGGGCGTGGTGACCCACACCCTGGACATGTTCGTGGACAGCGATTTGAAAATCGTTTCGCAAATCGTGTTGCGGGTGCAGCAGTGCCTGATGAGCAACTCGCCGCGCACGCGCCTTAAAAAATTGTTTGTGCATCCGCAGTCGCTGGCCCAGTGCCGGGGCTGGATTCAAGCGAATCTGCCCAAGGTGGAAATCATCGAGACTTCCTCCAACGCCCGCTCGGCCGAGCTGGCTGCCGCCGAAAAAGGCGCGGCCGCGATTGGCGGGGCCCTGGCCGCCGAGAAATACAAGCTGGCCATCCTGGAGCAGGACATTCAGGACAATGCCGCCAATGCCACGCGTTTCCTCGTGCTGGGCCGCACCTGCAGCCCGCCCACGGGCGACGACCGCACCAGCCTCATGATCAGCGTGGCGGACAAAGCCGGGGCGCTGCACCAGGCCATCGCCGCCTTCCGCCGGCAAAAAATCAACCTCACCAAAATCGAATCGCGCCCGAGCAAACGCAAGGCTTGGGAATATTTCTTTTTCATCGATTGCGCCGGGCACGTGCAGGACCCGCGGCTGGCCAAGGCGATTGAACTGCTGGGCCACCAGTGCAATTTTGTCAAAATCCTGGGATCGTATCCCAACACGGAATAAACCACCCACCCCCTCGCGCCATGGAAACCAACCCGAAAACCACGGATTACTTCATCTGGGGCATTGATAACGCGGCTTACGGACCGGTGCCGCTACCCGCCCTGAGCGAATGGATCAAGGATGAGCGGGTGCAGGAGGACACGTGGGTGTATGTTCGCGCCGAGCAGGCCTGGCGCCCGGCGAAGGCGGTGACCGAGTTGCTCCCGGAATTTAAAGGTGTGGGCGCGCCCGAGACTCCGGCGCCCGTGGCCGGCGGGCGCATCAAGCCGGGTTCCCTCCGGCGCATCAAGATTCTCGCCGAACTCAGTGACAACCAGCTCGCCCATCTGCTGCAGTTTTTGGAGCCCGCCAATGTACCGCAATTTACCTGCGTGTGCAAAGAAGGCGATCCGGGCGACGGCATGTATCTGGTTCTCGGGGGCGAGTTACGGGCCCGCAAAATGGTGGAGGGGCAGGAAACGATCCTCGCGACTTTCACCGCCGGTGATTTCTTTGGGGACATCGCCCTCTTTGACCACGGCCCCCGCTCGGCGGATGTGGTGGCTAATATCGACAGCCTGCTTTTCAAAATGTCCACCGCCAATTTTGAGCGTTTGATCAAGGAAGCCCCGGCGCTGGCCACCCCTTTCCTTCAGGCGGCCGCCCGCACCCTGGCCTCCCGGATTCGCGCCGACAACCAGCGCCTGGAGCGGTTGGCTCGGCAGTTTGCGGTCAGCCGTAACATCTGAGCCATGGGCACCCACCGCCGTACAACTTCTCCCGCCGCCTTGAAATCCAAGCCGGAAGCGCCGGCCCCGGTCAAACACCTCGCGAAGGCCCGCGAGGTGTTTGACATTGAACTCCTCGCCCTCAAGGCGGTGCGCGGCCAATTGGACGAGGTCTTCAACACCGTCGTGGAGGCCGTGGTGGACACCTTGCAACGGCGGGGCAAAATCATCATCGTCGGCATCGGTAAATCCGGCAATGTCGGCCGCAAAATTGCCGCCACCCTCACCAGCACCGGTTCCACCAGCGTGGTGCTGGATCCCGTGGATGCCCTGCATGGTGACTTGGGCGTCATCAGCGACGGCGACTTGATCCTCGCGCTGAGTTATTCCGGGGAATCCGAGGAACTGCTGAATCTCCTCCCCGCCATCAAACGATTTTCTGTCCGGATCATGGCCCTGACCGGCAACCCCAAATCCACGCTCGCGCGCCATAGTGACCGGGTGCTTAACGTCCGGGTGCCCAAGGAAGCCTGTCCCTTCAACCTGGCCCCCACCGCCAGCACCACCGCCATGCTGGTGATGGGTGACGCCCTGGCCATGGCGGTGTTGCAGGCGCGCGGCTTCAAGCAGGGCGATTTCGCAAAGTACCATCCCTCCGGTTCCATCGGTCGCGCCATGCTCCTCAAGGTGGGCGACATCATGCGCACCGGCGCGCGCAATGCCGTCGCCCGAGAGGATGTCACGGTCAAGGAAGCCCTGCTGGTCATGACCAGTGCGCGGTCCGGCTGTCTCAGCGTGGTGAATGCGCGCGGCAAACTCACGGGGATCTTCACCGATGGCGATTTTCGCCGCCACTTGGTAGCCGATGAACACTTGCTGGCCCAGCCCTTGAAACAAGTGATGACCCCCCGGCCCGTCAGCGTCCGCGACGACGCGCTCGCGGTGGAGGCGCTCAAAGTGTTCAACGAACGGAACATTGATGATTTGATTGTCGTCAACGCCCGGCACGAGCCCGTTGGCTTGGTGGATCTCCAAGACCTGCCGAAGCTGAAAATTGTCTGACCCGCGCCCATGAGTAACGCGCAGGAAATTCAGCCCCACTTGGAATGCGATGCCTGCGGTCAGACCGGCGCATACGTTTGGGGCGAGCGAACCCTGTGCGTGGAGTGTTACGCGGAGGTCGGTTCCAGTTGCGCGGGGACCGGGAAGTCAGAGTTGGATTCCTCCAATGTGCCTCCCGCCTGACCCGGCTCTCCGGGCGGCAGACGACCGGGGAGAGGCGCGGGGAAATCGTCGCGCCTCCCAACCGCGCCATCACAAGCTCATAAACTTGAGCACCTGGACTTCTTTGTGGAAGACGAGGTAGATCTTGTTTTTATCGAACTTCACATCCACGGGGGCGCGGTCCTCATCGTGTTCCCACAGGGTCCGGCCGTTTTTGGGGTTGATGCGGACGATTTTCATGAAGGCGGGTTTCTGGAGGCCAGACGTCAGGTCGCTGGCCATGTCATCGACAATTTTGTCGTGGGCCTGGAAGGTGTACACAAACGGCCCGGAGACGTAAGCGGCATAGCCGCCGGTCTTGGCGGTCCATAAATTCCGGCCGGTGGCGGCATCGACCTTGAGCAGGACGGCATCGATGGCCTCGGCGACATCAATCTGGCGGGCGTACTTGATCTTGTCGAGGTTGGCGGTGGTGGTGTTGACGTAGATGTGCCCGAGGTCGTCAAAGAACAGGCCCAGAATGCCCACGGAAGGCAGGCGCCAGCGGGCGTTGCCGGTGGCCAGGTCGAAGGCGGTCAGGACAGCCTGGTCCACGACGTAGAGAGTGTCGCCATGTTCCACGCACGGGCCCTCGCCGAGGGTGGAGTCCGCCCCGCTGGGGCCGGCGCGACTGGGGGCGACGGGATAGGTAAGGGTGGCACTCCAGAGTTTTTTGTTATTTTTGTCCAGCACAGTCACGCTGGAGCCGGCGGCGATGACGTTCACGGTTTTTTGGGAGTAAACGACGGGCGGCCCGATGACCTCGCCGGTCCAGCCGGGTGCCTCCGCGGCGTCCGGACGGAGGACCGTGATTTGATAGCGGCTGTTATCCTCGGAGACTTTGTCGCCGCCATTGGCGCGCTGCATGTCGTTGAGCAGTTCGTTCTCCGCTTCGACGCCCTGGCCGGCGGTGAGGTTGCCATCCAGCACCCGCTGGGCGGGCGGGGCCTTCATGGCCACGCGGGTGGTAATGCGCGATTCCAGCAGCTTGACGGTGTATTGCACATAACCATTCGGACTTGGCACGAGGGTGAACTGTTCGTAATCCAAACCGGTCTGCGGATCGGTGCGCCGCGGTTTTTGCGGGTCATTGTCGTCCTGCATGGCCTTCTCGAGGGCCTGCTCATGCAGGCTGTTGGCCAGCAGGGCGGGCAGGGCGAGGCGCGCCGGGGTAGTAAGGTTTTGTGCCTGCTCGGCGACCTTGCCCGGGTCGAGGGGTTGGTTTGGGTTGCCCGAGACGGAGGGCAGCCCGCTGCCAGTTTCGGAGGGTTTCCGGGTGGTGAGCACCATTTTGCCATTCTCATGAAATTCCTCGGTGCGGGCATCGCCGGTGGCGTAATTGATGTGGGTGACGTACTTCGCCCCGGTGGGGGATTCGCGCAGGACGAGCAATTCGCCATCGCCGGCGACAAACTCCCCCCGGTCGTCCCCGAGCGAAATCGTTTGCAGGGGCGCGCCGGTATCCCAGTCGTAGCGGGTGAGGGTGTTCAGGCTGGCGAGCCAGACGTATTTACCGGTGCCGAGCAGCGAATAAGCGCTTTCCAAATCCTGCCGGGCCATCCGCTGGAGGGTTTCCTGGCCGGTATGATAACTATGGTCTGACTCGGCCTGGGACATTTGGGCGACCACCTGGTCCACCTCCGCCTGGGTGAAGAGCTCATGGGACCAGACGGATTTTTTGGTTTTGAGATCGTAGCGCGCAAAGGTCGCCCCGTGAATGAAAAGCAGTTGATCCGGGTCCACCTGGCGGCTCTGGCCGACCATGGCGCGGTCGTCAAAATGCACCGAGAACACCGGGCTCGGCATGGCGAGAAAGAAATTGTACCAAATGGCCAGGGCCGCCAGCAAAACCAACGCGAGGGCGCCGCCCTTCATGATGAGGCCGGTCTTGCGCCAGAACCGGGCCTCCACCGCCGACCCCAGGTTGGCGTACTCCGGGACTTTAAGGCTCTCCGCCGCCGCCTTGCCTTTGCAAAAGGGCGAGCAAAAGAAGCCGAATAGCTCCAGGCATTTTGCACAAATGGGCTTGTGGCAGACGGCGCATTTTTCGGTGGCGGGCTCCTGGCCGTGCTTGGCGCAGTACGCGCCGGCCGGGGTTTCGCCAGCCGGAGCCGGGGTGGCGGCCGGCGGGGCGGGGGACTCGTGTTGGGAAATTTTGAGCCGCGAGACAGATGGTGCCGGGGCGGGCGCTCTCGGGGCGGGCGGCGGCAGGGCGACGCTGGGAGGCTCCACGCCCAGTTCGCGCTGGATCAATTCATTGACGATGGCCGAGGAATCCACGCCGCAAGCCGGGCAGACGAAGCGCACTGGCGTGGCAGCACTTTCCGGGGTGACCTCGAACGAGTACTTGGCCCCGCAGGAACATTGGATTTTCATCGTGCGCTCAGGGTTTGGGGTTTAAAAACACGACCGGCAAGGGAATCAGCAGGTCGAAAGGCGCAGCGGGACCACTGCCCTGCACGGAACCGTCGCCCAGGAGAAAATTACCGCCATACTTGTGATGGTTGTTGCCGGGTGGATCGCCCGTCAGGGAAAACACCTGTTTGCCTTTTAATTTGGAGCTGGTGTCCACCTGCCGATCAGTCAGCAACGGCCAGGTGGCGGCGGCCGGATCATCCAGTCGGCGACCCATGTAATAGGCATAACTGATTTTGCCTTGGGAGAGGGCGGCTCCAGCCGGCCGCTCCGGGTCCCGGCCGCCGGGACAGATAAAGATGGAGGTGTCCGCCGAATAGCGGGGCACCAGGAGGTCCAGCGGGGCCTCGGACGTCACGGCATTGGTGATCTGGGGCAGGCGACCGTTGGCGTCCTTGGCATAGATTTGGAGGGCGATATAAATTTTCTGGAGATTATCCTGGCACAGGGCTTTTTGGGATTTTTGCCGCCGGGCCGAGCCGAAGCTGTACATCATGGCGGACACGCCACACATGATGAAGAGCACGAGGAGGAGTTCGATAAGCGAGAACCCGCCCGGTCGGGACGACTGGTGGGAGGATGTGTGCATGCGAATATCTTAGTAGCGTAAACCCGGCGGGGTGGCAATGGCAAGATGGCGCGGCGACGGCGGCCTTTAAACTTGCGATTAGGCCCGCTGGTCTGATATTGTCCGTGCTCATATGGCTGCCATCGGCCGGTTTCAGCAAGGTGATCACATTTTCCATGCCAAAGTCGTGGAGGGGGAATTGTTTCCGGTGGAGGGGGACATTTTCGGGTCGCCCGCCTTCGCCCGCAAACCGATCCCGCGCAAGGGCATTAAAACCCTGGTGCCGGTGGTGCCTTCCAAAATCATCGCCGTGGGCATTAACTATGCCGACCACGCCCGGGAAATGGGGCGGGAACTGCCGAAGGAACCGCTGATCTGGTTCAAGGCCACCACCTCGCTGCTGGCGGATGGCGGGAAGATTGAAATTCCCTTCCGCGAACACCGCACCGATTTCGAGGTGGAACTGGGCATTGTGATTGGCCGGAAAATCCGCAATGTCGCCCCGGCCACCGCCGCCCGTTACATCCTCGGCTACACCACGGGTTTGGATATCAGCGACCGCACCATCCAAAAAGCCGAGTCGCAATGGGCACGCTGCAAATCCTTCGACACTTTCACCCCGCTGGGCCCCTATGTGGAAACCAAGCTGGATCCCCGGGAACTGACCATCCAGCTTTTCCAAAACGGACAGTTGCGGCAGAACTCCAACACCCAGCAGCTTATTTTCAACTGCCCGCAACTCGTCAGCTTTATTTCAACCAACCTGACGCTCCTGCCCGGCGATGTCATCCTTACCGGCACCCCCAGCGGCGTGGGGCCCATCGCCTCCGGTGACCGCCTGGAAGCGCGCATTCAGGGGCTGGCCCCGCTGAATATTCAGGTGAAGTAGGGTGCTCGCCCGCGGTGGGTTGGCACGGGCATGACCCGTGCATACCCCCAAAATATATATTGTGTCGCACCGGCCTGTTGGCAAAGAATGTCATCATTCAGCACGAGCAGCGGCGGATTGATTCAGAAGCCATCCGCCGGCTGGCCGTTGATTCCAACGAAACCGCTCACTGCCTATGAAAAAAGCCCTGGTTTTCGGCGCCAGCCTGCTCGTGACCGCGACCTTGTTTGCCCAGACCAACTCTGCCACCGAGGTCGAGGCCATCCGCCAGGAGATGCAACAGATGCGCGCGGACTATGAGCAGCGCATGGACAAGCTGGAAAAGCGGTTGGAGCAAGTCGAGGCGGAGGCCGCAACCGCGAATCACGGAACGACCAACGCCGGCATCAACGCCACCAACCCCGCGCCCATCACCGCGGAGCAAGCGCAGGCGTATGCGGACCGGGAGTTCCAGACGCACACCGAGTCGCCAGACATGTCGCCCGGGCTGACGAATAATGCGGCGCTGAAACAGCGGGTGGAGCAGGTGCTGAACAACTACGTGGACACCGGCGGTTATTTCCGCGCCGGGTACGGGCGCGACGAGCAGGGCGGGCCGCAACCCGCGTTCCAGGCGCCGGGCGCGTTTGCCAAATACCGGCTGGGCAATGAGGCGGAAAATTATGGCGAGCTCATGATCGGCAAGGACTGGTATGTGCCGGATTTATTTTCCGCCGGGGCGGAACCGCCCCGCCTGGACGGCACGCCACCGGGACCGGTGGCGCGAACGCAGGTGCGCGTGGCGTTCTATGATCCGTATTCCAGTTCCTCCAGCAGCAGTTTCCAAACGTCGCTGCCGGAAGCGTGGGCATCCATTGGCAATATTTTCGCGTCGCAGCCGGATTTAAAATTCTGGGCGGGCCAGCGCTTTTACCGGCGGGAGGACATCTGCATCAACGATTTCTTTTTCTATAACATGAGCGGCGCGGGTGGCGGCGTGGAGGATTACCAATTGGCGAACGGCAGCAAGCTGGCGCTCGCCTGGATCGGCAACGGCTCGCAAAGTGGCGTGTATTCCTCCGATATCACGGCCCTGCCCGCCCCGAACAACCAGGCCGGCTTCAGCAAGCAAAACGTGGATTTGAGCCTGTATGATGTCGACCTGCCGCTGGGCCGGGGCGAGTTTGCGGTGGTCTTCGCCACGGAGAACAGCGGCCAGGATGCGGCGGGCGCGCAGGCGCCGAATTCCCAGGGGGCGGCCGTCAATTTCATCCACACCCGCGACCAGTTTTTAAGCGCGGACGGGGTGAATAAATTCTCCCTCCAATTCGGCACCGGGGCCGCCAAGACCTTCACCTCCGGCTATGAAACCACCACTTATACCAACGGCACGTATATTGTGCCGGACGACCCGAGTTCCTGGCGGTTTCGCGCGACCGAAAGTTTTGTGTCCGACCTCAGCCCGCATTTTTCCATCAGCCCGGCGCTGGTCTACCAGTACACCGATTATCATGATTCGCAGGGCAACGTGCAGTGGCTTTCCGGCGGCGTCCGGCCGATTTATCACTTCACCCAAAACTTCGACGTCGCCTGGGAAGGCGGCGTGGACCATGTCCACGACGAGGGATCGGGCCCGAGCGGGACGCTCTACAAACTCACGCTCGCGCCCGAAGTTTCCCTCGGCAACCATTTTTTCAGCCGCCCCGTCCTCCGTGCCTACGTTACTTATGCGCGGTGGACGGACGGCTTCAAAGGATCCATCGGCGGCAATGATTACATGGCTGACACCGTCGGCTGGGTGTGGGGCATGCAAATGGAAACGTGGTGGTAATCGGGGAGATTGAATATGACATTAATTGCGAGCTTTGTAATATTTCTTTTCGTCTACGCGTTGTTTTCGCGGCGGCTGGAGCGGACGGTTTTCACCGCGCCGATGATTTTCACCCTGGGCGGGGTGGCCCTGTGCGAGGTCGTGGCCGGGATTCTGGCGGACAAGGCCGAAATCCGTGAAGCCCTGCGCGCGACGTTTCTGCGCACAGCCGAGTTGGGTTTGGTCATGCTGCTGTTCACGGACGCCAGCCGCACAGAATTTCGGGTGCTCAAAACCATTCACAACCTGCCGACGCGGCTGTTGAGCGCGGGCATGTTGCTGACCATTTTACTCGGTGGCCTGGCCGCCCGGCTGGTGTTTCCGCAATTAACCCTCTGGGAGGCGGGGATCATCGCGGCCATTCTCGCGCCCACGGACGCGGGGCTGGGGCAAATCATAGTGAACAGCCCGCGCGTGCCGGAGCGCATCCGCCAGGCCTTGAACATTGAAGCGGGGTTGAACGACGGATTGTCAGTGCCCTTCCTGCTGTTCTTTTTCGCGCTGGCGGCGAGCGGAACCGAGGGTGAGGGGGCGAGTCTCACGGAATTTATCGTCAAGCAGCTCATTTTCGGCGCGCTGATTGGCGGGGCCATTGGGTGGGCCGGCGGCCAGTTGCTGGGCTGGGCCGGACGCCAGGAGCTGATGAGTGAATCGCTGCAACAACTGGGGGTGGTCGCGCTGCCCCTGCTGTGCGCGCTGGGCGCGGAAGCGGCGGATGCGAGCATGTTCATCGCCGCCTTCGTGGCGGGACTCACCGTGCAATCGGGCTTTCGCGAGGCGGGAAAACACAGCATTGAGTTCACCGAGGAATGGGGTCAGCTGCTGAACCTGGGCGTGTTTTTTCTCTTTGGCATTATAGTCGCGCGGGACTGGGCGGGGTTTGCCTGGACGCATTGGGTGTATGCCGTGCTGAGTCTTACCATTGTGCGCATCCTGCCGGTGGCGGTTTCCCTGATGGGCACGGGGTTGAGCCGGGGGACGATGCTGTTTATGGGCTGGTTTGGCCCGCGCGGGCTGGCGTCGATCGTGCTTGGCATGGTGTATCTGGAGCAGGAGACCCATTTGCCCGGGGAAAACACCATCCGGCTGACGGTAATGGCCACCGTGTTCCTGAGCATCCTGGCCCACGGCATGAGCGCGCTGCCGGGCATCGCGTGGTATGAAAAGAGCGTGGCGCGGCTGGGTGCCGATGCGCCGGAGAAACAGGCCATCCAGGGGAAAGCGTAAACGGGCATGGCGCCGGTTTTTTTGCTTTTCCGCCTTTCGGCCCTGGCTTCATCCGCGGGCGGGTTTCATTGTGCGGGCCACCACTTCGATCTCCGCCTTGTTCTTCGCAATCATGTTCGGGCCGAGCACGCCCCGCCAGAAGACATTGGGATAGACGATGGCGCTCCGTCCCAAAATGGTGCCGGGGTTGAGCACGGCGTTGCAGCCGGCCTCGGCATGGTCGCCCAGGAGTGCGCCGAATTTGCGCAGGCCGGTGTCCAACGGTTTGCCCGCCACTTCCACCGTCACGTTACCGGCGAGGAGTTTGATATTGGAGATTTTCACCCCGGCCCCGAGATGGGCCTTGTAACCGAGAATGGAGTCGCCGATGTAATTAAAATGCGGCACCTGCGCGCCATTAAAGAGCAGCGCGTTTTTCAATTCTGAGGAATTGCCGACCACACAACCATCGCCGATGATGACATTCTCGCGGATATAGGCGTTGTGACGGATCTGGCAGTTGCGACCGATGATGGCTGGGCCCTTGATCATGACGCCATCCTCGACCACGGTGCCCTCACCAATGAAGACTTTTTCGCCGATGAAGGCCCGGCCCTCACATTGGTTATGTAACCCGGGCTTCAGATGCGCGGCCAGATAGGGCTCAATTTTTTTGAGCGCCGCCCAGGCAAACTCGCAGCCTTCAAAAATGGCCGCGTGCTCGGTCTGCGTTAAATCAAACAAATCAGCCGGTTTGAACATGCGGGGAGTTTAAGGCACGGCCGGGGAGGGCAAAAGCCCAAATGCGGGGCGATGATTGAAATGGTGCCCCCATTCGGAATTGAACCGAAATCACACGTTTAGGAAGCTAATGACCCATAGATTTAAATTTTAATGTAAGCGGCTCTAAGCGTGATAGATAAAAATAATTTAAAGCCGGAATAAAATCAACTAGTAACCCTTTTATGTAACTCAGCAAAATCTGCGTTGAGTTAAGAGGCCTCTCCCCCGAGCGATTTTTCTAGGGGTGTTTTCCCATCGTTTGCCATCAAGGGGCAATTGTTTTGAAATCAACGCCATTCTCAATGGCTTGGGAGACAAAAAAATGTCGAAACAGATGGTGATGAAAGTGGGGAAGTCCCGATTTTTGGCAGGCGGTGCTGATAACTTTTTTGGCTGTATTTATTGTGATGATACGCTGTCTGGGATTAGGTTGCTTTTGATGTTTCATCCGTTCAAGCAACGCCCGCAGAGCGGGGAATAGCGGCACAGTGCGCGCTTCATGGTTTTTCGTACCCTTCGGACCACCCGTAACGACAAACTGCCCCCGCTCGAAATCAATGTCTGCCCACACCATGCCGGTGGCTTCAGAGAGGCGCATGCCCGAATAGGCCAAAATTTCAGTTAAATCAGCGCCCTCCCATGCTCGACAGTCGAATGATCGGATGGTTTTGATGAGGGTAACAAACTGCTCCTTTGATGGGATTGCAATCTTTCGCTTGGGCATTTTTCTGCGGGCAATCGCTAGGGCAGGATTTTCTGTTATCAACCCCTCTCGGATGGCGAGGTTGAGGACTGCAACCAAAAAGGTCCTTTCATGGTTGAATGATGATGCTCCGATTTCAGCACCCCTTATTTTCTCCCAATTATGTAAATCCGCCCTCGTTACGTTTCGGACAGGAACACGGCCAAAATGCTTGTTCAATTGTCGGAGACAATTTTCCGCCCCAGCGGCGGAACTTGCCTTGTAGCGGGTTTTGGCTGTGTCAAACCATTCTTTTGCCAATTCCTTAAAGGTGGTGCTTTTATCTTTGGTGGGGGTAATAAACCGTGCAACTTGGCCACGAAAATCATCCAATCGTCGTTGGGCAAGCTGGCGGTCGGTCGTTTTCAGAGATTTGCGATGCTGCTTCCCGCTCTTTTTGACGAGCGCGTAATAAATGCTGGAGGCAGAATTCCGGTAAAGGCAGTGCCCAACCCGCTTAAAATAGGGCTTGCCGTTTCCCGAAACCTCAGCATTTTGTAGGCGCTCTGCGTACATATTACATAGTACCCGGCGGCGGCAATTCGTAAAGCGTGGATTATGTTGCTTATCAACATGTTAAGAATTACGATTGAAAACGGTCTCGGAAAATTGAGATTTTAATCGGTCGCCCCTATAGCTTAAATGGATAAAGCCCATGTTTCCTAAACGTGTGATTTCGGTTCAATTCCGAATGGGGGTACCAATTATCGCCGTGCCAAGCTATAGAGCGGAGCGGCTTGGCTAATATTTCATTCTCAATCCCTAATGTAGAAGTGGCGAAGATCTTAGGGTGCTTAAATTCAATAAGGCCTGCCTTGAATTAAAGCCTAGGCCCTATGGGTCCACTTGAAGAACACTTTATTCTAGAATTGACAAGCCATGCACCCTAATATTGAAACTCTTAGGATCATCCTCCATTGACCGAAAAGCCTTTAACTGAGCGGAAAGTGAAGGCGTAATACGCTATACACGGTTTACGTATGATATAGTTTGTGGCCAATAAATTGCTCCCAAATGAAGTCAGGATTAAAAAACATGGACGCTTTTGGGCCGTTTAACTAAGTCTTGGCAGGCTTTTTTCATTTCGCCCTATTTCGTTTGTATTTTTCATTTTGATTAATTTGTTTTTTGCAGTCACGCCTCTGGCGTTCCCGCACACGTAACGAACCTGGGGTGAAAAATATTTTTGATAAATTTCCCGTTTTGTCACTGAGACGGCTAAAAAATAGTGAAGATCAAAATGAGATTCTTTGGTAACCGCCTATTCTAGACGTGTGATTTCCGTTCAAATCCTAATGAGGGCACTATTTCTGGAAAAAAATAGGGATCAAATTGGATTGTCTGCGGCGCACAGGTGGATAGGGCGCTCAAAATTGATTCAATCCCGCCTTGGATTGCTGGCACGGCTCACCGGAGCCCCGTGGAAGAAATTTTAACGAAAAAGTGATAAGCCATAAACCTGTTTGCCAGTCGCCTAGAGTGAGCCAGCGAGACACTCATTCAGGTTAAGCATTTCTGACCAAGGCGGTTTTATGACGAACACCTTGGAAAGGTTGGATTTCACCAAATCCTGCGGGCCTTCCCAGTGCTTGGACAAATTAGGCACAAGTAACCCCACTTTTGTAACCCCAACTGAAAGTTCGGGGCCTCCTGTGGCCGGATGCGGCACCGTGGTTTACCCTAAATTTTAGGTCGTGGTTAAGCAGGCCTACCTTGGCCTCCCGTGGCCGCGAGACGCAGCGGTAAATTTAAAATTAGGAAACGCGTGCTCTATCCATTTGAGCTATAGGGGCGACCAGACTCGGTAAAGTACCCGCCGGCGGGCCGGGTGACAAGCCTGCCCGGTGGCGCCCCCCGCCCGGCAATCGATATACCGCGCGCTTTTGAGTTCAGCCGGCCCGATTTAGCACTGGTGAAATCGGCCCGGATTTCACATGATATCCGGGCCGGCTACAAGGCGGGCATTACCAAATGGTCGAAGACTCAATTTCATCAAATCCAGCGCCGGCGTCATCTGACGCGCCGGTTGCGCCCTATTTATGGTTCATCACCCGCCTGCTGCCCTGGTTGTTGGGCGCGGTGATGCTGGTCATCTATGGCCTGACCCTCACCCATGGCATCACCCAGGAAAATTTCAATCAAGTGGCCCGGGCTGAGGGGTTGCTCTGGAATCCAGCGTTGGTTGCCCCGGTGACCTATTTGACAACGCTGCCCTTTGGCTGGCTGCCCCCGGTTTGGATTCCGGTGGGCCTTAATTTTTTTAACGCCCTGTGCGCGGCCGTGAGCCTGGCCTGGCTCGCCCGCTGCGTGGCCCTGCTACCGCACGATCTTTCCAAGCAAGCGACCCAGACAAAACGCCTCTGGGGCTTCACCCCGCCACCTTTGATGACGCGGCGCGGCGCGTGGCTGCCCCCCGCGGTGGCCGTGCTGCTGTGCGGATGCCAGTTGACTTTCTGGCAAAATGCCATCACCGCCTCCGGTGAAATGGTCAGTCTTTTGCTGTTTGCTTATGTCATCCGCTGTTTCCTGGAGTTTAACCACAGTGGCCGGGATGCCTGGCTTTTGCGGGGCGCGTGGGTTTATGGACTGGCCGTGGCCAATGACTGGTTCATGCTGCTGTTTTTTCCGGTGTTTTTGCTCACCTTGATCTATGTCAAGCGCCTGTTTATCGTTAATCAATATCACTGGGAGCAAATGTTCCAGCGCCGGGGCGCGGTAAATTTTCACTTGTTGTGGCAAATCCCCGCCTGCTGGTTGGCCGGGCTGGGGCTGGTCTTGTTGCTGCCGGTGCTCGCCAGCCTGTCGCCGGTCGCGCATGGCCAGTTCTGGCTGGCCTTGCAAGCCGGTTTGCTTGCCTATAAAAACGCCATCGCCCACGTTCCCCACACTCTGCTCCTGACGTTTCTGCTGATTGCCGTGCTGCCGGTATTCATGATGGGGTTGCGCTTCTATCACTTTCTTTCCGGTTACAACCGGTTGAGTTATTTTGCGAGCGCCATTTCATTTCAAGCGGTTTACGCCTTTTTCATGCTGGTCGGTTTTTGGATCATGCTGGATGCGCCCATTGGCCCGCGGCGCCTGGCCCCCGGTTTGCCCACGCTGCCGCTTTATTTCCTCGAGGCTTTGGGGCTGGGCTTTTTTATCGGTCACTTTTTGCTGACTTCGGAGCCCCAGGCAGAACCGGCGCGCAAAGGCCGGATGACCTCGTTTGAACGGCGGGATTACCAACTCGGCCGGCTTACCCGCTGGCTCAAATGGGGGGTGTTCGCGGGCATTTTACTGCTGTCCGCCGGCATTCCCGCCACGCTGGTTACCAAAAATCTGCCGGTGCTGGCGGCGGCAAGCATTAATCCCTGCGACACCTATCTCCGCCAGGTGGAGGAGGCTTTGCCGCCCCAAGGGGCCGTGGTCATCGGCAACGATACCTTTCGGCTGACCTGTCTCCAGGCGGATTTTTTGCACCGCGGCCGGCAGCACGACTACCTCGTGATCAACACCGAGACCCTTGGTGAAAACCTGGATTACCTCGATTTTGTCAAAGCGCATTATCCCGGCTTTAACCTCAACCTGAATCTTTCCAACGCCAGCCCGGAGGACCGGCGCAAAATCGCCGCGGCCGTGCTGCTCCAGCAACTTGGCACCAATCATCAAATTTACACCCTGCATCCCATTTCACTGGGGGATGCGATTTCCGAATTTTATTATTATCAGCCCCAGGGACTGGTTTATCGCCTGCAAGCCTACCCGGTTGACGTCGCCTTCGCGCCGCCGATGTCGCCCCAAAGGCTGCGGGAAAACCAGGCTTTTTGGCAGCGCTTTCGCAGCGCTCAGTTCACCAATCTGATCCGCCAGACCAATCCCCCGGAAACTCCGCCGGTGGCGGGTTTGTTAAAACGCTTCTTAAACACGTTTCGCACCCGGAACGAAATCGACCCACACGCCCTGCTGGCCGGGGAATATTATGCCGGCGCGCTCAATGACTGGGGGGTGGAACTGCAAAAAACCGGCCGGCTGGAGGCCGCCGGGGACTGCTTCGCCGATGCCCTGCAACTTAATCCCTACAGCGCCGCCGCGCAAATCAACCATCAATTCAACGCCGATTACCGGGCGGGAAACGAAACCACCGAACTGACACCGATCGAAACCGCCCAGAACCTCAATCAATATCGCGGTTTGAAACATGTCTTGCGGGATGGGGCCGTGGATGAGCCGAATGTCTGCCAGTTGGTCGCCACAGCGCTCAGTCAGGGCCAGTTGTACCGGCCGGCCATCGCCCAGTTGGAACGCGTCAAGGCGCTGGATCCAGACCGTTTGTCGGCCTATGTCAGTCTGGCCGGGATGTTCGCCGCATGCCGGGATTACACCAACGGGCTGGTGGCCGCCAATGAACTGCTCGCCCGTTCACCGACCAACACCCTGGGCATGGTGCTCAAGGCGACCTCCCAGATTCAATTGCATGCTTACTCTCAAGCGATCCCGTTACTCGATCAAGTGCTGGAGACCGAACCCACCAATCAAATCGCCCTGCTGAGCCGCGGCGAAGCCTGGAGCAGCCTGGGTCAATACCCCACGGCGCGCCGGGATTACCAAACCATCCTTCAAATCAGCCCCAACGATTATCGCGCCTACATCGCCCTGGCCGACCTGGACGAGCGGGAGCATCACCTGGCCGACGCCATTGCGCACTACGAACTGTTTATCCAATACGCCCCGCCGAACTTGCGCGAAGTCGAGGCTGTGAGAGCCCGGGTGCAGGCGCTGAAAACCAAGCCTGCCAACTAAAATCCCGCTTAATTAAACGACTGTGCCGCGCCTCCGGCCCGCTCGACCTGGCCGTCCGCCAGCGCCGGCACCAGGGTTTGGCATAGGTCATTTGTCGTATGGCCGGGCCGCGGCAAAACCAGCAATATGGGGGCGAATCATTTGCAAAACATCGACCTCCATTACTAATCATGCCTGCTGCATTTCCCACCATCACCAAAATCAAATTTGAGGGCCCGGCCTCCCGGAATCCCCTCGCTTTCAAGCACTATGATGCCGACGAAGTTGTCGCCGGCAAAACCATGCGCGAGCACCTGCGGTTCGCGGTCGTTTACTGGCACACCTTTCGCGGAACGGGTTCAGACCCCTTCGGCGCCGGCACCATGCAGCGCCCGTGGGATGATGGCACCGCCTCCGTGGCGAACGCGCAAAACCGGGCGCGGGTGGCCTTTGAATTCATCGAAAAACTCGGCGCCCCTTATTATTGCTGGCACGACCGCGACGTAGCCCCCGAGGGGGCCACGCTGGCGGAGTCCAACCGAAACCTGGACGCCGTGGCCAAGGTCCTGAAGGAAGAGCAGAAACGCACCGGCATCAAACTGCTCTGGGGCACGGCCAACCTGTTTTCCCACCCGCGTTTTGTGCACGGGGCCAGCACCAGTTGCAATGCCGATGTGTTCGCCTATGCGGCCGCGCAGGTTAAGAAAGCTTTGGAGGTGACCCATGAACTGGGGGGCGAGGGCTATACGTTCTGGGGCGGCCGGGAAGGCTATCAGACGCTCCTGAACACGGACATGAAGCGTGAACAGGCGCATTTGGCCCGGCTGCTCCACCTCGCCGTCGCCCACAAGAAGCAGATTGGCTTCAAAGGCCAGTTCTACATTGAGCCCAAGCCCAAGGAACCGACCAAGCATCAATACGATTCTGACGCCGCCGCGTGCCTGAATTTCCTGCGGGAATACGACCTGCTGCCGCATTTTAAATTAAATATTGAAACCAATCACGCCACCCTTGCAGGGCACTCCATGCAACATGAATTGGAAGTGGCGGGCGCGGCAGGCGCGCTGGGCTCCATTGACGCCAATACCGGCGATGAACTGCTGGGCTGGGACACCGACCAGTTCCCCACCAATATTTATCTCACCACTTATACCATGCTCTCCGTGCTCAAATACGGCGGCTTCAAGACTGGCGGGGTGAATTTCGATGCGAAAGTACGCCGGGAAAGCTTCGAGCCGGTGGATTTGTTTTATGCGCACATCGGCGGGATGGATGCCTTTGCCCGGGGGCTGAAGATCGCGGCGGCCATTCAGAAGGACGGCCGGTTGGCGAAGTTTGTCCAGCAGCGCTACGCTTCCTGGGACACGGGCATTGGCAAGAAGATTGAATCTGGCAAGGCCACCCTCAAGGAAATCGAAGCCTACATCCTGAAACAAGGTGAAGTGGCGCCGAATACCAGTGGTCGTCAGGAATTCCTCGAAAATCTCATCAACGATTTTCTCTAAAAATGCCGGGGTGGGCGACCGGATGGGATCGCGCATGGCGCGGTCCCGGCAGTCGCGAACCCTCGCAATAAACCAAAAAGCCCGCTGGCGAACCAGCGGGCTTTTTACTTTATAATGATCTGCTCAGGGTTGGGCGAGAATGGCTGCCCGCTCCTTGTGATATTCCTCGGGAGAAATTTTATCCGCCTGATATTGAACGAGCAGGGCGTCCAATTTGGATTGCTTTTCCGGGGTAATGGGGTTGGGGGGGAATTGCAGGGGTTTGAAGCCCAGTTCCTTGCCCGGATAATAAGCGGCGGCGGCGGCATCCGCGGCGGCCTTGGCTTTGGCGGCAGCCTGCTCATCCGCCAGCTTTTGGGCGGCGGCCTGGGCAGCGGCAGCTTGCTTGGCAGCTTGATCGGCCGCGAGTTTCTGGGCGGCCGCTTGTTTTTCCGCGGCGGCTTGGGCGGCATCCGCGAGCGCTTTGGCCTGGGCGGCTTCGGCGGCCGCTTTCCGCTCGGCGGCAGCCTGAGCTTGGGCGGCTTGCTCGGCTTGTAATTCGGCCGCCACCTTGGCATTCATCGCGGCGATTTCCGCCTTGCGCTGGGCTTCCGTCTGAATATCAATCGCTCGCTGGCGGGCAGCATCCTGAGCCTCGGCAATCGCCTGGGCCTGGGCGGCATCAAGCGCAGCATCGCGTGGGGAGACCAGCCCCGATGAATCCACCAGCACGTTGGTGGCCACGGTCGTGCTGGGGGTATTATTGTCCTCGGCTTGGGCTTTCTGGCGCAGGGCCGCAATCGCCGCGGCTTGCGCAGGGGTGACACCGGTCGGCGCGGCCGAAGCCGGGGCTGAGGCGGTGGCGGCGGCGGCGGAAGTGGTGGCGGCGTTGTCCTCCGCGCTCGCTTTCTGGCGCAATGCGGCGATGGCGGCGGCTTGGGCGGGCGTCTCATCGGCGGCTTGCACCCCGGCCACGCTCCAACACAGGGCGGTCGCGCACACGGTCACACTCAACTTGGAAATTTGCATGAGGATTTTTTACGCCAATTTACGGCCTGATGCAACTGCTTTTACCCTTAAAAACGGCGCTGGGGCTCATTTCCCAAAGGCTGGCCCCGGATAATACCCGCTAAATCGCGCCGGGCACGCCGCTCCTGGCGGCAGAGGTCGCCGTCCTTTAGGGTTTGGCTTTGTCCTTGGTGAAGGCCACCAGCGATTTGATCTTGGCGGCGGCGGCGGCATCGCGCAGCTTGACGATTTGGCCCCAAGGGGCTTTCTCATCGGCGTTGATGGCGAGGACCACCTGCGGGTTTTTGGCCACGGCCGCGTTCAAGGCCGTTTGCAATTGTTCAAAGGTGCGCGGCGTTTTTTCCAGGAAAAACTCCCCGTCCGGACCAATGCTCACCACCACCGGCGGATTGTCATTGGCCCCTGCTTTTTGCGCTTGCGAGGACTGGGGCAGGCTCAAGCGTAACGCTTGCTGCTGTTTGAAGGTGGTGGTGACCATCAAAAAGATCACGAGGACAATCAGCACGTCAATCAGGGCCACAATGATGACCGTGGGGCTGGAACGCCGTTTATGAACGTGAAAGCGCATGGTCAGGGCTGTTTGTCAAAGTACTGCCGGCGGATGAACTCCTCGCACAGGGCTTCCATTTCCACGGCAAAAACCTCGACCTTTTTGGTGAAATAACTCCAGGCGATCAAGGCGGGAATGGCGATGAGCAGGCCGAGCAGGGTGGCCCGGAGGATCAAGCCGATGCCCTCCGCCAGCTTGGCCACGTCGTTCAACCCCGTCTCGCCCACATTGCCGAACAGGGTCATCATGCCCACGATCGTGCCCACCAGGCCCAGCAACGGGGCGATACCCACGATAATTTCCAGCACCACCAGCCGCCGTTCCAGCCGCACAATCTCATGGCGCGCCGCCGTTTGCAGGGACTCGACATTGTCCACCTTCGGCCAGTCCAGGTGATCCGCCGCTTGCATGAGCAGACGCCCCAGCGGCGAGGGGCGCGTTTCACAGACGCGCGCCAGCATTTTCACATCCGCGCGCGTCCGGCAGGAGGCCAGCGCCGTGGTGATTTCCGGGGGCACCACTTTGGGCCAGCGAAGTGCCAAGGCGCGTTCGCCGATGATGGCCAGCCCAATCACCGAGGTGAGTCCGAGTAACACGTATATTAGTATGTCCATAAAAAAACTCCGTTAACCGTGATTCAATAGTA
Organism: uncultured Verrucomicrobia subdivision 3 bacterium; assembly: GCA_903895255.1. GTDB lineage: Bacteria > Verrucomicrobiota > Verrucomicrobiia > Limisphaerales > UBA11358 > UBA11358. Next base: position 33,460 of record CAITTG010000070.1, read on the forward strand.
GAAAAAAGTAAATGTCATTTCCCGCGTGTTGCCGCCAATCAACCGCCGCATGTCCTCCGGCCACTTCCCATACGGCGCCGGCGCGGTGAGCGCTTGCTGGCACAAATAACCGTAGAGCGGCCCCACCGTGTTGTCCAGTTGCGTCACCTCGGTGATGCTGCCGTCGTAATTCAGATTAAAATGCAGGGTGACCCGGCCGCTGCGATCCCGGGCAAAGCCCTGGCTGTCGAGCAAGTCGTACCATTTCTGCGTGACGGCCTGCACGAATTTGGCGTCGTAATCGCCAAACGGCGTGGCCTCGGCATCAAAGGAGGGCATCAACGCCGCGCGATGAGCCCCGCCATCCTGACGCATCTGGACGCCGGCGATTTGGTTCGGTTGCTGGGCATACGCCTGCTTGAGCGTGCGGGGCCGGGGCGGTTGCGGGGGTTGCGGCGGCTGGGGTTGTTCCTGCGCCTCCAGGGGCTTGCCATCGGTCAAATCCCCCGGTTTCACGGTGGGCTGCGGCTGGGCGGGCTGGACGGCTTCCTTGGCCGGTTGGGGTTGGGGCTGGGGTGGCGTGGGATGCATTTCCGAACGCCGGGCAGTCATGGTTTTGGGCGCGTCCGTCTGGGTGCCATTCAGCTTGGGCGCTTCCTGGTCGTGAACGGGATCGGGATTGGCGGCGTGGGAATTGTTATTGGAATAGTATTTCGCCTTTTTGGGGGCCTCCGCATCCGGTTGGGCCACCTCGACGAAGGCTAATTCCGGTTGGGTTGGCGGCGGGGGGGGCGGCGGCTTGGGCGGCGGCGCGAGGTGGAGCGCCTTGTGCAACCAGGCGATCACGGGCGAGTGGTCCCACCAGCCCAGACGCTTTCCCAGTTCATAACCACCCCAGACAGTCAGATGCAGTAGCAACGACAAAACCAGCGCCCACTCCAGCCGCCGGTTCTCCGAGCGGCCGTGGCGCAACGAGCTTAGGTTATGGCCTGCCTCAGACACAGTCCGGTATTTTGCCTCAGAAACGCCCGCCGGGCAACTTTCTTTCCTCAGTCTGTCGGCGGGAGTTCAAAAGGAGATTTTTTGAGTGAAGTCAAAAGGAGACGGGTTTAGAGGGAGTAATTTCCGAGGATTTCGGGCCAGGTATTGAGGGGTGGGGCTGGGGGTTTCGTGACGGCCCAGAAC
>CAITTG010000071.1 GCA_903895255.1 uncultured Verrucomicrobia subdivision 3 bacterium
CAAGCCCAAAATCACCTGCAACGCCCGCATGGGCCCCAAAGAATTAAAAGCTTTTTGCGAACTGGATGATTCGACCAGGGAATTGCTCAAACTCGCCATGACCGATCTAAACCTGAGCGCGCGTGCCTACGACCGAATTTTAAAAGTGGCCCGCACGATCGCGGACCTGGCCGCCATGGAAAATATCCGCGCCGAACACATCTCCGAGGCCATCCAATACCGCTCGCTGGACCGGCAGTTGTGGACGTAGCCAGCAGTTTTTTGACCTTGACCACCGCCTTACCATGGACGACCCTTTACAGAGCCGAGTTGGATGGGGGCGTACTGGTTTCGACCATGTGAACACGCCAGAGGCGGCATGCCGAGGATGATGCGTTGGCCTCGTTAATCATCGCACCAAAACAAAAAAGCTAATCAAGAACTAGCTCTCGCGGCCTAAGGCCACGACGTTCACCACTGGACACCTGCTACGGTGGAGGAACGCATCAGCAGGCATGGTTGATGGCGGGGACCGCGCGTCATTGACCGAGAAATTTCATGCGGACTAGGCAGTGCGAATCGTGTCTGGACGCCATCGCATAGCAGAAAACCATTTCCAGACTAAGCATGTAGTCGCGGCTGGTTTGTCTGCTTGGGACGCGGGTTCAACTCCCGCCGCCTCCACCATATTTTATTGGTGTTTTGAGATAATCGTTGACAGGACGGGACAAAGACGGGACAATCTGGGCATGAAAACTGTCCCGTCACAATCCAAAACTGACAAAGCGAAAGGCCCCATCGAGGTGGTTAAGCAGGGCAGCATCTCGATTCCCATCTACGCCCACACCAACATAATTCCCCAGCGCGACCCACAAACTGGGAAAATCGTTTACGAGGACCCTTTGGCCGCAGTCCCCAAGGCGGTGGTCAAATACAAGAGCACCATCTACACGGTTGCCTATTACCACGGGGCGAAGCGGGTCCGGCTGAAGTTTTCCGACCTGGACAAGGCCAAGCGGGAGGCCGGATTGATCGCCATCAAGCTTACCAATGGCGAAACTGAGGCGCTCAAGCTCACCGGCGGCGACCGGGCCGATTACATCCGGTCGATGCAAAAGCTCCAGGAATGGCAGCCCAATGCCGATTTGTACGTGTCCATCACCGATTATGTTGCCGCCATGCGCCGGCTGCCCCCCAACGTCAGTTTAAGCGATGTTGTTTCGACCTACCTCAAGCGCCATCCCAGCGGCCGTCCCCAAAAAACGGTCAAGGAGGTTATGGATGAATTGATCCTCTCGAAGGAAAGCGCAGGCAAAAGTGATGTTTACATAAAAGACCTGAAATCCCGCCTGGGAGCCTTCGCCACAAATTTCAATGTCCAGATCGCCAACGTCACCGGTAAGGAAATTGAAGAATACATTCGCGGCTTGAGAACGCAAAACGAGGACGAGCAGAAACGCCGGCCAATATCAGGAAGGACCCAAAACAACATCCGTCGCCTGATTAGCACCCTGTTCAAGTTCGCCATCAAGCGTGGGTACCTACCTAAGGACCACGACGAACTTGGCGGTGTCGACATTGCAACTGTCGACAGCGGCGAAATCGAGGTTTTCACACCCGACGAGCTGCGGAAGCTCTTCGCGGCCTGTACCGCCACGGTCACTGAACGAGGCAAACAGCGCACGAGGGAGGAGATGATCCCCTATTTGGCCATCGCCGCCTTCTGCGGCCTGCGTGCCGCCGAGATCCAGCGCCTCGACTGGTCGGAAATCCACCTGACCGGCCCGGAAAAATTTGTCGAAGTCAAAGCCGATAAGGCCAAAACCGCATCCCGCCGCACCGTACCAATCCCAGAAAACTGCGCCGCTTGGTTGGATCGCTATGCCAAGAAAACTGGACCAGTGATTGAGCTGTCCCGCGCTGACAAGCAGCTTTTCCTTTACCTGGCGGAAAAATCAGGGGTGCCTTGGAAACACAACGGGTTGCGCCACTCCTTCATCAGCTACCGGGTGGCAGTGGTTAAAGACGTTGGCCAGGTAAGCCTTGAGGCAGGCAATTCGCCCCAGATGATCTTTAAGCATTACCGGCAGTTAGTGCGGGAAACAGAAGCTCAGGAATGGTTTGCCATCAGACCAGTCAAGCAGGCCGAGAATATCGTGTCGATTCAAATGGCTGCGAACGCATGATGGTGCCCTGTTTTTGGTCTGGTCGCACATGTTGCACAATCCGGCACATTAATTAATATAGGCATCGCGATTTGTGGCTGATTCACAAGAACAACTATTCAATCCGTGCGGACTTGACGTTAACGAGGAAATCCCTGCCAAAATTTGGGAACTCCTCCGCCGCAACCTGGTCTTTCAATCGGCTGTGAAGCGATTGGCAGCGCTACAGGCCAAAGAGGATGAATGGCAAAAGGCTGGCAAATATCACGGTCCAGCTTGGGAAAAATCCTGCCGACTGTTAAATAGCGTCAAAGCCCAGCATCCATTTGCAGGTGTAGCCCTTGAATGGCTGGTGCCTGAACCTCTGTTTCATTGCAACATTGCGGTATGGCCACGCGGTAAAAAATGGAAGAAGCTTGGAATATTTGCTACGCGATTCATTCGCATGGGCGAGGGAACGAAGCCGAATTTCAGCGATAAACATTGGGTTTGGAGTGACCAGGGGAAACTGGATGTTAACGCGCATCCGCTTAGACGCGGCCCCCAAGTATATTGGACAAAGAGCCGATTTAAGGCACTTCGGAGCAAGGTTAATCCCATTTTGGAATGGAGGCGGTATCGTTGGCCGTTCACGATTGATAGATCATGGGCGGACGCGCCGCCACAATTCCGACGTCAATTCTTACTTGTCTGGCGCAGACATTTCGATTGTCGTGCAGTAAACCCAATTTCGAAGGATCGCTGCGATTCAACGTTTCCGCATGAATCAGATTTCTTTCAAGGATGGGATTTGATGCAACGCATTTTAAGCAATAATTGCGACCTTGAGGACGCAACCCGACAAATTCAATTCACGGAACTCGCCAACGACTACCGTGTATTTGCCATCCCCAAAACAATATTGACCAAAGCCACGGCTGACCAAATGGGTGAATGGTTGGCTACAGAATTAAAAAGGGGGAGCAACCTCTACGGTGATTTACTCAAGGATAAACTGCTCAATGAAACTGAATTGTTTGGCACGACCAATGAATGGGCAGATTGGCTTTTTCACAAGTCGGGTCGCCGTACTGGTATAGCCAAGGACACGCATTTCTATCGTCGCTGTGGCTACATTCAATCCCTTGTTGACTCTATTTATCCGAGCTTTGACATCAGTAAACTCCTAGCCTCCCCAAAGCACCGGGCACGCGGAAAGCCCTACGTCAGAAAATAGTAGATTTCTCCGCACGTATTTCGACCGGTTGCTTTTTGTTTCATTCAAGACCGACGAGCCCGCTGTTGCCAGCAATAGCGTCAGAGCGCCGGTTGTCCCGGCTTGGCGAATGAACGCATCTGATGACGACCTTATGGCCAGCCAGCGTCATTTGCATGAAAGATAAAGTTGTTTTATCCGCCCCCGGTTCAGCGGTACAAACCGAACCGGAATTACTTACCAAACCCCAGGCAGCGCTTTTGCTGGGTGTTTCAACGCGAACCATTGATAACATGGTCCGTCAGCGACGCATTTCCTACGTCAAGCTAACCGCGAAAATCATTCGCTTTCCTCGACGGGAAATTCTTCACAACATTGCCACGAACTTAACCGTTCACGCATTCGGATTGGAGGGGAAATAAGCTATGACTCAACTCCACGATTCCAAGGACGGTCCGCTGCCGCTTGATTTTTTTATCAAAAATTATGGTATCTCGCGCACAACCGCCTGGCGCTGGCGCAAATTGGGTCTGCCCACGCTGAAGGTTGGCGCGAAAATATTCTGTCGCGAGTCTGAATTCCTCCGCTTCATGGAGGAGCAATCCCGCAGCAATCAACCAGGAGTAGGCCAATGAGCGACAATTTACTCTTCCAGGCTAAGAAACGCCTACCGCTATCCGAACTCATGGGGCAACTTGGCTTTGGCGACCGTGTGCAAAAATCCGCGCGGTGTATGTTTCACGACGATTCATCGGCCAGCTTTAGTTTTTACATTGGGGAAGATGGCGACCAGCGCTGGAAATGCCATGCCGGTTGCGGCCAGGGTGACGCGATTGATTTCTTGGCCAAACAACGGAATCTAAATAATTCTGATGCCTGCCGGGAACTTATTCGCCTTTCGGGGATAACGCCGCTGCCGGTGCCATCGCTGGTGTCGCCATCAGCGCAATCCCCGGCTCAATCTCCCTTTGACTGGCAACGATGCATCGAAGCATTTGTCACCGAACATCGGGCCAAACTTGCCGCATGGCGCGGCTATTCGCCAGAATTTGTGGATTGGCTACACGGGCAAGGTCTCATCGGTCTTTTCGACGGCGACCGCATTGCTTTTCCCGTCCATGACCACCGGGGCGACGTTGTCGGGTGTCATTACCGGCTTAAGGAGGACGGCACCTGGCGTTATTATCCCAAAAACACACGCATCGCGCCATTTCTTGTTGGCGACCTTGGTATGGCGAAAGCCATTTATGTTTTTGAGTCGCAGTGGGACATGCTGGCAACTTTGGATAGCCTGCAACACCATGTTCAACCGATTGCTGATGCCGCCTTCATTGCCACGCGCGGTGGGAGTAATGCACGTATCCTTGCGGGTCTTTGCCCGGTGGCCGGTACCGTCCACGCGTTTGGACAGAACGATACCGCCGGCCAAAAATGGCTAGCCGCCGTGGTGCTGAACTGCGGTGCTAAAACATTCCAGGTCGTCACTCCGTCACCTCACAAGGACTTGAATGATTGGACGCGTGCCGGTGCCACCCGTTCGGACATTGAGACCGCCATCGCCGCCGCGCAACTCGTAATCGTTTCTACTGGTCCCGACCTTCATAAAGCGCCTCCCCATTATGTTTCAACTCCCACTGTTGTGTTGCCAGACGAAACCGCCGAAACGGAAATTGCGCCGTTTCCCATGGATGCTCTCCCGCCCAGTATGGCCGGCTTGATCTGTGCCACCGCGCGGTGTGCCCATGTGCCCATTGTGCTGCCTGCCATTTGTGCATTGGGTGTGGCATCCGCCGCTATCGGTGCAGGGTTGGAGGTTATCAGCGGGCCGGATCGTACAACGTCTGCAAATCTAATGATTTTGGGGACTGGTGAGTCTGGCAGTGGGAAAAGTGAAGGCTGCCGTCCTATTATTGCCCCTTTGATTGAACACCAAACCAAGCTGCTGGAAACTTGGAAGACCAAAGGGTATCCAGAGGCTCAAGCGGAACTCGCATCACTTGAAGCGCAGCGAAAGGCCATTGGGAAAAAAATCGACAGAGTTTTGCGCGGTAATGATCCAGACAAAGCAGAACTTGAGCGCTTGCAAGCGCAATTGGTTTATCCGATAAAACGGATTGAGGAAATCCGGCAGATGGTCGCCCCGACCATCCTTATTGACGATTTCACCATCGAGGCTCTGGCCCTGCGTCTTCGCGACAACCGGGAAACCATATTTTGTTTGAGCCCAGAAGCGCGAAAGCCGATTGAGAATCTCCTTGGGAGATATAATCCGGGAAAAACCACGGATGAATCCCTGCTTCTAAAGGGTTACACTCGCGAGTCTGCGCGGGTGGATCGGGCCAAGGGTGATGCACTCAATCTCTATAGACCCTGTATTGCCCTCTGCTGGTTAGTGCAACCGGATTTGCTGGCCAAGATGATGAACGAAGAAAGCCTCACCGCCAGCGGACTCTTGCCTCGGTTGCTGATGTGTCACACGAAGGCCGATTGGGTAAAATACGACCGCACTCGGCAGGGTATTTCCGATGCAACTCGGGCGCAATGGGCGGAGATGATCAGCGCTTTTTTGGCCAAGTATCACATTGCCGAGAAACCATTTCGTATTGCTGCCACACCTGAGGCGGAACAGACCTTGGACCATTATCAACATGCCATCTATGATCGGCGGGGAGAGCTTGCGGACGTTAAATTATTTGCCTCTCGCTGGTGCGAAAATGCCTGGCGTATCGCCCTGGTGCTTCATGCCGCTCTTTACGGCGGCTACGCTCACAACCATCCCTTGGGTGGGGAAACTGCCGCCAACGCCGTGCGCATCATGCAATGGTTTGAGGCAGCCCAATTGGATATTCTGGCCAAAGGCCGCCACCAGGCCGCCGAGAAGGTGGAAACTGAGGTCTTTGACCTGCTTGAAACCAATAACCAGCGCAAGGCTCAGGACTTCATCACCGCGCGGGAAGTCCACCGTGCGCGTATAATGCCCACGGCGGACGCTGCCAAGGCGCTGTTGACGCGCATGGAAGCCGGGGGACTTTTGACCGGCGAAGATATAATCCCGGCCCGTGGAGGCAAAGCCACCCGCGTTTACCGGGCCGTCCAAAACCCTTTTCGCGGGTGAAATATGCCCACGCCACCATATCCCATCAGGCAGGCCCTCCAAGTCATGGCGGATTGGCTTGGATTGCCTGAAAGCACCTACAAGGCAGCAGTTTACCTGTTCGCACAAAAGCTGCCTCTGGAGGAGGTCTTGCAAGCCGTGGAGATCGCCCGTGCCAAAATCCCAGAAGGCGGCATAGGAGCCTTCAAATATTTCTGTGGGGTATGCCATGGCAAGATCAGGGAGCAGCGCATCCGTGACATGTGGGAGTGACTATCTAAAAAAGCGACATTCGCCCTTCCCCCGGTGACAATCGTGACGACCGTGACAATCGCCCGGTGACGGTCGTCACAGTTGTCACGGTTGTCACCGGCTCATTCTGGGAAATTGATTTTTAAGAGAGAAGAAAACATTAATATCCTTCTTCCCCCTTGTGACAATCGTGACGACCGTGACAACCGGTTTTGCTGGCCGGGCCGTTGCCCGGCTGGCTTGGTGGCCCCTTTGGGCTGAATTTCCCCCCACGCAACCGGTTAATCAGGCTGGAAAAACTCCAGCCAACAACCTTTAGCTGCTGGTAATCAACATCTTGTTTATACTGGGGCCAGTTTTCCCCAAGTGCAAAGCTGGCGCTGCCGCTCACCGCCTCACCATCCCGCCACCAGCCAATGCCCTTAGCTTCACTTCTGGCTCAACCCTGTCCGTGAATTGATTTGAAACATTTTCCGGCGCGCGGATTTGGCAACCGGTTGAAACAAACGCCGCGACCGGCCCCCAAGATTGCCTTGCCGCGCCGCCCTTGGCCCGTTAAAACATCCCTGACGGATAAAAACGATGTAAAACCAGACCAAAACAATTTTGCGTAGCTTCGGCTGCGAGTCTCACTAGAAAACCGCGAATTTTCCCTTGGAAGAGACCAACCGAGCACGCGCCCATCGGGCGCGGCTTGATTGCATTCTCTTCCAAGGCGCTTCGCGGTGCCTCTAGTGAGGGTGCGTCAGGTTCGCGCCTCTTTTCTTGCCGCCGTTTCAGCCGGTCGCCGCGCAATTGCATTTTAATCGTTCCATGACCTGCAATAAGCCAGACACAGATTTGAGGGAGTTGGCCGAGGACATAGCCAGGTTTGAACCATTTTTTGAGAGCCTTGGTTTTAAGCGTTGGGATGAACCGACGACCGATTTTGTCCGCAAGATTCGCTGGCTCCATAACTTTCTTGGCTTTGACTGGCCAGATGACCGTGACCAGGAGGAACCAACCGCAACTTTCCTCCTGGTACTATCGGTAGAATACGAGCTCACCATCAGCGACGTACCGGATGTGCCTGGCTCCGCGAATTTTAATTATTACTTTGAGGGTGTGCGCTTGGAACTCCGGGATTCCCGCACGAATGAGCCCCTTGGAACATCACCGCTGAACATCACCACCAGCCGTGAATTGAAGGCGTTTCTGGCTGCGCTACCGCCCGCCCGCCAGTCCGCTAAACATATGTGAAACTTTTCCCGATGCGCGCTTTTGGGCAGCCTACCCCTCGTCCTGAGCAGACCCCTCATAAAGCACCCGGCCCGTGCGTTTGCTTACGACGATTATCTGTGAAGGTCGTAATTCTTGGGTTTCCGAAGGCGGGTTCAGATACACCACCCAGGCGTCTTGCCCGGCCCAATTCCCCCGGTTGTAGATGTCCAGCCTGAACGCCGCGCCATCCCGCACTTTTGCCCCTTTGAGCATCCGCTGCAAAACATGCCGCTCGGCCCGTCGCCGTGCTTCGGCTGCCGTAATGATTGGAGTTTTGCCGGTTGGCGGCTTCACTGCCTTGGCGGTCTTGCTGCCGGTTCGGTTCACTTTGTTCCGGGCTTTATTCATACCAGCTTTAAAATTTGCCGGTGATCCCTCATCGCTGGCGGTATCGTCCTTGCCGCTTTGCGTTGTCTATTACCCCCTGGTTGGCGGTAAAAAGGGTTATCCCAGGGACCGAACAAAAATCGCCATCATCGGAAATGACCTGTGTGATGCCCGCCGTTTTCAGTGCCCCAAGCGCAAATAAATCATACCCGTCCACCGGCAATTGGGCAAAGTCCTGCAAGGCAGCCGTGGTTGCTGCGGAAGTGATTTCCGGCGTGTTGATGCAACTGGCCATGGTTTCCACCGCAGCCCAAGCCGTTTGGATTTCCTGCACAATCCGGGCACGTTCAGGGGGCAAATTATGGCGGAATTCTTTGGGGTTGAGCATTGCTCCCGTGGAAGCGCGATAAATCTCATACTCCGTTTTTTCGATCAAATGTGCCAATTCAGACAAAGACAGGCCGCACCAATGGAGCTGGCCCCCCATGTTCAAAACACCCTTGAGAAATGCCGGATATGCCTTCTTTTGGTTGTCGCTGGGTGGCTGGGGTGCAAACTGGACATTTGAATAAACCGTCCAAAACCACGCATTCGTATCAACGTAAATCCGGTCGGTTGCCATTGCTGTAGCAACCCGCAAGTCAACAACGGCGGCTTTGACGGTATAGTTGACCGGCATCAAGCCTCCGCTGCCTGAGCCTCAAGCACACGGTCGAGGGAGGCTTGGAAGCTGGGATCGTGGAAATAACGCTGGGCGTTCTCGATGGAATTGCGCAATGGGGCGATTCCGGCTGGCGGAAGGTTCACGATTTGAAGCCGCTGACGGACGACATCCACCGGATAATCCTTGAGCAATTGCCCAATCGCCGCGTTGAAAAACCGGGAAACAAAAATCCGGGTGTCGGCAAAGTCCAAAGTGACCATTTCGCCACGATTAAAGGCGGGTCGGTAGGAGTCGTGGAGTTTGGCACCATCTTCAAAGGTCATGCAGACGGCACCGACCAAGGGTTGTACATTTACATTCATAGCATCGTCATCGGCTCAAAACAAACGTTCATGATCAATTTCTGACGCTAAACAGTAATGCGATTCGTCACACTTTAACGATATATTCACCAGTGTGCCCTCAAAAAACTTAGTCCGCTCAGTAAACTGTATTTTGCCATCGGTCACAACAGCATACCCCTCATGGCTGAACATTTCAAGCCATCCCTTGTTGAGTCTCACAAAATCCTTTAGCAAGTCAAGCCCAAGTCCGCGCGGCTCGTCGCTTTGGCCCTGTTTAGTGCTTGTGCCTTCTTGAAACGCCCATTCCATACATTTGGACGCAGTCAATTGCTCTGGCCGAAATTCATGGGCCTTGAACAACCTTACGTTTGATGGGATTCCGACACCGAAATCCACAATGGAAAGGTTCAATCTCTGATTTTTGGGGAAATGCTGGCCGCAGACAAAAACTCCCACTTGCGATTGGCCGTGCTCAAAGGCGTTCAGATAAATTTCAGACATGTTTCCGATAATTCTGCTAGCCAGGCTTGAGCTGACATTTACCCAGCCTCGCCCCAACCAAAGGCGTGATAGATAGTCCGCAAAATCGTGCGGGTCTTGCTCCAAGTCGTGGCGAAATGGTATGGAATTCCCGGTCCATGCTTGTCTAGGCCCACCGAATGCCTCCATGAACCCGTTTTGCGCCAGATTCGCGCCAACAGCCTCATCAAGCGTGTCCCAGTCAAATTCCGCCCGGCGGCCGCGATACTCGATCAACCGGGCCAAGCCACCGAGAAAGGCAACCGCATTCTGTTTGAGAAAACCGCAACTGGTGAAATCAAACTCCACGTCCTCATCGCCTCCACCGGCATCACTCCATAGCCGGAATAGCCGGTCGTGGCTTTCCGCATCCTGGTTTAGCGTGTCGACTTGTATCCTCATTCTCGGGTGGCTCGCTGTCCTAGTTTGTCCGTGGTGTTCTGGCGGCATTATCCAACCGCCGATGGCAAAACGAGGCCATTGTAAGCAGGTCCAGCGCGTCCTGTTCGGTCATGTTCCATGAAATCTTCGCCGCGTGAGCGGTGGGATTGCGGAAGGTTCCAAACATGCCTCGCATCAGGTTCAGCAAACCTTTTTGTTCCGACTGCTCAGAATCGGTTCGCAGGCTGTTAAAAGCCAGGAATGGCATTCCCGTTTTGCCGGGTGCCAGGGCCATTTCCGCCAATTCACCGCCGTCACCGGTCAGGCCGGTCTTCGTGCGGATTTTTTCCGCTACACTTTTAGTGGCCTCCAAGACCGCGTGGAAACAGTTCTCGTTGAGCAGTTCCGAGCGGCAAAACCGTAATACATCGGGATGGACATTGCGCTTGAGCAGCTCCGAGCGCAAACGTCCGGCACGCTGTTCGGCCTCCGTAAGCGTCTTGGCGACTGGACGCGGGCGCAACTGGCCATCCTTGCCAAGTTCCAGGCCGGTGAAGATCAGCACTTGGTTCAACTCGGCAAGCCGGGCGTCGAAGATTTCAGTTTTTCCGACGTACCGCACGGGCTTCATCGCTTCGAGAATAAAGCCCACAATGCAGTTGCCGCACCTGTCCCGTTGTTGTTGCTGGCCCAGAGCGGACGCCAGGCGCATCCATTTGGTCAGGCCAGGGGCAGGGTCCGCTATACCCCGTTGTGTGAGGAGACGGCCAATTTCTGAGCCAGTCAAACCGTTGTCTGTGTCCGCCAGTACACTACATACGCTTTCAAGTTCTGCTGCTGGGAATATAGGATGCGCTGCCATTGGGATTTGTTGAAAGATTGATTATTTCGTTTCTAACTCCCATTTTGCAAAAGCCATTAGAACTTCCGGAGTTTTGACATCGGTCGGAGCGCCCTGCTTTTTTGACACCGATCTCATGCGGTCATAAAACCCCTCGAACTGGGTGTAAATCGAACGGTCGCCATCATCGTCCCGCATTTTTTGGATTCTTGGCTTGAGCATTGGCCAATAATTTTCAACGTAGGAACTGTATAACTCCCAGATGAGGATAGTATCAAACATTTTGCGTTGGTGATATAGACCCAGCGTTTCAAAAAAGCAGGCGATGCGTTCGGCAGATTGAATGCCTCCAGCATTGCCGTCGAGGTAACATTTGCAAATCTCACGCCTTGCCTCGGCCATTTTGTCTGATTTCCACTCTGCTTCAATTTCCGTCAGTGAGCTAATACTGTTCCCGAGGCCTTGCAACTTGATTTGCCGCCAAATCAACACAAGCGTGCTAATGACACCGATTGCCTGAACCATTAGCCAAAATGTCTGCGAATCACCAATGGTGTAGATTTTGATGGTATGGAAGAACATGCACGTTTGATTTGTGGTATTCATAATTCCCCCCGGAAGGCTTTGGCCAGCAGCGCGGGCGTGAATGATGCCAACTCCGTTTCCACTTCCCGCTGCAACCGCTGCAATTCGTTACGGCTAGCTGTTATTTTGCCCAGCGTTGAAAGGTTGAACGATGGGCAATATATGTTGCACGTGTCTGGGATTCTCATTCCAGTGTGGTAGCTAGGAAACGACCAAAACTTTCAATAAATTGAATGTCACTCTTCATTTTTGGGGCATCCACATTATTGAAACTAACCCTGGGCATCCGTTCTTTCCTTTGAATGTCCGATTCATGGGCAATATGGTTGCGACGTTGGTAGATTTGCGACCATCGCTTCTCAAGTTGTTGTAATTTGTAAACTCCTGCTGAATTATTGGCAAAATTTGAAAAAACATTGCCTTTGCCACATGCCGAAGAGATTTCTTTAAGCTTGCGATTAGAGAGATACGAGTCTTTGTATATTTCCTTCAAAACCTCCGTTTTTATATCGTGGCCCGGTCTTCTCCTTCTTGAACCACCTACTCCAGCTCGACTTCGAGCAGCAAGTGCAATTTCATAAGCTTTAGAAACTTTGAAATCAACGAGGTTATCAAGTTCTTCTGTCCTCGCCAGACTTGTAAAGTGTTTCGAGATTGCTTCGTGAAGAATTTTATCAATTGCGGCCAACGCAAATACGAGTGCAGCACGAAGGAATACCTCCTTGGAAATCCCCGCAGGTAAAGCTCCAGTAGCCGCTGCGGTGTCGTATAATGTCATCAACGCTTTTGACTCTTTGATAGCTTCGTCAAATATTAGGATAAGTTTCATATTAGAGTTCTCCCCGGAAGGCCTTGGCCAGCAGCGAGGGCGTGAATGATGTCAACTCTGCTTCCGCCTCCTGATGTAATCGCTGTAGTTGAAAATAGAGCTTACGCAATTTGGCAAACCTGCGCTGGGCCTCGATGGGTGGCACCGGAACGGGGATTTTTTCGAGCTTCGTGATCCCCAATGTTCGATTCCTACCGGCGGAACCGGGCGACGCCCCACGGATTTGCTCCAATCCTCTTTCGGTCAGAAAGTAATAGCAAAGAAATTCTGCCGTTGCTTGATCCGGCACAACTTCGTGCATCATAAACCGGTGCGATGCCACCCGGCCTTCGTCTTCCGGCTGCGCCACGGCAATGGCACCCTCCCAGGCGAAAACGTTCATGAACACGAGGTCGCCCGCTTTGATGCGGCAAATGCGTTTATTCCCAAGTTGCTCGCCTGTGAGCGCGGGTTTATGGAATGTCCCTTTGCCAAAACTGCGAATACCGGTTTCAGGATAATTCTGGTCGGGCTTGGTTTTGACCCAGCGGCGGACGAGCTTTGCCACGTCTCTGAATGGCTTGGTCGGCGCGTCCTCGGTGATGCGTTTGTATTCAGCGCGCAGGAGGCGGGTCATGTCTTCAACCAATGATACATTTAGGTCGCTCAATTTTTGTGAACGGCCTACCAATGCTTCGATTCGCGCTACAATTCGCCGCTGTTCGGCCAGCGGCGGAGCAGGAATTTTAAGTTCATCGAGAGTTTCGCGTTTGATGCCTTGAATTGATGTCCCTTGCGAATAAAAGGCAAGTTCACTAGCAGCGTGCGCGATGAAGTAACGGAAAAATTCCGGCAAGCAATTTGATTTCAGCCGAGCGCGCGTGATGTCTTGGCTTGCTCCCATCCGATGCTTTGCAATAGCGCAATTCCCAACGCGCGTGCGAGTGCCGATGAGCAAATCTCCCGGTTCACAAATTACAGTTTTGCCACTGGCCAATCCGGCTTCCGTCAACATGGAGCGTCCAGATGCAACGTAAAGTTGGGTGAGATCGGCTGCCGTAACAAACGGAATTGTCCCACCATCCCAAAACGTTGCGTTTGATTTTGGAGGCGTTCCGCCGTTGCTCAAATCTGCGACTTCCGAGATTGAGCAAAACTCCCAAGACGTTGAAACTCGCTCATTTGCCATTGCCATTTTCCTCCACGAGGAGTTCCCGCATTTCCTCGATTACGTCCAAAATCTTTTGCTCCTTCCCCGCTACCGCCTCCAAGATTTCCTCTGGTTCGGCATGGTCGGCTTTTTCCGGCTCAATAAGGCCAAGGTTGGTCAACGCGAGGCTATAGCCATTGGCGATGATTTTTGCAGCAGGCACGCGCCACGCCACGCCATCGGCGGTTTGGCGCTTTGGCCATTTTTTCAGAAGGTCGGGAAAATTATTTGGGAATTGAGCACCGAATTTTCGCGTCTTTTTCAGCGATGAGCCGTCGCCCTGCACATTGTAGAACCAAGTTTCCTTCGTAGGCTGGCCGGTTTTTTGGAAAACAAGAAAGCATGTGGCTGTGGGCGTGTATGGCTCAAACATTCCTTTGGGCAATGTGACTACCGCCTGTAAATCGCACTCGGCAAGCAGGCGTTTTTTAACTTCAAGGTGCGTGCTTGTGTCGCCGAACAAAATACCGCTTGGCAGGACAATACCAGCACGTCCACCGGGTCTCAAACTGCGGATTGCGGCAGCCAGGAACAAAATATATTTTTCGCCTTTCTCGACGCGCAGTGATCGCTTGGGTGATTGCGCCGCGCCGGAGAACGGCGGATTTTCCAAAATGCAATCGAACTGCACTTCGTCCCACTTATCCTCCCCACCGCCGATGGAATCGCGCCGCACAATGGGTGACTGGTCGAAGCCATGTAGAACGGCATTCATGGCGGCCATGCGGATGATGTCCTTGTCCGCCTCGAAAATGTGTATGGTACCCGATTGCAGAAATTTCCACTGTGACGGCTTGAGGCGGTCGCCGATGCCACGCCTGACCGCCAGGCCATAGGGCGCGGGAACTTCGCGGATAAATTCCGCCGAACTATTGGCCAGCAAAATGTGCTCATAGGCCGCGATGGCAAATCCCCCAGTGCCGCCGGCGGAGTCACACACGGTCTGCCCAATCTGCGGGTCCACCATTTCCACGATCACGCGAATGAGATGGCGCGGTGTGCGGAACTGGGCGGCCTTTTTCTGGCTGCCTAGGTCATTGACGAGGATTTCAAACAGGTCGCCCTTCACGTCGGCATCTTCGCTCAGCAGATTCTGGCCTTTGAGCGCATCCACCGCTTTGCGTAGCGTTGCACCATCCGGAATGACCACGGCAGAATCTTCAAACAAGGCGCGGGCGGCAGTAGAAAGGGCTGGGTGCAGCGCGAGTTTCGGCAGCAAGGTGCGCAAGGTTTCCAGCATTCGCCCGTTGTCTGGGTCGGAAGTCAGCACCGACCAGCGGAGCTTTCCGAAATCTACTTTGTCACCGTCAATTTTCACTTCGGTAAAAATGGACTGGCGGCGGGCATTGCCATTATCGGACTGCTCGGCGTCCATTTCCTCAAGCATTTTCAGGAAAATGAGGTAGGAAATCTGGGTGACGTAAGTAATCGGGTTGGTGACGTTGGCTTCCCACATCACCTTGCAAAGGCGTTTGAGGAGATTTTGCAGTGAGGTATTATCCATGAAATTATACGGCGGCAATGAGGTCGTTCAATTCTTGCATGATGGCGGTTAACCGGTCTTGGCCAAAGACGGCTTCCGCGCGCGCGCGACCACCTTGAAAGGTAAATGGCGGATGGGTGAAGATACTGGAATCGAGCGCGACATACTTGGTTTCGGTCACGGTGGCGGAGACGACATTGCGCAACAGGCTTAGAAGCCGGGCCTGGTCGGGATTAATACTACTGGAATTTTCTGCAACCCAGACGTTAAAGGCACGTTCAACCCGCTGCTGGCGGGTGGGCAGTTCATACAATCCCAGCGCGGCGCGAATGAAATCCGACAGTGAACCGGACGGTTGCTCGAACGCTTTGCGGAGGGTGGATTCATCAAACCAAAAATGCGGCGAGTTGAGTTTATGGGCGAGGTCTTCCCATTCCTCCTCAGTCAGGGTCTCGCCCGCCATGATCTTGCGGACTGCGGGTTCCGTGTTGCGTAATTCCTGAATGCGATTAAACCAGCCATCCTGATAGGTCTTGCGGTCAATGGCCATGCCCTCCGGTCCGACATGAATGAGTTCACGGCGACGCATCGAATCTTCCAGTTCACCCAGGGGAATTAGGGTGAATTCGCGTGGCTGTGGCGGCGGGCCGGGCGGAGTCGGCGGCGTTGGTTCCGGGCCGGGTTCGGGGTCTGTGCCGCCAGGTGGCGGACGCCTGCCAACTTCCCTTGGCCGGTGATACGGTGTGCCGGGGTCATTGAACCGGGTATGATTGCCGACGAAATCGTAAATCAGGAAATCAGTTTTGCCGATGCGGGGACACAACCGGCTGCCCCGCCCGCGCATCTGGGCATATTTGATGGCCGATGAGGTGGGCCGTAGCATCACCAGGTTTTCAATTTCCTTGTGGTCATAGCCGGTGTCCAGCATGTCCACCGAAATGGCAATGACCGGCAACGGGTCAAATTTGAACCGGTCGATGATGGGCCGGGGATTGCCGTTGTTCGAGTAGCAGGTGATTTTCTGAGCGAAACTCTGGCGGACTTCGGCGGGGGAACGATTGGTTTGCTGCGCAATCCGCAGGCAGGCGGCATCCGGCAAAAGCTGGTTGAACAACCGTTCCAAGATCACGGCTTGCTTTTCACCAACGGCAAAGACGATGGTTTTGCGCGGGTGCGGCTGGGGCCGTTCCTCCTCAACCCGAAAATATTCCTCGATGATGAGTTTCAGCCGGTCCTCACTCTCAGCCTTGCGCCCCCAATCGCTGAACTCGATTTCTTCGTCTTCCCAATCCGTGCCCTCGAATGTCAGCACCGACTCAGCCGCATAAATTCTGTAATCGGCCAGGAATTTTTCCTTGATGCCGTCGCGGATGGTGTAGGCAAATGTCGGGCGGCCTTCCTGTGCTGCACTGTCCCAGCAATCAAAAAACATGTAGGTACTGCGGATGAGCTGGCGTTCGTGGTCGCTTACCCAATGCAGTTCACCCGGATTCGGCGTGGCCGTGAGACCAATATGGATGGCATCAAAATGCGCCAGCGTGACCCGGTGGGTGTTGTAAATGGACCGGTGGCACTCGTCCGTGATAACCAAATCGAAATAGGCGTGGCCGAATCCGCCCGGACCAAGCTGCCCGGCAATCGTGTCAAGCGTGCCCACAACGATTTGGCCTTCCAAAGACTTTCTGCCACCGTAAAGCAGGCTGGCCGGGTATTCCCGCAAATAATCGTCAAACGTGTCCTGTTTGGCCTGCCGGGCCAGTTCAATTCGGTCGGCCAGGAACAGAACGCGGGAAATCGCGGCAGCCTGCATCCATCGTTTGATGAGCATGGCGATGGTGAGGGTTTTACCCGTGCCGGTCGCCTTTTCAAACAACATTCGCCGCCGGCCGGCAATGAGCGCGTCATCGGCGGCGTGGAGGCACCGGATTTGATAGGGCCGCGCCTCAACATCCTCCCCTTTGAAGCGAAAATGCGTCGGCATGGGGACCGCCCGGATGGAAGTGGCCAGGTCTCCGCGCCGGTGTTGGCGGAGGTTGGCCCGGCTTTCCAGGTCTGATTGGGTGGGAAAGCCGATTATGGGCCGGGCATCGCCGTTCTCGTAATCCCAAAAGTAATGCTCCCGACCGTTGCTCAGTATGACGAACGGAGCCGCAAGACTGATGGCGTAATCCTTGGTCTGGGCCTTCGCGGAGTATGGATCAACGGAAAAGCGCTTTGTTTCGACCACGCACAGCGGCCGGGTGCGGGAATTTTTGAGGAGGTAATCCGCCCGGCCATCTGCCGCTGCTTCCTCGGTGGATACGACCGCCTTGTTTTCAATATCCCAACCCGCCTCCCGTAAGAGGCGGTCAACCACGATTCTGGCATCAGCTTCGGTTGGCATGGCGGTTTGACTTGGTTCGACCGGGCCAGATTAACGTATTCAGCCTCAATCGTCAGCAATTTGTTGGGTGGTGCAAGTGCTGGCAGCGCCCAGGTCTAAATCAGGTTCTGACTTCGTTGAACGTAAGATTGCGGACCAGCCAACCTCGGGCGGGTCTTCATAAAAATTACTAATTCTGAAGCGGTAAGCTACGCCCTGTGTATAAAGCGTATCAGCATATTCAGCAACCTCCTTTATCGTTTCAAAAACAGAAACGCGGGGAGACTTTGTCAGGTAAATGCTTTTGAAACCGGTAATTTTCTTGGTTTCAACGTCCACATCTAAAACGCTCATTACGGGGATTGTTTCCTCGCAGAGGATGACAGCTGTATTATTGCAGGGAGGTTCAGTGCTCCATTTGTAAACATTAAGTTTCAACATATCACACAACGTTCCCAAACAGATGCTTATCCATTCACCAACTTCAGTAGATGCGACGTTTTTAAGCAGCTCGCGCATTTCGGCCGATGAAAGGTCTTTGTCATAATGCGCCGTTGAAACTTTATTTCTGAGGACGCCCAATTTGCCTTTTCTCCCAAATGGCACCAACAATTCAAATCTCTCACGTAACGCGGTTAAATCCTTCGCACCGCCCGGTGGAAGATGTGAATGAACAGACTTTTCCGATTGGACACAGTTGATCAAATCAACAATTCCAATACAAAGGGCGTGCAAAGGGGCGACAATTCCCCGCAGGCGTCGCCTTTGCTTTTTTGGGGCTGTGACAGCATTATATTGTTCAATGCCTTCCTGAATATCTCTGAGCCCCTCAAGGCACTTGCAAAGCCTTTCCGCCGGACCATTCATTGGCAACCACTCACCCCTTTGACCCTCATCCCCAGCCATATCGACAATTTTCCGGTCCACGGGATCAGCGTAAATCGGAAAGCCAAGATTTTCATTTTTATCAGGCGCGCTCACACGATTGATTTTGCCCCAAATTGGGGGTTGGGCAATGCTGGAGATTGATCAAGGGGCTAACCGAAAAGGCAAAATCATCCCCATCCTGGTTGACCCCACAAACCTTGACTGCATCCGCAAGGAGCGAACCAGTTTCCCGCAATTCCGCCTTGGGGTGTTTGCGGTAAAATTTATTGGCCAGCGCCAGACTGCGACCCGTCAGGCCGGGCGCGACCACCCCGGTTAACTTGCAACGCACCCGCCCGTGGCCAATGTAACGCCGGTACGGGCAGGGAATCCTGCGAGTCAAAAGTTCAAACTCCAACAAGCCCTTTTCCAAAGGAAGTGTGTCCAAATAGGCATCCACTTCGGCCATGGTCCGAAAACCAGTACCGGGTGCTACCGCATAACCGTAGCAATAGTTGCCAGTGGGCACCTTTTTTTCCGGCGGCCGGGATTTGCTCATTGCTCGCTAAACGTAATCACCGATTGCATTCCGTGTCAATTGTGACCAGGCCAATATTCGCCCTTTTGCCTTTTAATTTTGCCGCTCCTAACTGGTCTAAACACAACCAGCCACCCCTATAACCCGCCCCCCCGCCTCCGCAACTTTTTACGCGGTCAATTGTTGAAACTAAGGTGAATCGAAAATTAAAAGCACATTGTGGCAGAGGCCTTGATCTCCTAACGATTTACTACCTGGTAAATACTGTTGTGCGCCATGGCAACCAAATGGGTGCTTGGACGCATCCTGAATGGGCATGCCTGATTGATAACGCCATTCTCCTGGCGTTCACCACATGGTTTGTGTGGCGTCTTTATACCGGCTTGGATCGGGATGGTGATTTCTTGTGGGAAGATTGAACCCCAAGGGCTAGGCAAATGCGCCCTTTTGCAAATAAATTTTTCCACCCCCAATCAGTTTAACCATCCCCGGCCACCGCCGGGAGCCACCCCCCCCGCCCCCTCATCGGAAAGCGGTAAATTAAAAAGCAATGCTCCGCTGCCCCACCCGAGCGACCTTCATCCGTCAAAGTCCAAGCGTTTGGACACGACTTGTTCAAAACAAATACCATTTGTCAGTCCAATTTAGGACGGGACAAATTTAGACGGGACAGGACGGGACACGCAAGAGGTCAATTTGTGCGCAATGATGCGAGCTGCCCGGCAAAAAACAAAAAGGCTCGACACGCATCGTCGCCAATATTAATAACGGTTTGGTGACGCACCACGCATCAAAGCGAAAAATCAATGAATACTCATGATGAATTCAACTCCCGCCGCCTCCACCATTTTCTTTAACGCCAGTGAAGGGAGCCACCCTGACGCCCGCTTCTTTCATGGCCTCGGTCGATAGGACACCCTTAATCTCCGTGTTCGCGGGTTCCCGCCGTCGTTCCTCCCATTTAAGTCTGAGCCGCGTGGCCACGGTTCGCACACACGCCAGCGGGTCCGCTTCCGCCTGGCTGATGGCTTCCGTCACGCGCGCCGGATCCTGGATTAATTCCGTTTTCACCGAGCACAGCACCCGCAGTTCCTGGTCGCCCGGTCCCGGCCGCTCCGCTTGCACTGCAGCGGTAAAATCCTGGCAGTCCTGCGCCGTCACCCCGCCCAGCAGGACCTTGACCCGCTGCGGCAGGGCGAGCACCGCATAGTCGCGCTCGGTGCGCACCAGCACCGGACCGGCGTAGTACAGGTTGCGGGGCGATGGCAGTTTCAAACTGTTTACCAGCTCCTGCATGCAACGGCCGCATAGCTGGATTTGCCGTGTGGGATGCAGACCCATAAACGTTCGATTCAGGGAGACGCGCAGCGTGCGGTTCATCAAACAATTGGCATCCATGCAGTGATGACCTGCGGCGAAATCATGCCGACTCACCAGCCCCAGCATATGACCGGCCTCGTGCAGGAGCATTTCATCCGGAACCGATTTTGCAAACCCGTAACGGACGTTCATATAAATGGCCGGATACGGTAAAGTATCCGTGTGCGGATGCTCGTCCTGGGGTGGGTGGCGGGCCGGGGCGGCGGAGCGGCCGGGAGTCGCCGACAATGGCTCCGTCGCCAGGGCGCTGTCATAATAGAGCACGGGCATGTAGGCCGGGGCCGAACCTGCCGTGGCCGGTGGTCCGGCCAGGAATTGGCGCGCCAGGCCATGCGGGGTCAGTCCCCGCGCCGCCTTCCGGGAAATCACCGGACGGCGCACGATCTCAATACCATCTGGCTTTTCGCAGTAAGTGGCCAGAAACTCCCGGAGCTTTTTCAAGGTTGAATCGCGAGGCTCACAACCTGCCACCGCTGCGACTTCCACATACAGCCGGGCATGTGGGCGGCCCAACAGGTACAGCAATTGCGGCTGCCACGAGCCTTGGAATTCCATCAGCCCAGTGTCGCCCTCGGTGGGGGCGGACACGGGGGCGGGCGGTGGCACGGCCGTGGTGGGCGCCGCACAACCGGCCAGCAGCAGGGTGACCGCCAGCAGCGCCAGGCCAGCCAGGAGTTTCATAAAATGAACAGGTGGTCCGCCAGTGACCGCCGGACTTCAGGTCAGGCCGTTGAGCGTTTGCCAGATCAAGACAAACGCCCGGGCAAAATCCTGCGGCCGTTCCCGGACCCAGCGGGTGACGTGTTCGGGGGCAAACCAGTCGCCGGTTTCAATTTCATCCGGGTGAAGCTGGAACGGGCCTTCGGCCGTGCAGCGATAGATCCAGCAAAATTCCCAGCCGGTTTCGCGGCAGGCGTTGATTTTAAACAAGCGTTCTGGCGGTTGTGCCAGGTGCAGCCCGATTTCCTCGCGCACCTCGCGCACGGCGCAGGGGTCGTAATCCTCCCCGCTGTCCATATGCCCGGAGGAGGAGGAATCCCAGAGTCCGGCGGCGGTGTCTTTTTTGAGAGAGCGCTTTTGCAGGAACACCTGGCCGCGAGCGTTATACACCAATACGTGCACCGCCCGGTGCCATAGGCCCCGCGCGTGAACTTCGCGCCGGGGCGCCTGGCCGATCACCGCGTCCTGCTCGTTGACGATATCAAATATTTCCTCACTCATGGGTTGTGATGGTAAATGGTGCTGCCGGGAACCGCCAGTATGGCCTTGCCCGCCGCTGCATTTCCTGCATCGGCCAAAAAAACATTTGTCGTTCCCGGCAGTTTAATTTGCTCGGCAAGTTGGTTCACCAGGTTCCGAGCCGCCGGCTCGGCAGGCTCATGCCCGGTATTTAAATAAAGTACAAAACACGCTTGCTGCGGTCGGTGCACCACTGTTTTTCGCACCAGACTGGCCGTGCAGATGTCTGGTTTGGCGGCCAGTAAACTGATGGTTTCCGCGAGTTCCGCCGGTGACAAGTCATGTGGCGTAAATACATCGGTGGATTCCAGCGCGCCACGTTCCGCCTCAGCCAGTGCGACCGCTAACTTATATTCCTGGTAACGGTGATCTAATTCGAGCAGTTTTTCCGTGTCCCCCAACTTCTGGTAATAGTGGTGTTGCAAGTTCAAAACTCCCAGGGTCATGGTGTCGTCTGCTTGCACAGCTCGCTCCAGATGCGGAATGCCGGCGGCATCGCCCCGGGCAAGTAAATACTGGCCTTGGAAAATATTGGCCCCCGGGTGATCGGGTTGGCGTTGGAGAATTTCAGCAGCCGTGGCCAGCGCGCCGGCGGCGTCTTGTTGGTCCATCAATAGTCGGGCGCGGCACCATAATACCGCCACGGTGTTTTCACCAGCCGCAGCGGCCTCCGCGCGGGCGAGACCTAGTTTTAATTCCTGGACTTCCTGATGACGTTGAGCCCAGCTTTTCTCCACTTGTTTTGACCATTCCTGCCCCAGTTTCTCCATCCATTCGGCGAGTTTTGCCCCCAGGAACACCTCGGCGGCTGAAGGACCGGACCGGGGCGGCAACAGCGCCGCCAAGTGGTCCAAATCCAGGTCCTCCGGCCGGCGGCCAAGCGCTTGGAGACGTTCCCGCAGGCAGGGATGGGTGTCGGTGTTGTCGGTGGTTTGCTGCAGGCTCAATTCGATGCATTTGGCCACTTCAGCCGGGTCGTCTGGCCCGCTCAGCCGGGCGGCCAATTCGTTGAAAAGACTGGCCGGTGGCGCCGCTAGATCGCCGGCCCTGGCATAAACATCAGGCCAAAATTTTTCGAGAATCAAAGGTTGGTGAACGCGCACCCGAATCAGGGCGGTCGCTGCCGTTGCAACTCCGGCCAAGTCGGCGGAACAACGGTCCGCAACGTATTCGTCCAGCCGCGAAAGCACGAATGAGCTGGCATTGAATTTTGGCCAGAACCACCCGGCAAAATGCCGGAGAAGCCCAAGATCCGAGCGGCGACGCTCCGCCATCTGCTGGAAGATCTGTCTCCAAGTGCGCCGAACCCGGTAAATCCACCCATTAAATCGCGAATGATTTTTCGAAGGTGGCCAAACTCATGCGCCAGCACGGCTTTAAACTCATCCGGACCCAAACCCAGCATCAGCGGCAGGCCAACGATGAGATAATTACGCTGCCAGCCAAAGACACCCAACCGTGGAGTTTGTGCGACCGCGGCATTGTAGTCATTCACCAATAGCACTTGATGGAACGGGGCGGATCGCAATTGCCCGCGCAACTGGTCGATCAGGCTAAAAAGTTCCGGGGCCTCTGCCGCGGTTATTTCCAGCCCCGTGGGCGGTTCCAGCCGCACCCACAAACCCTTAATGATAGCCACGCACAACCCGCCAGCGGCCAGGCCGATGACGATGGCCAGCTTGATGGTCAGCGGATTCGGGGCGTTGCAGGCCAGGGCCACCACGCCCACCACCAATCCGATGGCCAGCAGCAGCACGCCCAGCAAGTAGACATAAGCCAGCGTTACCAGCCCGGCCACATACCATTCATAAAGCGCCGGATGTCTCCGGGCGCGTTGCTCCAGGCGTTGAACCAGGCGGTCAAATGCGGCGTCTTGCATGGGAATTTACAGCTCACTGCCCGTTCAAATCCCGGGACGGGAAGTGATTCCAAAATCAAACTGGAAATTATTGATTTAATCAAGCCCCGAACCGGCGGCCAGCCAGGTGCTCACTCCAGCATGCTGCGCAGGGTCCCGGTGCTGTTGGTGAGGCGTTCGGCGAGCAGGCAGACCATGAACCGATGAAAGGCCAGGGCCAGGGCCGGATCCGCCTGCTCCAGGCGAACCAGATTGGCCGGGGTCAGTCCGTAAACCACGCAGGGTTCATTGGTCACCACCGAGGCGGTGCGCGGTCCGCCCAAGAATAGGGAGATTTCGCCCACGACCGTCCCCGGGCCCATCGTGCGCAGCCGGAGCGTGCGGCCATCGGTGAATTCGAGCCGGGCCGTGACATGGCCGGATTCGATGAAATACAAGCCATTGGAGGTTTCGCCTTGCACGATGAGGTGGGCTTGGGCGGGGAATTCCTGGCGTTCCAAGTAAGGCAGCAGGCCGGCCGGGTTGACGTGTTTGGGCCAGAGCTCGGCCAGTTGGTCGACCAGCCGCAAGCCGGGTTGGGAACTGGCGGGCGCCAGTTTGAGCATTTCATTTTCGCAGGCTTCCAAACCGTGGTCGAGGTCCGGATACAGGCGCAAACTGCCGTTGCCATCCAGTTGCTCCTGCGAATAGTGCAATTCCGAAACCAGCTCGGCGCTGGCATGGCAGAGAATAATGACGAACCCGCGTTTCTGGCCCATTTGCTCGGCCTTGCGCAGGCTGAAGATGGCGGAGGAGTCCAGTCCGGTCACCCGCCGAAAGTCCAGCACCACAAAGCGCAGCGGCGACAGTTTGGAGTTGGCGTAACGGGTCCGGATTTTTTCCAGGAGATGGCTCGCGGTGCCAAAGAAGATGAAGCCCTGCAATTTGAGGATGTAAATGGCCTGGCCGGCTTCCTTCAATTCCCGCACGAACCGCACCGGGCGGTCCACATTGCTGGTCAACTGCGCGCCGGAAAGCGTGTTGGTCACCACATCCACCCGGCTGTAATTGTGGATGAAGAGGATGATGGCGGCGACAACACCGGTGATGATGCCCTGGGTGTAGCCCAGCGTGCCGATCACGCCCAGGATGAGCAGCACCACCGCGTGGTCCACCCGGTTCAAGGAGCGGCGGGCGGCAATGACCCATTCCCAGAGAAACATCAGGCCCAAAAAGAACAGCAGGCCCCCGCAGACGTAGCAGGGGATATAACCAATGAGCGAGGGTCCCACCAGCAACGCCAGCCCGCAAACGGCGCCGGAGATGGCTCCCACCCAGCGGTTGGCCGCGCCCATGCTGGAGGCCAGTCGCGACAGGCTGAGGGAGTGAAACCCCACCATGCCGCCGCCCATGCTGGCCAGGCTGGTGGCCAGGCCGGCGGCGCGCAGTTCCTGGTTGATGTCCACCTCCTGCCGGGTGGCCAGTTCCAGCGCGCTGGCGGTGAGCAGCACCGAGACCACGCTGGTCAGCAAAATCGTGCCGATGATATTAAATTGCCGGCCCAAGTCCGCCCAGGGGATGTCGGCGAAGGGGCCGTATCCGGGAAACCGGGAGATGTCGTGGCTGGTGACGGCCACGGGCAGCCAGCCATGGCTGCGGGCGGTCTCCAGCGGCGTGCCGCACAGCGCAAGGCCCAGGTAAAAGAGGCCGATGGCCGCCAGCAGCATGGTGGCAGGCACCAAGGGATGGGAGGCCCGTTTCATGACCACCAACAGCAGGGTGCCAAAGATCAGGCCGGGAATCCATTTGGTGGCCTGCTCCGGCGTGAATAATTCGGGCACACTGGCGAGGGTGAGGCTGTGGCCCACCATGACGCGCAACGCCCCCACCGCGAGCAGCCAGCCGGACCCGGCGAGGAACCCGCCAATCACGGGATAAGGGATGTACTGGAGCAGGTCCCCCATTTTAAAGCGCCCCAGCAGGTACAGCACCACGCCGGTGAGGAGGGAGACCAGCGTGAGGGCGGCAATGGCCGCGCGGCATTGGGCCTCGGGGCTGGCATTGGGCATTTGACCCACCACCCCGGCCACCAGCACGGCCATGATGGGGGCGATGCGATCCTGGGGAATGGCGACCACGCCGCGCAGGGAACTGGTCAGGGCCACGAGAATGCCCACGACGAAGGCCGTCCAGAGCATGAGCCAGATGCCATTGCCGGTGAAGGGTTGCAGGGGGCCGGCGAAGATGAGCGCGGCAAAGGAGCTGGCGGCAATAATGGTAAAAACGCCCGTCATCCCCGCGGCGATCATCGTGGAGGCTGCGTGCCTGGATTGTCCTGACTTGGAAGCGCCGACCATTGCCATCAAGCGGTAAACATTACAGTTTCGGGGCGGGGAGTCCATCCGGGAAGCCCATGTTACACAATTGTAACGTTGGAGTGGGAGGCAATGAAGGAGGATGCACCATGCAGGAAGGATAGGCGGAGCACAGGGCAGCAAGGACAAAGGAGATGGAGAGCTTAGCTCCCGGCGGGATTTCACGTCGTCGCGAACCTCAATGCCGTTGGTAATTCTTTTGGGCTAACCAACTCAGTCGGTCCTCAGGTCAGGCCGAACTTAATACGCAGGATAAAAGAGGCTTACACGAATCTGTAAAAAGGCTGTTGCCAAAGGCCAAAATCGCAACATACTTGCATTGCATTTGCATGGCGACCATTCTCCATTTAGAGGGCTTTGATAGCGTTCCTTTGGACCGCCTGCAGCAGCTTGGTTTTGCCTGCCATCCCTTTTCCCTGACGCAGATTAGTGATATCGCCCACGGCACGGAGAATCTGGTTTACCTGATCCCTGCGGCCGCCTTGCACACGCCCGAGTGGCCGAAGTTGCGGGTGCGCCTGGCGCAGTCGAGCCGTTTTTTCCTGGCCTGTGTGCGTCGGCCGGACACGGCCGAGGTGGTGGAATGCCTGCGCGACGGCGCGCATGATGTGCTGTCGCTGGAGGATGCCGATGAGCGCTGGCGGACGGTGGTGGAAAAAACCGTCACGGACCAGAAGCTCTGGCTGGAGCTTTACGGCGGCCGGCCGCTGAGTTCGGGCGATGTGTTGATTGGCCGGTCCTCGGCCACGCAGCGGTTGCGGCAGACCATTGACCGGCTGGGGGCCACGGATGTGTGCGTGTTGATCCAGGGCGAATCGGGCGTGGGCAAGGAACGGGTGGCCAGCGCGCTGCATCAGGTGAGCCGGGGCGGGCCGTTTGTGGCGCTGAATTGCGCGGCCATTCCCAAGGACCTGCTCGAGGCGGAACTGTTTGGCGTGGAGAAGGGAGCTTTCACGGGCGCGCTCAAGTCGCGGCCGGGCATGGTGGAGCAGGCCAGCGGCGGCACGTTGTTTCTGGATGAGATCGGGGAGATGGAAATCGGCGTGCAGCCGAAACTGCTGCGCTTTTTGGAAACCCGCCGGGCGCGGCGCGTGGGCGGCGAGGCGGAGTACAAGGTGCAGTTGCGCGTGATTTCCGCCACCAACCGCAATCTGGAGGAGGAAATCGCGGAGAAGCGGTTCCGGGCGGATCTCTATTACCGGCTGGCGGAAACCGTGCTGCACATTCCGCCGCTGCGCACGCGCGTGGATGACATTCCGGAGCTGGCGATTGTCTTTTTGAAAATGGCCAATGAACGGTTTGGCAAAAACATTGAGACGCTGGAGCCGGCCTTGATCGAGCGTTTTAAAAAATATGACTGGCCGGGCAATGTGCGGGAATTGAAGAGCGCGGTGGACCGGCTGGTGCTGCTGTTTGACGGTCCGGTGCTGCGCGCCCAGTGGTGGGACGCGCCGGAATCCGCGCAATTTGACGCTCCCGTGCCGGCGGCACCGGCGCCGGCCGCACCGGCGATGGCCGGCCTGCCCAATCAAAAGCAAAAGCGCGAGCAGGCGCGGCAACTGCTCATCGAAAGCGACAATGATTTCACCTGGGTGGCCGCGCAACTGGGCATCAATCCCTCCACGCTCTGGCGCTGGCGCAAAGCGGGCAAGGTTTAAGTCATGAGCCGTCCCCGGTCTGCCGCGGAAATATTTCTGGTGATGCTGGTGAACGGGGCGCTCAGCCTGGTGGTGTTTGCGGGGACGTTGTTGCGGGAAACCCCGGAATTCTGGCGGAATGCCGGCGGTTATCCAGTCTTGCTCCGCAACTTGGTTTATCTGGCGTATTACCCGCTGCTCCTGCTGATTATGAGTGGCACGCTGATGGGGTCGCTGCTGGCGCTGCGGTTTTTGGGCCGGCACAAGGGCATTGGCAGCGGGTTGCTGGTGTTGTCGCTTTTACAATGGGTGCTGCTGCTCATCATCCTCGTGATCATGTTGTGGAACAATGTGGATAATCTGATCAACGGTCGGCCGCTGCATTATCATGCGCCAGAGTGAGTGAACCGCCTGAAATAGCCAACCGCAACCACCGGCGAGGGGTTCGGCGCGACTTTCGTTGCTTTACGTTTGGCTCAAAGTGAGGTAAGGATAGGCCATGAATAATTTTTTGGTACCGATCGTAGTGGAGCAAACCGGGCGGGGCGAGCGGAGCTGGGACATCTATTCCCGGCTGCTGGTGGACCGCATCGTTTTTTTGGGCACGCCCGTGGATGACATGGTGGCGAACATCATCATCGCCCAACTGCTGTTCCTCCAGATGTCCGACCCCAAGAAGGATATTCATTTGTACATCAATTCCCCGGGCGGCAGCGTCACCGCCGGCCTCGCCATTTACGACACCATCCAGTATCTGACCTGCGATGTGAACACCTACTGCGTCGGCCAGGCCGCCAGCATGGGCGCCGTCCTCCTCTGCGCCGGGGCCAAGGGCAAGCGCTTCGCCCTGCCCAACGCCAACATCATGATTCACCAGGTGCTCGGCGGCGCCGAGGGCCAGGCCAGTGATGTGGAAATCCGCGTCAAATACATGCTCAAGCTCAAGCAGCGCCTGAACGCCATCCTCTCCAAGCACACCGGCAAACCTGTGGAGCAGGTCGAGAAGGATTGCGACCGCGATAATTTCATGTCCGCCGACGAGGCGAAGGCCTACGGCCTGGTCGACCAGGTCGTCCAGTCGCAAAAGGAAATCGTCATTGCCAAACCCCCGGCCCTGAGCTAACGCAACGCGGTTGTAAATTAAGAATTAACGCATGGCCCGCCCCGCCAATCTTACGATGTGCAGTTTCTGCGGCAAGTCGCATGCCGAGGTGCGGAAATTGATTTCCGGGCCGGGTGTGTATATTTGCGATAATTGCATCATCCTGTGCAAAAACGTCCTGGATCGCGAGCTGGAGGTTCAGCAGCAGAAAAAGCAGCCCAAGCTCATCGTCCCCCGGCCGGCGGAAATCAAGCGGCAGCTCGACCAGTTTTGCATCGGGCAGGACCTGGCCAAGAAAACGCTGGCCGTGGCCGTGCATAATCATTACAAGCGCATCCAGCCCGAGCCCAAGGCCGAGGCGGCCGAGGGCGAGAAAGCGCCGGCCGCCGAGCCGCGGCCCCACGCGGACGTGGAGATTGAGAAGAGCAACATCCTGCTCATCGGGCCGACTGGCTCCGGCAAAACTCTGCTGGCCCGCACGCTGGCCAAGATTCTCGACGTGCCCTTCGCCATCGCGGATGCCACCACCCTCACCGAGGCCGGCTACGTGGGTGAGGACGTGGAAAACATCGTTCTGCGGCTCCTGCAAAACGCGGATTACGATGTGAAACGCGCCCAGCGCGGCATCATCTATCTGGACGAAATCGACAAGATCGCGCGGAAGAACGAAAGCGCCTCCATCACCCGCGATGTTTCGGGTGAAGGCGTGCAGCAGGCGCTCTTAAAAATTCTCGAGGGCACGGTCTGCAACGTTCCCCCCCAGGGCGGCCGCAAGCATCCGCAGCAGGAATACATCCGCGTGGATACCACCAATATCCTGTTCATCTGCGGGGGCGCCTTTATCGGTTTGGAAAAGGTCATCCAACGCCGGTTGGGCCGGCACACCATGGGCTTTGGCGCGTTGAAGGATTCCGCCCATGCCGCCGCGGCGGCGACCGGTGACGGCCTGCTCGCGCATGTGGAGCCGGAAGATTTGCTGAACACGGGTTTTATCCCGGAATTCATCGGCCGCCTGCCCATCGTCACCGCCTTGGAACCGCTCACCGAAAAACAGATGGTGAGCATCCTCACCGAGCCGAAGAACGCGCTGACCAAGCAATTTGCCAAGCTCATGGCCATGGAGGGGGTGGAATTGGAATTCACTTCCGAGGCCCTGCGCGAACTCGCAAGCCAGGCCCTGAAAAAAGGCACCGGCGCGCGCGCCCTGCGCGGCCTGATCGAAAAATTACTTCTGGACGTCATGTACGAGGTGCCCGACAACGGCAACATTCAGGCCATCAAGATCACCCGCCCCACGGTCCTCGGCGAAGGCAAGCCTGTCATCCGCCGCAAACAGGACGCCAAGGCGGCGTGAACGGCCGGGCGGGCGGGGTGTTTGGAATTATGCCTTTGAACACTCTTGGTCATGAAGGCTCTGCTGCGTGGCGCGCAGCCCATAGAACCGCTGATCCGCATTATTCGCGGCCAGGGCGTCCTCTTGGCTTCCGACTTGGCGCGGATTTACGGCGTGCCGACAAAACGCCTCAGCGAAGCGGTCAAGCGCGCCCTCAAACGGTTTCCTTCGGACTTCGCGTTTGTGCTTAAGCGACCCGAGGCGACCTCAAAAGGTCGGGGCGGAAGGCGTTCACTTCCCCGCGTTCACGATCGCCCGGAATACCCTTAACCGTCCGTAATCCACCGCCCCACCCAGCGCCTCATGCACCGGGGCGAGCGCGGCAAAGCCGTGACGGTTAAAGGCACCCGCGATGTCCGCCAATTCCTTCACGTTAAAAAACGCCTCCGCCGCGATCGGTTCCCCGCGTTCAATCGCCTCGGCAAGGTGCCCGTAGATCGTGCTGGTCGTGACATCGCGATTTTTGGCAATCTCGGCCACCGAGGCGCCGGCGCGAAATTGCCGCATGGTTTCGCGGGCCGAGTCGCCGAGGCTCCCGCGGGCGGACGCGGGTGCCGGCGCCACGAAGGAATCATCGGCGAAAATTTGCCGGGGATGTTCCTGCAAGTGAAACGCGATTTCCCCGAGGAACGCCGCGCCAAACTCGTGCAGTTTCTTTTCGCCCACCCCGCTGATGCGCGCGAATTCGTTTTGCGTCGCCGGATACGTCCGCGCCATCTGCCGCAGGGCCACGTCGGAAAACACAATGTAGGCGGGCACGTTGAGCTGGTCCGCCAGGCGCTTGCGCAACTCGCGCAAACGGTCGAACAGCGCCTCGTCGCAGGCGATGTCCCCCACGCGCTGCGATTGCGTTTGTGGCGCGGCCACGGGCTTGGTGAGCATCACGGTCTGGCGCGATTTGAGCATGGCCAGGCCCTCGCGGGTCACTTCCAGCACGCTGAATTTTTCCGCCGTCTGGCGCAGAAAGCCCAGCCGGGTGAGCTCCCGGCCAATCGCCGCCCACTCCGTCCGTCCGTGCTCCTTGCCGATACCGTACGTGGACAATTCCGTGTGCCCCCATTTGCGGATCCGTTCCGTGTCCGCCCCGGTGAGCACCTCCACCACGTGGTTGAGGCCCACACCGAAGCCGGATTTTTCCCGGATGCGATAGACGCACGAGAGCAACTTTTGCGCGGCGACGGTGCCGTTGAAGGTGGCGCGCGGGGAGAGGCAGTTGTCGCAGGCCCCGCAGGCTTCGGCGGAAAAGGTTTCGCCAAAATAACGCAGCAACTCCACGCGCCGGCAGCCGGCTGATTCCGCGTAGTGCACCATCTGCTGCAATTGCTCGCGCGCGATCTGCTGCTCCTGCGGGTCGGTTTTTTCCTCAATGAACTGCGTCTGCTTCACCGCGTCGCCCGGACTGAAGAGCAGCACGCATTCGCCGGGCAGGCCATCGCGGCCGGCGCGGCCGGTTTCCTGGTAATAGCCCTCGAGATTCTTCGGCAGGTCATAGTGGACCACGAACCGCACGTTCGGCTTGTTGATCCCCATGCCAAAGGCGATGGTGGCGCAGATTACCCGCACGTCATCGCGCAAAAATTGTTCCTGGTGCGTGGCGCGCTGCGCGGGGGTGAGCCCGGCGTGGTATGGCTGCGCCTTCACCCCGTCCTCGGTGAGATTCGTGGCGAGCCGCTCCACAGCCTTGCGCGAAGAACAGTACACGATGCCGCTTTCCCGGCGGCGTGCGCGTAAAAAGTCCAGCAATTGATCGTACGGTTTGCTCTTCGCCACCACCCGGTAGGTCAGGTTGGGCCGGTTGAAACTCGCCACGTACCGGCGCGGGTCGCGGAGCTTCAAGTGCCCGACAATGTCCGCGCGCACCCGCTCCGTGGCCGTGGCGGTGAGCGCCATGAAGGGCACGTTGGGAAAGTGGGCGCGCAGGTCGGCGATCTGGCGGTATTCCGGACGAAAATCGTGGCCCCATTCGCTGATGCAATGCGCCTCGTCGATGGCGATCAGGCGCACATTCCAGCGCTGCAAATCGGCCAGGAAACCGGAGAGCATCAGCCGTTCCGGCGCGGCATAGAGCAGGCGGTATTCGCCCTGATGCAATCCGCGCAAGCGGCGCCGGCCTTCCTCCGGTGCCAGTGAGGAATTCAGAAACGTGGCCGCCACCCCGGCGGCTTGCAGCGCGTCCACCTGGTCCTTCATCAAAGCGATGAGCGGCGACACCACGACTGTCAGCCCGTCGCGGGCCAGGGCGGGGAGTTGGAAGCACAGGGATTTGCCGCCACCGGTGGGGAGCAGCGCGAACACATCGCGTCCCGCCAGGGCGTCGCGGATGATTTCCTCCTGCAACGGCCGAAAGGAGGTGAACCCGAAATATTGTTTGAGCAATGGGAGCAGCTCCCCGGCCGCAGGTTTCATGGGGGATTAAGTTAAGGCAGCGCCGGATGCTGTCGAGTCGGAATTTTTTGACCGCCGTAACGGTGGGCTCCGGCAAAGGCCCGTTTGAATCCGTGTGCATCCATCTTTATCCGAGGTTGAAATGTTTTTTAAAAAAGCTAACCTCCAGCGCCATGCCAAAACCCCTCCCCCGCTGTCCCTGGGTCCCGGCGGACAAACCGTATTACGCCGCCTATCACGACACCGAATGGGGCGTGCCGGTGCATGACGACCGGCGCCATTTTGAAATGCTCATTCTGGAGGGCGCCCAGGCCGGTTTGAGCTGGGACACCATCCTCAAGCGGCGGGATGGCTATCGGCAGGCGTTCAAGGGATTCGATCCCCAAAAAGTGGCCCGCCTGACGGATGCCGAACTGGAAGCCTTAATGACGGATCCCGGCATCATTCGCCACCGGCTGAAGATTTTTTCCGCCCGGAAAAACGCCCGGGCCTTTCTGGCTATTCAAAAGGAATTTGGCTCCTTCGACGCCTACGTCTGGCGGTTTGTCGGCGGCCAGCCCCGGGTCAACCGGCCCAAAACCATGCGGGAGGTCCCCGCCCGCACCGGCCAGTCGGATGCGCTGTCCAAGGATTTAAAGAAACGTGGCATGAGCTTTGTCGGCTCAACCATCCTGTACGCCTACATGCAGGCCATCGGGATGGTGAATGACCATACGCCGGATTGCTTTCGGGCAGAGGCAGCCTCAGTCCAGAACCTCCAAATACCAGCCGTCCACCATCCAGGTTGACCCCAAGCTGCGAAATCGAGAGCTAAACTACATAGTTGGATTATCAGTAAATCCCGGGCGTTTTCATTGTTTTTTGCCGGGTGGGCACCGAAATAGTGAGCAGTGGAGGAAGGCCGTAAAAAATTCCATGGCTATTTTTGGATGAAAGTATATGGGCAAACGCGGTTTTCGATTGACACGTTGCCAACTAATAATTACCATCAGCAAAGTTCTCACGGGGTTAAATCAGAATCTAAGTGCTCCTTGGGAAGTCGGGCCATAAAAATCGCGAGGTAACCATGACAAACACGAAGGTAGCTCAGCATCCGGGCGTGGTTGGTCAGTCATTCAAATTAACTTGTATTTATTCGCCAAAGGTAAGGTCCGCACTTCGGCCTAACCTTGTATTGGCCGCTGCGCTGTTGGTTGGCGCGGGTCTGGAGTCCGGATGTCATACCCCGGCGGAAACTGCGGCATTGACCGGCGGAATCCTGGCGGGGGCCACGCTGGCCGGGGCGGCGGCGCCCACGCACGAGATTGAGCAGGTATATTACCTCGGGGTTTTTGACCCCAATGAGCAGGTGCCTACCTCCATTTACCGGCTGCGGGTGCACGGGCAATCCAGTGTCTGGAACGCCACGCGCTTTGCCTCCGGCTGGGTGCCGGCCAAATATATTGATTCCCTCAGCAGCCAGGTCTCCTTGGACCCCAATGGCACGAGCGCGGCCAAAATTGATCCGGCCAGTGCGGATCAGGAGGCCACGATGCAGGCGGGGCGGAAATTGTGTGTCTTTGGGCCGGAAGGTTTTCGGCCCATCTCCGCCGATTACCGTCTGGTCATTGTGATGTCAGCCGATCCCAGCCAGTATTTCTCCACAATTGACCAGATGCTGGGCATTTCCGCCACGCCTGGCGGGCAGGGCGGCGGAGCGGGCGGCTCTTTACAGAGTAGTTTGCTGGCAGCCTACCAAAAAATTCTGACCGCCCGGGAGCAACTGGGGAGTGTCACCGCCCAACCCTGACCGCCCCATTTACTCGAATTAATCATGAACCAAGCCAGACGTTCACTCCTGTTTTTTGGGTTGATCTGCGTATGCCTCATTGTGGCCGGCTGCGCCGTCCTCACGGTGGATGTGGATGTCTACAAGGGGCCGCTGGCCAACACCGAGCAAATTCAGGGCGAACAAGCCATTAGCCTGGCCATGGGGGCCAAACCGCTCTTGTTAAATTTGCGGGATCAATCCGAGATTTCCCTTCAATTAGAGACTTGGAACATTTTCGCCAACCCGGACAAATTGCTGAATGATTCCCTGGCTAAATTACGAAGCCAGGACTGGTATAAAGCTGGATACATAGCGCCGTATCAGCCAGACCACCCTGGCTCAACCACCAACCATTGCGTATTTAGCAATCCCTATGCCTATGAACTGAACGAAATCCTTTCAATGTACGATGATCAGGACCCGAGTGGGCTTTCCGGGCCAACGAGTGAAGTCGAGGCGCTATTGGAAGATTACACCCATCAATATGAAATTTATTCCAAGTACGGCAAATCCGAGTGGCCGGCCTTGAAGCAATATATTCAAACCCAGCAGCTTCCATCCGGAGATTTGACTGCCAAGCTGCTCGTTAACTATGAACAATTTTTCAACCGTTCCAATTACACCGCAGAACCGGGGTCGTTCAGTTCGTGGCCTTTTGTGGATGCCGCCGCGGGAATCAGTGCCGAACAAGCCAAAACGTTAAAGTTATTGGTTCCCAATGACGCATGCCTGGACGTCACCTCCAACTTGTACATGCGTTTGATTG
The DNA here is from genome assembly GCA_903895255.1 of uncultured Verrucomicrobia subdivision 3 bacterium. GTDB lineage: Bacteria > Verrucomicrobiota > Verrucomicrobiia > Limisphaerales > UBA11358 > UBA11358. The sequence continues at coordinate 34,799 of CAITTG010000071.1, forward strand.
ATCCTTCTATTACAAATATATTTTCCGGCGGGAGAACAAATAACATCTCGCCGGCCGCTTTAATTACGGTTGGGGGAACAAACTACATTTCGCCCCTCGCGCTCATTACCAATGTGAGCAAAAATTTTCAATTTGACTACCTCCTTCAACGGAAGAGTTTTGTCGACGGCATATTGTTGTTCACCAATCCGGCGGACCCGCGCCTGGCTGAATTTACCAACCTGGTGGAAACGATTGCCGGATCCCATTTTAAAGGCCGCGAAGATTTGCATCAAATTCTTAGAATCGTTCTGCAAATGGCCATCCATCAACAAGTGAGCGGTGTCGCTGGCGAGCCTTCCAGCTTGCTCACCCGTAAAACCTTGGTGGACTTGGCCGCGCCCATCATCAGCGCCAACCGACTGGCCAGACAAATGGACGCTGATCCCGATCCCACTCTCAAGGTGCGGTTTTCGGATGAATTGTCCCTGGTTTCGACCAATCTACAATTTTCCGGCGTACTTCACAGCACTTATCAGACTCAGACCGAATGGAATGCCATCAACCAGGCGGTTCATCAATTGCTGCTTGATGAATACACCTCCATTTTCCCCAAGTTGTTGGAATACGACCGTCTGCTGGCGGCGGATAAGAATGAAACCGACCAGTTTGGCCTGGTATACGCACCTTACTACGATTGGTCAACTCTGCTGCCGATAAATGTCGAAAGCCTGGTCCTTTCTTTCAAAGCGGCGGCTGGCGGCAGTTTGTCTCGGGGACGGCAAAGGGATGGCCTCGAAACCCTCATTGAAAAGTATCTGGACCAGCGATCCACCATGCGGGATCCGCTAGCGTGGCAAACCAATGAGCCATTTCTTGATTTGTTGAGCGCCTTGACTGAATTTGGCGAGAAAATTACCACACTGGCCAACAATGATCAGTTTCAGAAATCCGTGATTCCGTTCACCAAAATTGACGGCGAGAATTATGTCATGACCTTGCAATCGGTGGGCAATTCGATCCTGGTGCAAATTGATGAGTTAAAAGCCTGGACGGCGCATCAACAAAATTTGCGCGACAAATCGCAATTATTCGGCGAGGCGCTCGCCCAGAGTGGAAATTTTACGAACGCCGGCATGGAATATTGGTGGGCTTCCAACAAATTGGCGGTGGTCCCACTGGATGCCAAGGACGCCACGGAACAGTTGCAGAATATTTTGCGAATTGAGTACCTCAAAGAACTGCAGAATGAGGCTGATGCGGCCAAGGCCAAGTCGGCGGAATCCGGTGGTCCCGGGAATCCACCATCGCCGTCTTTTAACCTGCTGACCCATGTCACCTTCGCTGGCGATGGGACGTTGATAACGGCCAGCCGTCCTTTGATTGACTTTAATGCGGCCGGTCCATTGACTACCAACACCGTGCAGGTGGCGCTAACGTGTGCGGGCACCAACGCGCAGCCGGTCCCGGTTACCGCCGGCCTGCCCAAATTAATTTTGAACCTGGAATTTGCCACCGCGGGTATTTTAACCAATGTGGACGTGGCATTGGCGCAACCAAACGTTTCTTATTTCAGCCGGGACAGCTTTCAACCGGGAGTCTCATTCGACATCACCTTTGCGATTAACACGAACCAGGCCATCGCGGGTTGGACGATTGGGAATGTCGTTCCGGCCGGTACGCCAAAAATGGCTGATGCGCCCGTCGTGGCCCTGCCTCCGGCCGGGGTTCCAGCGCCCACTAATTCCGCCCCGTCATCTGTCAGTCCGCCCATGGCCACCACGCCCGCCTTGAATACCAATGTGGCACCCAATGCGGCAGCTTCAACCACACCACCTCCCGTTTCCAACCCTGCCGGACCCACGCCGGCTGATGCTGCTAATCCAAAATCAGGTCAGGCACCCAGCGCCACCTTCGTGGTGGAAGTGAAGTCCAACTTGGCCGCAGTCAAATCCACCGCCCCGGTTACCAACAGCGCCGCCAGTAAATATTTGGCCGCCCTGCAGGCCGCCACCGACCTGCGGGCGGGCATGATTTATCTTCGTCCCGCCTCATCCTATTTGCGCAGCAGTTTCACCGTGTCTTCGGCCTCAAGCGACCAGGGTTTGATTTGGAACAACATGCTGGAGCAACAAGGCTGGCGTTCCATACCCTTGCTGCCCGGCTGGATAGACAACAGCAAAGCCAAGATCAATGCTGATCAAGACAAGCAATCGTGGCAGAACATCAACCGGATTCGCGTGGCCGGGGGCGGTGAAGCGAATTATGTTCTGGTGAAGGATGATATTGGGAATTGGTATGTCAAATCCTTCGCCGATAATCCCACCAACATGTTCAGCTCCATTGCCGGACTGGCGCAATACGCCGCCGGAGGCTCCTTGCCGGTGCTTGCCAAAGGCGCGCTGACCAATGCCGCCTCCTTGATTTCCGCCGCCGCCAGTTCCAGCGGCAGCAATATGACCAATGGCGTTTTGGCCGCCGAGTTGTTTTTCGTAACCACCAATTACCTGGCCCACTCTGCTGATTATTATTCCAATGCGTTTAACGAGGCGGCCGCTCTGGATGCCAGGGTTGAAAGTTTGGTTGAATGGGCCGGGCTTACCAATTCCCTGGCGACTAAATCACCGATCGACCTTGTTCTATACACAAATGTTTTGCGCGCCCAAAACAAAGCGTTTGGTTTCGTGACCAATACGCTCACCAACGCAGTCGCCTCATTGGCGTCGGTGAGCCGTAGCGGCGCGACCAATCTTTCCCTGAGCCTCAATTATGCTGCGGCTTATAATCAACAATTGGTCAACGTGCTCAAGTCAATTAAAACATATACGGTCAGTTTGCAGGATTTGGTGTACACGAACCAGGAGTATGGTTCGACCACTGCTGCCACCATTGGCTCCGGAGCGACAACAAATGCCACAAATTTGGTTAATAAAGCGAGTGATCTCGCCCGAAAGTTGAATGATTTTGCTACCCAGCAAACCAAAGCCATGGATGATTATGAGCTGAATTTAAACATGATCAGCCATCTTTCGACCGGCAATTAGCCGGTCCGTGGAAACAGGTTTAAGGTATTTCGCCATTTAAATCCCGTCAGGCCCTTTCCGCCATCACTCCTTGGCGTCCCGGGCTCCGGGTGTTAATCCCATGGCCTTGGAAGTTAGTGCTGGGATGTTTACCCATCCGTGGTTGGAACATTGATGGGAATGCACTAAACCCGCTTTTTCCGGATTTCAAAATATTTAACCATCTCATTATAAGAAGTTTACGCGGATTTAAAAATATTTTCACTTTTTTGGACCCTGGACAGCGGATGTCCAGGGTCCCCCGCTAAACTCGTGAGTGATGAATGTCGTCAAGACAACGCAGTCAGTCCGCCCGGCCCAAAATCGGACGCCGTCCTCGCCTGCCCCCTGTGCCCGCGCCCTCCGCCCGGCCCGGGAGACATCTTCAAGTTTCGCGAACTTTTTATCCGCCCGTCGGCCCGGGGCTGTTCTGCCAAATGCGTTGCAAGTCGCTTTAAGCAATATATTTAACAAATTAACCAATTATCAAATTAACCCTTTAACCATCCCCGCCCCCCTCAACTGTCACCCTCAGTCTGCACCCGTCAGAAGCTCAAGGCGTCTCCGCCACGGCGTGAAGTTCAGGAATCTCCCCAATACCGCCGGCCTCCGCTTCGCTGTGGATGATTTTGCCCCGGGTGCCATAAGACTGCACCGCGTCGATGAGCCGGGCATCCACGGAATCGCGGTGGCGGGAGCAACCGGCCTGGGCCAGCACATTGGTCAGGGCGGTGGCGGCGGGTTCCACGGTGACGTTGGCCAGGGGGGCCACGGTGTAATCAGTCGCCAGGGTCGGGGCGGCTTCGCCGGCGCCGAAATCGTCCGGCACCACGGGGCGGCCGTTCAACTGCCCATTCTTGTCCAAGTCCACCAGATTATCCCGCTGATACACATGGTCGGTCGCCTTATATTCGCCGGTGAAATGTTGGCCGGAATTCGGTCCGGCGATGAAATAATTGCCGATCGCATCCAGGTAATGATCCGCCGCGGAATGGCCGCCGACCAGGCCGCACACGCCCCAATTGTAGACGACGTTGTTCACGTACTGAATTTTGCCCTTGGCCTTGGGATTGCGGCTCTGGTTGTTGATCCAGAGGTTGTGGCTGTAAGTGATGTTTTCCACGTCATCGGAGAGGGAGCCGAAGCGCTGCGGGTCCACGCCCTCGCCGAGGATGCAGTACTGGAAGGTGATGTCGTGGCTGCCCCGGGTGAGGCCCAGGCAATCCCAGCGGCCCCATTCGACGGAGCAATGATCGAAGATCATGTTCTGCCCGCCGGACAGATTGATGGCGCACTTGCCTTTGTCGCCATTGATGCCTTCACGGAAGCGCAGGTAGCGGGCGATGACATCGTGTCCGCCGCTGAAGGAGGTGGAACGTCCGTAGATGGCAATGCCCTGCCCCGGGGCGGTCTGGCCCTCAAGGGTGAGCTGGCTGCTGGCGGAGAGATTGGACTGCAAACGGATGATGCCACTGACATCGAAGACCACGCGACGGTTCGGCTGGCTGACAGCCTCGCGCAGCGAACCGGGGCCGGCATCGTTGAGGTTGGTGACATGCACCACAGTCCCGGCATTACCGCCCTGGGTCAACCGCCCGAAGCCTTCCGCCCCGGGAAAGGCGAGGGGATCAGCGGCCCGCGCCAAAAACGGCCCGGATATCAAGGTGGCAAGGATGAGGGCGGTGGATTTCATGAAGTGTTGGACGAGAATTACTGCAAGCCGGTAACGGGCGAAAGCAGAAACACCTCATATCTTTGTCTGAGAGTCAGGGCGGCGCCGACTCCCGCGGGGAAGCGACAGGCTCTCACACGCAAATCCCGGCACGACCTGGCGGGCAGGTCAGAAAAAGAACCGGGGGCGGAGGCAAAATGGTCCGGTGGTACTGCGCGGCCAATCAGCGTCCGCCCCGGCGGTTCAAAGGGCGGCCGCGGGGGCCAAAACGTTCGCAGTCGGGCGGACCGGTTCGAGAATGAGCTCGTGCATGCGGGGCTCCCAGCCTTCGGTGAGGTAGCGGAAGGCCCAGCTTTTTTCCTCGCGCAACCGCAGGTAGGCGGAACGGATGTCCAGCAGCATGGTCAGGCGCCGGTTGGGGCAGTTGAGTTCCCCGGTGTCGTGCGTGGCAATGAGCTGGAAGCCCATCACGCGGGTGTGAAATTCGTAGGGGCTGTGCTTCTCGCCTTCAAAAACATCCGTGATGTAGTGGCTGAACTGGCGTTCCACGGTTTCGCGGGCGGCGGCGCGCATGAGGGCCACGGCCACAAGGACGCTGCGGCGGTGTTCGGGGAGCACGGCGAAGCGGCCGATTTCCGCGATGCGGCTGCGGCGGAGCAGCGCCTCGATATCCAGTCCTTCATTGACAAATTTCAGGCCGTAGGTGTGGTAGAGATCCAGCGGCGGCTCATAGAGCACCCGCAGCACCCCGGCGGGCCGGCCATCGCTGATTACCACGAACCAGGAAATGCTCGGGTCCGTGATCTCTTCGCGGGCCACGAGTTTTTCATCGTCCTGCACCCAGTTCTTTTCGTCCCGGTAAATGGCGCGCATGACTTCGAGGGCCAGTTGACGGCCGGATTCGTTTTCAATTCGCAAGGTTTGAATAAGCGGGGGCATATTTGGTTTTGGGGTTGTGGGGATGCCAGGTTTTACCGGACAAATCAGCGATGGCCTGCATGGTTTGCTGGTGCCACTGGCGCACGGCCACGACGGGGGCGGTGCGCCCGACAAATTCACGATCTGGTTGCAGCGGCCGGCCGATGCGCACGATCATCGCCTCCAGACCCCAACTGCGCCCGGCAGTTTCCGCACGTTGCAAGCCCATCGGAATGACGGGCGCGCCGGTTTCGAGGGACAGCCGGGCCACCCCGCTCTGGCCGCGCAGCAGCTGATTTTCCTGGTGGTTTACCGTGCCTTCCGGAAAAATTCCCAACGACTGACCGGCCAGCAGCCGGCGGCGGGCGGCCTGAAACGGGGATTCAGCCGATTTAAACAGCGGTTTAAAAACGTTCAAGCAGCGCGGCCGGGCCGGTTTGCGGGTGATGATGATGGGATCATTCATCCGGATCAGCGAGCCCATGAGCGGCCAGAGCAGGAAATTCCAGTCGGCGAGAAAATGCACCTGACGTCCCTGGCGGTGCAGGGCGAGGAGCGCGGGCAACAACAGCGCTTCCTGGCGGCTGCCGTGATTGGGCGCGAGAATGAACGGGTCGCGGGCGGGCAGGATGTGTTCCCAACCCGTGGCATCCTGCAACCAGAAACGACCGAGGGTGGCAAGGGCCCGGCAGGACAGGCGGGTGACCGGCCGGCCGGACATCTCTGGCAGCGCGCGCCGCCAGATGTCGGTTAGTTTCGCCGTGGGAGCGCCAGGGTTCCCCACCCCCACCTGCCTGGCGTCTTGATGTGTGCGATGCGCTTCCACGGGATTCAGACTTTTACCGACGCTTAAGCTTGGCCCAGCAGCTGCCGGCATTCAACGTCAGGGCCGTGACGATTCGGTTACAAACAGTTGACGAGGCCGGTTGTCATTACCGTTCCGTCCGGGTCTTGGATTGACGGATGCGCGGGAACCTTGCAAACTGACGTTTAGCTAAAACAATAACAACGTATTCGGGAGACTAATTCGCTTGGGTGCACAATGGAAACAAGCCGGGCGCGAAATCAACGCGCAGAAGAAGGGCCAGATGGTCGTCAAGCTGGTCCGCGAAATCATGGTCGCCGCCAAACTGGGCGGGCCGGACCCGGACCTGAACCCGCGTCTGGCCGCCGCGATTGAAAAGGCCAAGAAATCCTCCGTCTACAAGGACACCATCGAGCGCGCCATCAAAAAGGGCGCGGGTATTGGCGAGGAAAAGATCGAGTTTGAAACCGTGGTGTACGAGGGCTTCGCCCCGCACAAAGTGCCCGTGGTGGTGGAATGCCTGACTGATAATCGCAACCGCACCGCCCCCGAGATCCGCAATTTGTTCAAAGCCGGCTCCTTGGGGCAGCCCGGCAGCGTGAGCTTCTTCTTCAACCATCTCGGGGTCGTCGAGGCCACGCACACCGATGCCAGGCGCGATGCCGAGGCCGATGCCATCGAGGCGGGTGCCCAGGAAATCGAGGAACTGGAAGCCGAGGAAATTCCCGAGGGCCAGAAAGGCGCGCGTTTTCTCACCGAAATCAAGGACCTGGATCATGTGTCCAAGGCGTTGAAAGCCGCCGGCTGGAACGTCATCGCGGCCGAAAAGCGTTACGTGGCCAAATCATTCACCGATCTCTCCGAAGCCGCCCGCAAAGACGTCATGGCCTTTCTCCACGAGTTGGACGACCATGACGACGTGCACCGGGTGTATGCGGCGTTGAAGTAACCGGCTTTCTCCACCCGCGATGAAGACGCAAATCCCCGACAGCATCAAGGCCGAGCTGCCCCAGAACACTTGGGGCAAGGTGCTGGGCACCACCCCCATCATCATGACGGTCATCGCCACCCTGCTGGCGGGCATTGCCTCCAGTGAAATGACCCATGCGCAGTACGACCGCTCGCTCGCCGCGCAATTGCAATCCAAGGCCGGCGACCAGTGGGATTATTTTCAGGCCAAAAAATTGCGCGGGTCACTCCAGCAAAACACCCTGGAATTATTGGAGGCCTCCCTGGCCGTGCCCGAGCTGGATGCCCGGACCTTTCAAACCGTCCTGGCCAAGTTGCACCTGCCCGCCCCGGATGAAACCCTGGCGGCGCTGGTAAAAGCGCAACTGCCCGCCGTGCCCCCCGGCCCTGGCATCGCCGCCAACGTGCAGGCCGCAGTCGACGCCCTGGCCACCCTCAAGCCCGAGGCGGACGTCGCGGCGCTGTTGCATCAGGTGACGGATGCCGATTTGGAAGCCGCCATGACCGAGGCCAAAGGGCAGGCGCTGGCCTTTGACAACGCGGTGAAACCGGTCAATGCCAACTTTGACCATCTGGCAAAGATTTTGGACCAGCCCGGGGCGGACCGGGCGGTGGTGCAGAGTTTTACCGCCGCGCACTTGCGCTTTGGCGCGGCCGTTTATGACGCCCAGGCCCGGTTAAACCAGGTGGTGGGCTATATCTTTGAATTGCAGGTGCGCAAATCCAATGCCTCCGCCGAACGCCATCACCAGCGCAGCGGCCGGTTTTTCTACGGCATGCTCGCCGCGCAAATGGGGGTGGTGATTTCCACGTTCGCGATCGCGGCCCGGCAGAAAAATTTGCTCTGGTCGCTGGCGGCCGCGGCGGGTTTGCTGGCGGTATCGTTCTCCGCCTGGGTGTTTTTGCGGATGTAGTTCAGGCCGCGCTCCGGGATTTGGGCGATGAGCCCCTTATAAAGCGCAATGACTTAACTACCTGTTGCCATCGCCCGTCCTGCCAGCCAGCCCGTGGTCCAGGCTGCCTGGAAGTTGAAGCCGCCAGTAATTCCGTCCACATCCAGCACTTCGCCCGCGAAATAAAGCCCGTGACACACCTTGCTCGCCATCGTCTTAAAATTCAGCTCGTTCAATCGCACCCCGCCGCAGGTCACAAATTCATCCTTGTTCAGGCTTTTGCCCGTTACGGGAAACTCGGTGCGCAAGAGTTTGCGGAGGAGTTGGTGCTGGCCGGCGCGGCCCAGGGCGGTCCACCGGAGGTCCGGGGCGAGGCCGGCGGCGGCCACCAGTTGTTCCCACAACCGGGCGGAGAGCGGGGCGATGGGCGCGTTCGTCACCAACTTCGCGGGATGTGCCAGGCGCCGCCGCTGCAATTCCGCCGCGAGGGTTTCCTCGTTCCATGCCGGCAGCCAGTTCACGAGCAAGGGGAATTGATAATCGCACGCGTGCAAGTCCCGGGCACCCCAGGCCGAGAGGCGCAGCACCGCCGGACCGCTCAGGCCCCAGTGCGTCACCAGCAAGGGTCCCCGCTCGCGCAGTTTGGCTGTGGGCGCGGCGAGTTCCACCTCCTCCACCGAAACCCCGGCGAGGGCGCGCAACCAGGGCACGGCGATTTGAAAGGTGAAGAGCGACGGCACCGGCGGTTCCAAGGTGTGGCCCAGCGCCACGGCCAGTTGGCCCAATGCGGCGGTGCGGCAGCCACCCGTGGCCAGCAACACCCGGTCCGCGGTCAGGGTTTTGCCGGTGGACAAGGTCAGTTCAAATCCACCGGCGACCGGCCGGGTGATCGCTTCCACCCCGCAATGCGCGTGTAATTTTACCCCCGCCTGCAGCGCCGCTGACACCAGACAGTCAATAATGGTCGAGGAATCGTCCGTGGTGGGAAACATCCGTCCATCGGCCTCCGTCTTGAGTTCCACCCCGCGCGCGGCAAACCACGCCACGGTGTCACTGGCTTGAAACTGCTGGAAGGGGGAGATCAAGGCCCGTTCGCCGCGGGGGTAGCGCGTGGTGAATTCGCGCGCGTTGAAGCAGGCATGCGTGACATTGCAGCGGCCGCCCCCGGAAATCTTGACCTTCGCCAGAAAGTTCGGCGTGCGCTCGAGCAGCAGCACCTCCGCGCCGGGGGCGTTCTCGGCGCAGGTAATCGCCGCGAAAAACCCCGCAGCGCCCCCGCCCACCACCACGATGCGTCGTTTGGTCATTGAATTCGGCATTTTAAGGCAGCCCGGACATTCCACAAGCTTGATGAACCGGCGGGTCACCGGTAGACTGCGCGAAATTTCAACACCTGTTAAAACGTTCATGCCTGCATGCTTTATGACTAAATCGACCCTTCAGCAGCGACTGCTCACGCTCACCCTCGCGCTCGGTCTAGCCGGCCCGCTCGGCGCCGCGGAGCTCCCGGTCCCGCTCACGCCGCGCATCAATGGCCCCGCCGTCTTTGGCGTGCGGCCCGGCTCGGTTTTTCTTTACACCATTCCGGCCACAGGCGACCGGCCCATGAGTTTTGGGGTGGATAATCTGCCTGCCGGTTTGACGCTGGATCCGCAGTCCGGCCGCATCACGGGGCAGCTCAAGCACAAAGGCGCTTACGCCGTGGTGCTGCACGCCACCAACGCCTTGGGCGTTGCGGAAAAACGCTTCCGGATCCAGGCCGGTGATCAAATCGCCCTCACGCCGCCGATGGGCTGGAACAGTTGGAATTGCTGGGCGGGTTCGGTGGACCAGGCGAAAGTGCTGCGCTCGGCGCGGGCCCTGGTTTCCTCCGGCCTCATCAATCATGGCTGGACCTATGTCAATATCGATGACACCTGGCAGGGCCAGCGGGGCGGGCCGAACCATGCCCTCCAGCCGAACGCCAAATTCCCGGACATGAAATCCCTCTGCACCCAGATTCACGATCTGGGGCTCAAGGCGGGCATTTATTCCACCCCGTGGATCACCTCCTACGCCAAATACGCGGGCGGCAGCAGCGATGACGCGTCCGGCGCCTGGTCCAAAGCCTTCGCGAGCGACAAATACTGGCGGCTGGGCAAGTATTACTTCGCCAAAAGCGATGCCCAACAATATGCCGAGTGGGGCTTTGATTATTTGAAATTTGACTGGAACCCCAATGACGTGCCGCACACGGCGGAAATGTCCCAGGCCCTGCGCAAAACCAAGCGGGACATTGTGTTCAGTCTGTCCAACACCGCGCCCTTCGACCACGCCGCCGACTGGGCCCGGCTGGCGAATTGCTGGCGGACCACCTCGGACATTTATGATGGCTGGGAGCAGAACAACCATGCCGGTTACAACTATGGCGTCTCGGAAATCGGCTTTGCGCAGGATCAATGGGCGCCGTTCGCCGGGCCGGGCCATTGGAATGACCTGGACATGCTGGTGGTCGGGCGCGTCGGCTGGGGTCCCAGCCTGCATCCGAGCCACCTGACCCCGGATGAGCAGTACACCCACGTGAGCCTCTGGTGCCTGCTCTCCGCGCCGCTTTTAATCGGCTGTGATTTAGAGCAACTGGATGCCTTCACCCAGGGGCTGCTGAGCAATGACGAGGTGCTGGCGCTGGATCAGGATGCCCTGGGCAAACCGGCCTTGCGGGCCGCCACGCTGGGCGGGGTGGATGTTTACTTGAAAGAACTGGCGGATGGCTCCCACGCCTTGGGCTTCTTCAACCGGGGCGACAACGCAGCCAGCATTAGTTTCAACAAGCTTAGCTACCTGGGCCTGGGCGGCACCTGGCATGTCCGCGACTTGTGGCGGCAGACGGATTTGCCGGACACCAAGGGCACGCTCAAGCTGGCGATTCCGGCCCATGGGGTGGTCTTGCTCAAGCTGAGTGCGGTGACGGGCGGGACGCCCAATTAAGCTTTGCCGCCGCTTTGGGGCGGGGACAGATTGTCCCCGCTTGGTTCTGCTTACAAAAACTCCCACCGGTCGAACTTGGCCGCCTGGCCGGCTGGCTCGCCCGATTCGGTGAGCAAATTCCAGACAATCGCCTGGTCAATGCGGAAGCGGCGGCCGGTTTTTGAAATGCGCACGCCGGAATAGTTATCAATGAACCCGTCACGAGTTACGCGGGCCAGCAGGCGCGCCCGTTCCTCCCGGTTGGGGGCCTCGGCGGTCAGCCGCGAAGGGGTGCGCGTTAGCTCGTCCCAGGTCATTTCCCACAACTTGAGCGCCGTCCGGTTGCCATAGTTTAAAAGGGGATCGGGTTCGGTGCCGTGAGACACGAGCACAAAGGGCGCGGCGAAAACACCGGAAGTCAGCTCCGGTCCGGGCGGGACACCGGGCAACAACTCCCGGCCAGTCCAATGCTGAAAACTGCGCGCCAGCATCGCCAGATGCCGGCCCACTCGTTCTGTGGCCGCCGATTCATTCGTCATGTTGGCACCGATGATGAAACTTTACCCGGCCGAGTCAAGCCGCTCCCTGCCGGTGGGGCTGGCGGTGGGTCACCGGCCGCGGGGCCGGATCCAATAATTTAAGCCATTCCCGCCTTTAAAATCAGGCAATTGCCGGCCCACCCTAAAATTCCTATTTACAGGGTCGCCGCCGTTGCTAGTATCGCCGTTGCCCGTTAGGGAGGGCGACTATTTATGAAAAAAATTGAAGCCATCATCAAGCCGTTTAAAATGGACGAGGTCAAGGCGGCGTTGATGGAGCAGGGCATCCAAGGGCTGACGGTTTCGGAGGTGAAAGGCTTCGGCCGGCAGAAGGGCCACACAGAAATTTACCGCGGGAGCGAATACACCGTGGATTTTCTGCCCAAGGTCAAAGTGGAGGTGGTGGTGGCGGACGGGCAGGTGAATGCGGTGGTGGAGGTGCTCGTGAAGGCGGCGCGCACGGGTAAAATTGGCGACGGTAAGATTTTTGTAAGTGCGGTGGAAAAAGTGATTCGCATCCGCACCGGTGAGGTGAATGAGGCGGCGGTTTAAAGCCCCGGGCCCGGGGTTCCGTGCCCCGAAACCCTTGATTTTATTAGCTTAAAACCGCTGTGAATAACTTGGGAATAATTTCCAATATCTTGTCCTCGTAACCGGGCGGGCAATGCCCTAAAACAAACGTGTCCATCCGGTGCTTTTATGATGGCTGGACCGCCGCCGGGGCGGGCGGCGGCGGCTCGAAAAATGTTATTTTCCTAAATAGCTCAAATTTAGCGGTTTATGAATATTTTTTTCGGCCGGCTCGGAGGTGGGTTCAAGCATTGCTTGAAAGGTTTTGGGCGGCTGTTAAACTGGCAGCAGTGTTTTGACCGGCCGGGCGGGTGGCATGAGGGATTTTTGGGTGCAGGTGAATAAAACGATTTAAATTTGGGCATATCGACGGAAAACTAATGCAGGATTCAGCGCAACAAATTTGGGGTTCAGCCCAGGAGCAGCTTCGCTCGAAATTAAGTCGGGACACTTTTAACATGTGGTTTGCCCCCCTGCGCGCGTGTGCCGTGGATGCCCATCACGCCACGCTGGAGGCTCCCAACGAATTTTGTGAGGTCTGGCTCAAGGACAACTACCTGAGCCTGTTGCAGGAGGCCATCGCCTTTGCCGCCGGCCGGCAGTTGCAGATCAAATTTGTGGTGGCTCCGGGCAGCACCTCGGTGCTGACCGCGCCGGTGCCTCGGGAGGACAAAACCAAGCTCGGCGAAACGGCGCATGTCGCCACGGCGGTGACAGCCACCGCACCGACCGACCGCATCGGGGCCAATGGCGATCCGCATTTTAACCCCAAGAACACCTTTGAGTCGTTCGTGGTGGGGAATAACAACAATTTTGCGTATGCCGCCGCGCTGGCGGTAGCCCAGGCACCGGGCAAGTCCTACAACCCCCTGTTTCTCTACGGCGGGGTGGGCTTGGGCAAAACCCACTTGCTGCATGCCATCGGCCAGCAGGTGGCCATCAACAAGAAAAACGCCCGGGTGGCGTATTTGTCCTCCGAAAAATTCACGAACGAGTACATTGATGCCATTCAGCACAACAAACTCGCCGCGTTTCGTAAAAAACACCGCCAAACGGATGTCCTCTTGATTGACGACATCCAGTTCCTGGCAGGCAAGGAGCGCATCCAGGAAGAATTTTTTCACACCTTCAACGCCCTGCACGAGTCGCACAAGCAAATCGTGCTCACCTGCGACCGTCCGGCCAGTGAAATCCAGGGTCTTGAAAGCCGGCTGGTCTCCCGCTTTGAATGGGGTCTGGTCACGGATCTCCAACCGCCGGACATTGAAATGCGCCGGGCCATTCTCAATAAAAAGGCGCACGTGATGAACGTGACGCTGCCAGAGGATGTGCTGGACTTTCTGGCCAACCGCATTCGCACCAACGTCCGGCGTTTGGAAGGCGCGCTCATCCGCGTGGCTTCGTTTGCGTCGCTGACGGGTAAAAAGTTGACGATTGAGGTCATCGAAGGGCTCTTGCGCGAAATTTTGCACGAGGAAGGCCGCTTTTCCATCAGCATTGAGGTCATCCAAAAGAAGGTGGCCGAGCATTTTGACATCCGGCTGGCGGATATGACGAGCAAGCGCCGTCCGGAAAACATCGCCTTTCCGCGTCAGATCGCCATGTACCTCTCCCGGCAGATGACCGAAAGCTCGCTAAATAACATCGGCGAGGCCTTTGGCGGCCGCGATCATGGCACGGTGATGCATGCCTGCCGGCTGGTCAAAGATCGCATGGAAGTGGACCCGAATGTGCGGCAGGTGGTGAGTTATCTGGAAAAGCAACTGATGCGCTAGGGTCGGTCCGCGACCTGGTGCTGGCCACCTGATTAAATCATGCCGGTCATTGAAGTCAGCCATCTTACCCGGGCCTTTCGCACCTACAAAAAGCAACCCGGCTTTGGCGGCGCGGTCAAAGGTCTTTTTCACCGCCAGTACGAGCAGACCGTCGCTGTCGGCGATGTGAGTTTCACCATCGAACCCGGCGAACTCGTTGGCTTCCTCGGCCCCAATGGCGCCGGCAAAACCACCACCCTTAAAATGCTGGCCGGCCTGCTGTATCCCACCAGCGGCAGCGCCCGGGTGCTGGGCCACGTTCCCTGGGAACGCGACGACGCCTACCGCCGCCAGTTCGCACTGGTCCTCGGCCAGAAAAACCAGCTCTGGTGGGATCTGCCCGCCCGTGAATCGCTGGAACTCAATGCCAAAATTTACGGCATCCCCCCGGACCGCTTCGAGCGCACGGTGGCGGAGATGACGGAGTTGCTGGACGTGAAGGACAAGCTCAATGTGAGCGTGCGCGAGTTGTCCCTCGGCGAGCGGATGAAGATGGAGTTGATCGCCTCCCTGCTGCATCAACCCAAGGTGCTGTATTTGGATGAACCCACGATTGGCCTGGATGTCATTTCCCAAAAAACCGTCCGGGAATTCCTGCGCCGCTATAATGCCGAGCAGAAAACCACCATTCTGCTGACCAGCCATTACATGGCGGACATTCAGGAATTGTGCGAACGCGTCATCATCATCGATCACGGCAAAATCTTTTTCGACGGCAAATTGAGTGAAATTGTCGATCGTTTCGCCGATTTCAAGCTGGTGACCATTCAATTGGAAAAAACCGGGGCTTATGCCCAGGCGAACCTCGACCGTTATGGCGAGGTGGTGGAAAAAGCACCTGGTGCCATTAAATTCAAAGTCAAACGGGACCGGGTCATCCCCACCTGCAAGGCCCTGCTGGACGATCTGCCCGTCAGCGACATTGATATTCAAGAAGTCCCGATTGAGGATGTAATCCGGCAAATCTTCGCCCGTTGAGCGGTTCCGCGCTTGTCCCCCATTTGTGTCAGCCGTTAATGCTGGATTAGCTTGCCCCGGTATGGCCCTGCCGCTTAGTTTTAACCAGTCTGAGGTAATTTAATGATGACCATCAATGTAACTCTCGCCAATTGGGGCATTTCGGCGGGTCGGTCGCCCCGGCTGACCGCCACCTGCGGGAGTTTGGCCAAGTTATGAAGCCTTGCACCCATTGCGGCCAGGCCAATGCGGATGACCTCCTGGAGTGTGGCATTTGTGGACAGGCGCTTGCCGCCCTGCCCAGTTGCAAGCCGCCTTTGCCAGTGGCCACGCCGGAAAATGAACCTTCGGAGTTTACGAAACATTTTTATGCCGCCACGCCACAGGTTTGGGCGACCTATACCCTGCTGGCACTGAATGCGTCGATATTCCTCCTCATGGGCTGGCAGAGTTCGAACCTGGTCCATCCTAACCTTCCGGTTTTACTGGATTGGGGGGCCAACTGGGGACCGCTAACCGCCACTGGCGGCGGCTGGTGGCGGCTCCTGGCGGCGGCCTTTCTGCATTTCACCATTTTTCATCTGTTGTGCAATCTCTTCGCCCTCTGGCAGGCGGGTTTGCTGGCGGAGCGATTATTCGGGAACTGGTTTTTCCTGGCGCTATATTTGGGCACCGCGCTGGTCAGCAGCCTGGCTTCGTTGCACCGCCATCCCACGATTATTTCCGCCGGCGCCTCGGGTGCGGTCTTTGGCGTTTACGGGGCCTTGCTCGGTTATCTGGTGCGCCAGCGTGGCGCCCTGCCACGTCACATCTGGGCCTCGCTCGGCAAAACCATCCTCATCTTCGTGGCCTTGAATTTGTTTTACGGTTTAACCCAGTTGCAGGTTGATAATGCCGCCCATGTGGGCGGACTTTTCTCCGGGCTGGTGCTGGGCTGGCTGGCCGCCCGGCCGCTTCAGCCATCGCACCGGCAGGCCTTGCTCCGTCCCGCAGTCATCTATCTGGCCGTGGGCCTGGTGGTCATGATGGTGCCGCTCGTGGCCTTCGCCCCTCGATCCCATCCGCGCTACGGTCGAATGCTTAATGACATGGGGGTAAACATCGCCCGGGGTACTGTCCTCCCCAAAAATCCAGCGGCCGCAGTGTGGTGGTATGAAAGAGCCGCGCAACTGGGCTGTGCCGAGGCGGAGTTTAATTTGGGCCGCCGCTATTTTGACACCCATTCCGACGTCGCCACCAACGCGGCCGAGGGCATCAAATGGTTCCGGCAGGCGGCGGACCACGGGTCCACCAATGCGGAAATTTCCCTGGGGATTATTTACTATAACGGTGACGGGGTCCCGGTTGATCATGCCGAGGCTCGCTATTGGATGGAGCGCTCGGCGGCCCACGGCCAGGCCGGCGAACAATTTCTCCTCGGGCAGATGTATTACCAGGGTGATGGCACGGCCAGGGATCTAAGCGCGGCCTTCAAATGGATGCAACTGGCCGCCGGGCAGGGGCTGCCCGACGCCCAAGTTCGCTTGGCCGGCTTTTATTTGCGGGGTGAGGGCACGGAAACGAATGCCGTCGAGGCGGCGCGCTGGGCACACGCAGCGGCGAATCAAGGCCAGCCTAACGCCCAGTATCTGCTGGCCACCCTGTATGCCACCGGTGAGGGCGTGCCCCAAAACCCGCAGGAGGCCTATGTCTGGTTCAGCCTGGCAGCCCTCAGTCAGGCGCCCCTGGCCCTCGCGGCGAGTAACATTTTATCCGAACTGGCTCCGCAAATGACTTCCGACCAATTGACCGGCGCGCGGCACCGGGTGAACGAGCTCACCCAAAAAATTGCCTGGTATAAGCAGCGGGCATCCGTCACCCCCTGATCCTTGCTGACGCCGCCATCATTGGTTCACACCGGCAAGCCCAAACGGCCGAGGAATGCGAGCCGGACCAGTTCCGGTTGTTCGTAATCCAGCATGGCCGCCACGAGGTTGACCTCACCTGCCTCCACCAATTCCAAGGATTCCGCCAGTTCACGTTGGTGCAGTTGGCCGCTCCGGGTCACCCAGATGGTCAGCGGCATCAGCTCCGCTGTCAGTACCGCGTCCAGATCCGTCATCGGCGGCAATTCCACAAAGATGGCCAGTGGATCCAAGGTCGCCCAACTGACGCTCGCCCGCTCCCAGCGCGTCCGGTTTTCCAGCGTCCATTTCCAGTCTTTGTCAAATATCAATTCCAGGGCCACCCCTGGCGTGGACCGCACGTGTTCGCCCACCAGTTCGGGCCGGCGCAGCGCTTCGGCCAGCGGCACCCGGCGGGAGCGTTCGTCGCCGGCCGGGGCATTGGTCACCAGGACCACGGGCAGCCGCCGGTCCAGGGCTGCGACATGCAACTCGCGCATAAATGTGGATTTACCCTCCCCGGACTGCGTGGAGGTGAAGGCGAGGGTCAGCCGGGTGGCATCTTGCAATTTCAGTTTGCGAATCGTTTGCGCCCAGGTGCGAAACCGCCATTGAGCCAGGTGCACCGGGTCCAGGCTCGCCAGGTCCGGCAGCCGCGCAATCACCGGCACCCCCGTGGAGCGCTTCAAGTCCCCGACGGATACCACCCGTAAATCCAGCAGTTCCCGGCCCAACACCAGGCCGGTCGCCAGCACCAGGCCGAGAACGAACCCCGCCACGCCCGCGAGCACCACTTTCATCGTGCGATTGCTGATGTCCACGCTATCCACGGTGGCCGGCGCGAACTGGCGGTACAACCCCGGCGAGTTTTCCTCGTAAATCTGCGCCTCATGCTGCCGGCCGCTGAACAGGTCACGGGTGATTTGCAAGGATTGCTGCCGGGCGACAATCGCCGCATGATGCTGGCTCTTCGCCGGCACCGCCCGCAGTTTTTCCTTTACCCCCGCAGCAAAGGTTTTCAATTGTGCCATTTGTTTGAGCAATCCCTCGCGCTGCCCGCGCAAATTCACCAGTTGCATGTAAAAGTCGTTGGCCAGCGTGTTGTCACTGAATTGGAAATTGGCGTCAAAGTTGGTCTTCAGACCGCCGCTCGCCGCGATTTGCTTCTCCAGTTCGGCCACCTGGTCCGCCGCGCTTTTGACCAGCGGGCTGTTTTCCGCATAGGATGTCCTCAGGGTTTTCAACTGGGCGGTCGCCTGGTTGAGCCGGATGGCCATGGGATCCTGCTGGGCCAGCTCGCGTTCCACGTTCGCCATGCGGAACTCCACGGTTTCCAGCTCGGTTTTGGCGGTTTCAATCTGCATCTCGGCGTCACTGGTTTCGCGCAGATAGGCCTCCACCTCGCGATCTTCCTCGTAAAAATCGGTTTCCTGGCTGAACTCCAGCGATTCCTTGTTGATCTCGTCCAGCTCCGCGTCAATCCGGGCAATCTGTTCGCGCAAAAATTTGTCCAGCTCCGCCGCCTCGTCCGACTGCATCTGCGCGGTCATCGCCACCACCTCCCGGGCATATAAATTAATCAAATCCGCCGTCCCCTGGGGGCCCAGTTTGGTCTTCAGGGTCACCGAGATGAGGTCCGTTTCCTTTTCCGGCTTGATCGTCAGCATGCGGGCCAGGGCCGACCCGCTGACCGGCGGCGTGGCCAGACTCCCCACGCGGTCCAGCAGTTTGGGCGATTGCATCACCGTCACGATGGTCTGCACGGTCACTTGCCGGGGCTTGAAGGAGTCGCCCTGCAGCGAGGCGCGGATGGTGGTGGAAGCCTCCCGCCGGATCAGTTCCGTCTCCACCGTGTAGCTGGTTTCCAGCTTGTAATAACCCAAAGCGAGCAACCCCGCGCCCAGGACAACGCCCGTGACGATGCACCAGATCCAGTTGCGCAGCAGCGCCGCCAGCAGCCGCACCGGATCGAAAGGCAGGCTCAGTCCGCCTGCGGCCGCGGGAGCCCCCGCCGGTCCGGGTCCGGAGCCCTCAGGAGCCGGCGCTGTGTTTGAATTCGAGGATTCCATGCGTTTAAAGTATCATGCGGGTCGCGGGCGGTCAGCTTTTTCCACGCTGCCAGGCGCGCTCATAGAGCGCCAGAGTTTGTTCCGCGTTCTGGCCCCAGTCAAATCGCTGCGCATTGCGGAAACCAGCCGCGCGCCAGGCCTCGCGCTCCGCGCCACTGGCCGCCAGCCGGCCCAGGGCGGCGGCCATTTCCGCCGGGTTTTCCGGATCGATCGTCAGGGCCGCGTCCGCCACCACATCCCGCAGCGAACCCCGGGTGCTGCTGATCACCGGGCACCCGCACGCCATCGCCTCGATCGGCGGAAAGCCAAACCCCTCAAACAACGACGGATACACAAACACATCCGTGGCCCGGTAAAGCAGCGGCAGGCTCGGGTCATCCACAAACCCCAGCAGCCGGATGTCCGCCGCGTATGGCGAGGCCTTCGCCGCCGCGTGGATGGCCTCCGCCCCGTGCCAGTCGCTCCCGCCAAAGGCCAGCAGCCACGGCGAACGCGTGTCGGCTTTGAACCGGTTAAAGGCCTCAATCAGCCGCACATGGTTCTTGCCGGGATGCTCCAGCCGCGAGACGTACAGGAAAAACGGCTGGTTTAATTGCCAGCGCCGCGCCGCCTCCGCCTTCGCCGCGAGGGCATCGCCTGGTTGAAAGCGTTGGTGATCGATGCCGTTCCAGATCACGTTCACCCGCTCCCGCCCGAGTCCAAAATAAGTCCCCAAATCCCGCGCCGTATTTTCGCTCACGGCAATAATCTCATCCTGGCGCGCCGCCAGTCGTTTGACAATCACCCGCCCGTATATCATCCGCTTCCAATCATACTTGCCCGTCACATGGAACGGCGCCAGGTCATGAATCGTGGCCACCAGCGCGCACGGTTTGCGCCACAGCAACCGCCGGTAGCTCGGAATGTGCAGCACGTCCAGCCCGAGCGAGCGGGCCAGCCCGGGAAGCCGGGTCTGGTGCCATAAAACGTTTTTCACCGCCGGACGATACTGCTCCGGCACGCTCACCAGGGTCATCGCCTCCTTCGCAAAATCAAACAGCGGCCGGTCCTCCTCCAGCACGAACAAATAAAACTGGTGCTTCGCCGCATGCGGCAGGAACGCGCGCAGCAGGGCGAAGACATATTGGGCCACCCCCGTTTTGCCGCGCTGGATCACCGAGGTGGAAAAGCCGATTTTCATGGGGATGGGGGGGACAGCAGAAATTCCTCGATTTTGAGCAACCGCATTACATTCAATACATTCGCGTTGGGATGTTCAAACGCCAGGCTGACCTGGTTTCGCAGCGCGTACTTGCGCAACCGCACCATCAGGCCCACGCCGGTGCTGTCCACGAAGGCCACGCTGTCCAGGTCAATGACCACCTGCTGGCCGGTCGCCACCCGTTTCAATTGCGCCTCCGTCCGCGCGGCCAGGTCCGGCGTGGTTTCCGCCGTCACGTCCCCCTGCCACCGGATCGTCACGGTTGCCGCCCGTGTTTGCACGGATAACTGCGCGCCGCCGGTTTCCGTTTTCACCCGCAGGCGCGCGGCCGGGAGGTTGGTTTCCACCGCAAAGAAATCCGTCAGCTTCATCAAGGCCAGCGCGGCCTGCATCTGGGGGCTGGGCGACACCAGCACCATGCCATGCCCCAGTTCGCGCGACCGTTTGCGCAGCCGGATCAGCAGACCCATGCCGGTGCTGTCCGTCATGCGCGTCGCCGCCAGGTCAAAGATCACATCCTGCGCTTCCACCGCCTTTTGCCAGTCACCGCGCAACCGCTGCACTTCCGCCGCGCCAAGCGATTCCGGCAGCTTGATGATCACCACTCCCGGCAAATCCGTCCGCACGGCCGACGGTGCGACGGCCGCGGGGGATTTTTTCCACTGTTTGAGATGCCACCATTGCCGCAAAATCACCCGCCCGAACACCCACAAATCCTTGCCATAGCGCTTCACCAGCCGCCGCGGTTCCTGGAGCATCCGGAAAATCCACTCCGTGCCGGTCTTTTGCATCCACACCGGGGCGCGCTTGAACGTGCCCGCCAGAAAATCAATCGTCGCCCCCACGCCCACACTAAACGGCACCCCGGCACTGCGGTAATGCATGTTGATCCACTTCTCCTGTTTCGGACAACCAAAGGCCACCAGCAAAATGTCCGGCCGCGCCTCGTGAATCCGCCGCAAAATCTCCTCATGATCCATCTCCAGCAGCCGGTTAAACGGCGGTGAATAAGCTCCCACCAGTTTTAATTGGGGATGCTTCGCCCGGGTTTTTTCCGCCGCCTGCGCCACGCTTGCCTCCGTGCCGCCCAAAAAAAACACCCGCCAGCCCCGCCGTTCCGCCTCCGCCAATAGCAGCGGGATCAGGCCCGACCCCGTCACCCGTTCCGGCAGCGGGTTCCCCAGAAAACGCGACGCCCACACAATCGGCATTCCGTCCGCCAGCACCAGGTGCATGTCGAAGAGAATGCGGCGCAACTCCACATCCTCCAGCGCCTGCACAATGAAATCCACATTGGCCGTGGCGGCGCAATGCGGCTGGCCGGAGGCGATCATTTCGGCAATGATCGCGAGGGTCTCCGGGGTGGTGACGTTGTCAAACGGCACGCCGAGGATGGCAATCGGATCGCGGCGATTCATGGTTGGCTGATTGAATACGGGCAACAACTGGGAGTGGAATAGCATGGCCGCCCCCAAATTCCAAGCCCGGAAAATAAAGCGGGTGCCGTGCGCGTCGCGCGGCCCGGGCTAAGTGCGCCCTCCACCCGCCCCTGAGCCGGCCGCCGGATGCATATTCATTGGACAATCCGGCCATTTCATTGAATAGTGCCCCATGCGCTGGCCCGGTTCTCCGGCCGGCCGCGCAACAACCGACATTCATTTGCCAATAACATGACCGATCCGCGTTATCAAAAACTGGCCAGCCTGCTGGTCAATTATTCCACCGAGATCAAAAAGGGCGATTTTGCCCTGCTCGACATGATTGATGTGCCCGATGAGTTTGCCCTGGAACTCATGCGCGCCGTGCGCGCCGCCGGCGGCACTCCCTTCATTGAGGTCCGGCATACCCGCGTTTCCCGCGAAATCGTCCGCCAGACCGATGACAAGCATGCCGCCACCCTGCGGGACATCGAGTTGTACCGCATGAAGCGCATGCACGCCTATATCGCCATCCGCGGCAGCGCCAATGCCAGCGAAAATGCCGACGTGGCGGCGGACAAGATGCAGCTCTACTCCCGGGTCATGCGGCCGGTGCTGAACTACCGCGTGAACAAAACCCGCTGGTGCGTGCTCCGCTGGCCCACCCCCAGCATGGCCCAGGCCGCCGGCATGAGCACCGAGGCGTTTGAAAACCTCTACTTCGATGTCTGCACCATGGACTACGCCAAAATGGGCCGCGCCATGGTGCCCTTGGAAAAGCGCATGGCCAGGACTGACCGCGTCCATCTCAAGAGCCCCGGCACCGACCTGACCTTCAGCACCAAGGGCATCGGCGCGAAAATGTGCAAGGGCGACCGCAACATCCCGGATGGCGAGGTCTTCTCCTGCCCCGTGAAAAATTCCGTCAACGGCGTCATTCAGTTTAACACCCCGACCATTTATTCCGGCACGAAGTTCGAAAATGTGCGGCTGGAATTCAAGGACGGCAAGGTCGTCAACGCCACCGCGAACAACACCAAGCGGTTGAATGAGATTTTGGATACCGACGCCGGGGCGCGCTACATCGGCGAATTCTCCCTGGGATTCAACCCCTACATCCTGAATCCCATGTGCGATATCTTGTTTGATGAAAAGATCGCCGGCTCACTCCATTTCACCCCCGGCCAGGCCTATGAGGAATGCGACAATGGCAACCGCTCGGCCGTGCATTGGGACATGGTCCTGATCCAGCGCAAGGAATGGGGTGGCGGCGAAGTGTGGTTCGATGGCGAACTCATCCGCAAAGACGGCGTCTTCCTCCCCGCCGACCTCAAGCCGCTAAACCCGGCGAATTTGAAGTAGTCCGGTTATTATAACTATCCATGGACACGGACTGGGATGAGCAAGTGGCCAGCCCCACCTTGCAAGTCCCCTAGAACTATCGAAATTTAATAATCAAACTTCAACCGTGATAAGTACAATCGCAAAATTTTCTGAAGAGGATTTTGCGAAGGTGAAGCCGGGCACATTTCAAGACAGGCTCGCTGCGGCCATTTTCGCCCGGCGCAAACCGGGCGCTTCCGGCTGGCCGCGCATCAAGCCCTCAACGCTGAGGTGATAGTCCAAGTCAGGCCATTCGATGCCATAACCCGCGCCGATAGGCTGGCAATTTTTCCGTTCCAACTCCGTCGCCTGCAGCAGCGTCGGATAATAGGCCAGCGGCACTGACAACACCCGTCCGTCCATGATTTCAACCGTTAGCGTGTCGGCGGTCGTCGCAATACTTTTAACCTTAAGGTCTGAAAAATTCATTCCATTTATCCAGGATCAACTGTTCGTGTTGTTCGATGAGGCCCGCGATTTCTCGCAAATCATGCGGCCGGAAACCATGATTCACAGCCAGGCCCACGGGCAACATCCAAAATTTGGCATCAAAACCAGCTTTTGCAACGTGAATATGTGGCGGCTCATTGCCCTCTTCCGCATAAAAATAAAACTGGTAGCCGTTAATTCGCAACACGGTTGGCATGGCGAAAGCAAGTTTTTGGAAATTTAGGGCAATTGTCCAGTCCGGGCTGACATCCCCAGGCTGAATCGCGCGGCGGTTTTCCGTCTCCCTTCAAGCCGTCCTCGTGTCCATCCGTGGTTTTCCATATATGCCCCGCCTTCAGCCGATGCGGAAGGAGATCTTCTGAATCACCGCCCGGCCAAAGCTGTGCTGCAACCGGTCCAAAATTTCCTTGCGGCGGTAGCGCACGATTTCTGAGAGCCATGCGCTGCTGTCCACCGTCACGAACAGGGTGCCGTTGCGCACCCCGGCCGGTTGGGCGTGCGCGGTGATCACCGGGTCAATCAACGAGTTCCATACCTTGACGATCTCGGCCTCGCCCTGCCGGGCATCCAGCCGCAAATCCTTGAGCAGCCGGGGAATGAGGTCCGCCGCGGTTTGGGCGCGCACGGCGCGGGCCGTCTCCAGTGGCGTCAGGTCAATGCCGCGCCATTGTGCCAGCACGCGCTGGCGGGAATTGGCTTTGTGCGGCGAGGGCATGGCGGGTGGCTGAGCCGGGTCATTTCCGCTCGAAAAACCGCATCAACGTGTCTCCGTGCTTGAGCAGTTTCACCTCGTCCCACGCCGGCGGAACCTCCAGCGTGTCGCGCTTGGTATGCCCCAGCACCAGCCGGCCGTCGGGGGCGAGCAGCTTGGGCAATTCGGCGTGGTCCAGCAGTTGCTGGGCAAACGAGGTGGAGCGGCGGCCCACATTTTTTTCGCCATACGGCGGATCCGCCAGAATCAAATCAAACTGCCGGCCGGCCGCCGCGAGCTGGTTTAGCACGGGAAACACATCCTGCGTGCGGACTTCCAGCATCGCCTCGAAGCCCGCCTGGGCGGCGTTGCTCCGGATAAACTCCGCGTGCCGGGCGGACTTCTCCACGCACATCACCGCCGCCGCGCCGCGGCTGAGGCACTCCAAGCTGAGCGCGCCGCTGCCGGCAAACAACTCCAGCACCCGCGCGTCCACCACGCGGTTGCCGAGGGAATTAAACACCGCCTGTTTGACGAGGTCGGGGGTGGGGCGCACGTCCAGTCCCTTGGGGACTTTCAGAATGCGCCGGGCTGCCTGGCCGCCGGTGATGCGCATTAGTTGAAAATTTCCGCGAAGAATTGTTTCATGTCCGCCCAGGAACGCTTGTCCGCGCGCTCATTATACTTGGCTCCGGGCAGGCTGCCATCCGCCGTCCAGTCGGTGAAGCTGTGCACCGCGCCGCCATACTGGTAGAGGCGCCAGTCCACGTTGGCATCGCG
Organism: uncultured Verrucomicrobia subdivision 3 bacterium; assembly: GCA_903895255.1. Taxonomy (GTDB): domain Bacteria; phylum Verrucomicrobiota; class Verrucomicrobiia; order Limisphaerales; family UBA11358; genus UBA11358. The sequence continues at coordinate 59,798 of CAITTG010000071.1, forward strand.
CAATTCCTTTTCGAAGGCCAGCAGATCGGCCGGTTTTTCAAACGGATCATCCGCGCCGTGGCAGGCGAGCACTTTGCATTTGATGTTGTGCCCGTCGGCCGGCGTCGGGGAATCCAGACCGCCATGGAAGCTCACCACCCCGGCCAGGTCCGCGCCGCTGCGGGCGAGTTCGATGACCGTGGTGCCGCCGAAGCAATAGCCAATCGCCGCCACGCGGTGAACGTCCACCAGGTCATTGGTCTTTAAGGTGTCCAGCCCGGCATTCACGCGCAAACGGAGCAGCGCGCGGTCGCCTTTATATTTCCCGGCCTGGGCGCCGGCCTCGGCCACGGTCGTGGGCCGGATGCCTTTGCCGTAGATATCCGCGCAAAAGGCCACATAACCCAGCTCGGCCAGCATCTCCGCGCGTTTCTTTTCATAATCACCCAGGCCCTTCCATTGATGAACCACGAGCACCCCCGGGCGTTTCCCGGTGAGGGCGTCATCATAGGCCAGATAACCTTCCAGCGTGGTGTCGCCCTGCTGGTAATCGACGACTTCCGTGTGAATGGCCGCGCGGCTGGCCGTGGCCGCAATCATCAACATGACGGTGCAAAGCATTTGTTTCATAACGTCCCATAGATAAACCGGCGGCGGGAGAAATGCCAGTGGCAAAATCGAGGGACTTAACCAGGGATGGACAAGGATAAACACTGATGGACCGCCGAAGGCAAACTTGGACGCAGTAGTTGTTAGGGCCACTCATCCCCGTGCTGATAGAGCGTCAAATCAGCAGCTCGAAAAGCACAAATGAAATCAGAAATGAATTTATCCTGCGGCTTTTGTGGCAGTGCCACCCGGAGCAACCTCAGGCGTTGTGGAGGCTGTCCCTGCCGCGCATTATGGGCAAAGCCAGAGTCGCGAGTGAAAAACAAATCGAAATTTTGAATGGCAAACGCCTAAAGCCGACCGTTTTCCAAGCCTTGCAAGTGCAATGTAAGAACCGATTCAGCCTCGTGGCCTTCCCAGCGCAACGCGGCAGTGAGTTTCCTGGGCAAATTTTCGTCCAGCAGGATTTTCACACCGTCTGCAGCTCATTTTGGCGGGAAAGTTCAATGAGGACACCCCTAACCGAGGCTTCCGTGAGGCTGGGATAAGCGTCAACGATCTCCGCGATCGTCATGTTGGCCGCCAGTGACTCCAAGATGAGCGCCACGGAAATGCGGGTATCCCGCACACGCGGGCTTCCCCCCAAGTGATCAGCGTCGGCAACGATCCACGTTTTCATACCAGCTAATTAAATCATTTTGGCCAGCCACCGCAAGCGGGTATTGGGATAAAGTGCCGGAGGCCTTCCGGCACTTCCCCGCAGTGCTCCCGTCCCCGGGCGCACTCTTCAGCTTCGGCTTTTGCTCACGCATCATCGCGGGCAGGCTGCGCCCCAAACTCCCTCCGGAAAAAAGTTGTCTCCCCCTTCAATTAGTGTTCAATCCATGGCCCAATGAGTCTGTTCGCCCGATTCAAACACTGGTTCGCCGGTCCATCCGACCGCCCGGAGCATTTGCGCCGGGGCGAGGCGGGCGAACGGGCCGCCGAGGCGCATTTGCGCAAATTAGGGCTGAAATTCCTCGCCCGGAATTACCGCTCCGACCGCGGCGAAATCGACCTTGTGTTTCGGGAGGGCGACTGCCTCGCCTTCGTGGAAGTCAAAACCCGGGCTCCCGATGGCTGGACCCGTCCCGCCGCCTTCGTGGACGCCCGCAAACGCCGGTTGCTCAGCCAGACCGCGCTGGATTATTTGCGGGCCATTGATAATCCGCCGGTGAAAATCCGGTTCGACATCGTCGAGGTCCTGATGGAAGGCGAACGGGTGGTGGAACTCCGCCACCTGCCCAATTCCTTCCCCATGGCCCGGCCTTATCGTTACCGCTGAGTGATTTTTGCTTGCACATCGCCGTCAAGGGGACGAACTTTAACCAAGGTATGACCAACCATCTGGTATATATCCTGGACACCAGTCTGGCGGTCATCGCGCTGGTGGCGATGATTTTCCTGTCCCTCCGTGCGCTCAAAACCAGTGATGATCCCGTCAATTTGATTATCCGTTGGGTGGTCACGTTCGTGGTGGCGGTGGGCGGATTTCACCTCGCCTTGCGCATGTGTCAGGGCGGGGAAATTGGCTGGATGGCCCCTTTTGTCATGGTGGGGATGGGCGTCACGCTGTCCGTCATGTGGACACCGTCCATCAGCGAGCTTGTCTCCCGGCCCCTCACGGGTTTTTTCGACGGCGGTTTGGAACCCCAGGATCCCAAACCTCTTTATTCCACCGCCATGGCCAGGCGGCAGCGGGGGAAATATCTGGAAGCCACCATCGCCATCCGCGAGCAACTGGCGAAATTTCCCAATGATTACGAGGGCATCTGCCTCCTGTCGCGCATTCAGGCTGAGGACATGAAGGACCTGCCTTCGGCGGAGATGACCATCAACCGCTTTTGCGCCGCTCCCAAGGTCCCGCCCAAGCAAATCGCCGCGGCGCAGGCCCAGCTCGCCGACTGGCATCTCCAACTCGCGCAAGACACCGATTCCGCGCGGGCCGTGCTGGAGGGCATCATTGCGCGATTTCCCAACACGGACCTTGCCGTGGCGGCGGGCCAGCGCATTGCCCACCTCGGCGGCACGGAAAAAATCCTGCTGGCCCGGCACGATCCGCAGGCCATGCCCGTGCCGCCGGGCGTCGATAAATTGGGCCTGATGACTTCAACCCAGTTTTTGGTGCCCGAGGAGGCCAACCCCGGCCGGCTCGCGGGCGAATATGTGGAGCACCTGAATCAGCATCCGCATGACACGGAGATTCGCGAGAAACTGGCGGTGATTTATGCCGACCATTTCCACCGGCTGGATCTGGCGGTGGGCGAACTGGCCCAGATGATCAACCTTCCCAACCAGCCGCCCAAGCGCGTGGCGCACTGGCTCACGGTGCTGGCCAATTTGCAAATCCGGCACGGGGCGGATTACGCGGCGGTCCGGCAGACCTTGCAGAAAATCGTGGATACGTTTCCGGACCTGCCGGTGGCGCAGAGCGCGCGTTCCCGCATCGCCCACCTGGCGCTGGAGTTCAAGGGTATGAAAGCAGAAACGCCGGGCGTGAAGCTCGGCGTTTACGAACAAAACATCGGACTCAAGTACGGCTCACCGTACGAGCGCTAGGGCAATTTCCTTTTCCAACTCATGGGCCAGCTCGGCATCGGCGGTGCCGTGTTTGGTGCGGGCTTGCACGGTCACCGCGGTGACTTCCGGGGTTGTGGACACGGACTCCACGCGGATCCAGACATTGCGGTTGTTCACGGTGGCTTCCAGCGAACGCACGGAATTGGTGCTGTCGTGGGGAATGTATTCAGCCACCAGGGCGCCGTTGTTATTGACCACCTTCACGGAGGCGCTGTAAACCTGATCCACCGAGCGTTGATAGCGGCCCTGAAACTCGTCCTTGCCGAACCAGATGGCCGGCGCGTGCGAGTCATTGACCGTGCTCACACATCCGGTGGCGACGATGCCGGCTCCGGCCAGTACTGCTAAAATCAATCGTTTCATACTCGGTAAAGACCAACTGAAAAACCCCCGCGCGTCAAGTCTGGATTTTAACCAAAACCATCCGCCGCCCCTCGCTGCGCGGTCAGCATGGCCCTCCCGCCCCGGAGTGCGGCCGTCTCGGCCGCAATAATCCGCCCGAACCCTGATCTCGTAGGAAACGACGTAAGGAGTTTCTGAATAAACCCGGCCAACCCCATCCCCGGAATAAACTTGTCCGTCCCCGGCGCGCGGATCCGTGACCCGCAGCCCATGATTACGCTGGCTACCGTTGCAACTCTCCGCCCCGGAGTGCGGCCGTCTCGGCCGCAATAATCCGCCCAAACCCTGATCTCGTAGGAAACGAGGTAAGGAGTTTCTAGATAATATCGGCCAGCCCCTTATTCGGGAAGACGGTACATTTGGTCGTGGCGGCGACAGCCTGTCGCCGCTTCCGTGCGCCGCCCCCCCCGCTCCCGCGCAATCCTCGACAAATCCCCCGCTTCGCGTCATGCTGACCCCGTATGGCATTTGAAAATGAATCACCGCTGGATTCCCTCTGGAAGGAATACGGGCGCGCATTCAAGGATTTTGATGATCTCAGCCTCGCGCGCTGGCTGGCGCAGACGCTGGGTCAGTTGGAAGGCAAAACCTGGCGGCTCTCCCATCCCCTCGTCGGTGCCTACCGCCTGGCCGCCATGCTGGCCCATGAACGCCAAGTCTGGTTCAAACGCATGGCCACCCCCCCCGCCGCCTATGCGGAGTCCGCCTGCTGCCGCGCCCCGTTTCTCCCCCTGCTCACCCGCGATGTGAAGGAATCCGGCCTCATCTGCCAGCATTGCAACGAAACGCTCCTGCCCTTCGATGAAATCAATGCCGAGGTGCGCGGCGATCTGGAGCTCTGGGCCCGGGATTACGCACCCGTCCACGCCGTTGCCCACTGGGACGACCACCAGCGCCGCCGCACGCGCGACTACGAGCATGCGTTTGAAAACGCCGCCGAATCCGCCGAGCGCCTGCTGATTTATGAGGGCCAGGTGCTCGCCCCCAAACTCCTCAACCATTACCCCGCCCTCATCTGGGAAGACCAGGATGAATGCCTCGAAGTCCGGCCCGAGGACGTCACCCTTTAAATTCCCACCCCCCGCCGCATGATCAAGTTTTTCATCCGCTGGGCGTTCCGGTTGTTCGTGCTGGCCCTCGTGCTGGTCGTGGTGGCCGTGCTCTCGCTGGATTCGGTCATGCGCGTGATCATGGAGCACCGCATCCGCGCGCAGACCGGCATGGATGCCGAAATCGGCCGGCTCTCCATCGGCCTGCTGGAACCCCGGGTGGAAATTCTCGACCTCAAGCTCTACAACCCGCCCGATTTTGGCGGCACGCCCTTTCTGAATATTCCCGAAATCCATGTGGAATACGACCGCGCCGCCCTCGCCCGCTCCAGGTTGCATCTCACCCTCGTCCGGTTCAATCTGGGGGAACTCGACATCGTCAAAAATGAGCAGGGCCAGACCAACCTCTTCGGCCTGGTCCTCGGTGCCCCGCTGCAAAAATCCTCCGGCCCCGGCGCCGGCCCCAGTCCGGCGGTGGCGCAATTACAAAGCCAGACCGGCCTGACCTTTCAAGCCATCGACGTCCTGAACGTGTCCATCGGCACCTTCAAATACATTGACCTCAAGGATTCGCGCCACAATCGCACCCAGAAAATCGGCATTGATAATTACGTCATGAAAAATGTGAAAGGCCCCGCCGACCTGGCCGGTTTGGCCTTCCTGCTCGCCCTCCGCAGCGGCGATTTTTTCCCCTCGTTGATGGGCGAAAAACCCGCGGGTGGCGGCCTGGAATTGTTGAAGCTGCTCCAGTAAGCGCGGGGCGCATCCGGCCACCGGCCATTGCTCCCGGAGTGCGGCCGTCTCGGCCGCAATAATCCGCCCAAACCCTGATCTCGTAGGAAACGACGTAAGGAGTTTCTGAATAAACCCGGCCAACCCCATCCCCAGAATAAACTTGTCCGCCCCCCGGCGCGCGGGTCCGTGACCCGCAGTCCATCATTACGCTGGCCACCGTTGCAACTCTCCGCCCCGGAGTGCGGCCGTCTCGGCCGCAATAATCCGCCCAAACCCTGATCTCGTAGCAGCC
>CAITTG010000072.1 GCA_903895255.1 uncultured Verrucomicrobia subdivision 3 bacterium
AAGCCACCCGCAATTGGGTCCGGGTTTGCGGGCAACCGTTGATGAATTTAGCCTGGCTCATGAATTATGCAAACGCGGACCAGGGGTTCGCCGGCCGGTGCCGGTGGCGTAGGACGGTCGCAAATTCGACGAGGGATTTCGCCGAGACTTGTTGGTCGAGGATGCGGTCATTGGGGAAATCAAATTCGGTGACCAGCATCATCCTCTCCACCCGAAACCATTACGCACCCATCTGGTGCTGGCCACATTACCGTTGGGACTGGTCCTTAACTTTGGTTTGGAACGGATGAAAGCTGGCAGCACGCGGGTCGTTAAGGGGCGGCCGGCGGAGCCGGATACCTCCGGCCAAGGCACTTAAAACGGCGCGCGCAGAGTCGCAGAGGACGCAGAGTTGAGGCCGGGCAACACCTTCAACAGGCTCAAGGTTTATGGTTAATGCTTATGGGTCACCGGCCCGGGCGCAGGGAGGGGCTTTCTTTTGTGCATCAATGACGCAACCCGCTAAGGAGAACACCCCATGGCGGCAGACCGCCGCTCTTGTTTTCCTGTACCAATGTCAGAACGACGCTTTTCTTGCCGGACACCCGACACCCACGCCCGGCGGTTTCGCTGTCGCCCCGATCCGGCGGGGATTCCCATCCTCTGGATCGAGGTTTTGAGCCGTCCGGTTGACATCCATTATCGTCCGGTGGCCATGGCGAGAATGGCTGACACCCGCAGCCTCCGGGCTGGCCGTTGCCTGCGCTGGATCATGCTGGCAATTCTCTCGCTCGGCCTGGTGCGGATCGCCCACGGGCAGATTCCCGCCACCAACAACTTGCCGCCGGCGGTCCCGGGTGTGATGGTCCTGCCCCCCTCGGTGCCCGATCCGCTGGAACCTCTGAACCGGGTGTTCTGGGGCTTTAACCGGGCCGTGCTGACGGCCGTGATCAAGCCTACCAGCGTGGTTTACCGGTTTGTGGTCGTGAAACCGGTGCGCACCGGCATCAACAATTTCGGCCGGAACCTTACCTACCCGGGGCGCTTGATTAACAATCTGCTCCAGGGCAAGTGGACGGGCGCGCGGGATGAATCCTGGCGCTTTGCGTGCAACACCACGGCCGGGGTGCTGGGCTTCTGGGATGTGGCCACCCGCTGGAAAATCCCCAAATCCGACGCCGATTTTGGCCAGACCTTCGGCCAATGGGGCTGGCAGCCAGTGTGTTATTTAATGCTGCCGATTTTTGGCCCCAGTAATGAACGCGACACCGTGGGCCTGGCTGCCGACACCGCCGCCAATCCGCTGCTCTACATCTCCCCCTACAAGTTTGTGGCCAGTCAACCCCTCACCTGGCTCGGTCCCTATACTTATTTCACGTACATCGACCTGTACAATCATGCGTCGGACACGGTGGATGAATCCGTGCGGTTCAGCCGGGCGGAATGTGATCCTTATTCCGAGATTCAATATGCCTGGACCTTTGCCCGCGCGAACCGCGTGGCCAATTTCCAGGTGAAGGGCCAGTCGGACCCCGCCGCGCTGGAAACCATCCAGTCCATCTTCTTCACCTTTCAAGATCCCGCGTTTCCGGACCAGGGCCGCACCCGTTCCGCCCGCATTCCCACCACGGGCCGGCGGCTGGATTTCACTTACTGGTTGCAGCCCAAACCCGCGCCGGTGATTTATATCGTGCCCGGCCTGGGCGGCCACCGGCTCTCCCCCAACACGCTGGCGTTTGCGGAACTCGTGTATAAAAATGGGTATTCCGCGGTGTGTGTGAGCAGCCCGTTCAACTATGAGTTCATGGAGCACGCGGCCACCGCGCATGTCCCCGCGTATCTGCCGGTGGACGGTCATGATTTGCACGTGGCGCTCACCGCCATTGACCACCGCCTGGCGGGCATGTATCCCGGGCGCCTGGGCGCCCGCGCCTTGCTGGGCGATTCCATGGGCGCTTTCGAAACTCTGTATCTCGCCGCCACCGCGGCCACCAACCAGGAGCCGCTGCTGAAATTCGACCGCTTCGTCGCCATTAATCCGCCAGTGCGGCTGCTCGCCGGGGTGGCCAAACTCGATGAGTATTACCGCGCCCCGCTGGCCTGGCCTGCCGCTGAGCGCGCCGGCAACCTGGAGAACACCTTGCTGAAGGTGGCCGCCATTAGCCAGACCACGCTCACCCCGCACACTTCCCTGCCGTTTGATGCCATCGAAGCCCAATTCCTCATCGGCCTGGACTTTCGCTTTGTCCTGCGCGATGTGATTTACACCAGCCAGCGGCGCCATAACCAGGGCGTCCTGCATCACTCGCTCCTGGATATCCGCCGGAATCCGGCGTATCAGGAAATCCTCCAATACTCCTATCAGGACTATTTCGATAAATTCGTCATCCCCTGGTATCAGACCCTCGGACTGGCCGCCCCGGTTCGGGAGACGCTGGCCCGGGCGGACGATTTGCGCACGTATGAACCGGGATTGCGCGCCAATCCGGACATCCGGATTTTTACCAATCATAATGATTTTCTGCTGTCTGAAGCGGACCTGGCGTGGCTCCAGGCCACGTTTGGTCCCGATTCGTTAAGGATCTTCCCGCAAGGTGGCCACCTGGGCAACCTGGTAAATCCCGTGGTGCAAAAAGCCATTCTTGGTGCCTTGCTCGGGTTGAAAGTTCCGCCCCACCAACCGCAATAAGGCGCTTTCCGGCCGGGTTTAACCCCATGGCCACGCTGCCTGAACGGCGTTAGCGTGGGGCCACGTTCAATCATCCATTATATATGAAAATCATCCTCGGGTTCGTCTGCTTTAGTCTGCTCCTGGCCACCTCCGGTTGTTTGGTGGCGGACGAGGGCGGCCATGGCCATTACCACGACCGCGATCATTACCACGACCATTATGGGAATCGCGATGCCGTGATTGTTGGCCCGCCGGTGGTGGTCGTGCGGCCGCCGGTGGTCATCGTTCAGTAATTCACCGCCAGTGTCCATGGGGTGAACACCCCATGGGGTAACACCCCATACCAGGCCGGGTTACACCTGGTTTAATCTCGTTCCGTGAAAAACGGAAAACCCTCCCTCACGGGAAAATTAACCAGCGCGGTGCCTCCGGCGCTATTCAGTGACTCACATATCAAACCAAATAATCAATAAAAAGCCATGAATACCAACAAACCAACTCCGGAGGCCGCGGGCTTCCCGCACTTTTCACATTATCCGGCCCGGCCGGTCACCTGGGTGGCCCTGCTCGTGGCCCTGCTCGGCCTGTTGCTCGCCCCCCTCGCGGCCCGCGCCGACGTAAGCCCGCCCGGCTGCACCGGCAGCGGACTGGGGATTTTGCTTTATACGGCCGAGCCGGACGTGCATGTCGGAGACACCATTCATTACAGCGTGACCGTGTTTAACGGCACCGGCGTCGGGCCGGTGGTCTGCGATGCCAGCTCCATTATGGCGTATCTGGTCACGCCGGACGGGATCTCACACCAGATCACTTTGGTGCGCACCAATCTGTCCAACGGACAATCCGATTATTATATGAACATTCTCGGCACAAATGCCTATGTCGTCCGGGCCCAGGATATTCAATCCGATGGCACCGTGCGGGCCACGGCCAGTGACACCGGCGTGATTCACCAGAACGACACCGACAGCCAGGGCGGCGGCAACCAGGGTGTTAATACCCAGGTGAGCCAGCCTTGCATCGGGCTTGTGGCCCAGTGTGCGGGCAGCGTCGGGGAAACCGGCGCGATCACCTTCAGCGGCACGGTCACCAATTGCGGCAATGACACCCTGGTGAATGTAACCGTCACCAATTACGTCAACGGCGGGGCCTTTCCCGTCACCTTCATCACTAACATCCTGTCCCATCAGTCGGCCTCGTTTAGCGGCAGTTATGTGCCGTTGAATCCGTGCAGTCCCAGCACCATTACGCTGGTGGCCGCCGGCACGGACCAGTACACCCTCAATCCCCGCACGGTGACCAGTTCCACCACCAATACTTGTTCGGACACTTTGACGGCGGGCATTCTGGTCACCAAAACCTGTCCGGCGCAGCCCGTGGCGCCCGGCCAGTTGCTCACCTTTTCCGGCACGGTCAGCAACACCGGCAATGTGACCCTGACCGGCATTGTGGTCATCAACAACCAGCCTTCGGCAAATACCACGGTCTTTACCGCCGCCGCGCTGGCGCCGGGGGCCGTCACCAATTTCACCGGCAGTTATCTCGCCCCGACCAATTGCTCCGTCACTGACACCCTCGTCGCCACGGCCGCCAGCGTGTGCGGCATCCCGGTCACCAATTCCGCCAGCGCGACCTGCGCGCTCATCACGACCCCGGCGATCAGCGTCTCCCTAAATTGCCCGGCCACTCCGCCGCTGGCGGGCACCGTCCTGACCTACACCGGCACGGTGGGCAACACCGGTAACATCCCGCTCACCAATGTGGTGGTTTTAAATAATCTCAGCGGTTCCACGCCGGTCTTCACCGCCGCCCTCCTCCAACCCGGGGCCACGGCTAATTTCTCCGGCAGCTACGTGGCGCCGGTTAACTGCGCCTCCACCAGCACCGCCACGGCCACCGGCCGCAGTGTCTGCGGGGTTGCGGTCACCAACTCGGCCACCGCCACCTGCGCGGTGGTCACCACGCCCGCGCTGAGCATCACCCAAACCTGCCCGGCCACCCCGGTCGCCCCTGGCGGCCTGTTGACCTACACCGGGACGGTGACCAATACGGGTAACATTACTCTTACCAATCTCGTGATCCTGAACAACCTCAGTGGCGGCACGCCGGTCTTCACGGCAGTCTCGCTGAACGCCGGCGCCGGCGCCAGTTTCACGGGCAGCTACCTCGCCCCGACCAACTGCACCGCCGTGAGCATTTCGACGGTCACCGGGACCAGCATCTGTGGCGCCACCGTCACCAACGCGGTCACTTCGACCTGTGCCATCACCACCACCCCGGTGCTGGCCATCACGCAAGCCTGCCCGGCCAGCCCCACGGCTCCGGGCGCGGTGTTCACTTACACCGGCACCGTCACCAACGCCGGCAACATCACTCTCACCAATGTGGTGGTGCTGAATAATCTGAGTGGCAGCACCCCGGTCTTTATGGCGGCAACCCTCGCCCCGGGCACCGGCGCGACCTTTACCGGCAGCTATTTGACCCCGACGAACTGCACCACCACCAGCACCTCGACGGCCTCCGGTCGCAGTGTGTGCGGGATTGCCATTACCAATTCAGTGAGTTCCACCTGCGCCATCATCACCACGCCCGCGCTGGCGATGACCCAAAACTGTCCGGCGATTCCGACCGCGCCCGGCGCGCTCATGACGTACACCGGCACCATTACCAATACGGGTGACATTACCCTCACCAATGTGGTGGTCCTGAATAACCTGAGCGGTGCCACGCCCCTCATCAAGGTGGCCGCCCTCGCGCCCGGCGCGGGCGCCAGCTTCTCCGGCAGCTTCCTGACGCCGACCAATTGTTCCGTCAGCAGCCTCTCCACCGGTTCCGCCCAAAGTGTGTGTGGGGTTACGGTGACCAACACAGTGAGCGCCACCTGTGCGATTGCCACCACGCCGGCCCTCAAGATCACCCAAGCCTGCCCGGCCATTCCCACGATGCCCGGCGCGTTGCTGACCTTCAGCGGCACGGTGACCAACACGGGTAACATCACCCTGACCAACATTGTGGTATTGAATGATCAAAGCGGCACCACGCCGATCTTCACCGCCGTCTCCCTGGCCCCCGGGGTGGGCGCGAGTTACACCGGCAGCTATTTGACGCCGACCAACTGCTCCGTCACCAGCACCTCGACCGCCACCGGCCAGAGCCTGTGCGGCACCGGCATCACCAATGCGGTGAGTTCCACCTGTGCCATCAGCACCACCCCGCAACTGGTCATCACCCAGGCTTGCCCGCAAACTCCCGTCGCTCCGGGCGGTCTGTTCACCTATAGCGGCTCCGTGAGCAACGCCGGCAACATCACCCTCACCAACGTGGTGATTCTGAATAATCTCAGCGGCACCACCCCGCTCCTCACGCTGGCCACCCTGGCTCCGAGTGCGGCAGCGGCCTTCACCGGCAGTTATCTCGCCCCGACCAATTGCTCCACCACCAGCAGCTCCACGGTGACCGGCAAGAGCATTTGCGGGATCGGCGCCACCAACACCGTGACCACCACCTGTGCCATCAGCACGACGCCCGTGTTGAACGTCACCGAAAACTGTCCGGCCGTCCCGACCGTTCCCGGCGCGCTGCTAACGTATACCGGCACCGTGACCAATGCAGGTAACATCACGCTCACCAACATCGTGGTGGTGAACAGCCTGAGCGGGGCCACGCCGGTCTACACCGTGGCCGTCCTCGCCCCCGGGGCGGGCGCCAGTTACTTCGGGAGTTTTCTCACCCCGACCAACTGCTCCGTTACCAGCGTCTCGACCGCCAGTGGCCAGAGCACCTGCGGCGTGACGGTCACCAATTCGGCGAGCGCGACCTGCGCCATCACCACCACCCCGGCACTCAAGGTCACCCAAGCCTGCCCGGCCACCCCGGTGGCTCCCGGCGGTTTGCTGACCTATAGCGGCACGATTACCAATATCGGCAACATCCCGCTCACGAACGTCGTGGTCTTGAACAACCTGAGCGGCACCACGCCGGTCTTCACCGCCGCCACCCTGGCTCCGGGTGTGGGCACCAGTTTCACCGGCAGTTATCTGGCCCCGACCAATTGCTCGACCACGAGCACTTCCACCGCCACGGGCACGAGCATCTGCGGTGTGAGCGTCACGAACGCGGCCAGCTCCACGTGCGCGCTGGTCACCACCCCGGCGGTCATCATCACCCAGGCCTGCCCGGTGAACCCGGCCATCCCCGGTGGTCTGCTCACCTACAGTGGTTCCGTGAGCAACGCGGGCAACATCCTGCTCACCAATGTCGTGGTGTTGAATAACCTCAGCGGATCGACGCCGGTCTTCATCGCCCTGGCGCTGGCCCCCGGGGTCGTCACCAACTTCACCGGCAGCTATCTGGCCCCGACCAACTGCGCGGTGACGAGTATCTCGACTGTCACCGGCAAGAGCATCTGCGGCATCGCGGTCACCAACGCCGTCACCTCGACCTGTTCGATCCTGACCAGCCCGGCGATCGAAGTCAGTCACACCTGCCCCAACGGCCCGGTGCTGCCGGGAGGCATCCTGACCTACAGTGGTTCCGTCAGCAACGCGGGCAACATCACCCTGACCAACATCGTGGTGCTGAGTGACCGCCCGGTGGCGGGCACCGTGGTATTCACGCTGGCGTCGCTGGCCCCGGGGGCCACAGCTAAATTCACGGGCAGTTATGTGACGCCCCTGGATTGCTGCGTTGTCTGGAGTTCGCTCACAGCCAGCGGCCAGGCCTGCTCCGGGGTCACGGTCACGGATCAGGATACCAGTACCTGCACCATCTCCACGCAACCCGCGCTCGTCATCACCAAAGTCTGCAACGCCGGCATCCTGCGGCCCGGTGACCTCCTGACCTACAGCGGCTCCGTTAGCAACGCTGGCAACATCACGCTCATCGACGTCACGGTGACCGACAGCGCCGCCCCGGGCAATCCCCCGGTGACCGGCACCATTGACCTGGCCCCCGGTGAGTCGGTGGCCTTCTACGGCTCCTATATCGTACAGCCGGACTTCTGCGGCACGGACACCCTCACCGCCAGCGGTTTGGATGTCTGCAACTACCTGCCGGTGGACGCCACGGTCACCACGACCTGTCCGATCACCACGACCCCGCGGATCACGGTGGTGCAAAACTGCCCGCTCCTGCCCACCCCGCGCGGCGGCCTGTTCACCTACACCGGCTCCGTGAGCAACGCCGGCAACGTCTCGCTCATGAATGTGTACGTCGTCAATAATGCGCCGTCCAACAACACCCCGGTCCTCGGACCCATCACCCTCGCCCCGGGCATGGCCATGAACTTCACCAACAGCTACGTCGCCCCGACCTGCTGCTGTTTGATCATTGACACGCTGACCGCCCGCGGCCAGGACCACTGCACCGCCAGCAACGTGACCGCCACGGCCACCTCCGTCTGCCCGCTGCAATCCACCCCGGGCCTCGCGGTGATCGAGAACTGTCCGGCCACGCCCATCCCCTTGGGCAGCCAGTTCATGTTCACCGGTTACGTTACCAATACCGGCGACGTGGTGCTGACCAATGTGGTGGTGTATGGCCCGTTGGGCACCAATCAAACGGTGCTGGGACCGATTCAACTGGCGCCGGGTGAGTCCGAGACTTACTTCGGCACCTTCACCACGGTGTTTAACACCCGCGCCGTGACCATCACCGCCATCGGCCAGGAAACATGTGGCGGCACCTCCGCGACCAACACGGCCAGTTGCCCGGTGGTCACCACCCCGGCCTTTACCACCACCAATGGCACCAGCAGTATCACGTTCCCGACCGCGAACGGCAAAACCTACACCGTGCAATACAAGAACCACCTGCTGGATCCGGCCTGGACCAACTTGCAGACGGTTCCCGGCACGGGCAGCAATGTGACGATCAATGACAGGACGGCTGTCGGCCAGCCGACCCGGTTCTATCGCGTCATGGTTGCCCCATAACTTAGTCAACCCTGCGGCCAGCACCCCGGCCGGAGAAAAGTTTCTCCGGCCGGGTTTTTTGGATTCAACCTCAGGCACCACACCACCCATTTAGATATGAATAAAATACCAATGCTTATGAAAAACCCCTCCCCCTGGCTGGCCGGTCTCTTATGGCTGGGCACCCTCGCCGTTTCCGCCCAGACCAATCTCAGCCCGAAAATCCAATTCGATGAAACGATATATGATTTTGGCGCGACGTCCCAGGTCACCACGGTCTCCGGCATTTTCCATTTTAAAAACACCGGCGAAGGCATCCTCAAAGTCGACCCGCCCAAGCCCTCCTGCGGCTGCACCGCCGCGCAAGTGATGCCGGACACCCTGCCGCCCGGCACGGCCGGCATCATTCCGTTCACCCTCAACCTGGGCTTTAACCGTGGTACGCTGGTGAAACACATCACGGTTCATTCCAATGATCCGCTGACCCCCGAGGTCTCCCTCACCATCAAAGTGGATTACACCCCACTCTATAATCTGGATCCCCTGGCGATCTCGCCCAACATCGCCTTCGGGATGAATGAAACGAATGCGGACACCACCTTGACGCGCACGGATGGCAAAGCGTTGCAGATTGTCCGGCTGGAACCCTCCCAACCCTGGATCAAGGCCACAGTGGAACCGGGAGGCAGCCCGGAGGCCACCAACGCCCGCATACATGTGATCGTTCAGCGCGACGGCCCGCCCCATCGTTTTAATGAGTATGTGCGCATCTACACCGCCAGCCAGTCCAACTCCCCGGCCTCCAGCATCTATCTCTACGGCGAAGTGCTGGGCGAGGTGTCCCTCACTCCGGAGGCGCTTTACTGGAGCGTCACCGACACCGGCAAATCCGGCGCGGAACATCCCCAGACCCAGGCCGTCCAGCGGGTGAGCATTCGCTCCGCCAGCGGCCAGACTCTTCAATTAAAGAATCCCCAAAGCACCATCAAAGGCCTCCAGGTGGAATTGCTGCCCCTCGAAGCCGGCAAGGCGTATGAACTGGTGGCCAGCTTGAATGAGGTGCCGGCCAGCACTGTCAGCGGCAACGTCTCCTTCGAGACCTCCGTGGCGGCGCAGCCGCGCATCGAAGTGCCGGTGATCGTCAACGTTTTCAAGCCATAATCCCAGGCACCTCGCCTCCACGTCCTTCGTGGAGGTGAGGTTCGGGGCGCTCCGATAAAAGTCCGGTGATGACGCGCCGGGGTGGTGCGGCGCGGTTTAAAACGGTATTCGGGTTACACCCCATATATTTGTTTTGTGGCCCGGCTTACCTTGGTTGGAATTCAATTATGATTAAACCCACGTTTCCCCGTATTATTAATTCCGGCCTCGCCCTCGCCGCCCTGGCCATTTTGGTCCCCGCCAGCACCCTGTTGGCGGCCGGTCCGGCGCCGGTCAATCTCGGCTCCACCGCGCACTTCGGGATTCTGGCCGGGGCCGCCATCACCACCACCGGCGGCGGGGCCATTCATGGGGATGTCGGGGCCAGTCCCATCGCCGGCTCCGCCATTGGCATTCCGGCGGCGCAAGTCATCGGGACGATTTATGAAGTGGATGCCAGCGGTCCCGCCGGCGCGGTGATTGCCCCCGCCCTGTTAACCGCGGCGAAGGGAGATCTGACGACGGCCTACAATGATGCCGCCGGCCGCGGCCCCGCCCCGTCCGGACCATTCTTGAATCCCGGCAACGGGAACATTGGCGGGCTGACCCTGGTCCCTGGCCTCTATAAATTCACCGGCACCGCATCGATCACCGGCGCGAATGTGACCCTCACCGGCGGGCCGGATGACGTCTGGATATTTCAAATCGCGGCCGACTTGGAAGAGGCGAGTTCGATGCAGGTGATCCTGGCGGGTGGCGCCCAGGCCCGGAACATCTTCTGGCAGGTGGGCACTTCCGCGACCATTGGCACGTCCGCCGTGTTTCAGGGAACCATCATCGCCAATCAAGCCGTCACCATGAACAGCAGCAGCGCCATGACGGGCCGTTTGCTGGCCTTCAATGCCGGGGTCACCTTCAATGGCACCATTAATGCGCTGCCCGCCCCGGCCGCCCCCGTGTTCACCCGCGTCACCAAGGTCAGCTCCGCCCCGGCCAGCACCAATTCCGTGACCCTGGTCCTCACCACCACCCCGTATTTTACCGTGACCCTGCAATCCAGCCCCCGCCTGAACCCCGCCACCTGGACGACCATCGCCACCAATTACCCGGCCACCAGCCCGTGGACGTTCACCGACACAAACATCCTGACCACCCGGACGCAGAACTTCTACCGGGCCTTCGTCACCCTGCCGAATTGACGGGGGTTCCAACGTTCGGTCCGCTGGCGCGGCGAATGGCAATTTCAATTCTGCCCCGGTGGACAGACCGGGTGAATCCCTGGTCGCCACCGGGGCTTTTGCATGTATTTTAAGAGTTGCTCTGGGTCGGCACCAGAATCTTGCCCAATTTTAGGGCGGAGGTAACACCCCATCGCCGGCCTGATTTTTAGGCGTATAATCCATTTTGTATAAGATATTTATTAAATGAAATTGCCATATGAAATCAAATTATTCAATCCTGGCAGGGCTGGCCGCCCTGGCGGGTTTCCTGCCCGCCGCCCAGGCGGCCATAGACTTGGGCTCCGCAAATGACTTCGCGGTGCTGGGGGCGTCCACCGTGACCAGCACCGGCAATACCGTGGTCAATGGCGACCTGGGGATCTCCCCGGGCACGGCGATCACCGGCTTTGGCCCGGGTCTCGTCAATGGGCAGACTTATTACGGGGATACGATCGCCGCCCAGGCGCAAATTGATGCGCTGGCCGCTTACACTCAAATTCTTGCCCTGGCCCCAGCGCAAAGCCTGACCGGCGATGACCTCGGCGGATTAATCCTCACCCCCGGTATTTATGACTTCGCCTCCTCAGCCTTATTGACCGGCCGCCTGACACTTAATGGTCAGGGCAACCCGAACGCGCAATTTATCTTCCAGATTGGCAGCACCCTCACCACGGCCAGCAGTGCGTCAGTCGTCTTTGAAAATGGTGCCAGCGCTGGCGGCTTGGACTGGCAGGTCGGCTCTTCGGCCACCCTGGGCACCGGCACGGCCTTTGCGGGCAATCTGCTCGCCGATCAAAGCATCACCATGAACACCGGGGCCAGTCTAACCGGTCGGGCCCTGGCCCTCCACGGCGCTGTCTCCCTGGACAACAATGCCATCACCATCACCGGCACGCCGGAACCCGGTTCCCTGCTGTCCGCCGGCCTCTGCGCCGCTCTGGGCCTCGGCTGGTGGTATCGGGCCCGGCGAGTTGCGCCCCGCGCCGCTGGCCATTAATGGCCTTAAGCAAATGGTTTCTTCGTTCTGCCTTCCACCTTCCGCCTTCCCCGTTGTGGGGGTAACACCCCATCGCGGCTCCTCCGTCTGCCGGTTAAGCTTCACAGGTTAATTTACATCCCTTAACCCAATCGAAAGCCATCTATGTCACTCATTAATCTGCTCATTACCCTCATCGTCATCGGCGTCCTGCTGTGGCTGGTCAACACCTACATCCCCATGGATGCCAAAATTAAACAAATTCTCAATGTGGTCGTGGTGATTTGCGTGGTGGTCTGGCTGCTCTCCGCCTTCGGTGTCCTCGGCCATGCCCATGACATCCAAGTGCCGCAAGTCCGTTAAGCTTTCTTCTTTGATCATTCTGCCGGCTTCCTGCCCCCGGGTGGGGGAAACACCCCATAGGCGGCGGGAACGGCACTCGTCTATTGTATCGTCATGAAATTGAAACGTTTCATCTTTCCCCCCGGACGCTTTTTATCAAGGCCCCGGGATTAAACCCCGAACCGGTTGCCGACGCTCCACCCTCCCTATGAACCCCCTCTCCACCATGGTCCCGGTCACTGCCACTGCCCGTCTCGCCCCCCCCGGGGAGCGCGCGCCGCGCCGCCGTATTTTGGTGGTGGATGATGATGTTTACGTCCGGGAATTGAATGCCGGGGTGTTAATCCGCTCCGGCTATCACGTGGACACCGCGGTGGATGGCGTGGATGCCTGGCGGGCCTTGCACGACGAACAGTACGATCTGCTCATCACCGATGAACAAATGCCTTGGGTGACCGGCTTGGAACTGATTCAGAAGTTGCGGGCGGAAGCCATGCTCCTGCCCGTCATCCTGGCCTCGGGCCTGCCGCCGCTGGAGGATCTGGCCCGCGATCCCGGATTGCGCATTCAGGCGGTGGTCACCAAACCCTGTCCGCTGCTGGTGCTGCTGCAAACCGTCGAGTCGGTGTTGTCCGAGGCGCGCGGCACCCTCTAAACGATCAGCCCGGGAAGCCATGAAGATTTTGGAACTGCCGCCCGCCGGTCCGCTCCCTTTGGGGGAACATCATCATAGCGACCGCATCGGCTGGTTGCGCGCCGCCGTGCTGGGCGCCGATGATGCCATCGTCTCCACCGCCAGCCTCATGATTGGCGTTGCCGCCTCGTCCGCGCCCCGGGCGGGGATTCTCGTGGCGGGTGTCGCTGGTCTGGTGGCCGGGGCCATGTCCATGGCGGTGGGAGAATATGTTTCGGTCAGTTCCCAACGTGATGCCGAGCGGGCGGACATCGGGCTGGAACAGTCGGAACTGGTGGCGGATCCCGCCGGTGAACTGGCGGAACTCACGCAAATTTACGTGCAACGCGGTCTGACTCCGGAGTTGGCGCGGTCGGTGGCGGAGCAACTCAGCGCGCATGACCGCCTGGGGGCGCACCTGCGGGATGAACTCGGGATTGCCCCCACCGCGCTCGCCCAACCCTTTCAAGCGGCCTGGATTTCCGCCGCCAGCTTTGCCTCGTTCGCCCTCGTTCCCATTATCGCCTTGCTCGCCGCTCCCGCCGCCGGGCGCATCCCGTGCATTGCCGCGTTTTCGCTGGTCAGCCTGGCTGTCCTGGGCGCGTTTGGTGGTCACCTGGGTGGCGCACCCCGCGCCCGGGCCGCCTGGCGGGTCACGCTGGGCGGGGCGCTGGCCATGGCGGTCACCGCCCTTATCGGGCGCGGTTTTGACATCCCGGCCGGGTGACCAGTTGGTCCGCGTCCAAAATAGTTCTAGTTTGGTCCCGCCGTCTGCTGGCGGACCAGGGCCGAATCCACCGCCCAATCATCCCCTGCGACCCGGCCAAAATCCACCGCCGGCGCCTGGTCGCCGCCGCTCGTAAAAAACGGAATGTTCCCGTACCCTGCCAGCTTTTCCAGATAGGCCGAAACGCATCCCGGTCCGCAAACTTTGGTCCGGCCATAATCAAAGGTCCCCACCAAGGCCTGCGGCACATCGTCCCGCCGCAACAGCCATTGCCCCAGCCAGTCCCGCACTTCCCGGGGCAATTCCCTGCCCTCGCAGGTGGCAATCACGATCAGGTCGGCCGCCCGGGCCTCGCCCACGGCCAGTTCAAAAAACGCGGCATCCGCCAGGAGATCAAAACGCACCATGACATGCGTCAAGTCATCGAGGGTGGCCGCGCCGCCCCCGAGGCGCTTCAGGAGCGCCATGACCCGGCAGCCCGAGCTAAAATTATCATAGGCGACCAGCACCTTGATATGGTTGCCGCAAAAATGCCTTTCCATGGCCGTCTGTTATACTCGCAAACCGCGCGCCAGCCATGGGGTCTTCACCCCACCCGCGCGCCCGGCAGGCCGCGCGGGAGCGGCATGCCACGAGCTCGGTTCCCCGTCCGGGACCATCCGCGCAATAGGGTGAACACCCCATGGACCCCGCCAGGCGGCGAGGGCATACTTGGCCAACATTCCTTCTGCTTGGAAGCTGGTGCTTTGTCCGCACCAATCCGTTGCGAGGGCATGCCAATCGCACCAAGGCAACCATGAGCAGCGACCCTAAAACCGCAACAGCACTTGTACCGCCCACCCCGGCCGAGCTGGCGCTCCAGACTTCCGAACTGAGCTACCGCCGGCTCTTTGAGGCCGCCCAGGACGGCATTCTAATTCTGGACTACGCCACCGGCCGGATCACCGATGTCAATCCGTTCATCGTTAAATTGCTGGGGTTCTCCCACGCGGAAATGATCGGTCACACCGTCGGCGAGCTGAGCCCCTTCCGGGACATTGTCTCCAACCAGGCCATGCTCGAGCGCTTGCAACGGGATGGTTATGTCCGTTACGAGGACCTGCCCTTGAAAACCCTGGATGGCCGGCATATCGCCGTGGAATTTGTCAGCAATGTTTACGAGGCCGGCGGCGTCAAGGTCATCCAATGCAACATCCGCGACATCACCGCCCGGAAACAATCCGAACAGCAATTAAATTTGTTGCATACCTGCGTGGCCCAGCTTAACGAAATGGTGGTGATCACGGACGCGGATCCGGCGGCCGGATCCGGTCCGCGCATTGTGTTTGTGAATGCCAGCTTCGAACGCATCACCGGCTACACCAGTGCCGAGGCGGTCGGGCGGAGTCCACGTTTTCTCCAGGGCCCCAACACGGACGCGCGCATCGTGGCCGAAATGCACCATGCCCTCGAGCAATCGCAGCCCATCCGGCGGCAGCTCATCAATTACCACAAGAACGGCACCGAATATTGGGTGGACATGGACATTGTGCCCATTTTCGACCGGTCCGGAAAATGCACGCACTTTGTCGCGGTTGAGCGGGACATCACGGCGGAGAAAAAAAACGACGCGCAACTGCACTATAAAAACACCCTGTTGGAGGCTCAATTAGAATCATCCATTGACGGCATTCTCGTGGTGGACAATCACCAAAACCGGGTGTTGCAAAACGCCCGGGTCGGCGAATTGTGGAAAATCCCGCCCGCCATCAGCCTGCACGAGAACTATGCCGCGCAATTGCAATTTGCCGCCGCCCAGACCAAGGATCCCCCCAAATTTACCGAAAAAGTGTCCTGGTTGTACGCCCACCCGGAGGAGACCAGCCAGGATGAGATCGAATTAATCGACGGCACCATTCTGGACCGCTATTCCGCCCCTGTCCGGGATCGGAGCGGCCAGCATCACGGCCGCATCTGGTCCTTTCGCGACGTCACCGAGCGCCGCAAAATGGAAGGCCAGCTCCAGCAGATGCAAAAAATGGAGTCCATCGGCCAGTTGGCCGGGGGCATCGCCCATGATTTTAACAATATTCTCACTGCCATGGTGGGCAACCTCTACCTCGCGCGGACCGACGCATCCGTCACGCCGGATATTCTTGGGTATCTGGACAACATGGACACGGCGACCCAGCGGGCCGCCGACCTGGTCAATCAGATTCTCACCTTTAGCCGGCAGAAAAAGACGGAGCGCGAGCCCATCCACCTCAACCACACGGTCCTGGAGGCGCTGAAATTATTGCGCGCCAGCCTGCCCGCCGGCATTCGCATTCAAACCGAATTGACCGAGACCCCGGCGGTGCTGGCGAACACCACGGCCGTTCACCAGGTGATCATGAATCTGGGCACCAACGCCTGGCACGCCATGCGCCCGCATCCCGGGGTGCTCAAGGTGGACATGCGGACCATGGAGGCCGACGCCGATTTCGTGAAATTGCATCCCGACCTGCGGCCTGGTGGCTATGTGATGCTCTCGGTGAGCGACTCGGGTTGCGGCATGGACCGGGTCACGCAGGAACGGATTTTTGATCCCTTCTTCACCACCAAACCCATCGGGGAGGGGACCGGGCTGGGCCTGGCGGTGGTGCATGGCATCATGCGCAGCCATGACGGAGGCATTACTGTTTATAGTCATCCGGGCGAAGGCACGACCTTCCATTTGTATTTCCCGGCGCTCACGGCCGAACCGGCGGTGTGGGAAAACGTGGAGACGCCCGTGCCCCGCGGCCACGGCGAGCACATTCTCTATGTGGACGATGAACCGGCCCTGGCCAGGCTCGGCCGGCTGATGCTGGAGCGCCTGGGCTATCAAGTGACAATGACGACCAGTCCGCAGGAGGCCCTGGCGGCCGTGCGCGACCACCCCGGCACGTTCGACCTGATGATCACCGACCTGACCATGCCCGTCATGGATGGCACCAGCCTTGGCCGGCAGGTGCGCCGGTTGGAGCCTTCGCTCAGGATGGTTTTAACCACCGGTTACAGCGGGCTGCTGACGGTCGCCAAAGTGCGCGAAATCGGCTTTCAGGAACTTCTGAAAAAGCCCATGAATGCCCGCGCGCTGGGCGAATTGGTGGCGCGCGTGCTGGGGCAAACCGCCCTCCCGGGGCCGCTCCTTTGACCATCGGACCCGGTGGGTGCGGCTGGGGTGAACACCCCATGGCGGGGGCGGGGTATACGGTGCATCATGTCCCCACTAAACCCCGGCGGCTGCCGGTTTTTACCACGCCATATTTCCGACCAATCCCCCACCCCATGAAACACAATCACCAGCATGACAACGCTCCCGCCCCGGGGCCGCAACTCGTCCCCGTGCGTTTTGAATTCGCCCATCCCACCGCCACCAGCGTCTGCGTGGCGGGTACTTTCAACCACTGGCTGCCGGAAAAGAAAACCCTGCATTCCTCCGGCGCCGGCAATTGGTGGAAGGAAACCGCCCTGGCCCCCGGCACCTACGAATATTGCCTCGTCGTGGATGGCCATTGGATCCCCGATCCCCTGGCCTTGGAATCCGTGCCGAATCCGTTTGGCGGCCGCAATTCAGTGCTGCACGTCGCCAGTTCCCCGGCCGCCGGGCATCTCGCCGATGCCGCCAGCCTGCCGCTTTTACCTTTGCAAAACGCAAAACCTAACCAAACCAAGAAACTATGAACGAACCCACCCCCATCATTACGGACGAAGTCAACCATCTGGCCGCCGATGCCCGCGCCCTGCTCGCCGCCACCGCTGATGTCGCCGGTGAAAAAGTCTCCGAAGCCCGCAAGCGCCTGTCCGCCGCCCTCGCCAGTGGCAAACACCTGGCCGGCCAGGTGCGGGACAAGGCGGTCGCCGGGGCCAAGGTGGCGGATGAAGCAGTGCATGCCCACCCCTATCAGGCCATCGCCATCGGTGTCGGCGTCGGGGCGCTGGTGGGTTACCTCCTGGCCCGCAAATGCTCCGGCAAGTGTAATTAATCCCGTCATGGAACCCGCCCCCGTCAGTTTCTCGCACCTGGCAGCCACCTCCCGCCATCTGGCACGGCGGTTGTTGACCCTGGGCGAGAACCGGCTCGAATTGCTGGCGGTGGAGGTGCAGGAGGAGCGCGAGCGGCTCCTGCACGCCTTCCTGCTGGCGCTGGCGGTGGCCGTGTTTGGCCTGCTCGCCGGCCTTACCCTGACCGCCGCCATTGTTCTGTGCTGGCCGGGCTCACCCCTGGTGGCCCTGCTGACACTGACGGGGCTCTACGGTCTCACCGCCCTCCTCCTCTGCCGCCGGGTGCTCGGCCTCCTGCGGGACTGGCAGACCTTTGCCGCCTCGCTCGATCAACTTCGTAAAGACCGTGTATGTTTGGAAAAAATCCTCCACTGACACCCCTGCAATTGCGCAAGCAACTGCTCGTGGCCGAAAGCGACCTCAACCGCGCCCAACTGGAGCGGGAATGCCTGGCCCTGCGGCTGGAAGCGCACGCCTGCGCCCACCGGCTTCGCACCGTGGGCTGGGTGGTCTCCGCCGGGGCCGCCCTGGCGGGATTGCTGGCCGCCTGGCGCCGGCCCGCCGCCACACCCGCCGCCGCCGCAAAAACCTCCTGGTGGCACACCCTGCTGCAAGGCGCGGGACTGGTCTCCACCCTCTGGGCCGCCCGCCGGCCGCCGTCGGCGGAATGATGCTGGCCGCCCGCCGGGTAACACCCCATGGCGTAATAGTATCCTGGAACTATGCTATGGTCATGAATCCACCCCGTCTTAACCTCCCCTGCCTGGCCGGCACCGGCGCGACCGCCCTGCTGCTGGCCTTGTTCACCGGCTGTGCCACCACCACGACCATCGACGGATCGTCCACCGTCAACGTGATGCCGACGGCGGACACCATTTTTGTGATTGATGGCGATTACGATTATTTTCCCGGCTACAATGTCTATTACAACCGGGACAATCACCAGTATGCCTATCTCGAAGGCGGCTACTGGGTGTCGCGACCGGCGCCGTATGGCGTCGCCACCAATGTGCTCCGCGCTTCCCCCTCCGTGCGCATGGGTTTCCGGGACTCCCCGGCCAACCACAACGCCGAGATGGTGCGCAAGTACCCCCATAACTGGGTGCCACCGGGCGCCCCTAAAAAGCTGCCCGTTCCCGCGCCGGACCAACCGGCGGCCCAAGACCACCTTTGATTTCCCCCGCCACCAACCAACCAAACTAAAATTATGCTCGGCACCATTTTACTCGTTTTTCTCATCATCATGCTCCTCGGTGCGCTGCCGACCTGGCCGCACAGCCGTAATTGGGGCTATTACCCCAGTGGCGGCCTCGGCCTGGTCGCCGCCATCCTGTTGATCCTGCTGCTGCTGGGTCGCATTTAGTTCCAATCAACCATCATCCCCACCCCTACGATTATGATACGCAGCCTCAAACAACTCTACGGCCACCACCTCGGCGCCTCGGATGGCCAGCTCGGCACGGTGAAAGACTTTTATTTTGACGACCGCCAGTGGGCCGTGCGTTACCTGGTGGCGGAAACCGGCTCGTGGCTGACCGGCCGGCAGGTGCTCCTCTCCCCCCACGCGCTCCGCGAGGTTTATCAGCCGGGCAAGTTGCTGTTGGTGAACCTCACCCGCCAGCAGATTCAGGACAGTCCCGGGTTGGAAGCCCATAAACCGGTCTCCCGCCAGTTTGAAGAAAGTTATTACCAATACTACGGCTGGCCCAATTACTGGGTGGGTGACGGCCTCTGGGGCACCTCGGGCTTTCCCACCGTCGTGAATCCGGTCACCCCCAAGGCCCGGCCCGCCATCGAAGGCGGTCCCCATCCCGAACGCGCTGCCGCCCACCTGCGCAGCACCCTCGCCGTCGCGGGTTACCAGATCCGCGGTATCGACGGCGTGGATGGCCATGTGAATGATTTTATGATGGATGACGCGAGCTGGACCATTCAGCAACTCGTGGTCCAGACCGGCCACCGGCTCACCGGCCGCGAGATCTTGATTCCCACCCACGCCGTGGACCACATCAGTTATGAGGAATCCACCATCTTTGTGAAATTGACCGTGGCGGAACTCGCCGCTCTGCCGGGCCCTTTGCCGGCCGGACTCAGCGTGGCAGTTTAACGAGCAACCAACTTTATTATGCAAGCCCTTGTTTATCGCGGTCCCGGCCAAAAAGCCTTGGAAGAAATGCCCAAACCAGTGGTGCGGCTGCCCACCGACGCCGTGGTCCGCGTCACCCGGACCACGATTTGCGGCACCGATCTGCACATTATGAAGGGCGATCTGCCCACCGTCGCGGCCGGTCGCATTCTGGGGCATGAGGGCATCGGCACGATTGACGCCGTCGGGGCGGGGGTCACCCGCTTTCACCCCGGCGATCGCGTACTCATCTCCTGCATCACCGCCTGCGGCAAATGTGAATACTGTCGGCGGGCCATGCCCTCGCATTGCACGGATGGTGGCTGGATTTTGGGCAACACCATTGATGGCACCCAGGCCGAGTTCGTGCGCATTCCCCACGCCGATACCAGCCTGTATCCCCTGCCGCCGGGCGCGGATGAGGATGCCATGGTCATGCTTAGCGACATCCTGCCCACGGGTTACGAGTGTGGCGTTTTGAATGGCCACGTGCAACCGGGTGACACGGTGGCGATAGTCGGGGCGGGCCCGGTCGGGCTGGCGGCCCTGCTCACCGCCCAGTTTTACACCCCGGCCCGCATCATCGTCATTGATCTGGATGACAACCGCCTGCGGGTCGCCCAACAATTCGGCGCGACGGAGGTCGTGAACAGCACCGATGGCCATGCCGTGGAGCGGGTCATGCGCTTGACGGCCGGACAAGGCGTGGACGTCGCCATTGAAGCGGTCGGCCTGGCCGGCACCTTTGCCTTGTGCCAGGATATTATCGGCGTCGGCGGCCATCTGGCCAACATCGGCGTGCACGGCACCAGCGTCACCCTGCACCTGGAAAAACTCTGGTCGCAAAACATCACCATTACCACCCGGCTCGTGGATGCCGTCACCACCCCGCTGCTGCTCAAAACCGTCCTGGCCGGCAAAATCGCCCCCCAAAAACTCGTCACTCACCATTTTAAACTGGCGGATATTCTCCAAGCCTACGACACCTTCGGCAACGCCGGCCGCGAGCAGGCCCTGAAAGTGATTCTCACCAATCCCTGATACTTTTGGCCATGGGGAGAAGACCCCATGGCTCATCGCCCGCCAACCATTCTATTCTGCTGGTATGAAACACCCCAACTCCCCCCTGACCAAGCCGTCCGCCGCCCCCCCGAATCCCGAACCCTCCGCCGCCGAGTTGGCCGCCGGCGCCCTGACCTTTGTCCCCAACCCGGACGAGGTCGCGCGCAAAGCCTATTTCGCCTATGTCAACCAGGGTTCCCGCCCGGGCCATGAGGTCCAGCACTGGTTGCAAGCCGAGTCGGAGTTGATCTCGGAACGCAACCGCACCCGCACCCACGGTTTTCACAACCCCACCTGACTCCGGATTTTCCACCCACCTATCAACCCCCCTAAAATGATGACCACTGCCATGAATAATCTCACCGAAGCCCCCAAACTGTACGAAACCGAGAACGACATCTCCGCCGCGAATCGTTTGGAACTCAACGCGCTCCTCAACCAGCGCCTCGCCTCCGCCGTGGATCTGCAATCCCAGATGAAGCAGGCGCATTGGAATGTGAAAGGTCCGAGTTTCATCGCCTTGCACGAACTTTTCGACCAGGTCGATGAAGCCGTGGAGGCCTACGTGGATCTAATCGCGGAACGCGTGGTGCAACTCGGCGGCATCGCCGAAGGCACCGTCCGCGTGGCCGCCGCCCGTTCCCGGCTGCCGGAGTATCCGATGGCCATTGCCGAGGGCATGGCGCATGTCGAAGGCGTGGCCCGCGCGCTCTCCACCTTTGGCCAGGAAATCCGGAGCTCCATTGACCAGGCGAACGAACTGGATGACGCCGATACCGCCGACCTCCTCACCGAAGTGTCCCGGGGCATTGACAAATGGCTCTGGTTTGTCGAGGCGCATTCCCAGGCGGCGAAATAACCCTCGCTCCCCACTGCCTCCGCCCCCACACTACCTGACCTAATGAATACAACTACTCCCATCACCCCTCGTGACCTCACTCAGCAAGCGCCGCACAGCCCGCGTTACCGGATCGCCGGCTTCGTGATCGCCGCGCGCGCGGTGGACAAATGCCGCGCCAGTCTCGCCGGCACACTCGGTGAATATCACTACGATTGTCCGCTGGACAATATGCTCTTCACCTTCAAGGGCATCACCAGCGCGGAGTTCACCACCGCCGTGCAGGCCGCCAAAAACTATGAGGACATCGGCGCCTGGCTCCTTCACAACGGCACGCCCAAAACCCCGGCGGAAATCAAAACCTGGTCCGATGAGGTGGAAGCCAGCAGCCCGATGAAAAACCCGGAACGCCGCGGTTACTTCATTGAGAACTGTCATAAAATCGGGTTGAACCCGGAAATGAACTCCATGTTCGACTGGCTCGAAGCCGACGACCGCCATACCTTTAGCAGCCGCAAACTCGCCCAACCCACCCCGGTAATTGTCCACCCCGCCTACGCCCCCAAATAAACCCATGAGCACCAAATCCAACCAGCCCGCGCACATCACGCCCGAGACCCCTGTTTTCCCGAAGGAAATCCACCATCCGCACCCCCCGGTCGCGGCCGTGCTGCCCCATAAAAAGCACAAGGAAGAGAATGTCTTTTCCCGTTCCAAAGACCTGCGCGAAGACCGCGATGCCCGGCAGGTCAAAACCTCGCAGAACCCCCAAACCCTCCCGCACGGCGGGCATTAGGCCATTGCGTATGAATACCAATCCATTAAAAACCGGCGTGCTGACCGAAAATTCCTCCGGCATCGGTACCGTGACCCGGAAAATGGTGCGGGAGCGCGCCGTGGAACTGGCCGTGCTGCAGGGGCATACCGCCCACGAAGTTTCCAAAACCGACTGGGAACAGGCCAAACGGGAATTGACGGGCGTGGACCAGCCGGACCTGGACCCCAAGGAACTGGCGCTGGATTCCGCCACCGAGGCCGAGCGGTGGGACCCGGTGCCCGGTTCCACCGGCCGGTCGGCGCCCGTTTCCGGCAGCGAGGATGAGGACTCCGAAGGCCGCAGCGACAACACCCGGCTCACTGAGGAAGGCATCGCGGGGGCCGAGCATGACCAGATGCGCCAGGCCAGCCGGTCCGGTAATTAATCAGCCCGCCGGGCTGCTCCACCATCATGGATGCCAACCAAAAAATGGTGGAGACCCTGGCCCATTCGGTATTGTACCAGCGCTACACCCGCGCCTTCAATGAGACCACCGGCCTGCCGCTGAGTTTGCGGCCGGTGGAGACCTGGCAGCTTCCCTTTCACGGCAAACCCCGGGAAAACGCCTTTTGCGCCCTGATTGCCGCCAAAAGCAGTACGTGCTGCGCCTGTCTGCGGTTGCAGGATGAACTCTCCCACGCCGCCCTGGCGGAGCCGTCCACCCTCACCTGTGAGTATGGCCTGTGTGAAACGGCCGTCGCCGTGAAACTGGGTGGGCACACCATCGGTTTTTTGCAGACCGGTCAGGTGCTCCGCCACCCGCCCACGGCGGCGGGTTTTCAGCGCGCCGTGGCCCGGGCCCGCCTTTTGGGCCTGGATCTCAGCGGCCCGGCGGCCCGCCAGGCCTGGTTTGCCACCCCGGTGGCGTCGCCGAAAAAGCTGGATTCCGTCGCTGATTTACTCGCCATCTTTGCCGACCACTTGTCCGCGCAAGGCAACCAGCTCGCCCTGCAAAGCATCAATGCCGAGCCGCCCATCATCACCCGGGCCAAACTCTTCATCCAGGAACACTACCGGGAGGAACTCTCCCTGCTCGTGGTTTCCCGCAGCGTGAACACCAGCTTGTTTTACTTCTGCAAACAATTCCGCAAAGCCACCGGCCTGAGCTTCACTGAATTCGTCACCCGCACCCGGATCGAAAAAGCCAAAAACCTGCTCCTCAACCCCAACCTGCGCGTCAGCGAAATCGCCTACGACATTGGATTCCATTCCCTCACCCATTTCAATCGCGCCTTCAAAAAAATCCTCCACCAGTCCCCCTCCGAATATCGCGCCACCCTCTCCGCCACGCCCTGAGCCGCCTGCTGCCGTGGCCTCCGCCATTCCTGTCCATGCTCGTCCACCCCAGGCCGGCCTGGCTGGCCGCAGTTGATCGATTTTTCTGCTTTCGCTTTGACAACCCGCCCAGAAAGGCTACTATTACGAGTAGCTAAGACCGTTGGGTCCAGGTTCCGATTGGCGGAGGCCCCTACCAGGCCTGCTCCGTCATAGTGTTAGCGACACAGGATCTTTGACATAACCCACCCGACCGGTGGCCTTTGGCGCCTTGCAGGCCATGCGCCAATGATTGAGGCAGAGGCTAGGCACCTGTCCAGCGGCGCCCGTCAACCCGGCAAAAAATGCTGTAAATGGTTTTCTGATAATGTGTTAAGTGCCAAATCATGAAAAATCCATCAAGGCCCGTCAACCCCCTCCCGGTGGCCAATCCCGCCCCCGGGCCGGGGACCGGTTCCCGTGGCGATCTTCAAGATTCCAGAACTTTCCCGCCCGCCCCGCCCCCGCCCCCAAATTCCTTTGCGGTTGCGGTTGTATAATTCCAAGAAATCTGCAACTTTTGACGGCTCTGGTTGTTAAACCAGCAGCACAAATGGCCTTTAGTTCTGTAAAAAAACTGGTCGCGACCGTCGCCGAGGCGACGCCGGGACAATTTGACACCTGGCACAAAGCCTGGCGCGCCGCCACCGAAAGCGGCGGCACCGAGTCGCTGCTGGGCTTTATCGCCCGCGAACGCGGCGTGGCCGAGGACGTTTTTATCCAAAATTTGGCCAAGTCCCTGGACTGGAGCTACCTGGACCTCCCCAAGCTCATCGTCCCCGCCGAGGCCCGCAACAAGATTTCCACCAAGATCGCCTTTCAGTACTCGATCCTCCCCACCGGCCTCACCGACGGCACCCTGCAGGTGGCCGTCAGCGATCCGTTCGACGCCGCGATGATGAACGCCGTCCGTTTTAATGCCCGGATGCCGGTTCAGTTTGTCCTGGCCACCAAGGTGGATATTGAGAAGGCCCTCAAGAAATATTACGGCGTCGGCGCCGAAACCCTGGATGAAATGGGTGAGAGTGACGCCATGGACCTGGACATCACCAGCGACAAAGAGATCACCGAGGGCGATCAGGAGGCCAGCGTCATCAAATTTGTCAACCAGATCATCTGGGAAGCCTTCAAGGACCGCGCGACGGATATTCATTTTGAGCCCGCCGAGGACGAGTTGCGCATCCGCAACCGCATCGACGGCATCCTGCACCAAATTCCCCTGCCGCCCCAGTTGAAGCGGTTTCAATCGGCCCTCATTTCGCGGATCAAGGTCATGAGCGGCATGAACATTTCCGAGAAGCGCCTGCCGCAGGACGGCCGCATCAACGTGCGCATCAAGGGCGAGGAAATCGACATCCGCGTTTCCACGGTGCCCACCGTCTATGGCGAGAGCGTTTCCCTGCGTTTGCTGACGCGCGGCAAAATCTTCCTAAGCCTGGACAAGCTGGGGTTCTCCAAAAAAGAGGAGGACGCCATCCGCGAGATTATCGTCAAGCCGCACGGCATTTTCCTGGTGACGGGTCCCACGGGTTCCGGCAAATCCACCTCGCTCTACGCCTTTCTCAGCTCCATCAACTCGGTGACCAAGCGGATCATCACCATTGAGGAACCGGTGGAATACGAGCTCAAAGGGATCAATCAAATCGCCGTGCGCTCGGACATCGGGCTGACCTTCGCGATGGGCTTGCGCCACATTCTGCGGCAGGACCCGAATGTGATCATGGTCGGGGAAATTCGCGATTTGGAGACGGCGGAAATTGCCATTCGCGCCTCGCTCACCGGGCATTTGGTGTTCTCCACCCTCCACACCAACGACGCGCCCAGCGCCTTCACCCGCTTGATCGACATGGGCATTGAACCCTTTCTGGTGGCGTCCTCGGTGGAGGCCGTGATGGCCCAGCGCCTTATCCGCACGATTTGCCCGCATTGCAAAACTGAGCAACCCGTCTCGCGCGAATATCTGGAGCGCATCGGTTTCCCGGCGGCGGACATCGCCACCGCCAAGGTCTGGCACGGCGTGGGGTGTGAGAAGTGCCGCATGCTGGGGTATCAGGGCCGGAAAGGCATTTATGAATTATTACTCGTCACCGAGGCCGTGCGCCCGTTGATTTTGAGCCGCGCGCCAGCCACCACCATTGCCCAGCGCGCCATGGATGCAGGGATGCGCACCCTGCGCACGGACGGCTGGAACAAGGTCAAGGCCGGCGAAACCACCATCGAGGAGATTTTGCGCGTCACGCAAATCGAGGAGTTTATTGACACCCTCGGCGACCTCGACAAAGTGCCGGTGCTGCCCAAACGCTAACCACCCATGCCTCGCTGGAATTCCTGCAACATCCTTGATGCCCTGACCGGCACCCACCGGTTGTGGCATTTCACGGCCAAAGGCGACGGCTTTGCGCTCGAGCGCGAGCATCCCGCCAAGCCGGAAGAATCCCTGCCCGGCCGGCTGACCGCCAAAAGCTGGAGCTCGCTCTGGCGGAAAAAGCTTAACATCGCCTGGCTCCCGCCCGAAAATGTGTTTCTGCGCGTGGTCGAACTGCCCCAAAGTAATTTCGAGGAAACCCTCGCGATGGTGGAGTTGCAGTTGGAGAAGATTTCACCCATCCCCGTCGCCCAGGTCGTCTGGACGCTGCACACCCTGCCGCGCCGCGCGGCCACGCAAGCCGATGGCGCCACCGAGGCGCTGCAAACCGTGGTGGTGGTCATCGTGGAACGCAATGTGGTGGAGGAATTTCTCGGCCGTTTGGAAAACCGGGGCTACCTGGCCGACCGCCTGGAGATGCCCGTGCTCGACCAGTTGGAAACGGCGGAAGCCGGCACCGACGGCGTCTGGATTTATCCCTCGGTGATCGCCGGTCAGAATGCCGCGCTGGTGGCTTGGTGGCTGGGCGGCGCGTTGCGCGACCTGAGCCTGGTCACCCTCCCGCCCGCCGGCAGCACCGGGGAATCTCTGAAAGGCCAGTTTGCCCGGCTGGCCTGGGCCGGGGAACTGGAAGGCTGGCTGACGTCCCACCCCCCCTGGCACCTCGTGGCGGATGCCGTGCAGGCCAGCCTCTGGCAGGGTGCCTTGCGCGAACAATTGGGCGAGGACGTTGTCGTGGAGTCACCCCTGCCGGCGGTGGAGCTGGCCGGCCGGACCGCCCGCCGCGCCGCGGCGGCCAGCGAACGGACCAACCTCCTCCCCGCCGAGTACGCCGCGCGCTATCACGTCCAATTTGTGGACCGTCTGTGGCTGCGCGGCTTGCTGGCGGTGGGCGTCCTTTATCTGGTGGTGGTGGCCATTTATTTCGGCCTCGTGTTCTGCCCGGTGTTGGGTCTGCAGAGCAAAACGCTCGCGGCGGAAAGCCAGGTTGTGGCCGAGGGCGGCAGTTTCACCAATGCCCTGCAATTAAAGGCGCGCTATGAAGTGCTGAAGGAACGCGAGGATTTGAAATACGCCGCGCTGGATTGCTGGCAGTTGATCGCCGACCGCCTCCCAGCCGGGGTCACCCTGCAGCGCCTGAGTTTCGCGGACGGCAAAAAGCTCTCGCTCAATGGGGTGGTGCCGGCTGCGGACATTAACAAAATCATTGATTTTGACGATTCCCTGCGCAAGGCCACCGACAAGGGCGATTCCATGTTTGACCCCACGGCGGGGGATCCGTTCTCAGAACGCCAGACCGGCAGCGACGTTACCTGGAATTTCGGACTGGTCCTCAAACACACGGAGGAAAACCAGAAATGAACAAGTACTTCGCCCAATTGCGCCCCTTGGAACGCCGCCTGGCCGTGGCGGTGCTGGTGGTCGTATTTTTGGTGGTGAACTGGTGGTTCATCTGGCCGCATTTTTCCGACTGGGATGAGCTCCAACTCCGCCAGGCGGCGGCGGAGAGCAAGCTCCGGGTTTACCAAACCGCCATTTCCCAGTCGCCCGCGTATCAAAAGCTGGTGAATGAGCTGGAAAGCACCGGCGACGTCGTCGCCCCCGAGGACCAGGGCATCAACTTCACCCGCACCATCCAAACCCAGTCCTATGCCAGCGGCGTGGCCATTTTAAACACTTCGCGGCAGATCACGCGGACGAACGACCAGTTCTTTGTGGAGCAGGTGCTGAACATCAATGTGCAGGCCACGGACGAGCAACTCGTGGATTTCCTTTACAAGCTGGGCTCGGGGGCCTCGATGATCCGCGTGCGCGACCTCGAGTTGCAACCCGACCCGCCCCACCAGCATTTAAACGCCAACATCCGGCTCGTCGCCAGTTACCAGAAAAACCCGCCGGCGAAACCCGGTTCGACTGCTGCCAAATCTCCCAACGCCAAATGAAAACGCTCACGCTTGTCCTGCTTTTAGTGCTCGCCGGCCTGGATCTCCGGGCGCAAATCCCCGCGCTGTCCCCGGAGGCCCAGGCCGTGGCCGCCGCCCGCCGCCTGGCCCGCCGCCAGGCCATGATGACCAACAACCCGGCCGCCGCCGCCCCCGCCGCCCTCGGCTCACTGCCATCCACCTCCCCCATCCTTCCCGGTGTCCATGCGAGTGCTCCGCCGGACGCCAATGGTGCCGGCGGCAACCCGGGAAGCACCGACACCACCGCCAATACAGGTGTCGCCGACAACGTCCCCTCCCCGGAGGAAATCATTCCGGCGAACACGATTAATTTTCAAGGCGTGGATGTGAACCAGGTACTGGAGGTCTATGCCAAACTGGTTGGCCGCACCCTGCTGCGCGGGCAGGTGCCCCAGGCCTCGATCATTCTGAAAACCGAAACCGCGCTGACCAAGGCCGAGGTCATCCAGGCCCTGCAAGCCGTGCTCTCCCTGAACGGGGTCGCGCTCATTGACGTCGGCGACAAATTTGTCAAAGTGCTGCCCATCACCGAGGCCGGCACTGCGGGTGGAAAATTCAATTCGGCGGACGCCGCCCACCTACCCGAACTGGGCACTTATGTCACCCACATTGTCCAATTGAAGTATCTCAAACCCAGCGTGGTGGTGCCCTTGATCACCCCCTTCTCCAAACTGGCCAACGCGGTGGTGCCGATTGAGGACAACGGCATTCTAGTGCTGCGGGATAACGCCGAAAACGTCAAACGCATGCTCGAAATGATCGACCGCATCGACGTCAGTGTTCCCGCCGAATACATCTCCGAAGTCATCCCCATCAAATACGCCCAAGCCTCGGACATCGCCAACGCCTTGAACAGCCTCGGCGGCAGCGGCGGCAGCAGCACCGTCAGCATCGGCAGCTCCTCGAGCAGTCGCGTCAATGGCATCAGCGGGAACCACTCCGGCGGCTTTGGCGGTTCCTCGGGCGGCTTCGGTGGTTCGGGTGGTTACGGCGGCACGGGCGGCGGCCTCAATGGCATCAGCGGCGGGGGCGGCATCGGTGGTTCCACGTTTGGCTCCCAGGGCCAGACCAGCGCCTTCGGCTCGACGGGCAGCACGGCCAACGGCACCCCGGCCACGGGCAGCAGCTTTCAGCAGCGCTTGAATTCCATCATTTCCCGCGCTAGCGCCGATGGCGGCAAGCAGGACGCCATCCAGGTGTTTGGCCAGACCAAGATCATTGCCGACCAGCGCAGCAACGCCCTCCTCGTCTTCGCCACGCGCGCCGACATGGAAAACATCAAACACGTCATCAACCAGCTCGACGTGCTGCTCGCGCAGGTCTTGATCGAGGCCGTCATCATGGATGTGAACCTGGGCAGCACTCTGAATTACGGCGTCTCGGTCGCCCAAGGACCGCAAAATTATGGTAACACCCAGGGCGGTCCCATTACCGGAGCGGGTGGGGCCGTGAATGGACCATCCCTGCAAGGCCTGGTCAACGGCTTGAAAAACGGGCTCACCAACTCCTACTCGGGCAATAATTTGGGCGCGGGCATCAGCTATTTCGGCAACATCGGCCCCAACTGGGACGTGGCCATGTCGGCGGTGGCCAACGACAACAACGCCACCGTCATCCAGCGCCCCCGCATCCAAACCTCCCAAGCCAAACCTGCCACCTTCTTCGTCGGCAACACCGTGCCCTATGTCACGGGCACTTATTATGGCGGCGGTTACGCCGGCGGCAACAGTTCGCAGTACTCTCAGCTCTCCGTCGGTGTCGAACTGGATGTCACCCCGTTCATCAATCCGGACGGCCTGGTGGTCATGGACATCAACCAGGAAATTGATGACATCCAGGGCTACACGTCAATTGATGGGAACCAGGTGCCGAACACCGACAAGCGCACCCTCTCCTCGGAAATCGCCGTCCGCAGTCTCGACACCATCATGATGGGCGGCTTCATTCGCACCGACAAATCCAAGACTCTCTCCGGGGTTCCGATCCTGATGGACATCCCCATTCTGGGCGCCCTGTTCAGCAACCATGCCAGCAGCAAGTCCCGCGAAGAACTCCTCGTATTAATGCGCCCAACGGTCATGACCACCCCGGAGGCTGCCGCAGCCCAGACCCTGCGTGAGGAACGCCGCCTGCCCGGTATTTCCGCCGCCGCCGCCGACGACACCGCTTATGAACGTTCAATGGTCGCCGCCGAGCGCAAGGCCGAGATGGAACGCGCCAAGGCCAAGGGCCAGAGTGACGGCTTCTACAGCGACACCAACACGCTGCTGGAAACCGACCGCCTGAATGTCACCACCAACACCCCGCCCCCGGTTTATCAATTCACCCCGGTGATCCCCAACCAGCCCGGGACGCCGGCGGTTCCCGGCCAGCCGGTGACGCCCAACCCATAATCATCCAGCGGCGAACGGCGAGGCAACCGATCCGCGGCTTTGGCGTGGATCAACGCCAGTTGCTGCAGACGCGAACCCCACCTCGCCGGGCAGCATTTCCGAGGGTCCCCGTGTGCCGGTTTTCACCCCGCGAAGCCCGAATCAGTCCGCCCCTTTCGCGAGCCGCGATGGACTCCCCCCCCCGCTCACTTCCGCGCCGGTGAGTTGGTAAACACCGTTGGGTTGTTGGTGTTGGCTGCGGGAATCAGGTTCTCCAGGGTTTTAAAAGGGTGCAGCGGTGCCATGATCAATTTGGCCACATCATTTAGCGGCGCCATTTTTGGATCCCCGAGGGTGCCCGTCACCTTGTATTCAAACAACTTGCTGACGGGCCAGGAAATGACATGGATGATCTCGCCCAGACCAGGCGTATCCCGCAAGATCTGGGTCGTGGCGCGGGCGTTTAAGTTTTCGTGCAAATCCACCGTGCCGGCATACCGCAGGCGCATCATGGTGGAATGAATTTCCAGGTCGCTGGAAAAAATCACCCCGTTGGTCATGGTGAATATGCCCGCGGCATCCGTGGCCCGGCTGCTGCCCAGCCCGGGGCTCAGGGCATTCAGGGCGGGCGAGAGGATGCCGAACATGGGCGCATCCCAAATCAAACCATCCTGCAAGGTGGCATTGCCATAACCACTCATGGCCTGCCAGTTGGTGGAGTTGCCGCTGGTTACCACCAGCCGGCCGCCCACCAAACCTTCAAGCTGGTTGGTGGGGGAGGCCAGCCCCGCAATCAGCCGGTGCAGGTTCGCATTCGTGATGTCAAAGGCAAATTGGAAATCCGTCCCGGCCCGCGGTCGGAAATCAAAAAGCGCCCAGCCACTGGCCCGTCCCTGATAAAATTCCGCGCTCAAATTCGTCAACAAGAGCGTGGGGCCAAACCAGTGGGCGGAACCTTCGATCCGCTGGCTCTCAAACCGCAACCAGCGGAAGGGGGCGCCGCGCAGGATGTCCACCTGCAAATCCTCCGCCTCGATTTGCTGGTTGTCCTCGGAGGATTTCAACGAGACAAAACCATTGACCCGGGCCGTGGGTGGCGTCAAAAACTGGTAAGGCTCCAGGGTGTGACCGGTCTTGGGGCCGATGGCGTTCGCGATGGCTTGCGGCTCCGCGGTGCTGTAACCGTTGACAAAATAAATCCGGTGCTCATTTAAATCCACCCGGATCTGATCCGCGCTCAGTTTCTGGCTGCCCTGGCGGCGGTCGGCCTGCGGGTGGTTAAAGGCGATGACGAGGTTGGAATAAGTGATCCCGGTGGTCAGATGATCCAGTTCCCCGCCCCGCGCGGCAAAGTTGGTCAGGGCCAGTTGGCCCGCCACCGCCAGGGTTTCCGCCTGGTGCAACTGGCCATCAATCGTGAGATCCAGCGCCAGGGGTTCATGAAAGGTCAGCCGGCCCACTTCGCGGATGGCCCCCTTGGTTTTTAAAAACGGGCGGATTTGGTTCACATCAAACGCACCCTGAACGCGGGCCGTGAACCGCTTGGTCGATTCATCCTCGGCGGCATTCAGGCGGAGGCGGGTGAGCTGCCGGGCCACCTGCAAATCGGCCACCTGCCACACATGGTTCGAATAAGCGAAGCGGGTTTGCACCGTGTCCAAATCCACCCCGCTCACGGTGGGATGGGTTGCCGCCACGCTGCCCGCAACCGCGACCGGAATCTCGCGCCGCCCCGGCCATGCGGATAAATCCAGCGTGCCGGCGGCCTGGACGGCGGGGAAATCCTGCCAGGTGAACCAACCCAGCCGCTCCCGGGTCAGCGGCGGCAGCCAGGGTGCCACGATGCTGGGATCGAAATTCGAGGCATTGGTAAACCACAGCCGCTGCCGGGCGGCATCAAAGTCCAGCGCCGCCGCGAGCCGGCCCCCGCCCAGATTCATGACGAGGTTGGTCACCACCAGCTTCGGGGCCCGCCAGAAGCCGTTGGCGGAGGCGGTTGCCACCTGCAATGGCTCGGCCACGAACCGGCTGAAGCTGGCCGACCAGTCAAGCTCGCAGGGCGGCAGATTGCTCCCCACACCCGGCCAGCTCACCGGGCGGGCCGGCATGCCCAAAGCCGTCACGTG
Source organism: uncultured Verrucomicrobia subdivision 3 bacterium (assembly GCA_903895255.1). Taxonomy (GTDB): domain Bacteria; phylum Verrucomicrobiota; class Verrucomicrobiia; order Limisphaerales; family UBA11358; genus UBA11358. Next base: position 32,632 of record CAITTG010000072.1, read on the forward strand.
CGCGCCCAGTTGCAAGGTCGCCACCGAAAATTCCGGCCCGGGCGCCCGCATCCGCGCCGTTTGCAAGTGGAGGCTCAGCGCCAGTTCTGGAGCATGCCAAAAACCGCCGGCCGTCACCGCTGCCGCGCTCACATTCGCCGCCCGCATTTGGGTGAAATGCGCCGACCATGCCAGCCGGTAGGGTTGCAGATTGGTCCAGATTCCCGGCACCAGCGGGTTGGTCGGATAATTAGCCAGGGCGGCCAGGCTGGCATTCAATTGGAGTTGCCGCGCGCTGAACCACGGCGTGTGGGCGGCCGGGGCCGTGATATTCAATCGGATGGCAAAGGAATTAATCTCCCGCGCATCACCCTCGATATTCAAGGTCAGCCGCGGCGCTCCCTCCAGCCGAATCTTTCCGACGATTTCGGAAAGCGTTTGCAACCGCTGCTGCCAGTTCGCCGGCGTGCCGTTGGTGCTGGGGCGAAAGATGTCCCAATTCCGCAACTCGCTGGCGTGGGCCACATCCCCGGAAAGCGCCAGCGTCGCGCCTTTGAAACCGGCCTGAAAATTATCCAGCGACCAGGTGTCACTGCCCGGAAACCGCACATCGGTTTGGATGTTGGTCAGTTCCAAGGTCGTGGCGGCCCCGCCGGCGGCCACCACGGGCACCGCCAGACACCCCCCGCGCACGACCAGACCCTGCACTTCCCAACGACCGTGCAGCAGTCGCTCAAAATCGAGCAGCAACTGCACTTCCCCAAGCGTCAGCGTCGGGCTGTTGGCATTGCCCGCCGCGCCCACCCGCACTCGCTCCACCACAATTCCCCGCGTCATCCGCATGCGCATCCGGTCAAATTCCAGGTGCACGCCGCGTTGCTCCAGGCTGGCCAGCAGGGGATCCTTGAGAAAAGCGGGCAGGCCGATTTGATTGAAGTACAGCAGCACGCAGGCAGCCACGAGGAGGACCAGCAGCACGGCGATCCGCAAACAGCGGAAACCAATTCGACACCCGCGCCAGAAACGGGAAGCCATATCAGGGGCCGTTGGCGGGAATGGTGAGATAATTCAGCACCAACTCGTAAAGGGTGGCCGAGGCGATGAAAGCCCAGCGTTCGCCATCCAGGGTCACCAGGGCCAGCGGCTGGTTTGCAATCGGATTGCCAAAATCCAGGGTCCGCTTCTGGCCATTTTTGAGCTCGAGCACCAGCTGCAGACTGTTGGTCGTGACCCCGAACAACTCGGGCTTGGTGATTTTGCGCGCCACCCAGCCAATGGCCGCCAGATCGCCCAGTTGGTGGGCCGTTTCCTCAATGGTGGGCGGATACACCTGCCCGGGGGAACCGGCGGCCAGGGACCACAGGTTGCGGCCGCTGTGGAGCAATTGCCGGGTCTGGCCGTTTTGATGCACGGTGATGCCGGTGATATCCTGCTCCGGAAAATTCCAGATCCGGCGGGCGCGAAACTCCCAGCCGGATTCGGGAATCCGGTTCAAATCAGTGGGATCCAGCGCATAGATGAAATCCTCATCGGACCGTCGCACAAAAACACCGTTGGTTTGCGGTGCGCTGAAGGCGAGTTGCACGAGCGCATGGTTCGTGTCCCCGGCGGTGGGGCGAAGCGTGATTTGGATGAATGGTTTGGCCAGCCCGTAATGTTGCAAATCCGGCGCGGTCGCCACATCACTCACAAAATCGGTCGCCTTCAGCCCGGCCAGCAGCTTGATAAACGTTTGCACGTTCTCCGCATCCACCGGAAACGTTTCCCCGGCCACCTGCCAGCCACCGGCGGCGCGTTGCTGCAGGATGAAGTGATTGGGGCTGTCCGCAACCACGATTTCCAATTCATTGACGGGTGACGTCAGGTCCACCAGGTGGGTGTCCCGGAAATCATTCACGGAGCCGTGCCAGGGATTGAAGGAATCCTTCGCCGTGGTCACCACCCCGCTCCAGCCTTCCCGCCGGGCAAATACCAGGGCGGGGTTGTTCGTCGCGACATTGCCGGTATGAATTCCCTCCGGCAGCGCGCCCGCGTGCCCCACCCACAAGTCAAGACTGGCCGGCTGCAATCCATAGGCGCTCAAATCCGCCCGCGGATCATCCGTCACAAAATCGGCCACGCGGGTGGTGCGCAGTTGCTGCAGCGCCCGGTTGATCCGGTCGCTGTCCGCGCGGGCCAGCAGCGGCCGCGTCATCCGCCACAAATGATTCGTGGCGTCGAGCTGCAGTTCAATGACCTTGGCCCCGTTGGTCAGCACGATGCTGTCGTAATTGCCGCTGGCATTGACCAGGGTGGTTTCGCGCCACTCGGCGGCGCTCGCGGGCAGGTATTTCAGCCAGCCGGCGTCGGTGACAAACGCGCCATCCACCCCCACGACCCGGAGGAACACTTGGTCGCCCGGCGCGGTGAGCCGGCCGATTTGGAGTTGCCACTGCTGGTCGGGAGCGTCAATGACCAGCGACATGCTCGGATGATCAAAACCATAATCCTGCTCGCTGGCGGGCAACTGGCGCAATTCAGCCGCCGAGATGCGCGTGACCGGGGTTAGCTTGGCCAGCGCGTCCAGCAGCGCTTGAATGCCCGCCGTCTGCGCGGGATAAATCAGCGGCTTGGACAAAATCCAGCCGGCATTGGTCCGGTCCGCGCGGATCTCCAGCGCCTTCAAGGGAATCACCTGGACACTCGTGGCCGCGGCAAAAGGAAAGGCCGGCCAGCCCCGCGTGGCAGCCGGCGGTTCCGGCTGGAAATGGCGGTTGAGCAGGCAGATGGTGGCAAACAAACCCGCCGCCAGCACCAACCATAGCCAGGTGTTTTTTGAGTTCATTATTTCCTCCGCACGAGCCAGACCAACCCGCCCAGCATCAGGACCGCGCCCGGCAGGGCCCCCAGCAATATCCAGCGTGACTGGCGCTGCCGGGCCTCGGTCATCAACAATCGGTATTCCGTGACTTTTTGCGGGGCGATTCCCATCACCAGCGCGTTGCGATCCAGCAGCCAGTTGATGGCTGAATCCAGGAAATCGCGGTCACCGACATCCTCAATGTAATAATTGCCCAGAAAAATGGAGTCGCCGGCCACCACCATCCGGGTGATGCCCCGGGGGGTGGCCACGCCCGCCATGGATTTTTGCTCCACCGCCACCATCAAGGGATAGCTCCGCGGCGGTTCAGATTTGTCGATGCCCAGGGTGCTGGTGGCCCCGGAAAACGCCAGTTCCCGCACGTCAGGTGGATTGGCCGGCGGGGTGGCCCAGGCCACCTTCGCGACCGGCCGGGGCAGCACCATGTGCAGGGAACGCTGCGCCAGCGGCGCGACGATGGGGTGCTTGCTGAAATCCAACACTTGAATATCCAGTCCTTTGTTGGGGGAGTTTTCCAGATCCTTGACATAATCCGCCATCACATTGACACCCCATTTTTGCAAAATCGGTTCCAAGCCGGTGGGATGGTCGATGGACAGGTAGTCAAACAAGGCAAAGAGTCGTCCGCCCTGCGCGAGATACTGGTCAATCTTCTGCAATTCGCTTTCCGCCAGGGGTTGCGTGGGGGCGGCAATAATTAGCAGGTTGCAATCCGCCGGCACGTCCTGGTCGCCCAGCAATTTCAGATTCGCCACCGTCAAATTATTTTGCGCCAGCACGAGGCCAAACGTCAGATAGCCGCGCTGCTTGTCCGCGTCCTTCAATGAGGGTTCGCCGTGACCCTGCAAAAAGTAGGCCTTCAGCGGCTGGGGATTGGCGAGCGCCAGCAACCGCGAGGTGAAGAGCATTTCCCCGCTGAAGGTCACGGGCTTCTTGAGAAACTCCAGCTCCTTCTCCCCGCTGGTCTGTTTGACACTGTTCAGGACGTATTGGGTCAGCGCGTCTCCGTCCACAAACCCCAGCCGGCCGCCCTCGTCAAAGATCACCATGTCCTTGTCCGAGCTTAATTTGTATTGTTGTTTGGTCTTTTCCGCCTCGCCGGGATCGCGCACATAATCCACCGTGCGCACGACGATGTTGCCATTCACGTTCTGGTACTCATGGAGCAACGCCAGAATGGCCGGGTAAAATTCTTCCGTCCGGTCGTAATACAGCGTCACCGTCACCTGGTTGGTGATGGCTTGCAGCACATTGACCGTGCGCGTGGAAAGCTGGATGCGGGTTTGGGAGCTCAGATAAAACCGCGTGAAAAATTGCGACCCCAGGTAGTTGAGCATCACCACCACCGCCACCACCAGCAAGGTGCGCAGTGTCAGGTCAAAGCCCACGCGCCACCGGCGGAACGGCGTGAAGCTGGGTGGCGGTTGGGGTTGGTCAGCCATGTTATTTCCAGCGCCGGCTTTCCACCACGCGCAAAGTGAGAAACAAAAAAACCAAGGTCAGGGAGGTGTAAAAAATCACCGCCCGCGTATCCACCACCCCGCGGGCAAAATCCCGCATTTGCCCGAACAAACCGAAATATGACACCACGCTCGTCTGCCACTGCGCCGTCACGGGAATCCGCTCCGCCAAAAATCCCAGCGCGAAAAGGCTCATGCCCAGGACAAAACTAATAATGGCAGCGGTCATCTGGGTGCGCGACAGAGCGGAGGCAAAGCAGCCAAGCGAGAGAAAAAGCGCGCCCACCAGAAATATCCCCAGATAGGTCCCCACAACCGTGCCCGGATCCATCGCCCCGGGCTGGTTCGTAAAATGTCCCACCACAAACAGGCAGGCCAGCAGCGGCAACCACATGATCAGGTAGAAGATGAGCGCCGCCGTAAACTTCGAGGCCACCACTTCCAGGTCACTGACCGGCGTCGTCATCAACGTCTCATAGGTGCCGGCGGATTTTTCCAGGGCAAACAAGCGCATGGTGATTACCGGACCGGCCACCAGTACGATCAGCCAGAAGAAATACGTGCCATAAAACATTTCCGTAACCGGCACGGGCGAGGGGTCCGATCCCAGGTTCGTCAGCAGCACCACAAAGCCCAAGCCGATCAACAGGGTCACGGCCGCAATGATGATGTAGCCCGTGACCGATAGAAACAAGGCGGCCAGTTCACGGCGGGCGAGCGTCAGGTAAATATTCATGCGCCCTCCTCCTCCTCGTTCTGCTTCGTGACTTGCACGTAAATATCCTCCAGCGAATGGCGGCTGCGGGTCAACTCGCGCAAAGGCCAGCCGCGCGCGCGCGCCAGCTCAAAGATCTGCGGCCGCAAATCATGCCCGTCGCGCGGCGTGAGGGCGCAGCGTTGAAAGGCCCCCTCCGCCGCCGAGACGTCAAACTGCTCTACTTCCGGCATGTCCAGCCAGGCATTGCGCAACTCGTCAACGGGAGCGGCGATTTCCGCAATCACCTGGCTGCTGCCTGCCATCAGGCTTTGCAAGTTTTCCGGCGTGTCGGCCGCCAGAATTTTGCCCTCGAACATGATCAGCATCCGGCTGCACATCATCTCCGCCTCGGGCAGGATGTGCGTGGAAATCAAAACCGTGTGCTTGCCGGCGAGGCTTTTAATGAGCTGCCGCACCGAGCGAATTTGGTTGGGATCCAGCCCGATGGTGGGCTCGTCCAAAATGATCAACTCGGGCTCATGCACCAGGGCATCGGCCAGGCCCACGCGCTGGCGGTAGCCTTTGGAGAGCTGGCCAATGATCCGGCGGTGCACATCCGTGAGCCCGCATTGCTCCATGACGATGTCCACGCGCTGGCGGGAACGGGTCCAGCCGAGGCCCTTGAGACGGGCGCGAAACTTTAAATACTCGCGAACCCGCATTTCCAGGTAGAGCGGGTTGTTTTCCGGCATGAAGCCAATGCGCCGGCGGACCTCCACGGAATCATGAAACACATCAAACCCGGCCACCCGCACCGTGCCGCTGGTGGCCGGCATGAAGGTGGAGAGAATGCGCATCGTTGTGCTCTTGCCCGCGCCATTGGGACCGAGCAAACCGACGATTTCCCCCCGGTTCACGGCAAAGGAAATGCCCGCCACCGCCGTGCGGCCGGCGTAGCGTTTCGTCAAATCTTTTACTTCGATCATCACTAGCAGTTCGTCAAATTCCCCGGCATGGTAGCTGAAAAATCCCGGAGCGGGCCAACAAAAACATCCAGAGGCATTACTATAAACAATTTCCAGCGGCTTTCGATGCAAAATATTTCCGCCCCAGGGCTTTCCACGTGGCCATCGGTTAATGGGTTAAAGTGTTAATTGGTTAATTTGTTAACAATGTCCGGATCAATGACGAACATTCGAAGATTCCAAAATCCTGGCCGGAGGGGGCGCGGGAACTTCTGGAAACTTCAAGATAGGGGCGAGCTTCGGGTTGTGACGGGCAGTGACGATCAGCGGCTGAACCGCCGCCACGGCCCGCCCGGCCCCTCCGAAAAAATGCCAGATTGTCAAAGAACCCCGCCGCCCGGGCGATGGCCCCCCCGGGCAGGGCCCAGGTTGCGCCCACAGTTTAACCGGGGACCCTGGACATCCGCTGTCCAGGGTCCAAAATAATTAAATTATTTTGGGGAGGGCCAATCCCTTTAAAAGGGGGTCATCAGAGTGGTGACGGTCGTACCGAAAAAATGGCCGACCGCAGTAATCGATTTACAGAAACGGAGGTCCGGGTTAGTTTTACGGGACGGATCAATTCAGATAAACATCCATCCAATTATGAATGCTCAGAACACCATTCACAGCCCACGTTTCACCCCGGCGTTTTGGCACCAGCTTGCGCTCTCGTTGCTGGGCATCGTCGCCCTGCTCGGACTCAACGGTTGCGCCTCCACCAAGGTTAGTGACCGCGAGGAACTGGTGACGGGGTCCATCCCCCGTCCGGGGACCATCTGGGTCTATGATTTTGCCGCGACCGCGGCCGACGTGCCGGCGAATTCCGCGCTGGCCGGCGAGGACTTGGATACCACGCCCCAGACGCCGCAACAAATCGCCCTCGGACGGCAGTTGGGCTATCAGATCGCGGCGGAACTGGTGGTGGAGATTAACGGCATGGGCATGCGGGCCGAGCAGGCCTCCGCGCTGACCCGGCCGGGAATGAATGACATCGTCATCCGGGGTTATTTGCTCTCCGTCAACAAGGGCAATGCGGCCGAACGGGTCGCCATCGGCTTTGGGGCCGGCGCCTCTTCCTTGAACACCATGGTGGAAGGATTTCAAATGACCTCCCAGGGCCTGCGCAAACTTGGCTATGGGGATATTCAGGCGGGCGGCAACAAGAGCCCCGGCATGGCGCTGGGGGTGGCCACCTTTCTCGCCACGAAAAATCCGGCGGGCTTGATCATTAATGCCGGGGTGGAGACTTACGGCGAGGCCAGTGGCAATGACGAGGTGACCGGCCGGGCCAAGGCAACGGCCAAGAAAATTGCGGATGTGATCAAGAAGCGTTTTCAGGAACAGGGCTGGATTTATTAAAATGATGTCATCCCATGCCTCCACTGATGCGGCTGCCCGGGGACTGGTGCCATGACTAAAATTTTAATCATCCTCGTCATTGCTTTTACCTTTCAAGCCATCGGCATCGTCACGCTGAAACAGGGGCTGAATGAAATTGGCCCGCGCTACACCGAAAGGCAGTCCACCACAACGCTTCCGGCCAACCTCCTCCGGCTCGTGGGCGACTGGTTTACCAATAAGAACGTATTGGTGGGGATGTTGTTCGAAACCATCTTTTTCGCCCAATTGCAATATCTGCTGGGACAGCGTGACGTGAGCTTCGTCTGGCCGCTGACCTCCGTGAGCTTTGTGCTGACCGCCCTGGCGGCCCAATTTATTTTGCATGAGCACGTGAACCCGGCGCGCTGGGCCGGGGTGATATTCATCATTCTGGGGGCGGGCCTGATTGGTTACAGCGAGCAGGCAAAAGCCAAAGCCGCGCCCCGGCCTGCCGATCCGAAGGTTGACCGGCAATAACACTCTAATTTTCCGGGATGGCCACCGACCGGCTTTTATCCAACGGCGATTTCAATACGGCCGGCTCCAGCGTGCCGTCGCGGTGCAGGGTGTATTGGCGGCCGGCCCAGGAAACGTTGCAGCCGCAATAGGCGCCGAAAAAGGAAATTCCTTCCACGATATCCACAATGGGCAGCAACCACCAGGCGCGCGGCCAGTCGGGCATCCGGAGGGCGGCCTGCCAGCCGGTGGCCAGCAGCCAGCGGAGCGCCACCACCATCCCCAGCAGGCTCCACGACCACCCACTCAGCGGATGCAGCAAAGCCAGCACCAAGGCCCAAAACACGGGGTAGGTGATGATCACCCCGGCAAACTGCGGACCACGCGAGCGCCGGATGGTGCGTTTCCAGCGCTGCATCCGGGTAAAGGCCGCCGTAAAGCATTCATCCGGCATCGCGCAATCCATGAGCAGCGGCGCCACCACCACCTGGTAGCCCATTTTGGCAATCCGGTTGCCGACTTCATAATCATCCGCCAGGTGATTCGGAAATTGCTGGAAGCCCTGCATTTCCTCCAGCACGGCACGCGGGATGGCCATGGTGTGCCCAATGGCCCATTGAATTCCCGTGGTCCGCAGCGCCAGCATCCATTGCGGCACGTAATTAAACCCGTAATGCAAGGCAATCATCCGGCCGCCCAGGGTATCCGCCCGAACGCCGCGCGGCAGGCACGTCAGGCAGCCCACCCCCGGAGCTGCCAGTTGCGGGACCAGTTGCCGGAGGTAATCCACGGGAGCGAAAACATCCGCGTCCGAAAAAAACAGAAATTGTCCGGAGGCGTTCCGCCAGAGGGTTTCCATGATGCTGGTTTTGCGATTTGTGCCTTGCACCCGGGCCAGCACCAGCCGGATGTCCCGGTCCGGAAATTCCTGCTGCAGTCGTTGGACTAAGGCAACGACCGGGTCGTCCGGACGAATGGTACCCACCAGCATTTCCATTTCACCGGGATAATCCAGGCGGCAAAAGGAGGCGAAAGCCTCATAGGTCTCGGGGCCGGCACCTTCGACCGGTTTGAGAATGCTCACCTTGGGCCAGGACTTCAGCGGTGCGGGGCGGGTGGCTTGGGAAAAATGGTGTCGGGCGGCGAGCAAACTAAAGCCCGCCAGCACCAGTCCGGTCAGGACCAGCAGCCCAATCAGCAAGGTCGCACCTTGATAAAGCCACATCATCATATGAGAACCAGATCCAGAGCGCCAGCCACTCTGAAGGTGGCCGGCCTCGTCTCGTCACAGGTTTTGCCTGCCGTCGCGCTTGGCAGCGCGGGCGGGGCGTGCGAAACATTAACACCATAATTAACGTTTTGGCCAACCAGCGCAAGGCCTTCGTGTTTAACCCCAACCATATTCTTGACTTTGGCCATGGCTCGGGCAAAAAGCTGGGCGTCGTGATTGCCGGGGAAGACAATTTTTATGCCCGACGCCGGGTGGCCATCGCCCGGGCGGCCGCCTTGCGCGAACGCGCCGGCCAGCCCGACACCCCCACCGAGCGGATGTTGCAATCCATCTGGCAGCACCAGCGGTTGCGACGGGACCAGCTCAAGACGGCGGCGGGCTTGCCGGTGCGGGTGCTGCATCCGGGGTTCATCAGTGTGGAAGGCGGACCGGATTTTCGCGGGGCCGTGGTGCAACTGGGCGACGGTCCGCCGCGCACCGGGGATGTGGAGATCGATCTGCGCACGAGCGGCTGGCAGGCGCATGGACATGAACGGAATCCGGCGTTTCAAAACGTGATTTTGCAGGTGTTGTGGGAGGAGTCGCCGCCCACCACCAGCAACCCGCCGGGGCTGGCGCTCAAGGGATTTTTGGATGCGCCGCTGGAGGATTTGACGCTGTCCCTGGAACAACTATCGCTGCGCTCCCTGCCGGAGGAATTACGCGGGCAATGCTGCGCGCCGCTGCGCGCCCTGGAGGAGGACCAGCTCACCGCGTTGTTGCGCGACGCGGCGCGGGTGCGCTGGCAGGCAAAAGCGGCACAACTCCGAACGCGGTCGCAAGCGGCGGGCTGGGAGCAGGCGCTATGGGAGGGACTGTTTCGGGGGCTGGGTTACAAGCACAATGCCTGGCCAATGCATTGTCTCGCCGAGTTGCGGGCACGCTGGCAGGAAACAGCGGCGGACGGGCTTGCCTTGCAAGCGCGGTTGCTGGGGATCAGCGGACTGCTGCCCGCGGAACTGACGCGCGCGAAACAGAGCACGGACACGTATTTGCGCCGGGTCTGGGACCAATGGTGGCGCGAGCGGGACCGCTTTCAGGACTGCGCGTTGCCACGGTCGCTCTGGCGGTTTCACGGGCTGCGGCCGGCGAATCATCCGGAACGCCGGCTCGCGCTGGCGGCGCAGTGGGTATCCAGCGGGAATCTGCCGGCCCGGCTGGAGCATTGGTGCGTGGCGGAGGTCGCTGACACGGAATTGGTGACTTCTCTGCGGGCGGAGCTGGCGGGTGGGATGGATGATTTCTGGTCGCAGCACTGGACGTTGCGGTCCCCGACACTGAAGAGTCCGCAGCCGTTGCTGGGCGAGGCGAGGGTGACAGATCTGGCGGTGAATGTGATTTTGCCGTGGCTCTGGGTGCGGGCGGTGGAGGGGAAAAATGCCGTGCTCCGCGAGCGTCTGGAACAGCGTTATTTTGCCTGGCCGGCGGCGGAAGACAACGCAGTTCTCAAGCTGGCGCGGCAGCGGTTGCTGGGGGTGGGCGGCGTGAAATTTATGCGCCGGGCATTTGCGCAGCAAGGGCTGCTGCAAATCGTGCGGGATTTTTGCGGGAACTCGGATGCGCTGTGCACGGAGTGCCGGTTTCCAGAGTTGGTAAGGGAGTGGGGAAGCCCCAGATAAAATTAAGGTCAGAGGGAAAATAAAAAACGGCGAACGTCCGTTCGCCGCCAGTAAATCCAACCATCCGCCGCCGGGGCGGGAATCAAGCCTTGATGTCGAGGGCGTTGAAAGGGGTGTTGCCAAATCCTTCCGCCGGTTTTTCGGCAGTCGGGGCGACCACGACTTTCACCGGTTTCCCGTTGGTGGCTTCGACGGCGACTTCGGCTTCGTCGTCCTCGTCTTCATCCACTTCGTCGGGCACCTTGACTTTGTTCGGGTTGACGGGGACGGAACCATCGGCAAGCTGACGCGGGTTCTTGGCGCGCTTGTTGCGCGGGAGGGGGCTGATCATGACGTTGATGCCGCGCCCGATGAGTTTGGGCGGGAAATCCTCGTGACCAAAGGGGGCAATTTCCTCCAGAAATTTCTTAATGACCGCAAAGCCAACCTCGGTGTGGGCCATTTCGCGGCCGCGGAACTTGAGGGCCACCTTGACCTTCATGTCTTCGCAGAGGAAATCGATGGCGTGCGTAACCTTGATGCCCAGATCATGGGGATCAATGCGGGGGCTCAACTGCACTTCCTTGACGGTGGAGGCGTGCTGATGCTTCTTGGATTCCTTCTCTTTTTTGGCCTGTTCGTAGCGGTATTTGCCAAAATCGACCAGCCGGCAGACCGGCGGATTGGCGGTGGCGGCAATTTCGACCAAGTCCACCCCGTGTTGACGCGCCTGGTTCAGCGCCTCAGTCAGGGGAATGACACCCAGTTGTTTGCCGTCAACTCCAATAACACGCACTTCACGTGCGCGGATTTTGCCATTGACCCGGACGAACGAGGCAGGAGAGGAATTGCGTGGAGAGAAAGGGCGGCTCAAGACACCCTCTTCGGTTGTAACATATCGATAATTTTAAGCATCAAGCAAATTGGCCCATGGCCAACCGTAATTGTCCAATATTTATAAGGAGTTGCTGCGCGGTAAGCAAGCAAAAATTATCGTTCATTTGGCGGCCTTGAATTCCCGGCGGGCGGCGTCATAGACCCGGGTCAGGGGTACTTTGGCCGCGAGGGCCAGTTTCTTGCAGGCTTCAAACTCCGGCGCGATCTGCACGATCTCGCCGTCCAGCCGCCCCAATTTAACGGTGACTTTGCCAAACTTGGTTTTAACCTCGGTAAATTCCCGGCGCAGTTTCCGGCGCTCGGCCACCGTCCGGCGCACCCCAAAGACGCTGGTTTCCCGCAGCATGAGGGCGGCAAACTTGTCCGCCTCGGCCTCGGCGCACAAAACCGTCAGCAACACCCCGGGCCGGTTCTTTTTCATCTGGATGGGGGTGTGGAATACGTCCAGCGCCCCCGCCGCGAGGGCGGTTTCCACAAAATTCCCGAGGATCTCCGCGTTGATGTCGTCACAATTGGTTTCGAGCACGGCGACGCGGTCGGTTTCCCAGTCATGCGGCACTTTGGCGCTGGCCTGCCCGAGAATGGCGCGGAGAACATTTGGACGGGTCAGATTGTCGCGGGTGCCGACGCCAAACCCAATTTTTTCGGCCACCAAGTTGTCCATGGGCGCGAAGCCCTCGGCAAACTCGGCCAGCAAGGCGGCCCCGGTGGGGGTGACCAGTTCATGGGGCTCGGAACATTGGGTGACGGGGATGCCGCGCGCGCCCAGCAGGGCCAGGGTGGCGGGGGCCGGCAGGGGGAAGCGGCCGTGGGCGCATTTGATCCAGCCGGTGCCCTCGACCACCGGCGCGGCGAGCACACGCGGTTTGCCGAGCAGCTCCAAGCCGATGCAGACACCGACGATATCCACGATGGAATCGACCGCGCCGACTTCATGAAAATGAACCGATTCCACCGGCTGACCGTGAATACGGCCCTCCACTTCGGCGAGCCGCTGAAAGACAGCGGTGGATTTTTGCTTCACCCACGGGGAGAGTTTGCTGGCGGCAATCAGCTTTTTAATTTCGGCAAAGTTACGGGAGTCCTCGTGGTGGTGTGCGTGGTCATGCTCATGCTCGTGGTCATGAGCGTGGGCAGGTTCATGATCCACCCCGGGTTGGTGGGGGTGTTCATGGGTGTGCTGATGATGCCCATGCGCGTGCGGATGGCTGTGGCTATGACCATGCTCATGCTCATGCTCGTGAACGTGTTCGTGACCATGGGAATGGCCAGACTCGTGACCATGCTCATGGCCATGGTCGTCGTGGTCATCTTCGAGATGGACATCGACCTTGATGCCGGCGATGCCGTTTTTTTCCTGCTCATTCACATGCAGGTGGTAGCCATCGAGCTTGAGCTTGCCGAGTTCACGGCCAAGTTTTTGGGGGTTCACACCCAAATCGATAAGCGCGCCCAGGAACATGTCGCCACTGATGCCGCTGAAGATGTCGAGGTAGAGAGTTTTCATGGAGTTGCCAAACGGTTGATCTGGCTGGCGGCGTAGCCGGCGCCGAAGCCGTTATCGATATTGACGACGGTCACGCCGCTGCCGCAGGAGTTCAACATGCCCAGCAAGGCGGCCACGCCGCCGAAACTGGCGCCATACCCAACGCTGGTGGGCACGGCGATGACGGGTTTGGAGACAAGCCCGGCCACGACGCTGGGGAGCGCGCCCTCCATGCCGGCGACGACGACGAGGACGTTGGCGGTTTGCAGGGTTTCCAACCGCGCGAGAATCCGGTGCAGGCCAGCCACGCCGGCATCCGAGATGCGTTCGACGTGGTTGCCCATGACTTCGGCGGTGACGGCCGCCTCCTCGAACACGGGCAAATCGCTGGTGCCGGCGCAGATGACCGCGATGACACCCGGGCGCTTGGGCAGGGGCTTTTTCTCGATGGTCACGCAGCGGGCGGCGGCGTGATGGACGGCGATTTTAAATTTGCGGCGCAGGGCGCGGGCGTGTTCGGGGGTCACGCGGGTAATGAGCACGGCCGATTCGCGCTCCAAGAGTTTGGCCGCGATTTTGACGACCTGGTCGGGGGTTTTGCCGGCGCCGTAAATGACCTCGGGAAAACCCTGGCGCAGGGCGCGGTGAGTGTCCACCTGGGCGAATCCGAGGTTTTCGGTGGGGGCGGCCTGGAAAGCCTGCAGGACTCGTTCGCGCGGGAGCTTTCCGGCGCGCCAGGCTTCCAGCAATTCAATGGCTTCGGAGGTTGTCACGGGCACATGATACAAAGGAAGTTGCCGGGGTCACGGGAAATAAATGGCGCACGGACGGCCCGGCGCACGCGGGCACAGCCACCGCAGTGATGCCCGGCAAGCCGCCAGTACCCCTGGACCGGGTGCGTTGGCAGTTTAATGCGGACGCTGGTCCGCAAGGCAAAGTGCTGCGGGTCCCAGCCCCATAAGCATTAACCTAAATTTTAAAAGGAATCGTCAGGTTAACTTGGTGTTTAAAATGAGGTTTGATTTGTCTGCGGCCTTTGCGACTCGGCGCGAAAATTTCCGCCGATGCGACGCCATGACGTGACCGCCCCAATCGTGGCTGCCGCTTAGCAAAGCCACCCGCAATTGGGTCCGGGTTTGCGGGCAACCGTTGATGAATTTATCCTGGCTCATGAATTAAGCAAACGCGGACCAGGGGCTCGCCGGCCGGTGTCGGTGCCGGTGACGTACGACGGTCTCCAATTCGACGAGGGATTTCGCCTGGACTTTTTGGTCGAGGATGCGGTCCTTGGGGAAATCAAATCCGTGGAGAAGCATCATCCTGTCCACCCGAAACCATTACGCACCCTTCTGGTACTGGCCACATTACCGTTGGGACTTGTGCTTAACTTGGGTTTGGAACGCATGCAAGCTGGCATCACCCGGATCATTAAGGGGCGGCCGGCGGAGACGGATGCCCCCGGCCAAGGCACCTAAAATGGAGCGCGCAGAGTCGCAGAGAACGCAGAGTTGATGCCGGGCAATACCTTAAAACAGGCTCAAGGTTTAAGATTAACGCCTATGGGTCCGTGACCCGCGCGCCGGGACCTTCGGCGGCGCGGGTGCTTAAACGCCTCAAGGCACGCTTGGCCGGGGGGTGGCGGGCTGGGTCGTGACGGTGGCGGTGGCGGGTTGGAGCCCGTCAGCGGTGGCAGTGAGGGTGATTTGGCCGGGGTCCCGGGTGGACTGCACCATGATTTGCGCCAGGCCGTTAAAGGCACTGCGAGACCAGGCCAGCTTGACGGGCTCGCCGGTGAGCACCAGGTTCACATCCGGGTTGAGGCCGCCGGAGCCGGAGGCATTCAAGACGCCGACAGCGATGAGATTGTCGCCGACGTGCAGGGCGGATTTGACTTCATAGGCGGGTTGCGCGGACCAGTCGGTGGATTCGCCCACGCGTTGATTGTTCACGAAAATCCAGCCGTGGTCATCGATGCCGCCAAAAACGAGCTGGAGGCTTTTCTCGGCGAGCTGTTCCGCGGTGACATTCACATGCGCGCGGTAAATGGCGGTCTGCCCCTCCCGCAAGAACAGGCTGCCGGTGTCGCCATCGGTCTTCGTCCGGATCCGGTTCCAGGCGGAGTCATCCACCCCGGGGGCGTATTCCGGAGCCAGCTCCCCGTGAGACGGGACCGGGGCCAGTTTCCAGCGCCAGTCATTGACGGGCAGGGAATTGAAGGGCGTTGGGGCGACAAAGGTATCCGGCTCGTGACAGCTCGGATCCCCGTTGCCGACGCCCAGGATTTTACCAGCGCCGGCCGCGGCAAAATTAATTTTGTTCCCGGCGGTGGGGACGACCCGGCCCTGGGCATCGATGACGGAGACGGTGAAGACGCTGACATCCTCGCCATCGGCGTTAATGGTGGCCCGGTCCGGGGTGAGTTGCACGGCGTACGGCTCGGTGGTGGTTTCCACTTTCGTCTCGGCAATCACCACCCCGCCCGAGTAACCCCGGGCCTCCAGGGTGCCCGGCGTGTAATTCACCAGCCAGGAGAGCTTGGAATTTTTCTTCAAGGTGCGCTGGCCCAGGGGCTGGCCGTTGAGCACGAGTTCCACCTGGTCACAGTTGCCCAGCACATCCACCCGCACCGGCCGGCCCTCGTGACCGGACCAGTTCCAGTGGGGCAGAATATGCAGGACCACATTGGTGGTCCACCACGCCTGATAATAATAGAAATTGTCCTTGGGAAAACCACACGTGTCGAGCACGCCAAAATGGGAATTGATGCAGGGCCATTCGTAGGGGGTGGGTTCGCCGCGATAGTCAAAACCGGTCCAGACGAAGCCACCGCTCAACCAGGGACGGTCGGCGAAATAACTCCACCAGCGCTCGGTGGTGGTGGCCCAGGAGGGGGCGTTGTCGTCATAGGCGCTGACATAGCCGCGCTTGGGGTCATTGGCGTAAATACCGCGGGTGGAGACAGTGCTGGCCTGTTCGGTGCCCACGTTGGGCTGGTCGGGATGCTCGGCGTGGTAGCGGTCCATTTCGTCGCCCACGTGATAATTCCAGCCGCGAACCTGAATCACGCTGTTGACGCCGGCGAAGACGTCGCCTTCCGGGGCGGCATACGTTTCGGGCCGGGTCGGATCCAATTGTTTTGCCAGATTCTGCATGGTGCGGGCGACATTGGCGCCCTGGGGGGTGTCCTGCACGTAAAACTCCTCATTGGCAATGCTCCAGATGCCCACGCTGGCGTGGTTGCGGTCGCGGCGGATTTGGAGTTCCCAGCGGCGGAGGTTTTCCGGGTCGCTGCCGAGGAGCCGGCTTTCATCCATGACCAGCATGCCCAGATGGTCACAGGCCGTGAGCAATTCGGGGGTGGGCGGATTGTGCGAGGTGCGGTAGGCATTGCAGCCAAACGTCTTCAGTTTGGCGATGCGGAAGTATTGGAGCGCATCCGGCAGGGCGGCGCCGACCCCGGCCATGTCCTGGTGATTGCAGGTGCCTTTCAATTCATAGTGCTGGCCGTTGAGGAGAAAGCCGTTGTCGGCATCGAACCCCACGGTGCGAATGCCGAACTCGGTGGTCTGACTGTCCACGGGCCGGCCATCGACCTCCACGGTGGTCACCAGTTGGTACAGCTTGGGGTTTTCCGGGGACCAGAGCTGGTACTGCGGCAGGGAAAAGGACAGACCGTCGGCGTCCGTGGAGGCTTCTTTGCGGGAACGGGCATCCAGCGGAACGGTGTCCCGGAGTTCGCCAAGAATGGAGCCATCCGTGTCTTTGAAGGCATAAACCACGCGCGCGGTCACGGGGACATCCTGGGAATTGATCAGCGTCACGGCCGCGTGCAAATTGGCGGGGCCCACGGGGACGTTGTTGGTGAACTGGGAATAAACAAACACACCGTCCGGGGCGATGGCGACCGGCGCGGTTTTATCGAGCCAGACATGGCGGTAAATGCCGGCACCCTCGTAGAACCAGCCTTCAAATTTGCTGGCATCCACTTTCACCGCGATGCTGTTGTGGCCGCCCAGGTGAACGACATCGGTGATATCCGCGCGAAAAGGGTAGTAGCCGCTTTCGTTGCGGGCGACGATCCAGCCGTTGACCCAGACAGTGGTGTCGCGGAACGCGCCGTCGAACTTGAGCCAGATGCGCTTGCCGGCATCCGTCTCGGGCAGGTCAAAGGTGCGGCGGTACCAGCCAACGCTGTTTTGGTGGAAGCCCGGACCGACGGGTTTAAAACCGTGGCTGCCGTCGGCGGTGGCATCGAAGGGCAGCTCAATGGCCCAGTCGTGGGGCAGATTCAAGGAGCGCCAGTTGCCGTCGCTGAATTTTTCGCCGGCGGGGCCGTCGCTGGACCCCGCCTTGTCCAGGCGCAGGGCGTTGGGCCAGTCGTCGCCGAGGTGAAATTTCCAATTGGCGTCGAGGGAAAGATGTTCCCGCAACGCTTCCTGGGCGCGGACCGGGGTCAGACCGCCAAGCAGCGCCACCAGCAGCACCAGCCGGGGGGCAAGAGTACTAATCAATTTCATGACAATAATTTGGGAGAGGCGGCGGCGGCTGGCAATGCCATTTCTTAGAATATTGTTGGGCCGGAATCCGACCGGCGCCCCCCCGACCTGAATTCTAGAAACTCGGGCCTCGTTGCCCAGGTCGTTAAATTTTCAGCCGGATGGCTGGTCGCCAATCCCCGGTGGACTTTGCGGTCGATTTCCCTAAAATCTCCCGGCAAACAACCAACATTTTGAGGAAACGAGCCGTCCGCCAAACGCGACTCACGAGCAACGAATGACCATGCATGCGACCTTTCACCACCGGCTGCTGGCCGGAGCCCTGCTCTGGCTGGCCACCCTGCCCGCCGGGGGCGAGGCGGTGCTGACCTACCACAATAACAATGCCCGCACGGGCGCGAACACCAACGAGACCCAGCTCACCCGGGCGAATGTCAAGCCCAAGACCTTCGGCTTGTTAATGCACTATGACGTGGATGCGTATGTCTATACCCAGCCGCTGGTGGTGCCCGGGGTGCTGATTCCGGGGCGCGGCCGGCATGACGTCGTGTACATCGCGACGGAGAATGACACGGTTTACGCGCTCGATGCGGTCAGCCAGGCCGGTACCGGTGGGGGCGTCCTCTGGCAGCGAAGCCTGGGCGAGGGCGTCAACGTGGTGACGAATCATGAATTTGGCGGCCGTTACCACAACAACGTGCTGCAAGACATGCTGCCCCGGGTGGGCATCACCGGCACGCCGGTGATTGACGCGGACGCGGGAACGATTTACGTGGTGGCATTGAACCGGGAGGTGACCGCCACCACGAATTATTACCACCGCCTGCATGCGCTGGACATTGCCACCGGCGCGGAGCGGCCGAACAGTCCCGTGAACATCACGGCCACTTACCCCGGCCACGGGAACACCAGCGTCAACGGCGTGCTCACCTTCAACCCGCGCCAGCAAAACCAGCGCTGCGCGCTGACGCTGGCCGGCGGCGTTTTGTATATTGCCTACAGCAGTTATGCGGACACCGACCCGTACCAGGGCTGGATCATCGGCTATGACGCGCACACGCTGCAACCCCTGCCCAAACAGGTCTTCAACACCGCGCCCGACGCCACCGTCGCGGTGTTCGGCTCGCACGCGGGCGAGGGGGCCTTGTGGATGGGCGGCAACGGTCTGTGCGTGGACGAGCACTCCAACCTGTTTTTCGAGGTGGCCAATGGCAGCTTCGACGCGGACCAGGGCGGGGACGATTACGGGGACAGTTTCATGCGCCTAGCCACGACCGGCGGCATCACGGTGATCGATTATTTCACGCCCTTCAACCAGGCCGCCTTGCAGGCGGCGGACGCCGACCTGGGCTCGGGCGGGCCGGTGCTGCTGCCGGATGAGGCCGGCAGCCCGGAGCATCCGCACCTGATTGTGGGCGCGGGCAAGGAAGGCAAGGTGTATCTGGTGGACCGCGACGGGATGGGCCATTACAACCCCACGAACGACGACCAGATTGTGCAATCCTTCCAGATGAACTCCGGCCGGATCTTCAGCACGCCGGCCTACTTCAACCACACGCTGTATTACCAGGGCATCGGCGGGGTCATGCGGGCCTACGCGATTCAGCACGCCCACCTGGACCCCACGCCCACCTCGATGTCGCGCACGAGCTTCAGCGGGTTTGGCACCACGCCCTCCGTGTCGGCCAACGGCACGAACGACGGCATCGTGTGGGCCATCCAGACCGATGGCGCGACGCGTGGCGGGCCGGCGGTGCTGCACGCGTATAATTCCGACGACCTGGCGGATGAACTTTACAACAGCCGCCAGGCGGGCGAGCGCGACAACCCGGGGATCGCCGTGAAAATGACCGTGCCCACGGTGGTGAACGGGCGGGTGTATGTGGGCGTGCAAGGGGGGCTGGCGGTGTTTGGCAATGGCGAGTTTCTGCCGCCGCCGGTCATCACGCCAGCGGGCGGTGATTTCGTCAATTCCGTGGTGGTAAGCCTGGCGGATGCCGCGTCCGGCGCGGGGATTTATTACACCCTTGATGACTCCGCGCCCACGGCGGCGGCCACCCTCTACACCGGGCCGTTTGCCGTGACCAACACGGCGAAGCTCCGGGTGCGGGCCATCAAGCCCGGGGCGGTGAGCAGCCGGGAGGCCGGCGCGAGCTATGTGAACACCGCCTCGGCCGGTCACGGCACGGGCCTGACCGCGCAATTCTGGCCCGGGGACGCCAACCCGGACGCGCCGGCGCTCGTGACGCGCACGGACCCGGCGGTGGCTTTCGACTGGACGACCACCGCCCCCGCCCCCGGGATTGATCCGGGCCATTTCACCGCGCGCTGGACCGGCGCGGTGCAGGCCCAGTATGGAGAACCTTACACCTTGACCACGGTGGCGGGCGGCGGGGTGCGCCTGTGGGTCAACGACCAGTTGGTCATCAACGATCCCCTGCCCCACCCCACCCCGGCGACCAACTCGGCCCGCCTCAGCCTCCGGGCGCAGCAATTATACAATGTCCGCCTGGAGTATAACCATGCCGGCGGCAGCGGCGGGGTGAAGTTGTGGTGGAGCAGTCCCTCGACTCCGCCGGGCGCGCCGCCCACGGCCCAGCTCTATCCGGACAGCAATCCCGCGCCCACCGTCACCCTCGTGCGTCCGCTTGACGGGGCCACCTATGCCGGCCAGGCCAGCGTGACCATGGGCGCCCAGGTGGCCACGGTGCGCAACACCATCGCCAGTGTGGATTTTTATGCCAACGGCACTTTGCTTGGCACCCTGCACGACAGCGTGTACGCGCCGGTGTTCGCCCTCACCGCCACCGGACTGGCCGCCGGGGCTTATACGATCACCGCCGTGGCGACCGATGGCAGCGGCCTGGCCAGCACCTCGGCGCCGGTGAACATCACGGTCACCGCCGGCAGCGGGCGGCCCTACGGGTTGACCACCAACGCCCCGGTGCCAGCCTATCTCAACCTGCCGGCCACCTTCAACGGCGCCCTGCCGCCCCTGCTCTCCGGCACCGGCGTGTTTGCCGACACCGCCGCGCGCACCCCGGCCCCCGGCCTGATTCCCTACACGCTCAACCAGCCCATGTGGACCGATGGCGCGACCGCCCGCAATTACCTGGCGGTTCCCCGTCGCGACGGGCCGCTCACGCCGGACGAGCAGATCCGCCTGCGCCCCACCAACGCCTGGGTGTTCCCCGCCGGCACGGTGTTGGTGAAAAATCTTGATCTCACGGTGGATGAGCGCAACCCCGCCGTGCCCGCGCGCCGGCTGGAAACCCAGATCCTTGTGCGCGATGCCAATGGCGCGGTTTATGGCATGACCTACAAATGGCGCCCCGACCAGAGCGACGCCGACTTGCAACCCGTCGGTTCCGCCGAGGACATTCTGATTACCAACGCCACCGGCGTGCGCACCCAGACATGGACTTACAGCAGCCCGGCGGACTGCCTGACCTGCCACACCCCCGTGGCGAATTACGTCCTTGGCGTGAACACCCGCCAGCTCAATGGCGACCTCACCTATCCCGCGACCGGCGTCACTGACAACCAGATCCGCACCCTCAACCGGCTGGGCATGTTCAGTCCCGCGATTAGTGAAACGACGATCGCCAGTTACCGCAAGCTCAGCGCCCTGGCGGATGCCAAAGCCCCGCTGGCCGAGCGCGCCCGCTCCTGGCTGGACGCGAATTGCGCGGAATGCCACCGCCCCGGTGGCGTGGCCAATTTCGACGTGCGTTACGACACCGCTTTGGCGAGCCAGCACCTTACTAATTTCCCGGCCGGCGTCTCGCTGGGCTTCACCAACCCGGAAATCATCGCCCCCGGGGACCTCAGCCGGTCCGTGTTGTTCGCGCGCATGAACACCAACGCCCCCACCATCAAGATGCCCCCCCTCGGGCGCAACCGGATTGACGCGACGGCGGTGCAAGTCATGGCGGACTGGATTAATGGTCTGCCGACGCCCTGAAGTTCCAATCCGCTTGACCTGACCGGATACGTTGGCGGAGAATCGTTGCCAGCGTGAACCAACCACCAGCAACCAAATCATGAGTGAAGTCATCCTGATGGTCCATGTGCTGTTTGGCGTTGGTTGTCTGCTGGCGACCCTCTGGGTGCTGGTGGACACGCTGAATGCCTCGCCCAAAAACCTGGCCCGGATTCACGCGTTCAGCAAAGTCGCCGCGGCGTGCATGTGGGTGGCGTTCGTGGTTGGTGGTTACTGGTACGTGACGTTTTACAAGGCGGACAAGGCGGTCATTTTGAAGGGGCCGTGGCCTTTCGCCCATAATTTCTTCATGGAAACCAAGGAGCATCTGGTAATCCTGCTGTTGTTGCTGGCCACGTACCTGCCCATCGCGGCGGCGGCCAATCTCGCGGCGAGCCGCGATGCCCGGCGCGTGGTGCTGGCGGTCGCCGCCCTGATGATCGGGCTGGCCCTGACGGCGGAAGGTGACGGGGCCATCATCGCCATGGGCGTCAAAATGGGCTTGCTGGCGCGATGATATGAAAACCCCCAAAGCACATCACGAAAACCCCGGGCTTTCACCCGCCACCCGCTCTTTCGGGGTGGCGCTG
This sequence comes from uncultured Verrucomicrobia subdivision 3 bacterium, assembly GCA_903895255.1. Taxonomy (GTDB): domain Bacteria; phylum Verrucomicrobiota; class Verrucomicrobiia; order Limisphaerales; family UBA11358; genus UBA11358. Next base: position 54,790 of record CAITTG010000072.1, read on the forward strand.
GCCCTGGCCAGCGTGGTAAACGGCCTGCTGGTGGTGGCGAAGGAAAGCAGCCCGGCGGTGCAAGCCGGCATGCAAAAGCTCACGGGCCACCATTGGATTACCCACAGCCTGATTATTCTGGGGTTGTTTTTTGTGACAGGCGGAATTTTGGGCCGGCTGAATGGGGGCCGGGGCATCCGGCTTTCTTTTGGTCAACTGCTGGGCACCGTCCTGTCCGGCGTGGCACTGGGCGGGCTGATTATCGTGGGATTTTATTTGGTGGGAGACTGAGAGGTAACGGTTCAATGGTGCGGAACCACGGTGGGATTGCCACCGAAACCGCCGCCGTAGCTGCCATGATAGCCGGGGTTGGTGCCAACGTAATTTCCCCCGCCATGGTTGCCCCCATGATTGCCATTATAAACGCCATGGTTGTAGCCATAGACATTTACGGAGTAAAAGGCCGGGGGATAGTACCCGTAATTCTGATAGAAGGTCTGATAGTAAACGACGGTGGGGTCCGCCGGCGGGGTCTCAATATAAGTCTCCTCGGGCACCACCACCACGGTGGTATCGGGGGTTTGCGGCGGGGGGCTGGGTGACGGCGGGGCGGCAGGCACAACGGCCATGGGTGGCGGGTTGGTGGCCACCAGCGTGGCCGGCGGGGTCAACATCGCCGTGAGGACAGCATCCGAAACGCCTTGCGAGCGCAAAAATATAATCGCGGGAGCGTTCAGGTGGTAATCCTCACGGGAGCCTTTGATGAATGCCAGAATGGGACCATCGCCGACTTTGGCCTGGGCGAGCTGGAGCACTTGGAGCGCGGGCGGGGACAACGGTGGCGTGGGCGTGAGCGCGGCCAGCGGTGCGGGAGCGTTGGTGGCCACCGCGCCCCGGGCGGGCAGCGTGGCCACCGGGGTCAACAAACTGGCCGCCAGCAAACCGGCCAGGCCAGCCGCCACGAGCGCGGCCAGAGTCTTGGTTAAAATGCCGATATTCATACCGTCTCCCGCATGACTTAACCATGAAACCTAATCCCAGCCCCGGGCGGTGTCAACCCGTCCCCGGTGGGCGCATCCTGACACTGCCCCGGAGTGCGCCCGTCCTCGGGCGCAGCAACGGAGAATCGGTTGAGCCGTGGGGATTAACCGTGGACTTGCCTGCCTGTCTGCATTGCTGTGCCCGGGACGGGCGCACTCCGCAGACTCGGCTTTTGCTCACGCTCAATCGAGGGCTGTGTCAGGCTGCGCCCATCCCGGATGTGCCCGTGCCAGTTCGCCTTGCCAAATGGCGCGGACAGGTTTAAGACAATGGCCGACAGGATTATAAGGTGAAACATTTCACTACACTGCGCGACGACCGGGCCTTTACCCTGATCGAACTGCTGGTGGTCATTGCCATCATCGGCATTTTGGCCGGCATGCTGCTGCCCGCCCTGGGCCGGGCGAAGGACCGGGCGCTGGGCGTGAACTGCCTCTCCAATCTCCGCCAATGGGGCGTCACCTGGACGCTGTACGTGGACGATCACCAAGAATCCTTCATGACCGGAACGGAAGCGGTCTGGGCCCGCGGCGCCTGGGTGCTGGCCTTCACCAACACCACCGCGCAAAAGCCCCAGTTGCTGCTGTGCCCCAAGGCCACCGACCGCCGGGGGCCGGGCGATGCCGAGGTGCACACCGCCCTGACGGATCCCAACGCCGTGGCCTATGGCGGGCCGACGACCGCATACACTTTTCCCATTCCCGACCCGGCCAACCCGAGCACACCCTTGCTGGCCAGCTATGGCCTGAACTGCTGGGTGTATAATAATACCGCCACAAACAATATTCAGGGCCGGCTCACCGCCTTGAACTGGCGGAAGAGCACGGCGGTGACCCAGCCGACCCAGACGCCACTCTTCATGGACGCCATGTGGCGCGGGGGCGGACCGAGCCCCACCGACCTGCCCCCGGGGTTCAACGGTGAATGGAGCGGCGCCAGCGCCGAGTTTCATCACTTCGCCCTGGGCCGGCACGGCAACGGCAAGGGCATTAACGTGATGTTTTTTGACGGGTCGGCCCGGTTTGAGCACGCGATTGATTTATGGACCCTGCCGTGGAACCGGCAGTATGATGTGACCTACGCCGCCCAGCACATTGGTTTCCCCCCGTGGATGGAATAACGGCAGCGGCAAAAAAATTAAAAACTTCAGTTTTTTTGTAATAAATCCCTGTCGGCGGTCACTATTTAACTGATAAGGCATGACCGCGCACGAACAAGCAACGATTTTCCGCCGCTGGCTGGATGAGCATTTGGGATTAATGCTCAAGGTGGTGCGCGGCTGCGCCTCCACCCCGCCGGACCAGGAGGATCTTTTCCAGGAGGTTTCGCTGGCACTCTGGTCCTCCCTCCCGGCCTTTCGCGGGGAGGCAAAGGAGACGGCGTGGATTTACCGCGTGGCCTTCAACACCGCGCTGGCCTGGCAGCGCGGCGAGCGGCGGCGGCGGGTCGGCCACGAAACCTATTTAAAATTCGACGTCGTACCGCAGGCCCAGCCCAGTCACGCCGACTCGTTGCCGGAGCAGGAAATCATTGACCAGCTCTACGCGGCGATCCGCCGGTTGCCCCCGGTGGATGCCTCGCTGGCCTTGATGCATCTGGACGGGGTGAGCTACCAGGAAATGGCCGAGGTACTGGGGATTTCGGAGAATTATATCGGCGTGAAATTAAACCGGCTCCGCAAACAATTGGCGGAGCAATTAAAAGGAGTGGCCCATGAACTTTGAAGCCTTGCAAAAGACGTGGCAGGCCCAACCGGCGGGCGCCCGGGTGACGATTGCCACCGAGACGCTGCTGCGCGAAGTGCGCCGCAATGAACGCAACTTCCAGCTCACCATCTTCTGGCGCGATGTCCGGGAGGTGGGGATTGCCGCGGTGATGACGGTGCTTTTTGGCTGGCAGGGCTGGCACCACGCACAATGGACTGACGGCCTGCTGGCGCTGACCTGTGCTGGCATTGGGGCGTTCATGCTCGTGGACCGCTGGCGGCAGCACCAGCAGCGCCCCGTGGCGAACGACCCGCTCAAGGCGTGCGTGCTCAACTCGCTGCGTGAGGTGACCCATCAAATCAAGCTCTTGAAAAATGTCTTCTGGTGGTACTTGCTGCCCTTTGATGTGGCCCTGGTCATTTACATACTGGCTCCCCTGGCACCCGGCTGGCGCCGTGGGTTTGATGTGTTGATGGCCACCGGCTTTGTGATGGCTTTCTGCGGGCTGGTCTCCTGGTTCCTCTATTGGGTAAACCAATATGCGGTGCGCCATGAGCTGGAACCGCGGCGGCGCGAACTGGCCGCGCTGCTGGCGGGACTGGAAGGAAATTCTGCGCCGGACCAAAAACCCTGATTTGACGCCCGCGCCCGGCGGGTGGATGATGCCGTCATGAAAAGTTTGACGGAATATCTCTGGATGGAAGTCCCGGGCCGCCGGGGATTTGTCAACCTCACCAGCACGGTTGAAGGTTTGGTGGCGCGGAGTGGCGTGCGGGAGGGCCTGTGCCTGGTCAACGCCATGCACATCAGCGCCTCGGTGTTCATTAATGATGCCGAGGACGGCCTGCTGCATGATTACGAGGCGTGGCTGGAACGGCTGGCCCCGCATGCGCCCACCGGCCAGTACGAGCACAATCGCACCGGCGAGGACAACGCCGATGCCCATCTCAAACGGCAGGTCATGGGCCGGGAGGTGGTGGTGGCCATCACGGGTGGCCGGCTGGATTTCGGCCCCTGGGAACAAATTTTTTACGGCGAATTTGACGGGCTCCGCCGCAAGCGCGTGCTGGTGAAAATCATTGGCGAATGAACCGGCGGCGTATTGGGCATTGGTTGCTGTTGATCCTGCTGGCCGGGCAAACCACAGGCTGCGGCACTTTCGTGGCCCGACGCATCACTCAGGCGCCCAATACCTATCCCACTTGGTTTGCCCCAACGGCCCCGGTGACCCTGGCGTTCGCGCCGAAGTTCCTGACCAATTTTCCCAAACGCTATGTGACCGTCGGACCGCCGGCGGCGACTTTATGTTATCGCGTGATCGAACCGGGCGATTACCGGCTGAGCGTGACCGCCAGCAACTGGCTGGACGGCGACCGACCGCAATTTGAATTCCGCTTCCAAGCCACCGTGCCGGCTCCCACCAACAACTGGACGACGGCTCCCCGGGGCACGGTCTTTCTCCTGCATGGTTACGGCCTGGCACAATTTTCCCTCGCGCCGTGGGCCTTGCGACTGGCGGAGGACGGCTGGCGCTGTGTGCTGGTGGATTTGCGGGGGCATGGGAAGTCCACCGGCAAACAGATTTTCTTCGGACTGCACGAGACGAATGATTTGAGCCAGCTATTGGATCAACTGGCGGCCACCGGTCCGGTGGCCCGCCCGGTGGCGGCCGTGGGCGAATCCTATGGCGCGGCGCTGGCCCTGCGCTGGGCCACGGTGGAACCCCGGTTGCAGACCGTGGTGGCCCTCGCGCCTTACAACAGTTTATCCAATGCAGTACTCAACATCTGCCACGACTACGCCGACTGGCTGCCCACCGGTTTCGCCAAAGCCGGCTTGCGGCAATTGCCCGTCACCCTGGGGGTTTCCGCGGCGGAATTGGACATGGCCACCGTGCTGCGGCGGCATCCCGTGCGGGCCTTGTTTGTGGCGGGGGCGGAGGACACCATCGCCCCGGCGGCAGACGTGCTGGCATTGCGGCAACTCGGGGCCCCCGGCAGCCGCTGGCTGGTGGTGCCCGCGGCCACTCATGAGGCGCTCACGTATTATTTTGAGGATCTGACCGGGCCGGTGCTGGAGTGGCTGGACCAGAAAAATTAAAAGGCCGGACAACTTGTCCGGCCTTTGGTGATAAGGTTTACACGCCCTCACCGGGACGTTCAGAAGTGTGGCGGGCCAACACAGTCGCTGTTCGGACCGCGCCACGAGCAAAACCTCTCTGCCAACCCTGAAACGAACAGCGAAATTGATTACTGTTAATGAGACGCGCCAGTTTAAGAACTGTTCAAAGTTTGTAACAATAATTCAAAAAGGCCGGCGGGATTCCCCGGGTGGCCTGGCCCGGGGCAAAAATAAAAGGCCGGACAACTTTGTCCGGCCCGTGGTGATAAGGTTTATACGCCCTCACCCGGACGCTCAGAAGTGTGGCGGGCCAACACAGTCGCCGTTCGAACCGCGCCACGAGCAAAACCTCTCTGCCAACCCTGAAACGAACGGCGAAATTGTTCGTTATTTATGAGACGCGTGGGTTTGAAAACTGTTCAATATTTTTATGAATATTGCAAAAAAGCCCAAACTCGCCCGTTCCGGAAAAAATAAAGGGCCGGACAACTTTGTCCGGCCCGTGGTGATAAGGTTTATACGCCCTCACCCGGACGTTCAGAAGTGTGGCGGGCCAACACAGTCGCCGTTCGGACCGCGCCACGAGCAAAACCTCTCTGCCAACCCTGAAACGAACGGCGAAATTGTTCGTTATTTATGAGACGCTCGGTTTGGGGAAACGTTCAATGATGATTAAATTATTTTAAAAACCGGAAATGTCAATGCGCTCCGGCTTATTTTTCCGCGAGGGCGGCGGCAATGGCCTGCTGGATCTCCGGGGCGTCCGGTTTGACCTGGGAGGGCCAGCGATGGAGGATGCGACCGTCGCGGCTGATCAGGAACTTGGTGAAATTCCAGCCAATATTGCCCGGGAACGGCGAGGTGGGGCCGGCTAATTGAACGTAAAGCGGGTGCCGGCCGGGACCGTTGACCTCGATTTTTTCAAACAACGGGAACGTGATGAAATACTTGCTCGTGCAAAACTGTTTGATCACTTCGTCCGAGCCGGGTTCCTGGCCGCCGAATTGGTTGCAGGGGAACCCTAAAATCACCAAACCATTGGCCTGGTTGGTCTGGTAAACGGCTTCCAAAGCCTTGTACTGGGGGGTAAAGCCACAATGGGAGGCGACGTTAACAATCAGCAAAACCTTGCCTTTGTAAGGTGCGAGAGTGGTATCCTTGCCATCAATGTCCTTGACCGGGATGTCGTAAAGCGATTCCGCCCGGGTGAGAATAACGGGCAGCATGGCCAGGGTGGCAAACAGGGCGAATAATTTCATGCGAGTACCTTTGGCCAAAAAAGGTCATTTGTCAAATTTTGGCGGCAGCCGGCCAGATTTTGCATCGTTAGCGCGCGCTTACCACTGATAAAGCCAGGTGTAGGTGGTGTAAACCGCCGGCGGGCAGTTATGCATCATCTGGCCGTCCTTGGTTTCGCCGCAACGGGCGGTCAACCGCAGCCCCTTGTGGAAAAAAACCGGGTCAACATCGTGAAACCGATAGGCGGAAAACTCATTCCGGGCGACATCCAAATGGGTCACTCCGGCCACCTCGGTGGTGTAACGGCCAAGATTAAAATAATAAGTGCCGAGGAAATAATCCTCCAGGCCCGAGGAGAGCATAAGCGGGGACTTCGCCCCATCCAGGTAGGCGCGCATGCAGCCTTCCATGAAGCTCAAATCCTGCCAGCGCTCCTTTTCATCCGGGAGGGTGCGCAGGCCTTTGCCTGCCATGGTGACTTCATACAACGCCCCCGCGCCGGGCACGTTGCACAGATTGAATTCCTCGAGGGGTTTGGCCTGATAATGATCCACCCGGTAGAGTTTCAGCCGGGCGCGCTCGGGTAATTTTACCCCGCCCAGCTCCACCCGGAGTCCCTCAGTGCCGCGCACAATCCACCAGAAGAGCGGATGCGGCGGCGCGCCGGGCGCCAGTTGGGCGGTCACGCGCACGCTTTTGCCAAAGGGAATGCGGTAGGTGTCATAAACGTTGGCACCGCCACCGGTGCGGCCGAAGGTGGAGATTCCCCACGGCGCGGACTCGTCGCCAAACCCAATGCCATGGCCCAGAAAGAGTTCCATGTCGATGGAGGCATTGGTCTCGCCATCCACGTAAATGCGAATCCGGGTTTGCTGGCAATTGGGCCAGCCGCCACCGAACCACATGTGCGTGAGACAGCCCTGGCCCTCGTGGTGAAACAGCTCGGCCTCGTGGTCGAGACTGAGCGGAGTGACCTCCTTGCCCACGGTGCCAAAGGTTTTGTATTCGGCCAGGTCGGAGGCCACGGCCCGGTTAATAAGCATGCCTGACAGCGCAAACGCCACGCCAAGCCGGAGGATGAATTTGAAGTTGATCATAAAATTATTAATTAAGGGTTGCCCACTTGAAATTGGATTTTGTCTTCGTGGAACCGTTCACGCCCATCCTTGCGCACGGTCAAAACCAGCGCGACTTCGCCGCTGGCCGGGGTGTGGAAGCTGATGGAGGGCGTGCGAAATTCACCGGGGGGAATGGTGAGGCTGATATCCGCATGTTGCAACACCCGGCCCCGGGCATCCCCCTGCCGGAGTTCCCAGGCCAGGGTGATTGCCTCACCAGCGAATTCGTCATTAAAGACCGCCACCTGGCGGGTCACATCGGTGTTGGGCGCCAGCAGGGGTTTTACAGTGGGCCATTCGCCCCGGTTGTTGCTGCGGGCGTTGGTCCGGTCAAACTCCACATCACAGGCGGCGAGGGGATGGTAGCACTGTTGCAACAATTGAATATTGGGGTTCTGCCAGGGGTGGGCAATGTCCGGCAGGATGGTCTGGGTCTTTTTACCGGAGTAAAAATGCTTCACTTCCTTTTCCAGAATTTCGGTGGCATTGCTTTCGCCGGGGACGTAATTGGGCCAGGCATTGTTGAGCACATAATTGCGCAGGTCGGCATCGCCGGCGAGGCGGCGGGTGCGGATGCTCGTCCCCATCCAGGCGAAGCCCTGCAGGCTGTTGTCATTCGCCCAAATGGCCTCGGTCTCCCCGTAGGGCCGGTCGGTGCGGGGCTTGCCGCCCTTGACCGGCAGTTTGCTGATGCCACTCACGTAGTGTTCCATGTTGATAACATCCGGCCCCATCTCGCCCACGCCATCGGCAATGATAACCCGCGTGGGGTCCACGGAGTGGATGACTACCGAGGCATCGCGAATGGGGTCCTTCCATTCATTGGCGGCGCTCCAGATGACCACGGCGGGGTGGTTGCGGTCCCGCAGCACGAGTTCGCGATCCATGTTGAGCATGTTGGTTTTGCCGTCAACGTAGCTCTCGCCGCCTTCGGAGCCGCGCAGGGGTGACTCCTCAACAATCATCAAGCCTTGTTCGTCGCAGACCTCCAGCATATAGGGCGTGGGCGGAATTTGGTGGATGCGCATGACGTTGAAATTGAGGCGCTGCCAGTTGTCCACGGCCTGGGGCCATCCGGGGTGGCCGGCGGTGGGGCGTCCGAAGCCGGGTTTGCGGCCGTAGGCATCGGTGCCAAAATCGGCCTCCTGCTGGTTGTCGCCGCGCAGGTTGACATGCACGCCATTCAGTTCGTAGTGATTGCCCACGGCGGCGAACTGCCGGAACCCAAAGCGCTGGCGGAAGCAATTCACGGTTTTGCCGTCCATTTGCACGGCCAGCTCGAGCTGATGCAATTGCGCCTGGTAGCCCGGGCGATACGGCACATTCGGCCACCAGTAGCTGCCAGACCCGAGGGTCCAGGCCACGGCGGGCAGTTCAACGAGCTGCTGGCTGTGCGCCGGGATCGTGACGGCAACCGGAGCCAGGGCGGGATAATTAAATGAGGCCGGACCAGCCGAGCTAAGCCGGGGCACCAACGTGACCGCCGCCGGTTCGTCCGTGTCGTTCATCAACGTTACGCCCGCAGACAGGGTGTCCGGGGCCAGCGTGGTTTGCACGAAAACATCCGCCACCCGCACGGGGGGCAGCAACTGCAAATGGACCCCGCGAAGAATCCCCTCCTCCAGGCCTTTATACCAGGTGGCTCCCTCGGGCACGGTGTACTTGCCTTTCACCATGAATTTTTTACGTCCGGCCACTTCCACCTGCACGAGCAACCGGCCACCCGGGGTGGCCAGGGAGGTGAGGTCGGCGGTCACGGGCAACCAGCCATCCACGTGGTGGGCCACCGGAACGAGATTATTCGTGTCCGGACCGGCAAAAATATCCGCGCCAAAGTTGATGGCATCAAAGGCCAGGTGCACGCGCTGTCCGCGGACCTCCTCCGGAATCATGATCCAGGTCCGATAGGTGCCCGCGTCACACGTGTAACCCTGGGCGCGCCAGCCGCCGGCGGGCACTTGCATGGGCTGCCAGTCGCCACCCTCGGGTTTAAATTGCCAGACCGTTCCCGCCGCGCTGGATTCATCCAGCGAACGGGCGCCCGTGGACACGGCGGGTTCGTGGACCTTGGTGGATTGGCAGCCAACGAGCAGGAGCAGCAGGCTGGCCTTTAGAAACAGTTGATTTTTCATTTTAATACCGATTCGTTTCATCATGAACGCAAAAGCGTGTTCGATTAAAGCCAAACCACCAAGTCCCGGAGCGAATCAAAATTCGACCCCGAACGGGACAGAGCTTTCGGAAATTTAGCCGTCAGCGTGACAGCAACCGGCTCGCGGCACCATCCGTCAGACGTCGTATGGCCTGGTGACGGCCCGGAGCTTAATTTAATGCTTCACTGAACCTATCGCGGACACCACCCAACGTCATAACCCTCATGCCCAAACCTAAGCCCATTCAAGTCATCGCTCTGCTGGCGGCAATTTTACTCGGCGGACTGGCGGGGGAGACCGCCCGGGCCGCCACCCCGGGATTCATTGTAAACGGGCAGTTGCCGCCCCAGACCGGCTCGGTGACCGGGGCGAACAACTGTTGCAGCGGGGACAGCGTCACCGGCAGCGGCACCTTCGCCGGCGCCTTTGCGAAGAACAGTGGCAATATCTATTACCCGGATTTCGTGAGCCTGAGCAACAATGCGGTCATTACCAGCCCGGGCAACCAGCCGTACCAAGTTCAAACCAGTACCTTCACCGGTTCGGACAGCAACACCTATACCAATTTCACCTATTACCAGAGCCTGATTTATTTTTCGGCCGGCGGGCTGACCAATAACGGTTTGCTTGCCTATTCGAACGTTAACAACTCCCTCGGCAATTCCACTTATCTGAAAGAGTTTGACGGACAGATCGGCGTTGCGCCGGGAGTCACGGGCAATTTCAACCGCAATTATTACTGGGGTGCCGGGGCTTATCTGGATGATGCCAATGTCGCCTACTGGGGCGGACCGGTATATGTGAGCAATGGCAGCGCCACCAACACCAATGCCACCATGTCGGCCGTGCTGGGCGGCGGCAACCAGAATTCCGCCGCCGGGTTGTATGTTTTGGCGTTTTACGGTAACAGCGCCAATCCCGCCATCACCGAGGTGAATTACGGCACCCTCGCCGGCAGCTACCTTGGCACCTACAATGGCTCGGCGGCGGGCCTCTATGATTTCACCGATTACGGCGGGATGAACCTTACCAATTTCCCTTCCGGCACCATCACCGCCGCGGCACCGTATTATGCGAATGGCATTTACGCCTGGTGCCAGTATGGCAATTTGAACCTCGTCCAAAACGGCCATGTCAGCGGGGTGGCCAGCGGCGGGCAGCAGGGGAACACCTACGGCATTGGGGATGCGGTGGGGATCGATTGCTTTACCTACAGCACCGGCACCAATGCCAATATCAATTTACTGACCACCGGCACCACTTCCGCCACCGCCAATGCCTATACCAATCTTTTTAGCGTGGCGGTCTTTTGCTGGGCGGAGGGTGGCAGTCTGACCTTCACCAACACCGGCACGCTCACGGCCACGGGCATCTGTTCGCAGGCCGGCTCCTCCGGGGCCGTGAACACCTTCTACGGCGGCAGCGACCGGGCGCCCGTGACGTTGTATAACTCCGGTACGGTCATCGGTTATGCCGCCGGGGCGGGCGTGGGCGGCTGGGCTTATGGGACGGAAAATGACAGCGGGAACCCCATCTCGATTGTCAACACTGGCACCCTGTCCCACAACAACGGGCTGGGGCTCTTCATCTACGGCACCGGCGGCGGCACCGCCACCGTGACCAATGGTGGCAGTATTTACGGGGGCAATGAGGGGATCGCGGCCGAACATTACACCGGGAACATCACCATTTATGACTCCGGTTCCGTCCAGGGCGGCAGCACCTATAACAACGCCATGGATCTCGGCCAGGGGAATGACACCGTCCACCTCTACGGCCTGCCGAACATCGTCGGTCTGATGAACGGCCTGGGTGGGAGCAACTTTCTGGACTTCCATCTCAACGGCATCCTCCAGCAAGTCAACGGGGGCACCCCGACCAAGGGCACCAACCTGGCGGCGTACAATTTCAACTACACCACCGTGAACACCATCATGGTGTCCGGCCAGCTTTACAAATGGGCCAATTTCTATGTGACCGGGGGTGTCACCCCGCCCAGCACGAATGCCTGGCTGACCGGGCTCGCCGTGAACCCGCCTGGCAGCCTGTCCCCCGCCTTCACCACCAACGGCTTCACTTACTGGGCCACCAACGCTTACGGGACTACGCCCACGCTCACCGTGACCAATGCCGATCCCACGGCCACGAACTTCCTCAGCGTCAACGGCGGGGCCTATGTCCCGCTCAGCAACAGTGTCGCCAGCAGCCCGTTCCCGCTCACGCTGGGGGTGACCAATCGCGTCAAGGTGCTGGTCACGGCGCAGGACGGCGTGACCACGAATCTGTACACGGTCAATGTTATTGAGCAGCCCAGCCTGACACCGCCCCCATTGGCGTATCATTTGAGTGGGACAAGCCTGGCGCTCACCTGGCCGGGGGATCATCTGGGCTGGACCCTGCAAACCAACCGCGTGGGCCTGACGGCGAGCAATCAATGGTATCCCTGGCCGGGGTCCACGGCGCTGACGAATGTGACGGCGAATGTGCTGCCGGCCCGGACGAATGTGTTTTTCCGGCTGGTTTATCCGGGGCCTTAATCATAATCTCGCGGATTCCGCGAGCAGCCCGGTGAGCGGCAAGGCAATGATTTTTTCGTCCAATTCAAACCGGCGCGTGCCGGGATAAACCACAAACAAATGTTTCAATTGCAAATCCATTATCGCCACCCGCATCGATTTGGTGGTGGTGGGTGACTCGGTGAATTTGAATTCAAAACCGACCCTGGAACCACCCCGGGTGAGCAAAAGATCCAGTTCGGCACCGCCATGGGTGCCCCAAAAATAAGCGTCCCGTTCCGCCTTAAACAGGTCAATGGTTTGTTCCAAGGCAAAGCCCTCCCAGGAGGCACCGAGGCGCGGATGCGACCGAACCTCCGCGGGGGGTTCGCAAGCCCAGCAGCGCGTGAAGCAAGCCACTGTCACGCAGATAAACCTTGGGTGCTTTGACGAGCCGTTTGCCCGTATTTTCAAACCATGGCGGCAATCGGCGCACGAGAAACGCACCACATAGAATGTCTACGTAACGAGTTGCGGTTTTCTGGTCGAGGGCCAGCGCGCGACCCAATGCCGCCGCATTGAGCGAACCACCATGCAGATGGGCAAGCATGGTCCAGAACCGCCGCAACCCCTCGGGCGGCAGGGAAATGCCAAATCGCGCCGCATCCCGGCTGAGGAAAGTTTCGATGAAATCCTGACGCCAGTCGTAACTTTCAGTGTCGTCCCCCGCCAGGAAGGAACGCGGAAACCCTCCGCGTTCCCAGAGTTAGTGGGCGCTTTCGGACCCGGTTTCCGTCACGTCAAAGCCGCCCAGTTGCACGAAGGCTACTCGACCAGCCAGAGATTCGGCTGCGCCGCGAATCAGGTCAGGTGAGGCACTACCCAGCAACAGGAAGCGGGCAGGGTTTTCACGCCGGTCCGCGAGCACCCGCAGCACGGGCAGAAGTTGCGGCATGGTTTGAATTTCATCCAAGACGACGAGCCCGTTCAACGGGGCAAGCGTGCGCTCCGCAGCCAGCGATAGGGCCTGACGATCCAGGGTGCTTTCCAAATCAAAAAAGTGATGGTCCGCACCGGCTAATTGGTGAGCCTGAGTGGTCTTGCCGCATTGCCTGGGCCCCAGCAGGGCGACCACCGGCGACCGTTCTAGGGCATACCGGATGGCTTCCATCACTCGCGGACGTTAAATCAGCGCTGACCCAATACTTGAAATTAAGGATATCAATCCCCTAATTTCAAGCATAATCACCAAACAGGGTTGCAACTCCTCTGCCTTTTCAGGCTACGGCCCATGGTGCGACGATGTTATGAAAAATTTCCGGCGATGGGCTCCCCATTACCACGGCGCGCATACCGTCACATCCGCCCGGCGCACCGCCGGGGTGACGGTTAGATCGTGGAGTTTACCGCCCTGAAACCGCCCGCTCACCACCGTCTGACCGGAGGCGTGGAGCTTGAATTCGCCGTCCCAATTCGTGGGCCAGGCTGGGGCCAGGAAGATTTTCCCCGCCAGGGATTCCTGCAAAACCATCGCCTGGAAGGCCACGCTGCCGGAACCGTTGCTGTCAAAATCCGGCGCGTAATCCGGATCTTCCTTCGCAAACATCGGCAGGCGCAGGTGGGTGCTGTACTGGCTGAAGCGGTGGATCAATCCATCCCGGGCCTCCTCCGCCATGCCGGCACAGGCAAAGTCAATCTGATCCTGCGTCCAGCAGCGGCCTTGCATGCCGTTTTTCACCGTCCGGTACGGCATCGTATCCCGGATAATTTGCGTGTTACCCTCGGGCACGCCGAACAACCGGTAGGGAAACACCGCGTAGAGTTCGCCGTTCTCGGCGTTGTTCTGGCTCGAGTAGCTGTCCGCCGGTGCAAGGATGGATTTGCCGTCCACCGGACGCATCGGCACGGCCGGCAGTTGGTCGAGCAACCGCTGCCAGTTGGTACGGTCGTTGGCCGGCAAACCATCCAGACCCAGCAGGCCCGCGAGCAGATAGTGCAAGCCGGCGACATCGGGCGTGGGATTCACCGCCTGCCAGAAGGTTTCGAGAACTTGGGAAGGCGCCAAATGAATTTTGCCCGCGGCGTCGCGCGGGTAATGCAGGTCGTAGAAAGCGATGGTTTCCCGCGCCAGCGGCAGCAGCAATCCGTCGCGGAATGACGGGTCCTGGGTGTTGCGGTAACAGGCCAGGGCCATCGTGGTCATCTCCAAACCGGAATTGAAATGGTAGTTGTGATACCAGCCGTGAATGACCTCACCCATCCGGGGCGGCTTGTTATGGCTGTAGGGGGAATCATCCATTTCCGCCCCGGTCAAATAGACATTCTCCCGATAGTAGGCCCCGCCATGACCGAACCATTCCTGCGTGATGGCTTTGCGCAAATCGAGAATGGAAAAGTAATAATTGAAAAACGGCTGGATCAAATCCGTGTCCCCGGCGGCGATCATGGGCCAGTAAAGCAGTCGTTGGTTTTGAAACGTGAACCGGCTGCCCCAGTCGCGCTCATCCTCGCCGAAGAGTGAACCATTATGCTTCCGGTAATTGGGAAACGGCACCGTGAAAATCCCGCCGTTGAACTGCACTTGATAGCGGCCGCGGCCCTGGCAGGCCATAATATAGCGATGCACATTGTAGCTCTGGGCCACGATGTAACCGCCGTCTTTTTCGCCGCGCACGCCCGGCGCGGCGGGGGGCGAGGGATGTTCGCTGAGCTCCGGTGGCAGGGTGTTGTCCCGGGCGGTGATCCAACTGCGGTTCCAGAAATCCTGCCACCAGGCGCAATGCCGGCCCCAATCGCTCTGGCGATTGTTCGCGCGGGCCAGCCCGGCCAGCAAGTTCAGCCATTCGGTGGCATCGGGGGTTTGACGGGTGAGGGAATGGATCCGCAGGTCGAAGCGCCGGCCGTGCCCGGTCAACTGGCCAGCCTGCACCCGCAGTTGCGGACTTTCCAGCCGGCCGCCGAAGGTGTTATATTGGAAAGGGTCCGGGTGGGTGGCGGCGAGTTGGGGAATGCCATAATATTTTAAATCCGCCGCGTAACGGCTGTGCGCGCCGCTCGCATGGTACCAGGTGAGGTTGTCGCGATTGGTCAGGATCACATCCGGAATATGATCCTGCCGCGGCCAGAATTCGGGCACGGCCGTCACCGTGAGCTCGTGGTCGGAATGAATTTCCACATGATAAACCGGATGGTTGGCGTCCACCCACACCTTGAGTGCCACGCCGCCGGCGGTGATGTCCACGCAGCCATGCACAATATCCAGCACCTGCTGGAAGGGAAGGCCGCCCGCGAGCGGATTGGGGTCCAGATGCACCCGCACGCGCCCGGTTTTGCACACATTGCCCTGCCCGTCATAGGCATCGGTTTTGCCCAGCAGCAAATAAAAATCGCCGTTGGTCACCGCGTAAACATTGGCACCCAGATCGCCATTGCCCACGGGCATGGAACCGGTGGCATCCACACTGGGGGCATCCCACACCACGTTGTAGCGCGCCATTAACTGACTGCCCTTGTCGACGGGGGGCTCGGCGGCGCACAGGGGCAGGGCACTGGCCAGCAGACAAAGCATCCAAAGAGGATATTTCATGGGTAAAAGCGGGTTTTCTGGTTCAAGGGGTCAAGCCCGGACTGACTAAAAAGTGCGCGAATTGGGTGCCCTGCCAGTCACCGCCCAATCCGGCCTGGCCGTGCGTGTGGGTGGCTTCCGGCTGGCTGGCAAGGGTGGTCCCATCCAGCCGCACCGTGATCTGCTGACCCGCCATGGCGAGTTGCATCCGGTGCCATTTTTGCCCCGCCAGGCTGGTTTGCCCGGCGGCCAGCGGCGGGCCGGTCTCGCCGGTGGTGGCAAATTCCCAGGGCAACTTGCCAAGGGTGGTGTGAATGACGCGCAGTTCCCATGCCCCGGCAGCAGTGAGTTTAAACCGGTAGCAGGCCGGGAGGTGTTCGTTATTTGGCACGACCGAGACCCGGCCGAGCAGCGCGGCACAACCATTCGTGGCCAGGCACACATCCGCCGCCACGGCGTAATTCTTCCACGCCGGATCACCGATGAGCGTCTCCGGCGCGGGGTCTTTGTGATTCGGCCATTGAATGCCCTCGCCCGGCACGGACTGCCGCAACACCATTCCTGGACCGTCCGCATCCTTGGCCACTTCAAACACTCCGGCTTGATCAGAAAAATAGCGGGGAACCGTGCCCGCCGGATAAGTGGCAAAATCATCCGCGTAAGGCAGTGCCAGCGGATGGGCCGGTGGCGGCATGGCATTGCCTTTACGCTGGCCGGCGGTGGTGGTGAGGGAGTAAAGGCAATGCGGTTCCAGGCGCAGGGTGAAATGTCCGGCGACCGGATGGAGGTCGGCCTGCCGCTCAAATTGGCGGGCCTGGGAAGTCTGCCAAACATGCAGGGTTTTCTCAGGCAATCCGCGGCTGGTCACCTCCAGCACTTCTGCCGCCGAGGCCGTCATGGTTTCAATAATGAGGCTGTAATCCCGGCCATTCGGTGATTGCAACACCACGCAACTCCCGCCCGGCAGCAACTCGCACGCGGAGTCCAGATAATGCCAGCCGGGCGACGCAAACTGGGTGGTGTGCGCCACCGCCCACACGGCCGGCTGCACTTCGTAATGACCAGACCACGGCTCGTTGGCCCGCAATACGCCCGACCCCGGCAGTGGCAGGGTATCGTAATACGCCGTGACCGGACTCCAAATTTCGGTTTTGGTAAATTTCCCAAGAATGTAATTGCGGTTGAACGTCTGCGCCAGGCTGGCCGCGCCCGCCCAGTCGCCCCGCCAGGGACCGTCTTCGCTGGCCCAGAGCGGCACGCCGTTGGTTTGCACGTTTGCCGGGCTGTGCTGGACGGGGTAATGCACCCCGATGCGCGCGACCGCCGCGCGCAAGGCCGGATCCTGCTCCATTTCCCGGGCGATTTTCCACCCATGCTCCTCGTAATCATCCGCCGCCACAATGCCCACGCGGGCCAGGCCGGCCTGGTCCAGCGAATGCCGGAGCAGCTTGATCCACGCGACCTGGTGGGGCGTTTCGTTCCAGATGCCGGTATAATCGATATCCAGTCCGTAAACTCGTTTGGCTCCCTGGAGGAACTTCACTACGTAATCCGCCATGTCCGGCGAATAATACCGGCCACCGCCGATCCAGCCGGGCGCGCCCCAGGCCAGGCAGTCGAGGGTAAGGGCCGGGTTGCGCTTTTTGGCCTCCGTCATCAGCCACCATTCATAACCCCGCCGGTAGTTTTCCTCGCCGCGCGCCCGCAGATGGGTGGGCTCGGTGCCATCGGTGGAATTGACTTCGCCACCGATTTCCACCTTCAAATGTTGGAACCCCGCGCCGTAATGGGGCCGGAACAAATAGTCCAGCACCTCGCGCCGCTGGCGGGCCGGATAGTCAATCAACAACCGGGAGGAAGCGCCGGCGCTCACGGCGCCAATGCCTTCAAACACCCGGCCGGGGCGCGCCGCGTCGATGATAATGGAATTGGTCGCGGCGGATTGCGCGACCGCGTCCAGCCCGGCTGCCAGAATCAACCCGGAGAAAAATCCCCGCCATTTCATTCAAGAACCCTCAGGTTGACCGATTCACCGCTGCCCACCGGAAGCGTGGCCCGCACCCCCATTTGGCCCAGATAACTCACAGGCGTCGCCGCCGCCGCCGGCTGGCTGTTGGCTTCGAGCTGGGCGGCCGCCGTGCGGGCCGGCAACCAAACGACCAGGCTGACGGAATGGGCGGTGGAATTGGTAAAGGTGGCTTTCGCCCCTTCGGCTGCCGGGGTAAAGCGGACACTAAAATGCTCCCGCCCCATCGGCAGATCCCGCCAGTCAAACGCCCCGGTGATGGCCAGCGGCGCCCAATGAAACACGTGTCCCGGGGCATCGTAATTCACACCCAGAAAACGCGACTCAAAAACGGTGCTAAACACGCCCGCAAACCAGCCGGCTTTGCCCGGAAAGGAGCGGCGCACGGCCATGCCCTGGTTACTTTTATACGGCCACCAGGGCACCGAGCCATCCATGTCCGTGACCCGCCGGATTTCCGTGAAGTAGCCCTGGTCGCCCAGCAGCGCCTCGCGATCGAGCGCCGCGCAGAGCCCCTTGTTGTAACCCGGCGCGGTGGCGGGCACGCCGTCACCCCAGTTGATGGAGCGGGTCGCGGCGACGTATTGCACATTGTTGGTGCTCATGGAGAAGTTCATGTAATGCAAATAGGTGGCATTATCATACGGCAGGAAGCCATAGAACGGCATCAACGTGGTGTCCGATTCCTCGCCGTCACTGGTCAGGCGCGGCACGGTGCCGTCGCGGTTGACGCCCTCGATAAATTGCGGGCCAAACGGGCCGGGAATAACCGTTTTGGCCAGGATGGCGGCCTGCACCCGCCCGGCAGCCGCCGCAAAATGTTCCGCGGTGACGGGCTCTTGATACACCTCGCGCAGGATCCGGGCGAAGCCGTCCAGCGCGCGCCACACGGCGACGTTCGAGCCGCAATGCCAGTCGCAATCCAGCCGGCCGTCCGAAATATAGCGGGTGGGGAAGAGCCACACATTCGGGTCCTGTCGCGAGGCCAGCAGCGCGTCCAGCAACGCGGCCCATTTGGCTTTGAGTTCCAGATGCTGCTGAAAAAAATCCGCATCGCCGGTTTGATCGTAATAATGTGCCGCCAGCAGGATGCTGGCCACGCTCAGGCTGATGGAATGATTCAACCCGCCCGCCACCACCTCGCCCGGCTGGCGCACCCCAAATTCAACGAACCACAAAATCATTTCGCGCGCGAGCACCGGGTCGCGGGCCATGAACGGCAGGCAGGAGTAAAAGCAATCCTTCGCCCAAATCTGGCGGGTGGCCGGATAACTGCCCCAGTTCGAACCCGCCAGCTTGTCGGTGCCGGACATCGCCATGGCGAGGAAGGCCTGCATGACCTGCCGTTCACAGAATTCCCCGATGAACGGATCTGCGGGCGTGGCCAGGCGGCCCAGTATTTTGCGAAAATACTGGTGGGTCGCCTCCAGCCAGGCGAGCGAGCCGCGCTGGTTGACCTCCGCAATCGTGGGTTCGCCGGGCATATACAAAATAGTCGGCACCCAGAGGCGCCCGCCCGGCGGCAGGTCAAAGACGACGCGCTTCCGGAAGGCCGGGGCATCCGCCAGGCCGATTTCATAGTCATACGGGTCAAACTGGGCCCAGGACAGGCTGCCCTTGTCACGCCCGTTCGCGAACAAACGCGGCAGCACCACCGCCCCGGTGAGCGCGTTGGTCGACTGGTTTTCCAGCAGCAAGCCATAAACCACCCCGCGCAACCGCTGCTCCCCATCCGCGCTCATGGGCGCATAGGTGATCAGCCTGACCGTGAACCGGTGGTGCGGGTCCGTCAATTCCGTCAGGGGGAAAATATTGTCGAGCAGTCCGGTGTGAAAATCCCAGTTTACCTTGGCGAGGTCATTGGTGGCGCCGCCGGTTTCCAGCGTATAGGAATAGGGGCCAAAGCTGCTGTTATCCTTCGCCAGCCAGACGCCGGGCCAGCCACCATCCGGATTGCACGTGGCCCGGTAGGAATCGCGGTAGATCGTCAGCGTTTTGATCTCCCCGCGCATGCCCACATTGGCCAGCACCTTGTTATTGCCGGTGTCAAAAGTGAGTTCGCGGTAGTCTGTGTTGTTGGCAAACCGGCTGCGCGGGTCGCCCACCCGCATTTGCCCGTCGCGCTGCTCAATCCAGAAACACTGGGATTGCGGCTGGCGCAACACCGTGGCCAGTTCGCTGGCCGCAGCCATCCCTGCGGGCGCGGCGGCAAGTTCGCAACTGGTCAGCAAGGCCATGACCAGCGCGGCGCGCCAAGTGACAACAAGGGGATTGCGGTGCATGGGCAAAAGGTTGCAATTTCCCAGCGCGCGGGGCAATCCACCAATAGTCGTATCCGTGGTCGCGGGCCGCCAGCGCTTAGGGTGCCGGCGTCAATTTCACCGCGAACAAATTGATCGCCTTCCAGGTTGCCGCGTCGCGCGCACGGACGCTGACGGTCACTTTGCCGGCCTGAGGAATGCTCACCGTGCCGAGACTGGTCTCGGCGGTTTTATCCCAGCCACCAGTCACCGGCGCGGTGGCGGTGACGGTTTGGCCACCGACTTGCACCGCATATTCGGCCCCGCCGGACACTGTCGCGGTGGTGGTGCTCAGTTGATAATTCCCCGGCCGGTCCACCCGGGCCGTCCACGAAACCCATTCGTCCCCGTGATCCCAGAAACCAATGTCCGCCTGGCAACCCTGCTCCTCCGCCTTGATATTCTCGCCATGCGTCGTGGCGCTGTCCGGGGAGAAGCGGAAATCACCCTGGGCATCCGGCGTCACCAGGGTTTCCTCCACCGGAATCGGCGCGGGCACCAGACGGCTGCCGGTAATGCGCAGGACGCAGGTCAGGTTGCTCAGTTTCTGCTCGGGCAACTGCACCGTCAGGCCATCCAGCGATTGCGTGAAGGCCAGCTTGCCCTCGTAGCCGAGCAATTCCACCCGCTTGATGCGGTTGGTGCCCGTGTCGCCGCCGCCCGCCAGGGACTTGATGACAATCTGTCCATCCGCCGGCCAGCCCAGCGCAATGGCATAGAGGGTTTTGCCTTTGGTGGTAAACCGGATGTCCCGCGCGGTGTACACAAAATTCTCCTTGAACGCCCCGCCTTTCGGCCGCAGCGGCCCCTCACCGAAGCGCAACCATGGCCGCGTCCCGTAAATCGCCTCGCCATTCACACTCGTCCAGTAAGCCAGTTGTCCCAGCATGTCCTCCACCTCCGGGTCCAGCGTGCCATCGGGCCGCAGCACGACATTGAGCAGGAGATTGCCATTTTTGCTGACAATGTCCGCCAGCATGTGGACGGTCCAGCTCAACGGCTGGTATTTCCAATGGCGGTTGTAAAACCAGTCGCCAATCGAGGTGTCCGTTTGCCAGGGGCTGGGGTTGATGCCGCCGTTCACGCCGCGCTCGTAATCCTGCACCCAGCGGCCGTCCGAGGGCTGTTTACAATTATACACCGCCAGCCGGTTGTTGCTGGCCAGGCTGACGTTGTAGAGATTCGCAATCTGGCTCAGCCCCACCTCGTTGCCAAAGGGCACCGCGCCGTCGCTGTACAGCAGGTCGGGATGGTAACGGTCCACCATGTCCTTGATTTCATTATACCACTGCTGCTGCCAGCGCGGATTGTTGCTGTACCAGCCCGTGTCGCCTGGTTCGGCGGGAAAGTGATAGAGCTCCCAGTTGTTGGAATTCGCGCCGTCGTAGGGCACGCCCGCCAGCGGACCCGTTTTGTCAGCTTGATGGGAATCCTGAAACCAGGTAAAGCTCGCGCCCAAATGCTCTGACACTCCAAAGGGCAGTCCCTCCGCCTTCGCCGCTTTCTGCCAGTCGCCCACCACGTCCCGGTGCGGCCCGTAATTAACCGCGTTCCACGAATGCAGCGGCGAATTCCACAGGAAAAAGTCATCGTGATGCGAGCCCATGCTGACGAAGTAGCGCGCGCCGGCCTTTTTGTAGAGCGCCATCAAGCGGTTCGGATCCCAATTTTCCGCCTTCCACAGCGGAATGATGTCCTTCCAGCCATTGGTGGAGGGATGGCCCCAGCGCGCCAGATGGTCCTGATAATCCTTCGAACCCTGCTGGTACATCATCCGCGCATACCAGTCCCCTTCCATCGGCACCGCCTGCGGCCCCCAGTGCGCCCAGATGCCGAACTTGGCATCACGAAACCAGTCCGGACACGTATAATTGGTGAGGGATTCCATCGTGCCGGTGAATTTACCGGGGGTCACGGGCAGGTCCATGGCCGGCGCCGCCAGCGGTGCGGCGAGCGCGAAGCCCACCGCCAGAGTGGAAAATCGGCAAAGCCAGGCCAGCGCGGCACGCCAGCCGGACAGGGACAAACAACCAGTGATGCAATGAGTTGCGGGCATTTCGGCAACAGTAATCAAAGCCGCGCTCCGTGGCAATCCGCCAAAAATCGTATGGCCGAAATAAAATCCCTTTGCCAAGCTTGAGCTAGTGACCAAACCTCGATTCATGACACCGCTCCGCCCGTTGCTGCTTTACGCCGCGATTTCCTTCCTGAGCGCGGCCAGCCAGCCACCGCTCGCCGCCGCGCCAGACTGGTCGGCCCTGCGCAATCCCGTCTGGGTGTCGCCGGATAATCTCCGCGACCCCTCGGTGCTCAAAACCAGCAATGGCTACGCGATTTTCTACTCCCGCTTCTCCGGCACCAACAGCAATTGGTGCGACCCCAAAAACTGGGCCATCGCCTGCGCCACCACCACCGATTTCCGGGCCTTCAAAGACGACCACGACGTTTCTGCGAAGGGCTACGCCTCCCCGGGCGACGTGGTTTTCTGGCATGGCCGCTGGATCCTGCCCTACCAGACCTATCCCGCAAACCCCTGCCGCTTGTGCTTCAGTGAATCCCCGGATTTAACCCATTGGTCCGCCCCGCGCTTTTTCCTCGACGCGGCCAGCCACTTGAAGTGGAACACCATCGGCCGGCTGATCGATCCCTCGCTGGTGATTGATGGCGACACGCTCCATTGTTTCTTCATCGGCTCCGCCTACCGCACCAATGCCCAGGGCGCCGTCATCCGGGGCAATCTGATGGGCCACGCCATCACCCATGATCCGGCCTTGGAACACTGGGAAATCCTCACCCCCGACGCCCCGCTCCTGGGCTTCTCCGAACGCGCCCCCGACGGCGTGGAAAACACCATGGTCTTCCGCACCGGCGAACATTGGACGATGATTTACAGCGAGGGCCTCGCCACCCAGCACCTCGCCACCGCCACCTCGCCCAACCTGCTGGAATGGCAGCCCCAAGGCGTGCTCGCCATCCCGCGCCAGCGCTGGAACCGGGTCAAATTTGGCGCGCCCTACGTCTGGCGCGAACCCGGCCAGTGGCTGATGATCTTGATGGGCACCGCCAGCGGCAACCGCACCACATTCGGCCTGCTCACCTCCCCGGACGGCCTGAACTGGACAATGCTGCCCCCGGCCCAACCTTGAGGCTGCGAGCCGCTCACTCCCCCGCAAACCGCTCATCCGTCAGCGTCTCCAAAAAGGCCACCAGCGCCTGCTTGTCCGCCGGCGTGAGCGGCAGGCCGCCGTCGGGATGCTTCGCGATATTCGGATCCAGCGTGGCGCTGCGTTTCACCCCGCTCGCATAATGCTCGATCACCTGGTCCAGGTTCGTGAACCGGCCGTCGTGCATGTACGGCGCCGTGAGCGCGATGTTGCGCAGGGACGGCACGGCAAACTTGCCCAGGTCGTTCGTGTTCCCCGTGACCTTGGCCCGGCCGGGATCTCGAAACACGTCGTCCAAACCGTTGTTCGCAAAGCCCTGGCTCTGGAATAACGGCCCGCCGTGACAGTGAAAGCAATCCGCCCCATACTGGCCGCGCCGGGGATCGTATTCCGTCGCAAACAGTTCAAACCCACGCTGCTCCGCCGGGGTGAACTGCTCCTCGCCGCGCTGCACGCGGTCGAACTTGGAGTCAAAGGACGTTTGCACCAGCACATACTGCTCCAGCGCCAGCCCGATTTTTTCCGCTGTGATTTCCGGCGAACCAAACGCCCGGGTGAAGGCGACCGCATAATCAAAATCGGCCCCCGCCAGCTTGGCAACGACGTTGGTCAGGGTCTCATGCATCTCCAGCGGATTTTGGATGGGTTGCAACGCCTGCTCGCGCAGACTGGGGGCGCGGCCATCCCAAAAGAAGGATGTTTTCCACGCAAGATTAAACAGCGGCATGGCGTTGCGCGCGCCCGTCTGGCCCTCCGCGCCGATTGCCACCGGCTTGTGATCGCCCAGGGCCGAAGTGACCTGATGACAGTCCGCGCAGGACTGCCGGTCATTGCGCGACAGTTGCTTCTCATGGAACAGCGTCCGGCCCAACTCCACGCGCTCCACAATCAACGGATTGTCGCGCGGCAAATCCGGGATGGGAAAGGTCGCGCCCATTTCAAAACGATAGGGCGTGTACGTTTTGGGCAGATACAGCGGCCGGGGATTGATGGCCAGAATCTCCGCCTCCGTCAACGCGCTCACGTGATGCACCCGGAAAGCTCCCGGCAGATTGGCCAGCAATGCCGCCGCCACCGGATCCCCCGGGCGCGAGTGCGTCGAACTGCCGTCCCTCCCAAACGCGAGCGGATGCGGCGCGTTGAGTAACGTCGCGATGTCGAAGTCCAGTTCCAGCCGGGTGAGGTTGGTGATTTCCAACGGCGCGGCCAGGATGATGCGCGTGCAACTCGCGTCCCGCGCCAGGTGATACGCCCAGCCATCCAGCGCGCCCTCGCTATTGCGCCACAGCCCCTCCAGCGCGAGAAAGATATAGCCCCCCTGCCAGCTCCAATAGAGACCGTTGAAATTGGGATTCAAGGGATGGCGCGCCGGAAACTGGCTGGGATCGGCATGATTCAGATTCGTGCCCAAACCCAAAGCGAAATGCACCGCGCGGTACTCACCGGCCGGCACATTCTCCAGCCGGAACGTGTCGCGATTTTCCCCCAGATCCAGCCAGGCGGCGGCGTTCGTGAGGTCCAGCCAGGAGCCGTCATTCCGTTGCAGGGCGAAATCGCTCAGCAAATAACTCACGCGCGTGATGGAGAAACTTTCGCCCCCCGCCGACTGGTACCGCAGCGACCCCGGCTGCACCGCCGCGCCGTTGCATTTGGGAATAATTTGCACCTGTAGCGCGGCCGTAAACGCGGAAGCTCCAACATCCAACATGCAACCTCCCGCGAACATCCAAATTCCAAGCATCAAACGGCGCGCCAACAAGCGTGATAATTTTAATTTGGAAATGGGTTTGACCATGATGCTGGTTGTTGGCCTTTGATAATTGATTATTCTCTGGAGGTTGGATGTTGGTGCTTGGATGTTTACTGAATCGTCACTCCCCCCGTCAACGTAAACGTCGGCGCCGGTCCGCTGCCCGGGTTTTGGAAACTCACCACAATGGTCTGCGCCCCGGTGGGCGCGTTCGCCGGAATCGTAAAGGTGGCCAGCACGGTGCCGGACGTGGCGTCCGACAAGTTCGTGCCACTGATCGTGCCCGCCAGCGTCACGCTAATAATGGGCGCGTTGGCGGGCGGCGCGGGAGGATTCGCCGGCAGGGTGATGCTCACCGTCACCGTGGTGCCCCGGGTCACCGTGCCACCCGGTGCATTCACCGTGGCCCCGCCGCCGCCGCCGCTGCCCGTGCTGCCAAAGGTCGTCGTGCCCGCGCCCTGATACGCCGCCACCGCCGTGCGGATCACCCGGAAGAACTGGCTGCCCGCCACCACCTGGTTCGTGACCCCCGCGTTGATTTCATTCGGCGTCACCCCCGTCGCACTGACATTCCAACTGCCCGCCAGGTTCGTGCTGGTTTCCACCTCATAAGTCCCGCCCTCCAGCGCGCTCCAGGTCAGGGCCACCGTGCCGCCACTCACCGCCGGCGCATTCAACTTCTGGACCAGGTTCGTGTACCCCAGGAAATTCGTCACCACCGTGGTGCTCACGCTCGTGACCGTCCCGCCGGTCGGCGTGCCGTGAAACCCGCGCCCAATATTGTAGGGAAACACCGGCACGCCATTGCTGGCAATGGCCACGAAGTAAGCGTAAGTGCCATTGGGATATTCCGGCGTCACGCAATAACGCCCGTTGAACTCGTCCAGGTCAAAGTCCTTGCCCTGCACATAGCCCAGGTCCCCGAGATAATCATTGTCCTCCATGTAACGTCCCAGCGGATAACTCGCACTCACCGCCGGACCCGCCTGATTCGAGCTGACGTTGTCCAACCGCACCGCCCACGCCGGAATCGTGGTGCGGCCATACAGCGTGAGATTGCTTGTCCCATATTGGCCGTTGCGCATCACATAGCCCGAAATCATCCGGCGAATGCCGCTGCCCGCATTCGTGGCATTGCTGTAGCCATAGGGACCGTAAACCGGAAACCCATCCTCCACCCAGCCCAGCAGTGGCGAATGTTTCGTCGGGGTATTGGTGGACTCGGACCACGTCTTCGTCGTGGCATTGTAATCCACATGATCCCCCAGTTGATAACGCAACGCGATGGGACTGGCATGATAATGATACGTGCCCGTGTTTTGCTGGTGCGCGTAGGCGGGATCAAAGGTCGCCCCCTCGTTCACGTACGCATCCCGGTTCCAGTAACCCGTGTAATTCCCCGTGTCCTGACCCGTGCTCGGATCATACGTGAAAGCATCCCAACTGTTGAACATCGCCACCCCGTCCACAAACATGCCCACCGCCCCGCCGCCGCTGGCCGTGTGACTCGTGGGCACTGCGGTGGTCCGGGGAATGCGAAACAGCGTCTGCTGGTTCGCCGGCAGGTTCGGGAACCCCACCGACCACGGACCCATGGTGTAACTGGCCAGGCCCGTCGAGCGGACATACACCCAATTCGTGCCGGAATACAGCTCCTGCACGCCCGCGTATGCCGGTTGCGACTGCGTTTGCGAACCATTGCTCCACGTGGTCAACGCCGTGCCCGCGCTCTGCATGGCGGCATTGGTGTAGATGCGGGCATACTGCCCGGCATAATTCGTCTGCCAGCAGGTGATGATCGGGTCCGCCGCCGCGGGAATGGCGGTCGTGCCCAACCCCGCCAGAGCCAGGGTCGTGAGGAAATGACGAGTTTTCATAACAGTCAGGTTTTTGGTTGGTGATGGCTCGGATTGTTCATGTTTGCACCGCCGACTTTAGCAGGACCAACCTTAAGCGAATATGAAGCTGCAAATTCTACCGGAAAATGGCGGTGGCCATTTCTGGCCGCCCCTCCCCACCCCCTGGCGGCGGCCTGCGACCGCCGTTCCCCCTTCCCTCTGAAATCTGAAATTTCCAATTTGGAATAATGGAGGCATCCTCAAGGTTCCCCGACGGGCTCCGACGGGACCTTGGCATGGCCCCCCTACGAGCGCCAAGGGCGCGGCCTCATCCCAGCCCAAGCCATCGGCTTGGGAAACCTGCAGCAGACCAGACCAAGGGCTAAAAGCCCGTCCCAAGGAACCCTTAATCCGATTACCGCCACAACCCGGTAGCGCATCCGCCCTGCTGGAAATACAGCTCCCCATCCGTGATTAAAGTCAATTCGTCCCTTCCCTCTCGGTAATTGTCCCCTTCGTCAGCTTCTATAAAAGAATTTTTCCGCGTGTTTCGCGGTTTTTTAAATCCCTCCGTCTTTTTTGCGAATTGTGCGCCTTTTTGCGGCCATTCCGCCGCCCCCTAAATCCGTGTTTATCCGTGTCCATCCGTGGTTAAATTTTCCCTGCCTCCCCCCTTAAAATATTTTCAAAAAGTTATTCACATGGACAGCCTTTGTCCAGGGTCCCCTGTCATGCTCGTGCGCGATGAAAACTGAAGCTAAGAACCAGGATGACCATCAGGCCCCCCTCACCGGGAAAGCCAAACAGCGCGACATCGCCCTCCGGCAGTTCCGCGCCTACCTCCACCTCGCCATCACCGCCCGTCAAACCGGCAAAGACCGCGAATTGGCGGCCCTCCCCGGCCCCAATTCCCTCACCTATTGCCGGGCCCTCGCCAAAGTCCCCAAGGATGTTCTGGCCATTGAACTCTCCTCGCCCGTCCGCGCCCTGGTCTGCCAAATGCAAACCGTGGCCTCCGCGTGCGAGTTCCACCTCACCGGCCCCGACCCCGCCAGAGCCGCCGCCTCCGGGCCGGTGCTCGCCAGTCTGGACCTCGCGCTTGCCACCATTTTGAGTGAGCTGACCGATTTTGTGAAACATCGCGCCGCCGTCACCACCCGCCCGGAGCTGCTCGAAGCGGTTTTTTATGGCTGGTTGTTCGATCAGGGCGGCCAGTTGGCCGCCACCCTCCGCCGCCACATCCACCGGCATCCGGACATCGGCCGGCAAAAAGATGGCTCCCTCGCCCCCGGCCAGCCGCTGGAGGACTTCGCCCGCGACGTCGTCGCCCGCGTGAACACCCTCGACCGCCTCGCCGATGCCTTCCCCGACCATCTCGCCCCCGCCGCGCAAAGCCTGCCCGCCTGGCCCCTGCTCGCCTACCGGCATCATGACCGCCGGCCCCGGTTGCTGGCCCTCGGCGACCGCCTCGATCTGGGCGCGGCTTCCCTGGTTGATACCCGGCCCGCCGCCACGTTCAATCCCGATGCCCCGCTGGTCCGCTACCTCCTCGCCCTGATTCCTCGCCTGGAGGATATGCGCGCTGAATTGGGCGACGACACCTACTCCAGCATTCAAACCGAGCAAGCCATGCTGCTGCACATCTGGTGGCGCTTGCCGGAACCGCCGCCCCCTGAACCCGTCCTCCTCCCCTTGCGCCAGGCCCGCCAATTGCCCGATTTAACCCGCGCCACCGCCGACCAATGGGCGCGGGAAGTGTTCGTGCCCCTCATCCTGGCCACCGACGCCCGCGACCCGCTCCATCTGGCGCACCCGGACCTGCAAGCCTTCGCCCGGGATCTTTCCGCCCCCACTCCGGAGGCCTTTGCCACCTTTCTCCTGAGCGCCATCAGCGACACCCTCCCCCAACTCCTCCGCCCCGAAGCATAACTATGAAACCTCATAACGGCAAAATCGGTCGTCTCCCCGTCGCCATCCGCGAACAACTCAATCAACGCCTGTTTGACGGCGAAACCGGTGTCACCCTGCTGCCCTGGCTGAATGAACTCCCGGCCGTGCAAGCCCTGCTGGCCGCCTCGTTCGCTGGCGAGCCCGTCAGCGATCAAAACCTCTCCAACTGGCGGACCGGCGGCTATGTGCAATGGCAGAAACAGCAGGAGCGCCGCGCCGCCCTGCGCGCGGTGTCCGAGGAGGACGACGACCTCGACCCCGGCTCAATGCAACGGCAGACCTTGCTGAACCAGCGTCTGTCCCGGGTGCTCACCGCCGATTTCGCCGTGGCCGTCCGTGAATTGCTGGACGGCCTGTCCGATCCCGCCGAACGGTGCGCGCGCATTCAGGAATTCCTGAAAACCCTGCGTTCCCAACGCCGCGAGGATTTCCTGACCGAGCGGCTCAAAATCGAAATGGAACGCCGCGCCCGGGAGCGCCTGGCGGAGCAGGAACAAGATGACACCGTCCGGGAAAACGCCCCCTGGGTCCGTCGTTTGCAACACGGCGAAATCGATGAACTGTTCGCCACCCTCGATTTCTCCGCCCAGGCCAAAGGCATGTGCGAGGCGGAATATTTCCTGCGCACCATGACACCCGAAATCGACCCCGATTCCCCCGGGACCGACTGATTCCATGGGCTCGCAGCCGGAACGATGCAATTAAAAAACGACTTTAACCTCAGATCAGCGCCGATGAACGCAGATCTGGAAAGGGTGAAAACTTGAAAAAAATGGCGCACCAACTGGTTCACGATCAAACGCCGGCCCAAACCTTGCCAACCCTC